>JAAYAJ010000013.1 GCA_012719455.1 Acidobacteriota bacterium | reverse complement strand
CCAGGGCCGTGGCGATGATGGTGATGCTCCCCCCCTCCTCGATGTTGCGCGCGGCGCCGAAGAAGCGCTTCGGCCGCTGCAGGGCGTTGCTGTCCACGCCGCCCGACAGGACCTTCCCGCTCGGGGGTACGATGGTGTTGTAGGCCCGCGCCAGCCGCGTGATGCTGTCAAGCAGGATGACCACGTCCCGCTTGTGCTCGACGAAGCGTTTGGCTTTCTCCAGTACCATTTCGGCCACCTGCACGTGGCGCGACGCCGGCTCGTCGAAGGTGGAGGCGACGACCTCTCCCTTCACCGACCGCTGCATGTCGGTGACCTCTTCCGGGCGCTCGTCGATCAGGAGCACGATCAGGTCCACCTCGGGGTGGTTCTTGGAGATCGAGTTGGCGATCGACTGCAGCAGCATGGTCTTCCCTGTCCGCGGGGGGGAGACGATCAGGCCGCGCTGCCCCTTGCCGATGGGGGCGAGCATATCCATGACGCGGCCGGAGAGGTTGCCCGGACCCGTTTCCAGCTTCAGCTGTTCATCGGGGTAGAGCGGGGTCAGGTTGTCGAAGAAGATCTTGTCCTTGGCCACGTCCGGGTGTTCGAAGTTGACCGCCTCCACCTTGATCAGGGCGAAATAGCGCTCCCCCTCCTTGGGTTGGCGGATCTGCCCCGAAACGGTGTCCCCGGTCCGCAGGTCGAACTTGCGGATCTGCGACGGGGACACGTAGATGTCGTCCGGCCCGGGCAGGTAGTTGTAGTCCGGGGCCCGCAGAAACCCAAAACCCTCCGGGAGGCATTCCAGCACCCCTTCGGAGAAGACCAGGCCGCTCGCCTCGGTCTGCGCCTTCAGGATCTGGAAGATCAGTTCCTGTTTCCGCATCCCGGTGTAGCCCGGGACGCCGAGCCCCTTGGCGATCTCCGCCAGGGCGGCGATGTTCATTTCCTTCAGTTCACGAATGTCCAAGTGGCCGTTTTCACGGCTGTTTGCATTTCGACTTTGCGTCGTTTCAGGCATGAGCTCCCTCCAGCGGGAGAATGGCTTCCGACCGCCTCCCGTGCCGGGGGGCGGGGAACCGTTATTCAATTGAGGATGGGACCACTGCGGTTGCTTCCAGTATGCGTTTCCAGATTTCCTTCGATCCTGTTCCGGTTGCGGCTGAAGCCATGATGACGGAACTCTCCTCCAGCGAATCGGAAATGATGCGCAACTGAGCGCCCTTCTGGTTATTGGACAACTTGTCAGACTTGGTCGCGACGACGAGCCGCGGAACCTCCAGCCCGGCGAGCCATCCCGACAGCTGGATATCCAAGTCGGTCGGGGGCATCCTCGAATCGACGACGTGGATCGCCAGCGCGATCACGGCCCGGCCCAGGAAGTATCCCTCGATGAGGGTTTTCCAGCTCCGGATCGCCGACTTTCCCGCCCTGGCGTAGCCGTAGCCGGGGAGATCGACGAAATAAAAGGATCCGTTGATCCGGTAAAAATTGACGCTCTGGGTCTTGCCCGGGGTGGAACTGGTCCGGGCAAGACCCCGGTTGCCGGTCAGCCGGTTGATCAGGCTGGACTTGCCGGCGTTGGACCTTCCTGCGAATACCACTTCGGGGATTCCCGGCGCCGGGAAGCCGCTTATAGATACCGCGCTCGTGACGAATTCGGAACGGACCACGGGAAATTTTGCAGGCAAGGGGTCAATGAGCGACATTTTCGCCGGGGCGTATGCCGTCGATGTCCGAGATCGGGGACATCTGGTTCGCCACGGGCGTGCGCTCCAGTGCAATTTCGAGGACTTCGTCCATCGTCTCCACCAATTGAACGTCCAGGGCCTCCAGGATGTCGGGCGGCAGGTCCTCGAGATCCTTTTCATTTTCCTTGGGGAGGAGGACAATCTTGATCCCCGCCCGGTGCGCGGCCAGGAGCTTTTCCTTGACGCCGCCGATCGGGAGCACCTTCCCCCGCAGGGTGATTTCCCCCGTCATCGCGACATCCCTGCGGACCGGTATCCGGGTCAGGGCCGACACGATGGTAGTCGCCAGGGTGATGCCGGCCGAAGGGCCGTCCTTCGGGATCGCCCCCTCGGGAATGTGGATGTGCAGGTCCATCCTCCGGTGGAACTCCCGGCCGACTCCGTACTCGGCCGTCCGGCTCCGGACGAAGCTCATGGCTGTCCGCGCCGATTCCTGCATGACTTCGCCCAGCTTTCCGGTCAGGGTCAGCTGTCCCTTCCCCTCCATGAGCGTCGCCTCGGTCTGCAGCACATCGCCCCCGACCTCGGTCCACGCCAGGCCCGTCGTCAGGCCGATCTGGTTGGTCTCGCTGATCGCCTGCATCCGGAACTTCGGTCGGCCCAGGAGCTTTTGCACCTCCTCGGGGGTGATGTCGCTCGTCGTGACCTCGGAGGTGACGATGCGCTTGGCCGTTTTACGGCACACGTTGGCGATTTCGCGCTCCAGGTTCCGGACGCCCGATTCGCGCGTGTACTTGCGGATGATTTCCAGGAGCGCTTCGTCGCTGAACCGGATCTGCTTTGCCGTCAACCCGTTGGCCTCGATCTGCTTTTTGACCAGGAACCGCTTGGCGATCTCCAGCTTCTCGTTTTCAGTGTACCCGGAGAGCTGGATGACCTCCATCCGGTCCTGCAGCGCCCGCGGAATGGTGTGCAGGACGTTGGCCGTCGCGATAAACATCACCATCGAAAGGTCGAACTCGGTGTCGAGGTAGTGATCGACGAACATGTGGTTCTGTTCCGGGTCGAGCACCTCGAGCAGGGCGGCCGAAGGATCCCCGCGGAAGTCCATGCTCATCTTGTCGATCTCGTCGAGCATGAACACGGGGTTCTTGGTCCCCGCCTTCTTCATGTACTGGATGATCTGGCCCGGGAGGGCGCCGATGTAGGTTCGGCGGTGGCCCCGGATCTCGGCTTCGTCGCGCACCCCGCCGAGCGACAGGCGGACGAATTTCCTCCCCGTGGCCCGCGCGATCGATTTGCCCAGGGAGGTCTTGCCGACCCCGGGAGGGCCGACGAAGCAGAGGATGGTCCCCTGGGGCTTCTTGACCAGGCTGCGGACGGCGAGGAATTCGAGGATCCGGTCCTTGATCTTCTCCAGACCGTAATGGTCCTCCTCGAGCACCTTGCCGGACCATTTGATGTCCCGGATCTCCCTCGATTTCTTGTTCCAGGGCACCGACAGGAGCCAGTCCAGGTAGGTGCGGGAGACGATCGACTCGGCCGACATCGGCGGCATCATCTCCAGCCGCTGGATCTCCTTGGTGGCCTTTTCGTGAGCCTCTTTCGGCAGTTTGGCCGCCTTGAGCTGCTTCTTCAGGTCGTCCAGTTCGCTCTTTTCGTCCTTGCGGCCGAGCTCCTTCTGGATCGCCTTCATCTTTTCGTTGAGGTAGTACTCCTTTTGGGCCCGCTCCATCTGGCGCTTGACGCGCCCCTGGATGTTGCGGTCCACCTTGATCTTCTCCATCTCGACTTCGATGATCTCGTTGATCTTCTCGATCCGCTCGCCCAAGTCGACCATTTCCAGGAGCTGCTGCTTTTCCTCGATGCTGATAGGGAGGTTGGCCGAGATGTTGTCCGCCAGCTTGGACGGCTCCAGGGTCTTCATCGCGTTGAGGATGGCGTCGTAGTTCACGTGGTGGCTGAGCTTGGAGAACTGTTCGAACACCGTCTGCAGCCTCTTGACCAGCATCGTGACGCGTGCGCTCGAGGGAGAGGCTTCTTCCAGCAATACCACGTCGGCGACGAAGAAACCGGGGTCGCTCACGAAACGGATGGCGCGCACCCGCTGGACCCCCTCGACCAGGACCTTGATGTTGCCGTCCGACAGCTTGACGCTCTGGACGATGGTGGCCGCCGTCCCGACCGTGTAAATATCGGAGGACTTGGGGTCGTCGATCGAGGCGTCCATCTGGGTCGCCAGGAACACCCGCTTGGAGCCTTCCAGCGCGAACTCCAGCGCGCGCACGGAGGAGGGCCGGCCGATTACGAACGGGATCATCATGTGGGGGAAGACCACCACGTCCCGGATCGGGATCATGGGGAGACGTTCCGTCTTTCCTGGGGTGAACTCGTTTGTCATGCTGTCGCTTAACCGGCCTTTTCCAGTAACGCGAAGACGATGTCCTTGTTCTCGACCATCTCCCGCGTGACCACGAATTCCTTCACCTTTTTCTGGGAAGGCAACTGGTACATCACGTCCAACATAAGATCCTCGAGGATGGTTTTCAATCCCCGGGCTCCCATCTTCCGCTCCAGCGCCTGGTTGGCGATGGCGGCCACCGCATCGTCCGTGAACTTCAGCTTGACGTTCTCGAACTCGAACATCTTCTGGTACTGGCGCACCAATGCGTTCTTCGGCTTGGTCAGGATTTCCACCAGCGCGGCCTGGTCAAGCTCGGACAGCGATCCGACGACAGGCAACCGGCCGACGAACTCCGGAATCAGGCCGTACTTGATCAGGTCCCGCGGCTCGCAAATTTCCAGGATGTTGGCGCGCTGCCCCTTCTTCGGGGTCTTCGGCCCCGCCGATTCCTTGTCGGCGACCAGAAATCCCATGCTCTTCTTCCCCACGCGGCGTTCGATGACCTTTTCCAGGCCCACGAAGGCGCCTCCACAGATGAAGAGGATGTTGGAGGTGTCAATCTGGATGAATTCCTGGTGCGGGTGCTTGCGTCCTCCCTGCGGGGGGACGTTGGCCACGGTGCCTTCCAGGATCTTCAGGAGCGCCTGCTGGACCCCCTCCCCCGACACGTCACGGGTGATGGAGGGGTTTTCGTCCTTGCGCGCGATCTTGTCGATTTCGTCGATGTAGACGATCCCCTGCTGGCATTTCTCCTTGTCGCCGCCGGCGTTCTGCAGCAGCTTGAGGATGATGTTCTCCACGTCCTCGCCTACGTACCCCGCCTCGGTCAGGGTGGTCGCGTCCACGATGGCAAAGGGGACCGAGAGCATCCGGGCCAGCGTCTGGGCCAGGAGGGTCTTGCCGGTGCCGGTGGGTCCGATCAGCAGCACGTTGCTTTTCTGCAGTTCCAGGTCGCCCCGTTTCTTGGTCATCTCCAGGCGCTTGTAGTGGTTGTAGACGGCGACCGCCAGCTTCTTCTTGGTGATTTCCTGGCCGATGACGTAGAGGTCGAGAAACTCCTTTATTTCCTGGGGTTTGGGGAGCTTTTCCCCGATGGGGGAAGTGGTGACGTCGTCGGCGATGATCTCGTTGCAGACGTCGACGCACTCGTCGCAGATGTAGACCGTGGGCCCGGCGATGAGCTTCTTGACCTCGTTCTGGCTCTTGGAGCAGAACGAGCACCGCAGAACATCATCTCTCTCTTCGTCTTTTCTCAAAGGAGTCCTCCAGGGTAAGGCCTACTCTTTTTTCAAGATGACCTGGTCCACCACCCCGTATTCCATGGCTTGGGCGGCGGTCATGATGTAGTCCCTCTCGACGTCCTTTTCGATCCGCTGGGGATCCTGCCCCGTGTGCCTGGCGAGGATCTGGTTCATCGATTCGCGCAGCCGGAGGATTTCCCGGGCGTGAATATCGATGTCCGTGGCCTGTCCCGCCAAGCCGCTCATGGAAGGTTGATGAATCAGGATTCTGGAGTTCGGCAGGGCGAAACGCTTTCCCGGGGCGCCCGCGGCCAGCAGCAGGGCGCCCATGCTGGCCGCCTGGCCGACGCAGATGGTCGACACGTCCGGCCGGATATACTGCATGGTGTCGTAGATGGCCATTCCCGCCGAGATGGAACCGCCGGGGGAGTTGATGTACAGGTGGATGTCCTTTTCAGGATCCTCGGCCTCCAGGAACAGAAGCTGGGCGATGATGACATTGGCTACATTGTCATCGATCGGGGTTCCCATGAAGATGATATTGTCTTTCAACAGGCGCGAGTATATGTCATAGGCTCTCTCGCCCCGGTTGCTCTGTTCCACGACCATGGGTATTAGTGCCAAAACTGATCACCCCAAATTAAGTTTAGCATTGCGATATATGAAATCAAGCGCCTTGTTCCGGCGCAGGTGTTGCTCAAGGCCCTCCATCCGGTGCTCCTGCTCGAGTTGGGCGCGCCACGCGGCGGGCGTCTTGTTCGTTCCCGCGGCCAACTTTTCCAGTTCGGCCCCGATCTCCTCGTCCGTTACCGGAAAATTCTCCTGGCGGGCGATTGCGTCGAGCAGCATCGACCGGCCGACGGTCTTCTCGGCCTTGGGCCGCTCAGCCTCGAACATCTTTTTCCAGTCGATGGGAGTCCGGTTGAGGTCAATCCCCTGGTAGGCCAGGCTGCTGGCCATCCGGTGGGCTTGGGAGGACAATTCCTCCTGGACCAGGCACTCCGGCACCTCGAGCTTCTGACGCTCCAGGAGGATATCCAAAAGCTCCTCCTTGGCCTTCTTTTCGGCCGCCTGCCTTGCCTGCGTTACCAAATCCTCCCGCACCCGCGCGCGCAGCGCTTCGACGCTCTCGGAACCGAGGTCTTTGGCCAGCTCGTCGTTGAGCTCCGGGAGCTGCTTCTCCTTGATGTCCTTCACCTGGACCGTGTAATGGACTTTTTTCCCGGCAAAGCGCGGCCGATGGTAGTCCTCGGGGTAGCTCACCTCGAAGGAGCGGGTCTCGCCCGGCTTGGCGCCGCGCAGGTTGTTGTCGAAATCGGGATTGGTCTGGGGGTTGCCCAGTTCCAGGATGATGTCGTTCTCACGAGTGGGCTTCGCCTCCCCCTCGAACTGCCCGTCGACCGTAACCGTCAGGAAGTGCCCCTCGGAGGCCTCCGCCCCTTCGAGCGGTATGAACTGGGCCTGGCGCTCGCGGTACATGTCGATCGTCCGCCCGACGGTCTCGTCGGACACCTCGCTCGGGTCCAGCTTCGCCTCCAACCCCACGTAATCTTTCACTTCGAATTCCGGCAGGACTTCGAACTCCAGGGTGAATGTCAGGTTCTCCCCCGGGTTGTGGGTCATGTTCTGGATTTCCGGCTGGGTCAGTGGTTTCAGGTCGCGGCTCTCGACGGCGTCCTTCCAGTAGCGCTCGATCAGCTTCTGGGTGGCCTCGCCGGTGATGTCCGCGCCGAAGCGCTGCCGGACGATCGAGACCGGCACCTTTCCGGGGCGGAAGCCGGGGATCTTGACGTTGCGCGCATAGTCCCGGGCCAGGCCGGAGATTTCCTTCTCCACTTCCTCGGCCGGTATTTCGGCCGTCAGGCTTCGCTTGCAGCTGGTGACCTCGATGATTTCGGCTGTCAACGTTTCCCTACCTATGTTTACAGTGTGGATGGTGTCGCCGGATCTCCCGATCCGCGCTTACGTTTCAATGCCTATGGTGCGAAAGGGGGGAGTTGAACCCCCACCCCTTGCGGGACTGGATCCTAAGTCCAGCGCGTCTGCCAATTCCGCCACTTTCGCAGTTGTCCGTTTTGTGTCCGGGTTCTATGATTACCGCAGCCGGAAAGGCAAAAGCAAGGGCGAGTTTTCAACCAAACCCGCAATGTAGCAAAGGCCGGGGTATTCTGTCAATGGAAGCCGCGGAGCATTGTGAAAGTGGTTTTCATTGAAACGTCCCGCCGCCGCCCCGGCGCGGTAAAACTATTCGGAAGGAAGGCGCCATGAAACTGGGAGTCATCGATTACATCGACTGTGCCCACTTCATCCCCGGGCACGACAAATGCGGGCAGCTGCACGGCCACACCTACAAGGTGGAGGTTGTCATCGAAGGGGAGAACCGTTCGGGGATGATCATCGATTTTTCCGAACTGAAGAAATCGATCAAGGAGGGGCTCAGCCACTTTGATCACAAGATGCTCAACGACCTGATTGAATATCCTTCCGTCGAGAACATCTGCGAGGCCGTCAAGGAGCGCCTGGCCGAATGCATCCCTTTTCCCTTCACCCTCCGCATCTGGGAGGGGGAGGGGAAATGGGTGGAAATGTAAGGGGACGCGCGGCGGCCGGGCGCTATTGCGCGAGGCCCGGGTAGAGCGTCGGGTTGAACAGCAGCCGGGCCAGTTCCTTGTCGGTGAGTGTCATGTCGTTCACTATCGTGCCCGCGCTTCCCGGGGCCGCCTCGACGAACCACCCGTACTCGCGGTCCAGGGCTTCTCCCTCGGGTCTCACCCGGTCGAGGCCCGGAACCTTCACCCGCGGCAGCGGGTGGATCCTGCCGGTTGAAAAGCGCAGGAACTGCCGGATGGAAGCCAGCATGGCGTTGCCCATGGAGTCCATCTTCCGCGTCTTGATGTAGCGGTAGGGGACGTCGGAGCTCTTGGCCGGGATGAAATCGACCACCAGCGAGTAGGCGCTCCCCTTGCTGCGGGTAATGGAACCCATGACGGTCCAATGGGCCCCCAGCCAGTTCGCGACCGCGGTCGCGGAATCGTCGTTGAAGCTGCGGGCGGCGCCAGCGGCGGCGATGGCGGTCGGCATCGATTCCCACAGCGGAGTGACCACGAAATCAGGGTAGTGCGTGCCGGCCCGGGCCATGAGCATGGGGAGCGCCATGGCCGCCCACTGCAGCTCCGGGTCGTCTTCGGGCACGCTGAAGGGCAGGATCACGATGCGCTGCGGGCCGACATCGGCGGCCGGGACCTTGGTTTTTTTTGCGCACCCCGCCTGCCCGAACAACAGCAGCAGGATTGCCGCCGCGAGGGTCGGCAGGCCGGCGCGGCGACCGGCCGCGCTCTCTTTTCTCCCGCACTTCTTCATCTTTGCCACTCCCGGACGAGGGTTGTCGGAAACCGGAAGTATAACACCCCTTTGCTGAAAGCGGAGGGTGGAAATCGGAGAGATAAAACCGGGAGGAGCGAAACAATACGGGGGGAGGAACGGTCCATGCGCGATGAGGACGGGATTGCCCTGACAATGACGCTCCTGGCGCTGATCCTCTTCTCCGTCCTGGGCCTTTTCATGACCCTCGATGCCGTGACCGGGGTGCGGATCGGGAACAATTTCGAGTCCCACGCCCGGGCGACCTACGCCGCCCTGGCCGGGTTGGACCACGCGGCCGTGCTTCTGGGCGGCCTGGACCTCGATGAGGTGCTGCGGGGTCCGGACGGCGCCTGGGACGGATCCCCGGAGGCGGTCGCCGCCGCCCGCGCCACCCGCTTTCGCCTGCCGCTGCCGCTGCGGACGGCCTGGGCCCTGGACATCGAACACCCCGGGGGCGCCACGGCCGGACTTCCCGATGACGGGATCCTGAGCACCGGGGCCTTGGGCGGGGCGGCCGGGCTCCCCCTCATCCCCGTTTCGGGCCTCCCGCTGTCCACTCCGGCCGCCGGAGGGGGAGCCGGGCGGGTTCTCAGCCGCTATTTCGTCAAGGTAACCGACAACAACGGCGATCCTTCGGAGCTGGACGCGGATCCCGGGGACGACCCCTTCACCGACGGGGACGGGGTCGTGATCGTTCGCTCCCTCGGGGTGGCCCGGGTCTTCGCCGAACTTACCGGGACCTTGGTGCGCCGCAACTCGGTGGTGATCTTCGAAACCCGGCTCCGGCGGGACCGGCTCTGGGACCCCGGTCCGGCGTTGACCGTCATCGGTTCGGCGGTGGACGCTCTCTTTGCGGGAAACCCCGTGATCGACGGGGCCGGTGCACCGGGGATCGGCGCCATTGACACGGATACGGGGGACGGAGTTGATCCCGCGCACCTCCTCCGGACGGCCGCCGCCGCCGCCGGGACCGTCGCGGGCGGGGGGCTGGAGACCCCCTCGGTGGAGGACATCACCGCCGCCACCGCTTCCGACCGGGACCGGGCCCGCCTGCTGGACCCCCGGGCGCTCGAGGAGTTCCTCCGTGTGCGGGCTCCGCGGATGGCCGACCTGGTGCTCGACGGCCCGCAGGCCTGGATCGGGGGCCGCGCCCCCGACCTGGGCGTGTACAACGGCGCCGAACCGTGGAACGCCCCGGGGCAGGCGCCCAGGATCACGCTGGTCAGGGGAGACCTCGACGCTCCGGGGGGATTTTCGGGAGGGGGTATTCTCGTGGTGACGGGGTCGCTTTCCTGTTCCGGCCCGATCTCCTGGACCGGCCTGGTCCTGGCCCTGGGGGAAGGGAGAGTGGAACTTTCCGGCCCCGGGAGTGGGATCGCGGGGGGCCTAATCGTCGCGAACCTCACCCCGGCGCCGGCGGGGGTGAGGTTCGGAACCCCGCGGGTTTACATCGGGGGGGAGGCGCGGGTCCGGTCCGACCCGGCGGCGGTGCGGATGGCCATCAGCCTGATCCCGGCCGACCGGATCAGTTTTCGCGAAATCACCACCGCCGACCCCTGACCGTCGTCAGTGCCCCTTGCAGCCGGCGCAGCTCGAGGCGCTGCAGGAGGAGCATCCCGAGGACATCGAGTGCGTGCTCCCGTCGCTGGATCGGGACACGCCGTTGAAGCAGGAGTAGACCTGCTCGATTTCGGCGGACCGGCATTCCGGGCAGCGGATATCCTGGTCCGCTCCGGATCCGAAGACCAGTTTTTCGAATTCCGCTCGGCATTCCTGGCACCTGTATTCGTAAATCGGCATTGTCGTCCTCTGCTGCAATGGTGGAGTTCACATTATAGCATACGGGGTCGGCGGGGTCAGGGCCGGCGGATGACCCCGTCGGGGAGTTCGTTGATGTCGTCGGGGCGCGCGGGGAAGTGCTCCGCCAGCACCTCCCCGAGGAGTTCGATGGCGGCGCAGATCCCCTCCCCCGGCCGTTTTTCGCGGATCCCTTGGATGATCAGGTCCCTGACTTCGTCCCAGCTCCGGTCCCCCATCCTGGCGTGGATCCCCCGGTCACCCAGCACCACGACTTGGCGCTCGAAGAGCGACAGGTAGATCTCCACCCCGTTCGATTCCCGCGTCCGGTCCAGGCCGCTCGAGTAGAACTGCAGGAAGGCGGCTTCCCGGACCCGGGTGTCCAGGGTCTGCTTCGAGATGAACCAGCGCCTCAGGGGGAGGCGGGGGAGGAGGGCGTAGAAAACGGCGAAAGCGAGCGGCTCCACCGTGAGGATCGAGAGCGGGGTGTGCCGGAAGGGGAGGAGGAGAAAGACGATCGTGACCGCTGCCATTCCCAGGAGCGCCCCGAGCAGGGTCCCGTGCAGATACCGGCCGGAAGCCGGGGTCACCACGAAGACGATCTCGCCCGAAGTGCGGCTTTCCGCCTTCCGGATCGCCTCCTCGACCGCTTTTTGTTCCTGCTCGCTCAAAAATGACATGCCGCACCCGATAGGGGAATATGGTTACCAGCTTCCGGAACTGCCGCCCCCTCCGAAGCCGCCCCCGCCGCCCCCGAAACCTCCGCCTCCGAAGCCGCCCCCTCTCCCGAAACCTCCGCCGAACGTTCCGGGGAAACCTCCCGTGTGCCCGCCGCGGGAGGAACTCCCTGGCCTGCCTCCCGCTTTCGCCGCCGCCTGGGCTATCGCCCCCAGGAAGAATCCGGCCACGGCCCCGAGCCCTCCCCCGGTCAGCACCAATGCGAGGCTCGGGGTGAAGAACATGCTGGGGAGGATCGCCCCGGCGGCGGCCCCGATCAGGCCGCCGCCCCATTTCCCCGTGATGCTGAGGAGCCACAGGAGGGGAAAAATCAGGACGAAGAGGACCTCCAGGCTTCCCGAGGGCTTTTCGGCCCCCGCCTCCGAACCGGGGTCGGACTGGTAGGTCCCCTGGACCGTCCGGATGATGCCCGTCACCCCCGCGTCGATCCCCCCGGGGAAGTCGCCGGCGCGGAAGCGGGGAGCGATGTCGTTCTGGATGATGCGCCGGCTGCGGGCGTCGGTCAGGGACGGCTCCAGCCCGTAGCCCACTTCGATGCGGATGGCCCGGTCCTTCATGGCGACGAAGAGGAGGGCCCCGTTGTCCCTGCCTTTTTGTCCAAGCTTCCAGGCTTCGACCACGCGCAGGGTGTAGGCTTCCAGCGCCTCCCCCTCGAGCCCGGGGATGACGAGCACCGCCACCTGGGTGGAATCGGTCTCTTCCAGCAGGCGGAGCTTCTCCTCCAGGGCGTCCACCTGCCCGGCGGAGAGTACGCCCGCCAGGTCGGTGACCCGCCGCTCGAGCGTCGGCACTTCAAGGGCCAGGGCCAGCGCCCCCTGGAGGAGGAGGCATGCCAAGGCCGGGACGAATCGGAGCATCAGATCATCTCTAGTTGGTGAAATCCACCACGGGGGCCTTGTCGCTCCCGGGAGCGGACTGGAAATAGGCCTTCTCCCCGAATCCGAAGAAGCGGGCGAAGAGATTGCCCGGGAAACGCAGGACCCGCGTGTTATACGCCTGCGCCGCTTCGTTGAACCGCATCCGTTCCACCGTGATCCGGTTCTCGGTCCCCTCCAGCTGGCTCTGCAGCTCGAGGAAATTCTGGTTGGCCTTCAGGTCGGGATAGCGCTCCACGACCAGCATCAGGCGCGACAGCGCGCTGCCCAGGCCCGCCTGGGCTTCCTGGTATTGCTGCAACGCCGCCGGATCGCTCAGCATCTCCGGCGTCATCTGCATCGAGCCCACCTTGGCCCGCGACTCGGTCACCGCCTGCAGCACTTCGCTCTCGTGCCCCGCGTACCCCTTGACCGTGGCCACCAGGTTGGGGACGAGGTCGGCCCGCCGCTGGTACACGTTTTCCACCTGGGCCCACTGCGCCTCCACCTTCTGCTGATCTGTGACTAGGCCGTTGTAGACCCCCCAGGCGGCGAACCCCAGGATAACGGCTCCGATCACTATGATTGCCAGACACCCGATTCCCGCCTTCATGCCTTTTGTCATTGCTTCCTCCCGGATCGCTGGGATCCCCTCTGAACAACCGGCTGCACCGGCTTCATATTTTAACTAATGAAAGGTTCGAAACCCACAAAGATCGGTTCCGGCTCAAGGTCGACGCCCCAGGCCTCCCGGACCCGGCTCCGGATTTTCGCCATCAGTTCGAGAATGTCCCCGGAGGTGGCCCCGCCCCGGTTGACAATGGCCAAGGCATGCCGGGCCGAAATCGCGGCGCCCCCGCTCGACGTGTGCGGGCCGAGCCCGGCATGGGTGATCAGCCACGCCGCCGGAACCTTGATCCCGCCGCCGGGAACCGGGAAGCGGGGGATCGGTTCCGCCCCCGGTCCGAGGGCGTCCGCCAACGCCTCCACCGTCGCCGGGGGGAGGATCGGGTTCTTGAAGAAAGACCCGGCGCTGCGGCTCTCGGGATCCCCGGGGCTCCAGATCATCCCCTTCGCCCGGCGGATGGCGAGCACCGCGTCGCGTGTCTCGGCAAGCGAAGGCGGACCCTCCAGCCCCGCGAAGCGCTTCCTGAGGTCGGGGTAGTCGATCCGGGCCTCCCCCCCGGGGCGCAACCGGAAGCTTGCCTCCACGATGATGTAACGGCGGCCGCCCGGCCGATTGAAAAGGCTCGAACGGTAGCCGAAAGCGCAGGCGTCCCGGTCGAAGCGGCGGAAGGAGCCCCCCTCCAGGTCCCACGCCCGCACCCCGGCAATGACATCCCCCGCTTCCTGCCCGTAGGCCCCCACGTTCTGGATCGGGACCGCCCCCACGGTCCCGGGGATCCCCCCCAGGCATTCGATCCCCGCGAGGCGGCGTTCCACCGCGTGGCGGACCAGGAGGTCCCACTCCGTCCCCGCGCCGGCATGGAGCGTGGCGCCGTCGGCGCCGGTCCGGACGCCGGCGATCTCCATTTTGAGGACCAGGCCTTCAAACCCGCGGTCGGACACGACGAGGTTGCTCCCCCCGCCGAGGACGAAAATGGGGCAGGCGCGGGCCCGGGCGAACGCGAGGGAGTCCATGAGCCCTGCCTCGTCCGCCACCCGGGCGAAGAACCGGGCCGGCCCCCCCACCCCGATGGTGGTATAGGGGGCCAGCGGCACGTTTTCCTCGATCGTCCATCGGGTGCGCTCTTCCTGCATAAGTCCTCATAATAGGAGTTTCCCGGCTTCAAGTACAGGGTCCGGGCCGGCCCTTTCCCCGCAGCAGATCCCCCTTGTCTGTTTCCGGCCGCCGGGGTATCCTCGCTCTCTTTTCATGGCATCCATGGTCTGAACCACCAGGGTTTATTCTCATGACCTCAACGGCGGCCTCCGGTCCCCGCTACGGATTCGTCGATCTGCTGCGCGGTTGCGCCATCCTGGTGATGGTGGAAACCCACGTGGTGAACGCCTATCTCCCCCCCGCGCTGAAACAGGGCTCCGATTTCTTTTTCTGGGTCGCCTTCGTCAACGGCCTGGTCGCCCCCTCGTTCCTGTTCGCCACCGGTTTTTCTTTCATCCTGCAGGGGCGTCACCAGTGGGACGACTGGCTTCGTTTCCGCCTCCCCTTCTGGCGGCAACTCCGGCGCCTCGGTTTCATCCTGTTCGTCGCCTACAACATCCACCTGCAGGGGTTCGGCCTCAGCTGGTACCTGAAAAACCGGGATAATACCCTCATGTGGGAGCGGACGTTCAAGGTCGACATCCTGCAGTGCATCGCGGTCTCCCTCCTCATCCTTCTCCTGCTCGTGTTGATCGTGCGGAGACGAAACCGGCTGCCCTATGCCGCCGGGAGCCTCGGGATCGCGGCGGCCCTCGTCACCCCGTGGGTCTGGGCCCGGGATTTCCGTTCGGACCTGCCGCTGCCGCTGGCGCTCTACCTGAACCCGCACAAGGTGTCGCTCTTCCCCCTCTTCCCCTGGATCTCGTTCGTGCTGGCGGGGGCGTGCGCGGCCCATTACTTCCTTCGATCGGTGGATGCCGAAGCGGTTCCGCGTTACATGAAACGGGCGGCGCTCGCGGGCGCGGGGCTGATCGCGGCGGGGCTGCTCCTGCGCCCCGTCCCCTGGACCCTCCCGGGACACGTCAATTTCTATACCACCAGCCCGCTCTACCTGATGGTGCGCCTGGGGTGCGTCCTCCTCGTCGTTGTCCTGCTCTACCGGTGCGAGGCGCGCTGGGCCGGGGCGAAGTGGCTGGGGCCCGTCCGCATCGCGGGGCGGGAGTCGCTCCTGGTCTACGGCGCCCACCTCTACGTCATCTACTCGCTCCTGCGGCGCCGGCTGGGTCCAGTCCTGGGGCTCGAGGCGGGCTATGCCGGCTGCTTTCTCATGAGCGCCGCCGTCATCGCGCTGATGCTGCCGCTGGCCCGCGGGTGGCACGTGTTCAAGAAGAAGCACCCGCGCGCGGTGAGGGCCGGGCAGGGGATCCTCATCGCGGCGATGGTGGTCTCGTTCCTGCTCCTGTAAGCCTTTTTGTGCCCGGCGCGGAGCCGAACCGCTATAATGTGGGGGCATGAAGATCGCCCTGGCCCTCATCCTTGTCTTCCTGGCGCCGGCCGGGTCCGCCGGCGCGGCCGGGCCCGACGTGGTTTCCATCCGCGCCCTGGCGCCCGCACGGCCGCCGGCGCCCGGAGAGGCCGCCACGGTGGCAATCGAGATTGCGGTCACCCCCCCATACCACATCAACAGTGATCGCCCGCTCGAGGCGTACCTCGTCCCGACCCGGGTCGAGTTCGAACCGGTCCCGGGCGTCGTCGTCGGCCCGGCCAGGTTCCCGGATCCGGAGGTGAAGCATCTCCCGGTGTCCGACAGCCCGATGGCGGTCTACTCCGGGAAGGTGACGGTCACGGCCGATGTCTCCGCGTCGGGCGGCGCCGGCCGGGAGCGCGTCCTCCTCAAGGGGAGGGTGCGCACCCAGGCGTGCGACGGCCGGTCCTGCCACCCCCCGGTCTGGCAGCCGTTCGAGGTGGAAGTCGCCCTGGCGCCGGGGAGGGGGGCGGCGGCGGTCATTCCAGTCCCAGCTTCCGCCGATTTCGGGACCGAGGGGATCGTGATGACTTTCCTCCTGGTATTCCTGGGGGGGCTGGGGCTTGCGCTCACCCCCTGCATCTACCCGATGATCCCGATCACGATCACCTATTTCGGCGGTCAGTCTGGGGGGCGGAAGGGGAGCGTGGCGCTGCACGCGCTCCTGTATGTGCTCGGGATGGCCGTCACCTACTCCGTCCTGGGGGTGGGCGCCGCGCTGACCGGGGGGATGTTCGGGGCGGCTCTGCAGTACCCGCCGGTGCTCCTGGCTCTGGCGCTGGTGATGGTCTTCCTGGCCTTGGGCATGTTCGACCTGTACGAACTGCGCATTCCCGCCCCCCTCATGCGCCTGGCCGGCGGTTCGCGGGGGGGATTCGCCGGGTCGCTCCTGATGGGGTTGACTGTGGGCGTCGTCGTGGCCCCCTGCATCGGCCCATTCGTGCTGGGCCTTTTGACCTACGTCGGCAACCGCGGCAGCGCCCTGCTGGGGTTTTTCCTCTTCTTCACCCTCGCCCTCGGGCTCGGCGTCCCCTTTCTCCTGCTGGGGATCTTTTCTGGGAGTCTCCACCGGCTGCCCCGTTCCGGCGCCTGGATGGTGTGGGTCCGGAAGATCTTCGGTTTTGTCCTCCTGGCGCTGGCCGTCTGGTTCGTGAAACAACTCCTTCCCGGCCCGTTCCTCTACCCGCTGACGCTCGCGCTGGTCCTCCTGCTCGGGGGGATTTACCTGGCGTGGATCGACACCGTCCCGGGCGCGGGGAAGACTTTTGCCGTCGTGCGCAACCTGGTCGGCGCCCTCTTCTTCGCCGCCGCCCTCTTTGCCGCCGCCACGGGGATCGAGGCCGGCCTGGAACGCGCGGGGACGGGGCGCGGGGAGCGCGCCGCCGGTATCTCCTGGCGCCCCTGCTCCGAAGAGGCGCTCGAGCAAGCCCGGCGGGAGGGGAAGCCGGTCCTGATCGATTTCTTCGCCGACTGGTGCGTCCCCTGCCGTGAAATGGACGAAAAAACCTTCTCCCTGCCGGAGGTGATCGCGCTTTCGCGCCGCTTCGTCATGCTGAAGGTGGACCTGACCGAGGCCGGGGACCCGCTCGCGGAGAACCTGAGGAGCCGCTACGGCGTCCAGGGGGTGCCGACCTACGTCTTCCTCGACCCGCGGGGAGAGGAGATCGCCGCACTCCGGGGGGCGGGGTTCGAAACCGGCCCTCCCTTTTTGGACAGGATGAAGCGGGCGCTGCCATCCGCCCCGGCCCCCGCCGGCGCGCAAACGGGGACCGCTGAATAATCCGCGCAGGGAGGAAACCGACGTGACCTACATGACGCCGAAACTGGTGAAGCGAGTCAGCCCGAGACAAACGGACATTACCTGGAGCGACGGGCATCAGAGTTCCTACCCTTCCTGGTACCTGCGGGAGAAGTGCATGTGCGCCTCCTGCGTGGAGGAGTTCACGGGGGAGCGAAAGGTGCGCCACGGGGAAATCCCGGCCGCGCTCGAGCGCACCGCGGTTTTCCCGATCGGCAACTACGCCCTCGGCTTCGCCTGGAGCGACGGGCACTCCACCGGGATCTATCCCTTCGAGGTCCTGCGCGCGCTCTGTCCCTGTCCCGAATGCCTCCCCGACGGCCTTGACGAGCCCCCGGAGCGGGTTCCGAAGCCCGGTTCCTTCGATGTTTGATCCTTCGCTTTTCCGGAGCTCTTCCGCCCCGCGGACGTTGCTTTTTGCAGGGGGCGTGTGTATATTCGTCGTTAACAGGGAGTGCGGCCCGTGCCGTGTTTCCGCGCATTTCGCGAAGGTCACCCCAGGAGCATGAGGGAACTATGAAAGAACAAGGCGTGGTCAAGTGGTTCAATAACGAAAAAGGGTACGGCTTCATCCGGCGCGACTCGGGGGACGATGTCTTCGTGCACCATTCCGCGATCCAGGGCACCGGGTTCAAGACACTGGATGAGGGGGATCGGGTGGAGTTTACCGTGACCCAGGGGCCCAAGGGAGCCCAGGCACAGCAAGTCGTGAAACTCGAGGCCTGATCGCCCGGGCCGTCCACCTTTCGGGGGCGCCATGAATCGTCCCGGGATTCCCAGACGACCTTTCCGCGACGGCGTGGAGCTGTCCATCCTCGGGCTGGGGGGGATGACGTTTCTCGGCATGACGCAGAAGGGGGTGGACGCCCTGGTGGAAGAGGCGGCCGCCGGCGGGGTGAACTACTTCGACGTCGCCCCCTTCTACGGGGAGGGCGAGGCGGAGCGCAAGCTGGGCCGGGCCCTCCTGGGGCGCCGGGAGCGGGTGTTCCTTGCCTGTAAGACACTGGAGCGCTCGGCCGCCGGGGCGCGGGAGGAGCTGGCGCGGTCCCTCCGCCGCCTCAAGACGGATCACTTCGACCTTTACCAGTTTCACTCCGTCACCGGGATGGAGGAGGTCGAGGAGATCTTCGCCCCGGGCGGGGCCATGGAGGCGTTTGCCGAGGCGCAGCGCCGGGGGGTGATCCGCTACATCGGTTTTTCCGCGCACTCGGTAGAGGCGGCCCTCGCCCTGCTGGACCGCCACCCCTTCGACTCCATCCTCTTTCCGGTCAACTACATCTGCTACGCGCGCGGCGACTTCGGGCCGCAGGTCGTGGAGAAGGCGGCGCGGCAGGGAGTGGCGCGGTTGGCCATCAAGGCGATGGCCCACGGGCCGTGGCGCCGGTCGGACGAGCGCCGGTACCCCAACTGCTGGTACCGACCGATCGACGACCCGGCCCTGGCACGGAAAGCCCTGCGCTTCACCCTCTCCGAGGGGGTGACGGCCCTCATTCCCCCGGGGGACGAGGGCCTCTTCCGGCTGGCGCTCGGGATGGCTCCGGAACTGGAGCCCCTCTCGGTTGCGGAGCGGGAGGAGTTGCTTGCCGCCACCCGCGGGTTGCGCCCCCTGATGCGCCGGCGCTCCCGGTAAAGGAGGGAAGAGGTCATGGACAGGTTGCAGTTCCTCCTGGACGAACGGGAGCGGTTGGAACAGGCAGGGCTCCGGGTCGGGATACGGACCGTGGAATCGGCCCAGGGGGCGTGGCTCCGGGTCGACGGGCGCCGGGTGCTCAACTTCTCCTCCAACAACTACCTCGGATTGGCCAACCATCCGCGCCTCGCGGAGGCGGCCCGGAAGGCGATCGACCGGTACGGCATGGGGCCGGCGGCGGTCCGTTCCATCGCCGGGACGCTCCGTCTCCACACCGAACTCGAGGAGAAGCTCGCCCGCTTCAAGGGGGTGGAGGCCACCCTTTCGTTCCAGTCGGGGTTTTGCGCCAACCTGGCCGCCATCCCCGCCCTGGTCGGCCGGGAAGACCTGGTCTTCTCCGACGAGCTGAACCATGCCTCGATCATCGACGGCTGCCGGCTCTCGGGCGCCCCCGTCATCCGCTACGCCCACTGCGATGCCGCTTCCCTGGAACAGGCGCTCGCCGAGAACCGGCGTCCCGATTCAAGGCAGCGCGCGCTGATCGTTACCGACGGGGTCTTCTCCATGGACGGGGACGTCGCCCCGCTGGGGGCGATCGCGGAACTCGCGGAGCGCCATGGAGCCCTGCTCATGGTGGACGACGCACACGGGGAGGGGGTCCTCGGGCGCGGGGGAAGGGGCGCCGTCGACCATTTCGGGCTCCACGGCCGGGTGGACGTGGAGGTCGGGACCCTGTCGAAGGCCTTCGGCGTCGTCGGGGGCTTCGTGGCGGGCCGGAGGGTGGTCATCGATCACCTGCGCCAGAAAGGACGCCCCTTCCTCTTTTCGAGCGCCCTCCCCGCGGCCGACACCGCCGCCGCCGTCGCCGCCGTGGAGATCCTGGAGGAATCGGACGCCCTCGTCCGGAAGCTCTGGGACAACGCGCGCTATTTCAAGGAAAGAATGAACCGGGCGGGGTTTGACACCGGTGCGAGCGAGACCCCCATCACCCCCGTCATGCTGGGAGAGGCCGGGCGGGCGCAGGAATTCAGCCGGCGGCTGTTCGAGCGGGGGGTGTTCGCCATGGCCCTCGCCTTCCCCACCGTCCCGATGGGGAAGGCGCGCATCCGGGTCATGGTTTCGGCCGTCCATGAGCGCGAGGACCTCGATGCCGGCGTCGGGATTTTCGTCGAGGTCGGGCGGCAGCTGGGGGTCGTGTGAATCAGTCCAGGGCGACCCACACCGACTTGACCTGGGAATAGAGCTCGATCCCCTCCCGCCCCAGCTCCCGGCCGTAGCCCGACTGCCGGTAGCCCCCGAAGGGGGACTCGGGGGCGAGCGCCCCGTAGGCGTTGATCCAGACCGTCCCCGCCTCGAGCCGGCGCGCCAATCGGTGGGCGCGGCCGATGTCCCTGGTCCACACGGCCGCCGCCAGCCCGTAGATCGTGGAGTTGGCCAGCCGGACGCACTCCTCCTCCCCCTCGAAGGAGATCACCGTGAGGACGGGGCCGAAGATCTCCTCCTGTGCGATTCTCATCGACGGCGTCGCCGCGTCGAAGATGGCCGGCCGGACGAAGCACCCCCTGTCGCCCACCCTCCCCCCGGGGAGGACCGGGATCGCCCCTTCCCGGCGCCCGATTTCGCAATATTCGAGCACCCGCTCCATCTGCGCCTCCGACACCAGCGCTCCCAGCCGGGTCTTTGGGTCGAGCGGGTCCCCCGGCTCGAGCCGGCGCGCCCGCGCAAGCAGCCGCTCCATCAGCGCGTCGTGGACGCTCTTTTCGACCAGCAGGCGGGAGCCGGCGTTACATACCTCGCCCTTGCCGTAAAAAATGCCGCTCGCCGCCCCGCGGGCCGCGGCGTCCAGGTCGGCGTCGGCGAAAACGATGTTGGGCGATTTCCCCCCCAGTTCGAGCGACACCTTCTTGAGCGTGTCGGCCGAGGCCCGCACGATCTCCCGGCCGACGGCGGTGCTGCCGGTGAAGGAGATCTTGTCGACGGCCGGGTGCGCCGCCAGGGCGCGCCCGGCGGTTTCGCCGAAGCCCGGGACGATGTTGACGACCCCGTCGGGGAAGCCGGCTTCGGCGCACAGTTCCCCCAGGCGCAGCCCGGTGAGGGGGGTCTCCTCGGACACCTTGACCACGGCGGTGTTGCCGGCGGCGAGCGCCGGGGCGAGCTTCCAGGCCACCATCAAAAGCGGGAAGTTCCAGGGGGTGATGATGCCGCACACGCCGTACGGCTCCCGCAGGGTGTAGTTGAGGAAATTGCCCGGGACGGGGATCGTCTCCCCCCCGATCCTGGCGCACCAGCCGGCGTAATACCGAAACGTCTCCGCCGCCGCCGGGATGTCGATGCGGCGCGACTCGCTGATCGGCTTGCCGTTGTCGAGCGTCTCGGTCAGGGCCAGCTCGTCGGCGTGTTTTTCGATCAGGTCGCCCAGCTTGCCGAGGAGCCGGGCGCGCTCCCTGGCTTCCATGTCGCGCCACGCGGGGTGCCCGAAGGCGGCGCGCGCCGCCGTAACGGCGTCGTCGATATCAGGGGCGTCCCCTGCCGCCACCTCGGCGATCACCTCCCCGGTGGCGGGGTTGACGGTGGGAAAGGTCTTGCCGGAACGGGCGTCGCGGAAGCGGCCGCCGATGAACAGTTGTGTCGGTCTCGTCATGATCCGCTCCTTTCGGTGGAGGGTATCGTTTTCCGTCCGCGGAGACAATGGTGCAAAGTCTTTGAATCGGGGAGTGGACGGGATATACATTAAGGGGAACCGTCAGGAGGGAATGCCGATGAAATGCCGTTTCGTGCTGCTGGTCGTGCTTGCGGGGTTTTCGATGAGTTGGGGCGCCGATGCCGGGCCCGAGACGCGCCTGCTGCGCTTCCCGGCCATTCACGGCGACCGGATCGTGTTCGGCTACGCCGGGGACCTCTACACGGTCGCGGCGACCGGCGGCACGGCGCGCAAGCTGACGGCCGACGCCGGCTACGAGATGTTCCCCCGCTTCAGCCCCGACGGCAGGAACCTCGCCTTCACCGGCCAGTATGACGGCAACACCGAGGTCTACCTGATGCCCGCCGAGGGGGGGATCCCCCGGCGGCTCACCATCACGGCCACCCTCGGGCGGGACGACGTGGCCGACCGGATGGGGCCCAACAACATCGTGATGGGGTGGAAGGGGAACGATAAAATCCTCTTCCGCTCGCGCAAGGACGAGTGGAACGACTTCAAGGGGGACCTGCTCCTGGCCTCGGTCGAAGGCGGCCTCCCCGAACCGCTCCCGCTCCCCTACGGCGGCTTCGGCTCCTTCTCCCCCGACGGGAAGCGCCTGGCATACAACCGGGTCTTCCGCGAGTTCCGCACCTGGAAGCGCTACCGCGGCGGCCAGGCCGACGACGTCTGGATCCACGATTTCGACTCCCGCACCACGGTCAACATCACCAACAACCCGGCCCAGGACATTATCCCCATGTGGGCGGGGGAGCGGATCTATTTCCTCTCCGACCGGGACGAGAAGAAGCGCTTCAACCTCTACTCCTACGATCTGCGGTCGAAGAAAACCGAGAAGCACACCGACTTCACCGAATTCGACGTCAAGTTCCCCTCGCTCGGGGACAAGGCCATCGTTTTCGAAAACGGCGGCTACATCTACCGCTTCGACCTGGCGAGCCGCAAGGCCGTGAAGGTGCCGATCGTGGTCGCCGACGACCAGGTGACGGGGCGCGGCGGCTGGATCGACGTCTCGAACCGGGTGTCCAACTACGAAATCGCCCCCGACGGCAGCCGCGCCCTCTTCGGCGCCCACGGCGAGGTCTTCACCGTCCCGGCCAAACAGGGCCGCACCCTCAACCTGACCCGCACCTCCGGGGTGCACGAACGCGCCTCCAAATGGTCCCCCGACGGGAAATGGATCGCCTGGATCTCCGACGCCTCCGGGGAGGACGAGATCTATCTCGCGCCCCGGGACGGGTCGGGCCCGCCGCGGCGGCTGACTGAAGGGGGGGACACCTACAAGTTCTCCCTCCTCTGGTCCCCGGACGGCAGGAAGATCCTCTGGTCGGACAAGAAGCTGCGGCTGCAGGCCGTGGACGTGGAGTCGGGGAAGGTGACCGTGATCGCCCGGGCGCAGGCGTTCGAGATCGCCGCTTACGCCTGGTCCCCCGACAGCCTCTGGGTCGCCTGGGCCCAGGAAGAGGAGACGCAGCTGCAGACGGTCTACCTCCACTCCCTGGCGAGCGGCGCGACCTTTCCCGTGACCGACGGCTGGTACGATTCGGGCTCCCCCGCCTTCAGCGCGGACGGCAAATACCTCTTCTTCGTCTCCAGCCGCACCTTCAACCCCGTCTACGGGCAGAACGAGTTCAACTACTCCTACCGCGACATGGCGAAGATCTACCTCGTGACCCTAGCCCGGGAGACCCGTTCCCCCTTCGAGCCCAAAAACGACGAGGTCAAAATCAAGGAAGAAGGGAATAAAGAAGAACCCAAGCCGAAGCCGGAGCCGGAGGTCAGGGTCCGGGTCGACCCCGACGGGCTCGTCGAGCGCGTGGCGGAAGTGCCGGTCGAGGCCGGGATGTACGGTCACCTGACGTCGGTTGGGCAGAAACTCTACTACATGGCGCGCCGGAAGGGGAAGACGACGCTCGCGCTGTACGATTTCGATAAGCTGAAAGAGACGGAACTCCTCGACGCCGACGGGTACGAGATCTCGGCCGACGGCAAGAAGATGCTGATCGGCCAAAGCGGGTCCTACTCGATCGTCGACCTCCCCTCCGCCCGTCCCGACACGAGCGAGCGGCTCGACCTGGGGGATCTCCGGTTCGAAGTCGACCGCGCCGCCGAGTGGCGGCAGATCTTTCACGAATGCTGGCGGCAGATGCGCGACTTCTTCTACGCCCCCAACATGCACGGGGTGGACTGGGCCGGGATGCGGGAGCGGTACGGCGAACTCCTCCCCTTCGTGCGCCACCGCGCCGACCTCACCTACGTCATCGGGGAGATGATCAGCGAGCTGAGCGCGGGGCACGCCTACGTCGGGGGCGGGGAAGTGCCGCCCAAGGCGCGGGTGCCGCTCGGCCTGCTGGGGGCGGAGATCGAAAAGGACCCCGCCTCCGGGTATTTCCGGATCGTGAAGATCCTGCGGGGGGAGAACTGGGACAAGGCCACCCGCTCCCCGCTTGCCGACATCGGGGTGGACGCCAAAGCGGGGGACTACATCATCGCCGTCGACGGCCGCCCGACGCGGGAGATGCGGGACCTCTACGAGGCCCTGATTTATACTGCGGGCAAACAGGTGAAGCTGCGGCTGAACGGGAAGCCGGAGGAGGCCGGGAGCCGCGACACCGTGGTGGTGCCCATTGACAACGAACACGCGCTGCGCTACCATGAGTGGGTGCGCGGGAACCTGGAACGGGTGGAGAAGGCGACCGGGGGGAGGGTGGGGTACATCCACATTCCCGACATGGGGGTCGACGGCCTGAACATGTTCGTGCGCCACTTCTACCCGCAGTTCCGTAAAGAAGCGTTGATCGTCGACGTGCGCAGCAACGGCGGCGGCAACGTCTCCCCGATGGTGATCGAGCGGCTGCGGCGGGAGGCGGTGCTGGTCGACATCGCGCGCAACACCGCCCCGAGCCTCGACCCGGGCGGGATGATCCCCGGGCCGAAGGTGGCGCTGCTCGACGAGTTCTCCGCCTCCGACGGCGACATCTTCGCCTACCGCT
>JAAYAJ010000083.1 GCA_012719455.1 Acidobacteriota bacterium | reverse complement strand
TTCGCATGGAATACAAACGTTTTCTAAACAGCTTTATCCTGATTCCATGTCAAATCGTGGCTACCGGACGACGGCTGATATACAGGATCTTGACCTACACCCGGCATCTTGAAACTTTTCTAAGTACTTTTGATCGCATAAGAATGCTGCAACTTGCTTGACAATCACGGCGCCGGAAGAGCCCACCCCGGCGCCGTTCAAAAAGGGCGAAAGGAGGAGAGACAACGAAGACAACCATAGCCAGCCCGATCAAAATCAATGCTGGGGATTGGTGTGTCTTCGAATGTATGCTCTCGGTTATCTAATCCACTATGCGGGACAGAAAATACCGGCAAAGGAATTTTCCCGTACCGTCCTGAGTCGGAATTCAATTGGCGCTTATTTAAGGCCTAGTTTGTCGGCGGCTTTCAATGAGCTTCTATTATCGCTGCGGATATAGGAATAGCAGTGACTGTACGATTCCCGGGCGAAGTCCTGAAATGCGCGTTGCTTGATGTGAAAATTGATGTTGCGCCCGCGCAATTTGCTGGCGATAAAAGTATTATAGTTAATCAGGCTGAAACGGGGCGCGGCGAAAACGCACTGGAGATCCGGGGAGTGCACGGTTGCCGGCGAAAACCAGGTAAACCCGACAATGTCGCCATGCCGCCTGGCCAGATAGCAGAGATGTCCCGACTCAAGACGCGATTCCAGCTCCTGCCGGTCAAACAGGTGTCCCCATTCTTTAATGCAGACGCGTTGATGAAAAGCGAGCAAGTCGTCGATGGAAGCGGAATTTAACTTTTTAACCTCGATGTCGTCCCGTTCCGGCGGGGTTGCCGCTGCCGTGGTGCTGTAGTGGAAAATGCACGCCCGGCGGCAGGACACGATATGCATGAGATAATACTTCAGGGTCTGGATCATATGAAATTCGGGAGTCAGCGGAAAAGCCGCTCGAGGATAAGTTCCGCTACCGGGCGACATTGGTCGCGATTCTGCACCTCGTAATGCACCAAAAGGGCCGGAGTCGTATTGATTTCGTTGATGACGTAGTTGCCCGCGTCACAATGTCGTATGTCCTCGGCGATAATGTCCACGCCGGCAAGGCGGATTCCCAGGGCCTTCACCAGTTTTGCTCCGGCGTTTACCAGGTCGGGGCAAATGTCCTCGGTGACGTCCCAATAGCTTCCACCCCAAAGCCAGTGGCAGATTTCCTGCAGTTGCACAACACTCCCCGATGGCGGGACGGAATCGAAATGGAACTTCTGCCTGGCCAGGGCGGCGCGCACTTTTCCGTCTTCAGGAATTTGATACAGGATGGGGCGGGTTTCTGAGGAATACTCCGGGATGTCGCCGATTTGCCGCCGTCCGCGATTCGCGGCGCGGATCAGGCCGCGGACGGATGTTCGTCCGTCCCCCGTGACGGTGGCTGGAAGGCGGGAACTGGCGGCGACAAACTCCCCCTGGCAATAAAGCAGCCGGTAATTGGTGCCGCGGCGGAATTCCTCGACCAGTAGGTCTTTGGAAAAGATAGAGGCAAAAGCGGCGGCGCGGAATATCTCCCATGGAGTGCCGGGCAGGATGCACACTCCGAGCCCGTCGCCGGTATCCCTGGCGGGCTTTATGACAATGCCGCCGGGGCATTCCCGGCTGAAGGCGACGGCTTGAATCCATTCATTTTTCGTGACGATTATGTGGCGGGGAACGGGTAATTGCAGTCGCTGCATGAGCTGATAACAGTAGATTTTGTCCGCCGCGAGCCTCAGGGAAGCGAGGCCGTCGAAGTCGGTATAAGAATTAAGAAAATTGTAATATAGCCCGGTGCGCGGATTTTTGACGCCAATGATGTCGTCGGTGCGGAAGTCCACCTGCAATTGGAGCCGGCGGGCAGCATGCAGCAGGTATGTGAGGTCGGGAGCATGCGACGCCGATGAACGGGCGCGCAGTCGGGATTGCACCCGATGAAGAAGGTGCAATGTCGGAGGCGCCGGAAGCATGGCGAGGGAAGAGGATAGTTGAATCAATCTATTGGTTTTCATGATGAATCCCCTGCAGTATGCGGAAATATTCCTCCTGGTAGCGTGTGGCCATGGATGCGGCGCCATACTTTCGCGCTGTTTCCACTGCGGCTTCTCCGATTCGCTGTCGCAGGGAGGGATCGGCGTAAAGCTTCATTACGATATCCTTGAGAGCATCGAATTGATCCAGGTCAAACAGATAACCGTTTTTCCCGCTGGATATGATATGGACATTCCCCCCGACATTGCTGACGACGGCGGGAAGTCCCGCCTGCATCGCCTCCAGGAGGGCGATGGAGGTGCCTTCGGTATGGGAGGTCATGATAAAGACGTCGAAGGCGGACAAAACCTCCGGAATATCCGGTCGGAATCCCAGGAGTCGAACGTGACTGCGCAGTTTTTTGGCATCGATAATCGTGTCGATCTCCTGGAAATGTTTGCCCTCAATGGGGGCGGCGACTACATAGACAAGGTTGGGAATGCGGGATCGCAAAGCCTCCACCAGTTCCAGCTGGAGCGGGATGTTTTTCACGGGATAGAAACGGGTCACGGTTCCGAGCACGAATGAATCCGGGTCCAATCCCAAGCGCAGTTTTGCGGCGCCGGGGTGCGGAAGGGTATCCGGGGGAGGCGGCAATCCATTGACGATGACGCCCACCTTGCGGTCCGGGATATGGTATCGGCCGATAAGGTCCGAGGCGATATCCGGGGATACGGCAATCACACGATCGGTGGAAAGAGAGGCGAGCTGAACCAGGGCCATCTGTTTCAACGTGCGGCGGTCAAACGATCCATGCCGGGTAACCAGCAGTTTTGTTTTGGTTCTGCGCGCGACAAATGAAGCATGGAACCAGGACTTCAAGTCGTGGCAGTGGATGATGTCGATATCCGCGCCCGCGACAACGGAGCCAAGATCCCTGACAATGCGCCGGAACCCGTCAGGAGGGGCTTGCAGCTTCCACCAGGGAATGTCCCGGCGATCCAGGTCCTCCAGGAAAGCCCCGGTCCATCGCAGCACGCAGATATGCGGCTTGACGAGCGGGGAAGAGCACAGGGCCAGTGTTTTTATTACCTGCTCCAGCCCGCCCACGCCGAAATTCTCGACAACATGAAGAATGCGGATCGGACGGCCGGCGCTGGACGTGGGAGAGGGCATATCGATCATAAGATACCAGTAATCAGGAAAAGAGCTGCTGAAATAATCTCGCCAGCGTCAGATGCGGGGGCATCGAAAAAAAAGATGGCGGTCCCGGCGGCTGGGTGTTGGGGCCGGGGGGAAGGGCCTGGTGCGCGCCGGACAACGATAGCGGGGAAAAGGAGTCCGGGTGCTCGGCAAGGTATCGGCAGAGATTGGTGAAGCGACGACGAACCACTGTATTGATCCGGCAGTTCCGGTACTGTATGTCCCCGGGTATTAAAAAGCTGAAGGAATGAAGAATGACGGTGACAAAACCAGGCCCTTTCCCCTTGCGGGCGTTTTCCAGCAGCGCGCGGATTTCACCGAAGCTCACGCCGTTCAGATCGAGCGGCCGGAATTTTGGGATTCCGGGCAGGGTTTGGCGGAATGTCGTAATGGGAAGCTCCCAGATGCCTTCGATCCGGGTCACATCGTTCAATTCCTTCGGGCAGATCATGCGGCTTAGATTCGGAAAAGCCAGGTTGTAGGAGGAGTCGATTTTGAGGTTGTTGGTTTTCAGGGCGCGAAGGGTGTTTATATCCGCGGCATAGTTCCCGGCGCGAAAGGCAACGGGGGGGCGGCCGCAATAATCGTTCAGGATTGCAACTCCCTGTTGTATAAGGGCCGTCTGGGCTTCGAGGCTGTAGGCCGACATGCAATCCGAATACGGTTTTGCGCCCGGACGTTTCTCCGAAAAATTGATAAACGTGGGGTGCAAATGCAGTTGCACGTCATGGCCGCGCTCCAGGATGTAGCGGCATACTTCACTGGTGGCGGCCGACCCAAAATAGTGATGGTTCAGCACCTCCACAAAGAAGGTCAGGGGAATGCCGTAGCGGTCGGCGATATCCATCATCATGGGAATACCGTATTCTCCGCCATTAACGCGGCCATAGATGCGCTTGGCGTTGCCCACCGGTTTCAGGGTGGAATCGCGGAAGGCTCCGCCGACGCTGTGCTCCGTGTCGATGGTAATAAGGACCGTGATCTTTTTCATTGGCTGTCCATGATCGGGTTACGGGCGCTGTTGACCCTCGCGTCGGCGGTTTGGCGCCATGGAACTGTCAGGCGGAGCGCCTGGAGCGCAGGAGCGGATCCAGCAGTCCCGTGAGTTCCATCCTGATTGACCATACGGGAAAGTGGGAGCGGCAGCCGTCATAATCGGCAATGTTCCTGCGCCTTAACGCGTACGGGTTTGAATCGGGCCCGTTGCTCCCGTAAGCGGTGGAAACCGCGTAGGCATACCCTGCTTCCTTTACCGCTTCCGCCAGATAATCCGAGAAGGCTCCTCGTGGATAACAGAAACCGTTGATGGGATGTCCCAGGCGCGCGGCAAGCTCCGTCCTTGAGTTCACGATTTCCGGAATGGCTTCCTCCCGGCCCAGGTCGGTCAGCGGTTCATGGGAAATGGAGTGAGAACCGATGCTGAATCCGCTGGCGCGGAGTTCCCGGATTTCCTCCCAGTTCATCAACAACCGTGGGCCCCGGTAGGGGCCGAATTCCTTTTCGACCGAAAGAAGAAACCGGTTGCGCTCGGCGCGGGAAGCGCCGTTCAATTGCCGGACAAGTTCGCGGATCCAGCGCGGGAGGGCCGAGGGGAAGGAGGGCGTTGCTTGTGCCTTCAGCGACGGGATGGCCGATGCCAGGGCCGATGGAAACCACTTACGAAACGCCTTGGTGTCCCCGCTTGCGATGGAATAGATGTAATCCCACCAATAGGGTTTGCCGGCGTCAATTTGCAGAATGGGGACAAAGAAAGTGGCCGGGATGCCCTTGGGCAGCAGGAGATCCCGGGCCAGTTGATAATTGTCGATATAACCGTCGTCGAATGTGACGGCAAGGTGGTTGTGACGCGGGTTCATATCCTTCAGGTCGCTTGCGGCTTCCGATAAATCGGTGATACGGAACGCCCTGGCCGAAGAGGTGATCAGTTTTTCGAAGGTGGAAGCTTCCAGGGCCATCGGCGGGATGAAATAGCCATGTCCGTCTTCCAGGACGCGGTGCAGTGTAATGATTTCCAGTCGCGGTGGGCGGAATCGCATAATTACAGGGGTCCTTCATCCTTGAAAGGCATGGAATAAATGTCATCGCAATGATAACGGAGCCCGGGAGTGTCATCTCTCTTCCGCGCATGCGCCAGCATGTTTTGCGCATAGTCCATTCCAATACAACGGTGAAATCCCTCGCTCCGCAGGAGCCTGAGGTATGTGCCGCTGCCGCACCCGAGGTCAAGGATTAAAGACGATTTGTCCATCGGCCTTCAATGCGTTGAGGTACATCCCCTGGCGAACCTCCAGGCCGTCCCGGGACCATCCCGAAATGCAGTGATCCTGGCCGTATTGCAGGGCATAGTCGTTAAAGAGGCGTTGCCAGTAGGATTCTCTGGAGGGGGTTATCCGTCGTGGGTCCATATCACTCATATTAAAATAGAAAATGGGTGGTGCCAGGGCAACCGGGTAGCAATTACAGGTGCGCGGCGCGGTTGAGCGCCTTGAACGGTTCGCTCATATTCCCGAACATGAGCGGGTCCCAGCGCGCGTTTCCTTCAATGACATACGTTCCCGATGCGCAGGCCGCGATATCCCAGCCGATCGTGCGCAGCGGAAGAAACTTCCCGGCTGCCGCTTTCGCCAGGCTGCAGATTTCAATCCACAAGGGCATGGGATTATCCCGGAAGCGGGTTCCGGTGTCTGGATGCCGGTCCAGGCGCTGGACCCCGTTTTCTCCCATAATGTATAGGTCTTCCAGGGTTCCATCCTCCAGCCTGATGGGGCAGAGCAGGTTGCCTGTGGCACCATTATGATGGTTGTCAATCCGATTGTCGCCGGCGATGGGCTTAAAGAAGGCCGCGAGTATGGATACGCTTTGATCTTTATTCACCAAGGTAATTACGCGTACGGTCTGCAATCCTTTTTTGGGGTTCAGCGCCGATATGTCCGGGTGGTTGGCCAGGCATTCCTGAATGACAAAAGAGTCGTATCTGGGGTGGCTGTTCAACAGGCGGAACAAGTTCCGCCCGGAAAACTCCCGATGACTTTTATCTATGAAGAATATTCCGTCTCCATAAACCCCGCGGCTTGGTTTTACCACGAATTCACCCGGGCAGTCTTTTTCAAAAAATTCCGCCCATTGGTCTTCGCCGCTTAACGATCCGCGGCCCGGCTGGAATCCGGAGGATTTGTTGAGAAAAATTCCGAGCAGGCGTGGTATGGGAATTTGTGCAAGGGTGCAATAGAGATAAAACAACGCCTTGTCTTCAGTAATTACCTGCAATGATTCATGATTCAGCGCCTTTTGCAACTGGACCAGGTGGTGCTTGCTGACAAAGCGATTTTCTGAATGGTCTTTGGACTGAAACAGCCCCAGTCTCAGGGCCTCATCCGGAAGGAACCCATGCTTCCGATAGAGGTGGTAGCTCTTGCGCATGCATTCGGCATATACGAGGGGGTTGTAACGGCACGCACTCACGCTGATTTTGTTGGCCGAGGCAAAAAGCCGGAGCCGCCAGTTCAGGGATTTTGTAAATCCAGATACAGGATTTGCCACAGGCATCCTCCCGCTAGTGGAATGGCATAAGAGATCGGTAGAATGCGATGGCCCCGCGCATATCGGAAAACGACAGGATCTCGTCTCCGTAGAAAACGAGGCCATAAATGCTCTTCAGCAGCCTTACCGGCGCAGGCTCCCGCGGATGATCCAGTAACGAAAGCCTGCCGGAGAGGGCAAAACAGCAATACTTCAAGAGAGCGTGTTTCGACGAGACAACACGATCCCTTATGTACAGGGGGGGGGATGGGGCGATCCCGTATGCTTCAAGCGCCAGCATCGGTTCATCGTAGCCGCAAGCCAGCACCTTTGCGGTGGTCCCCCCCAGGCGCGCGTTGATTTCCAGGAAATAGTTGCGGCCGGATGCCTGGTCCAGCAGGAATTCAAAGTGGAAGTTGCCAATCAGTCCCAGGCGGTTGACAAATTCCGCACACATGTCGGCGAGCGCGGGTTCCATGGAATATGGGCGGATCGTCAGGGTGACGCCCTGAAATTTGCGATGAACCGCGAAGGCCTGCAATCCCGAGGTTTTGCCGGAGACGGTGCGGGAACCGTGCACCACGAGGTTCGGTAGATCGGCAAAAGGCTGCGCCATTATCGGCCTGTCGATTCTGTCGCACCGTGCAAGGAATTCGAGGAGTTCCTTCCTGGTATGCACTATCCGGACCTTGAACGCGGGACTCACCGCAATGGGCAGGTCCGGTCTCAGGCATAGCGGGTAACTGTCGCGCGGTATAGAGTTAACGGTTTCATGATCGCGGTCGACCGCATAGGTGGGCAGCAGATCCATCCCCACGCTGCGTGCGGTCTCCACCTGGCGGCTCTTGGGCATCAAGTCACGGGCCACCTGGTTCGGAGGGGCCCATACCTCGGCCGATAGGCCTGAAGCAGCGCGGCAGTCGTTGAGCCAACAAGAAATCTTTTCATCGATTGCCATAATCCCGCTGGCATGGAATTGCCTGAGATAGGCGTCTATACGGCGGGCGCCTTCGTCCGTGAAAAGCTTGTCGGACGGCAACGTGCAATAGGACTGCAAGTACCTGGAGCCAGGCGGAGGTTCCCGCTGCGACCGGATACAAACCATTCCTACGGCGAAACCCTGCCTGCCCCAGCTGCGGATGCAGGCCAGGGCGGGGGGGCTGAAGGCGCCGATGATTACCGGCCGCGGCTTTTGAATGGACATGGTTCCTTACCTAGGGATGCAAACCGGTGAAAACACCGACCTTGTTTGGAGATCGGGGGATTCAGCGGGTTGCCGGGGCATAACAGCGCACGTCAAAATAGTAGGAGGCCGAGGGATGATAATCCACGTATCCGATTTCCCCCTGCGTCCTTCCACGTTTGGCGTTATGTTCACTAATCGCCTTGGAAACATCGATTGTGATCGAATGGGTGCTTCCATCGGCCCGGGGAAGGACATCTCCCCCGTACAGGGTGGCGTAGTACCTCGGCGTATAGTGGTCCGGGTCGTATTGCCAGGACTGGTCCGTTTTGTCGAATCCCAGGCGGTCCACGATCGGCTTGTTGCTGAACTTGATCCGATATTTTTCCGCCCCCGGCGGTGTTGTCCAGGTAAGCGTATAACGATGGTTCCCGTGATCCTGTACCGATGGTTTCACGCGTGACCATACCCGGTCCGGAGGCGTCACCTGGTGCGCATACATCAGAGCCTGAGCCTGCGCTTCGGTCCAGTAGGGATACGATTTTCCCAAGGCGTAAACCTGGTAGGCGACAAAGGCGTCGTAGCCCTTTTTCAAATAGTCCTCGTCGCCCCCGTCATAGACGTAGCCGAAAAGGGCCGCTCGATCGGCCGGATATTGAACCATCTCCCGACCTTCGGGGGACCAGGGACGATCGAGGAAAAAATTATAATCCCAGTATTTTCCCCGCTCGGCGTTTTCGTAAAAATAGTCCTTGAAGAAAAACTGGGCCATTCCGCCCATGCATTCCTCCAGGTCCGCAATCCGTACCTGGGTGGGGTCATGGGTCACCAGGATACGGTGCACCTGATACAGGGCTTCAAACATGATCTGGGTATAAAAAAATGAATGGATGGCGCGGGTATTGGTGCTGTCTCCCACGTAATAGCCCCGGGTGCGGCTCCTCCCCTTGGAGCCGGGCTTGGGCTCATGGACCACCGAGTCGATGAGCCCCGCCGTTGCATTGAGGACATAGGATTTCAATACTTTGTTTTCCATCCCCATCTGGATGGAAAACTCCCACTGTAGCGCCATGTTGCGGATCTTGCGCGACCAGGCCCGGATATAATCTCCGTCAAAATACTTGTCCGTTCTGCCGCATGGCCAGATGTTGCGGATATTGTTGCGGATATTCACTTCGGCGTCATCCATAAAGGCATCTTTGGCTTCTTCGTAACCGGTGAGGTAATAGAACATGGGGAGGGAATAAATGTGACGATGTGCTATTTCCGGCGTTGACGGCGGATTGGCGAGAGCGATGCGAACGCACGGCTTGATGTCCCGGTATTTGTCCACCGGGACCACGTCGACGGCCGCATAATCCCAGTCGGTTCTCAGGACTCCGGCATTGATCTGGAAGTGAATCAGATTCTCCGCCCTGAGATAGTATTCGGCGATTCCTGTGCGGAGCCACTCGAACATGGCTCCAAAAAAAGCGTAATCGCCCTGGTTACCCCCCCCGCCCGCTCCCCAGGAATAGTTCCGGTAGTTGATTTTAAAGGGGGGCGTGGACGAAAGAACGTCAAGCTTCTTCCCGAAAGCCGAGAAAAACCGCGTCTGTTGGTCTGCAGCGAGATATTCGCCCTGTCCCCACAGGCACTTCGTGGAAACATACTGGCCCCAGTCCGCCTTTCCGATCAGCGGATGATGCGCAATCGTGTTGAACGCCCGGTTGTCCAGCGGTTGCGCATGAAAATGCCAGAACAACTCCCGCTGATCCTGTGCGAAAAACGGGAACTTCAGGCCGGCGGCCGCGGTATTCGCCCCAGTATGCACAGTATGCAAGGAAGAGTACAAACCGGCGGTGATGACGCCATCGGACGTGACTTCAAAGCCGGCGGGCCAATAAGACCCCATCCACCGGTAGACCGCAGTCACGCCGAGCCGGGCTTTGTCGCGGAGTTCCATCCAGCCGGGGCTCCACTGGTCCGGGTCCCCCAGCGGATGGATGATCTCCTTGTCGGAACGGATTTCCAGGCCCCTGCCGGATTCCACCGGATCATAGCGGCCGCTGGGACTCTTGCATGTTCCCGGGAAAGGCGGATTCCAATGGGTGCAATCCATGTATCCGGCTTTCGGTTTTGAATTGGCATAGCTTTGATACAGGTGGGCGGATTGCGTGAAGGGAACTGCTACCGGTCCGGCGGCGGTTGAGAAATCCACGCTCTTTTCCGCGCCCAGGGTTGCGGGGACGACGGCTTCAAAACTGTTGAACAGTTTCGAACTGGGAGAATCCAGGAAGGTGTTGCGTAGGGTCACGATTGTTTTGACATAGGATTTCCCGGAATAAAAATAGAACCGCACCGTGTAGCCCATGAATGCATGGCCGGAGCGGTCCTTGAATCGGCCGACCGCTTTTACAACGGCTTTAACCGGGCCGTTCTCTTCGACGGTAGCCGTGGATGCGTCGTCGTTGGAGGAAGCGTAGGTTTTGTTGTCGGCGTCGCGGACGCGCAGACAGCCGGGGTTGCCCGGCATCACCAGGACAGATCCCCCAACCGTGACCTGGTCGAAAAAGTTGAAATTCCTCCTTCTGATACGGAATGTCGCGCTGCCGGTGTCAACGGTTATGTAATCGGGATCTTCGACCGCCAGGGAGGCCCCGCCGAAATTTCCGGACCCTCCGTCGCGCAGAACCAGGGAATGGTTGGTTTGGCCGGCATTCAGGCTGGCGAGCGTATCGATGACGACCCAGCGGACATTGCCGTTGGGCCAGGCTCCCAGCGCTTTGAATTGCGCTTTCTTCGCCCCCTCGAGACCAAGCTGGGATGTGCTCCGGATGCCGCTGTTTTCGGCCAGGGGAACGCCGATGGTGACCGGTTCCGCTATACGGTCGGTGCCGGGTGTCCCGGAAGCCAACGCTTCTTTTACCATCAGGGGAATGCGGACCGCGGCCGCGCCCTCGCCACAGAATAGGGCGGCGGCAAAAATGCCATACATGATGCAGCGGGTGAGTGTCATAGTGGGGACTCCGTGTCAATGGGCGCGGGCCGGAGCAGGCGCTCCATTTCCCCGACGGCGCCTTCGGGTGAGAAGCGTTCGCAAGAGCGGCGGGCGTTGGCGGCCAAGCGAAGCGCCAGGGGCGGATCCTCAAGCAGCCGCATCACCGCCTGGGCGAGTGCTGCGGGATTGTCCTTCTCCACAAGGAGCCCGGTGACTCCATTTTCAACCAGGAAGGGAATGCCCCCGGCGCAGGTGGACACCACGGGAAGTCCGGAGGCAAAGGCTTCCAGGATCACTCCCGGCAGGTTGTCTTCATTGGAACTGTTGACTAAGATGTCATAATCCTCGTAAACGCTCTGCATCCTGTTGTGCGGTATTTGTCCCATGAAGGTTACTGACTCCGAGACCCCCAGTTCGTGGCACAGGGATTCCAATCCCCTGCGCGTGGAGCCGTCCCCTGCAAGGCCCAGGACCGCGTCCGGGAAACGTTGCCTTATCGCCGCAAACGCCCTGATGGTACACGATACATTATAAATGGGCTCGAAGTTGCGGGCACACAGAAGCCTGCATTTGACGGGCGATCGTTCCCGGTAACGAAACTGGTCGAGATCTGCGATATTGGGGACAAGGCGGACCGACACCCCGAAGGATTCGTGAAATGCCCGTATCAGGAAGGGGGACGGCGCCGTCACTCCGTCGAGCATCATGATCAAGGGGCGGATGAGCCGGCCGTATTTCTGGAAGTATCGTCCCGCGGCCCCTCCACGTGCGCTGAGGAAGATGCGTTTGCGCCGGGCCTTGGCAAGAAGGATGGCGGGCGCACTGACCCAAAAGAAATAACCGAAAAAGCCGCTCAGCAGGTACACGGTGTCATGATGGCGCAGCGCGCGCTGTAGCGCATTGAGAAACAGCAGCGTGCGCACCACGGTCCGGGCGACGGGGATTCTGTCCACCCATGCCAGCCGGCGGCTGAAGGGTTGGTTTACGGCAACCCTGCATATGCGCCAGCCATGCCGCTCCAATGCGAGCGACAATTTTTCGGCTTGCACCGCCATGCCCCCATAGGGCGGGGGAAACGGCGCCGCGATGCAAATGCCGGGCGTTCCCGCCGGGGAAGCGGGCAAAGGATGCTCGCGGGCGCTCACGCCCGGTTTTTTTTCAACCATGGGGTTATCCGATGGAGATACATCCGGGCGGCCTCGCGCTCTTCCCTGGAAAAAAAGCCGGAGAGCGCCAGGGTTGCGGGCAGGGCCAGGACGACGGCGGCGTGAAACAGCATGGGGAAGATCCCCGGTCCGGAAACGATCCTGGATGCCATGAACAGGATCAGCGAGAGCGAGGCCAGCGTCAACAGGCGGCGGTATTCATAGGGAATGGGGTAGAGACGCTGGGAAATGAAAAAAGTTGCCGCGAGCATGGTGCCGAAACTCAAAAGGGTGGCCATGGCGGCGCCCCGGATGCCGTAGGATGGAATCAGGGCGAAATTGAACAGGGTATTGAGAACTGCCACCGGAATCTGGATGAAGGCCAAAAACTTGGTATTGTTGCTGATCAGGATCCCGAGCGCCGCCGCATTGGTGAGTCCGAGGCATGTATACCCCAGCACGGTCATCGGAACGATCGAGGCGGCGGCCGCATAGTTGGGGGGAGCGACGAGGCCAATGACGTCATCGATAAACACGGAAATGCCCAGGGATGCGAACGCCAGGAGCGAGGCATAGTAGGTGAATACGCGCGCGTACACCAATTTCGCGCCCGGTTGGGGTTCAATTTCAAAACTATGAGTCCCCCACACGCGCTGGAACGGGGTGGTGATGAGCACCGATATGACCATGCCGAACTTGTACCCCAGGGAGTAAACGCCCACGTCATCCAGCGAACAATAGTGCTGCAGAAAAAAGCGGTCGCCGAAATGAAGGAAAAACATGGCCAGGGACGCCGGGATCAATGGGAGCGCATATTGCAGCATGGGGCGGAACTTTTCCCAGGAAAACCTCAATGGGCTCCCGCGCAGGCATATGGGGACCACCGCCAGGTTCACAACTTTAGTGATCAGCATGCTCCAGATAATGGCCCATATCCCCATGTGAAATACGGCGAGGAACAGAATGTTCAGTGAAAGGCTGAGCACCATCAGAAAGATGACCAGGATGGAATAGAAGAGCGATTTCTTCCGGATGATGAGGTCGTTTTCCGCCACGAGATACACATTCTGAATTCCCAGGCATAGGATCATGACCTGGTATTGAGGGGCGAAGTTGGCGCTGCCCAGGGTGACGCGGGCCAGCCAGCCGGCCGCGACCCACAATACCAGCATGGCCGCAATGCTGGATCCTCCCACCGCCGTCAGCGCGGTGGTGAATACCTCCCGCTTGTCTTCATACTTCGGGTACTTGTGGTAATAGCGGGTCTGGGCGGAAGCTATGCGCACGCCCACCAGCATTCCGAGCACCTCGAGGACCAGTGTGAGGACTTCGATTACGCCATAATCCGCGGGGGTCAGGTAATGCGTATAGAGCGGGATCATGACAAATCCGATCCCCTTTTTTAAGATCTCCGCAAACGAATAGATGGCGGAGTGCTTAGCCACCGTCCCCACATTGCTCATAACTTTTTCGGCGCCGGCATTCATGGTCGCGCCCCTTCAGCCGAAAGGGCTAAATTCTCCTCTTGAACGGGTTTGCGGCTGGAGGCATACAGGGCCGACAGCACATCCGGGAGCAGCAGAATCACGTAGAATTCTTCAATATAGGTTGTCGAGATGAACATTCCTGCGACCAGGTAGATGGCCAGTCCCACCCCGATCGTGTAGCTCCAGAGCGCATATTCGTGGTCGCGGGAGGTTGCGGCCAGCTGACGGCGGAGGCGGTGCGATTGCCACAGGGAGTTTCCGATCAAAAGCAGCAGCAGGGCAAAACCCTGGAACCCCAGTTCCGCCAGGCAGCGAAGATAGGTGTTGTGAGTATCCATCCCCGGGATCGAGGGGGCGTAATTTTCCAGCAGGGGTTTGAAGTTGTTATATCCCACCCCGAGAGGGTTATCGGCGGCCATGGAGATTGCGGCCTTCCATGCCAGGATTCTGCCGCCCGACGAGGCGTCCTGCTCCTCTACGTCAAGCCCCGGGTTGATCGTGGCCATGCGATCCATGAAGCCTTTGTCTATGAGAAGGAAACCTCCCAACGCGCCTACCAGCGTTAATGCAAAGATGGCTTTCCGGGTCCGCGACGGGGCAAAAGGCAGGGCAACCAGCACTCCCGCGGCAATCGCCAGGAAAGCACCCCGCGAGCGACATTGAATGATGGCGTCCACTATTACCGCCGATGCCGCCGCGAGGAATATCCTGACAGGCCAACGGGAGCGCAGGAAAAGCATCGCGGCAAAAGGGAGCATCATGGCCAGGTGAGCGGCCAGGAAGTTGCCTTCAAGAAAGTCGCTTCCGCCGGACCCGGCCTGGATCCGGCTGCCGATCCGGTCCGCCATGAGGCGTGTGTCCAGGGCTCCATAGAACGATGCCAGGACCAGCGCCCATATCAGCCAGCGGAATTTGGGAAGATCGGTTACGGATCTTTTCAGGATGAAGATCATCAGCGCGGTTTTCGTGAGCTTTACCGCCTGGTCCTCCCCCCCGGCCAGCGGAGGGGTGAAGAACCCGGCCAGCCAAACGATTCCAACCAGGAGCCACAGGAAGACTTCCTGGCGGGATATGCTTTTTGATGTTTTCTCCCTGGCGGCATAGAGCCCCAACCCCACCGCCGCGATGAAGGCCATGATGAAGCTGTAACGGAATCCCATGGCCGCCAGGGGCTCTCCCCACCATCGCGCCGCCGGGCTTAGGATGTAGGTTATGTAGTAGCCGATGATGCCGTATACGGGGTGCCTGATAATGCACGCAACGGCGAGGGCGACATAGAGCAGCATAAACGCCGCGACGGTCAGTGACATGCGGACTGGTCTCCAAAACCTGAAGAATGATCGTTCATTGGGGCGCGTGTGCCGCCTGGAAATCCCCGGCGCAGATTCTGTCCAGGGCCTTGTGCAAATGCAGCATATATCTCCGGGAGCGGCAATGCAGCGGATTGGGGATCAGGAAGGTCGTTTCCCACAACCGTATGGAATTGGGAACCGGCTGGCGCGCGTAGGCTGCATACTCCGGATAAAGGGCCAGGGGGCGGTAGACGCGCGAGGCATCGATGTTCATCTTCCGCAGAAGGGCCACCGTTTCGGCCGCCTTCAATTCTCCCGTCAGGCGAACGGGGATTTTGGCGAAGGGCGTTCCGTTGGGTGCCGGCATTTCAATGCCGGGCCGTCCCTGGAGACTTCGGATTATGTCATCGGCGCTTTTCCTGCGTGCCGCCACCATGGTTTCCATCCTGGGAAGCATCGTCCGCACAGTAGCGGCCTCCAGGGGGTTCAGGCCGGAAATGGCGTCTTCGGGATATCCCGGGTTCGAGGCCTGCAAGCCGGCGGCAGAAGCGCGGCGTTGGTGTTTTTGCGCGGCAATGACGGTTTTCAGACGGAGAATGCTTCGGCGAAAATGGCGTTTCAGCATCCCGCCCACTATCCGGCGAACGGCATCGCGGCTGCTTTCTGTGCCGTGCAGGAGGGTCCTGGCGGCATTGATGGTTTCGATGTTGGAGCTGAGCAAAACCCCTCCACGGGTGCAGGCGATGTTTTTCTGAGGGCCGAAGCTCAGGATCCCGATGTCCCCGAATGTCCCGAGCGGCTTGCGGCCAAGGCGAACACCGGCCGCTTGCGCGGCATCGTCTATCAGGCGGAGATTGTGCTCGGACGCCCAGCGAGTCAGCGGGATTATGGGCGCCGACATGCCGTACAGGTGCGGCACCACGATGGCGCCGGCTCCCGCGAGGCTTTCCGGTGCGATGGTTTCGGGTGCGATATGAAGATCGTCGGCCGTATCCACGATAATGGGCGTGTGACCGGAGCGCAGGATCGCCTGAATCACCGTTGCGCACACGATGGCCGGAATCAAAACGCCGCTTTCTTTTGGTGTCCCCAGCGCCCTCAGCCCAAGGATCAACGCGGTCCTTCCCAGGTTGGTTGTCAGGGCCGGGGTCTGTTCCATGGCGAGAAAAATCGCACGTTCCAGTTCTTCAACCGCGTTCCCGCGGGCATGCCGCGGCAGGGATCGGACCAGGTCCACAACGGTCCAATCGACAAAGGAATTGGAGAAATCATTCAAGAGCGCTTGTTCCCGTATGGATGTTCAGGCAGCCGGACTTGTCTGGATGTTCCTTGCGGTGGCATCGCGGAAGGCAATCCACAACGCCGACTCCGATGCCGTCAAGGAGATTTGCCGCCGGTAGGACAGAAACTGAAGCCCTGGTCGCGCAGCGCCTGCGATCCCAGGCGGATGGCCCGCACCTTCGTGTATCCGTTATAAATGAACCACTGCGCCACCCGGGCGCTGTCTTCTTCGGCCGGTCAAGGACAATAGCATAGAACCCACCAATCCTTGGGGATCATGGACAGGTTCACCCGGGCGCCGTTCGCATTGGGCGGCACCAGGGTATAGGGTATTGTCAGCGAGCCGCAGACTATTTCCGGAACGCGATAGCCGCTATAGACCAGGACAATTTTTTCTCCGCTCAGCATGAGGGCTTTTGTCTGGGCAGCTGAAATTTTTGGGACGTTGGGGAAATTGTCCCATTTTCGCCACCATTCTTTTTCAGCCCCCGCCAATACCTGTGACACGGACATCAGCAATAATATGATTATGGCCTTTTTAATCATAGGGCGCTCCCCATTTCGACATGAACCATTATGCAATGAGCAGCCGGTCATGTGAAGACTCTAACTAGGTTACCACAGTCCCTGTAGATATGCCCGCAATGCGCCGATCTCGTCGCGTCCCGTCGGCTTCCCGGGAATTTTTGGGGTTGTGGCGGAGAATTCAGCCGACTGCTTCATATTTTTCCTGGAGAAATCGATGGATCACGCCGCCTATGGCGAGCGTCGCCGCGCGGCAGGCATCATCCTCTGCATCGCTATGGGGAAGGGAATGTGCCCCCAGATACAGATTGGTCGCGAACCTGGCTTTGTCGTACACGCGTCCGAACGGCAGGGTGTCGGCAACGGGGATTGGCGAGACATCCTTGCGCGCCCCCATGTAATGTGCGCCGTCAGGCGCAATGAGCAGGTAGGCGCGAAACAGGTACACAAAGCGTTTCAGTTCTCCGTCAATGGATTCTTCATGATAGTCCGGAGGGATGAATTCATAGGACACATGGTGTGGGGTTCGGGCCTGGAGTGGAAGCGTGCGTGTCTTGAAAAGATATATCCCTGCCCCCCGATCCCGCCGAACATCCTTGATGATCAGGTTGGGGAGTGCGGGGTTAAGGTCCGGGTCCGGCAAATCGGTATCGGAATGGACCTTTCCGGGGAACCATATGCGTTTTTCTTCGGCCGCCGATGTATTGTGATTCAGGAATGCATCTTCAAGCACCCCCTTGCCGGCGATCAGGGTGGTGATGGGGCCGGAGATATACCTGCCGTTTACCAAAACCCTGCAGCGCTCCAGTTCACGCTGAAGGCCCCGTATTCGCGCCTGGGGCGACCCAAAGTACGGGTCGTCGATAATCTTGATGGCAATACCCGCGCTTCGTGCCATCTCCTGCCAAGACCTTTCCAGGTCTTCCGGAAACTGGGTTTTCAAATTGCTCGGGTAGAAGTGCATGGCTGGATACCCGCGGGACTTTGCCCAGTCAAGGAGGTGCCGGCAAACCGTATCTCCGGCCGGGCTGAGGCGGGCCCTTTCCATGTAATGCCCTGCATTGAAATTGCCTTCCATAAAATAGAGTTTGCCGCGGGAAGGAAGCAGGTCTATTCCGACAAATGCCGCGCCCACAGCGGCGCCATTCCGTTTCATGAATACCGGGTGGATGGCGGAGGACATCGGGATGCCGCAAATATAATCCTGGATCAGGTCCCATGGGTTCAATCCTATGCGCTTCCAGAGGAAATGAAGGAATGGCCCCCGGTATAGCGGCGTAAAGCGGAAAACCTTGAGATAGGCTTTGGCCGATAGCCTCCCTGTTTTGATCAGCCCCCGCCCGATTCCTATAACGGCCCGGCCGGGATGCCGGGCGATATTCCTATGGACGATCCAGCCCCAATGGACCAGCAGGGAACCCAAGTGCACCACCGGCCCCTGTCCCAGGAGCCTCGGGATGCGTGCCGTCGCAAAATGCGATTCATGCATGTGAAAGTCGGCCGCATCGGACAAGGCGTCCCGCAAACGGCCCGGCAGGGATGAAAAGGGCCCGAAGTTCTCCCCGGGCTCCTGCCATGCACGCCGGAGCGCAGCCGCATCCCATTGCAGTTGACGCAAGCAGTGCGCTATTTGCCTGCGCGCGCTGAATCCATTCAGCCTGCGTTTGCCATTCGGCGTCATCGCTTCAATGAGGGCGTGCCCCGGTTGGCTTTTGCTCCCGCTATTCGTCGGCGCATGGGTCATGAGGGATTCTCCCGCGTTACAAGCCGGCTTTTGCCTGCTGGCGGACAATATATTGGGAAAAATGATCCTTCCCCTGGTTGCGATTCAATATCTTGCGCAGAGTCTCCAGCCGGAAGGGCGAATAAAGATGGATCACTCGGGCGCGATGATTGTACAGATCGATGTCAAACGCTTTGGGATACCTGCATACTTTGCCCGTTTGGGTAAGCAACTTTACGGCTTCCGCGACAATCATGGCCCCGGCGATGTTGGTGACAAAGCCCAGGGACGGCATGGTGGGATGCATCACTTTCCGGTCATATTCATCCAGCTCATCGCGAGTCATTTCCGTCACTTGCTTCCCCCCCATGCGCTTGATCCGGTCTCGATATTGCTCCAGGCGATAGGCCCAGTTATCCACCCGGTAATCATAGGTCTGGATTCTGCAACCGATGATGGTGCTGTATCCGTTCACCACCGGGACGCGATAGTGTTTTGCAGTGCGGTAAAAGAGTTGGCACGAGGGACTGTCGGCGGTCTGGATGACGATTCCGGCGCCCTTTGTGAACGTATGAACATTCTGGTTGTCGACCCGGTCCTTGATGGCAACCTCTATTTCGGCTTCCGGGTTGATTTCCCGGATGCGTTCCGACGAGACATCCACTTTATACCGGCCAAGGGTCTTTGATGTCGCGAACAATTGCCGGTTCAGGTTGGATGCATCATAACGGTCTTTGTCGAGGAGCCGAAATTTCCTGACGCCGCACCGTGCAAGAAGCTCCACGGTGATGGCGCCGACCCCCCCCAGGCCGGAAATCGCAACAACGGTATCTCGGACCCGCTCCAGCATTTCCTTCGGGTAGAACAGGGCCGTGCGGTCAAGCATTCCTTCAATGTACCGGTCTTGATCCATTCGATGCGTGCTCCTTTTATTTGCCGGGTTCGGCAATGGACAGACGGTCGCCGGGCCCTGGTCGGTCGGGAGGCTCCAGCCGCAAGGATATTTCGATTTCCACGGTGCCGCTGATTCCCGGTGGTTTCAAGTGCTTTGGCGTTGCCGCTGACCGTTGCGGGCAATGCGGGTCTTGATGTTTTAAGCCTGCGTTGCCCGGAGTATTAATCCGGATTAAGGTCCGGTTTTTTTATTGGAAAGCGGAGCCGATATGATCTCATCGAGCGCAGCGAGATTGGAATGCCAACTGTAATGATTGGAAAGATAATCACGCGCGGTTTGGATGGCGTCCGATGAGAGCGGAGCCTTGTGAATGTAGTCAAGAACATGCTTTGCGAATAACTTGGGTGAACTGGCCAAAGTGACGGGCAGCTCAGGATTGTTTCCCAGGGATCCCGCGGCGATGGGGGTTGTTACCACCGGAAGTCCCGAAGCCAACGCCTCCAGGATTTTGTTTTGAATCCCCTGGGCAATTCTCAGCGGGACAACGGCAACGCGGCATTGGGATAAAAAGGGACGTACGTCGTCAACGGTGCCCGTGACGGTGATCCCTGGTATGGAGGCAAGCTTCCGAATCGAATTCACGGGACGGCTTCCGATTATGAAGAACTGCGCGTCTGCGCATTGCTTTTGAATTTCCGGGAATATTTCATTCGCAAAATAGAGGACGCCGTCGATGTTGGGATAGTAATCCATTGCCCCTGTGAAGGCTATTCCGGGGCCGGGGCTGGGGCCGGCGCCACCGCCTGGCTTGAAGAAGTCCAGGTTGATTCCGTTCTGAATGAAAGATACTTTGTCTTGCGACGTCTTTAGTTCATGCCCGGATAATTCCCTCGATGATACAAAGATGGAATGATCGAAGGTTTGAATCAAGTGGTGCTCGTATTGAAGAAGCTTTCGTGCCTCGTAAGCGTAAAGCCAGGCCGAAGGGGCGCTTCTTTTTTCGGAATATTGCCTCCATTTCAAAGCGTCGGAATCGACAAAGTCGAGTATCTTGGGAATACCTTTGATATCCTCGACATACCCGGCCATCGAGGAGCAATATACAAAGATGCGGTCGATCGATTCTTTCCGCATCAAATCCTGCAGTGCAGTGTACATGCGGGGGCTGTTGAAGTATCCCAGCGACCAGGGCCGGCCGCGGAGCATGGCGGTTGCCGCCCGAAGGTATTGAACGTGCCGGTTCAGGGGTATCAGCGTAACGGTGCGGCAATATTTTTGCAGTTCCCGGGCGTGACCAAGTTCATCCGGCTGATCGCAGAAAGCCAGGAGATGAATCTGGTGATTCCTTGAAAGATGCCGGAGCTCATTGAATGAGCGGATCTTTTCCCCCTTGTTGGGAGGGAACGGGACCCTGTGGGATAGAAATAGAATGTTCAGCGGTTTTGCCATAACTACGCAGGAAGCCTTTTGCCCCTCTCCGTTTGAAAATTAAATCAGGTGGTTTGCGACTATGGGCCCGACGGTGTTTGCTATCGGCATGGGAAGCTTGCGCCAGAGGCGGACCCCCAGGGAGAACTTGGGGTTTAGCGGCGAGGTGTCGGGCAGAGATTGTTTTTCCACCAAATGGTACTGGTAGGGGAGGTCGCTCATGACCATGCCCCAGCGTTTTTTGAAGTCGAAGGATCCGGTCCCCTTCTTGCTCCGGCCGAAGTCGTAGGTGTCGTAGCCGTTTTCGCATCCGTATTTTATCAGCATCCAATACATGAAGTTGTTGACGGCCAGGCGGTTGTATTCGCGCAGCGACCCGCCGTAGTAGGGGATGACCTCGTTTTTGTAAAAGAGGGTCCAGACCGCCGCCACGGGCTTCCCTTCGTGATGAACGGAGAAGATCCTGCAGTTCTCCTTGAATATGCGGGGCCCGTTGGCGAACAGTTTCCTGGAAAAGACCGGGGTTCCCAGGTCGCGTACGTTTCTTGAATAGATGCTGTAAAACTCTTCAATTCCGATTGCATCCACACCGAATTCCAGGCCGTTACGAATCCCCTCGCGGCATTCGGCGCGGGTTTTTCGCGGAATCTTCAGAAAGTTCTTTTCAGGGTCGTCGGAAAGTTCCTGCCGGAATGTGACGTACAGGTCCTTGGTCGGAAGGGAATTGTCGACCTGCGCCGGCTGGAAATTTCTCAGTTCCAGGAACTGCACTCTTTCCTTGCGGGCAATTTCCCGAGCCTTTTCGTGGAGCGCGGCGTTGATTGCGGGGGTGTCGGCCAGGACCCCTCCATAGGCCGCCTGGGGGGTCGAGATCAACATTCGACCGAAGATCCGGCTTCGAACCAGGAAGAGCGGCAATATCCCGCCCAGGGCGCCGTTCTCCTTTTCGAATGCGATATGAAAAGGTTGGTGCGCGAAAGATGCCCCAATCAGTTTCTGCCAACTGCTATGGTGGAAAACCGTTCCCTGGGGGTGGTTGTCTACGAACTTATCCCACCTGGAAAGATTGTCCTGCGAATCCTCCAAACGATACAGCTTCGCCCCTTCAGTTACACTGAATGAATTCATTAAATTATTGATACTCCAGCAATTATCTCGATTATGGGCCGCCTGTTCCATCACGAACAGGTCATGGCCCGTCGCTCGCCCATCTTATCGGCGCAGGGATGGTGAAACAATATTTATTCTGTTAATTCACTGTTCATGACTGACTAAACCACCGTTTTCTTTGCGCAAGTAAAACTTTTCAATTACCCGTTTTTCACTGATTTTGGTGAATACTGCGCTGACCGATGGCAGGCCTGGGTTGGGACAAAGGCCGGCTGCCCTGGTGCGGGGCTATTCCATCCATGATGGAGGAGGTTGCGTTATCTCCCAAGGAGCACGCGTGTATATATGGATATTCCGGGTGCTTTGTCATCAAATGTATAATTGCATCGTTGCAGGGTTCGCTGGGCGAGCCCCTTCGTTTTTGGCATAATGGTCGTACTCGTGACGGGGCATGAAAGACTTTTTTCCTTGTTCCGTTTTTCATGCGCCGCCCCGCATGGATTATGCCCTTGAATGGGCCGGGGTTGGCTTCTTAGGTAGCGTCGGTTGATGCGCTGGTTAAACATGCTCTGGAATTCCCCGCGTTTGTTCCGATAATGTTTTCTAAGAAAAGTCATTATTTGGCCCGTGTGGCCGATAGATACCTTGACGAGGTGCGAATATGAAATCTGTGATTATGGCTTTCTGGCTGATGGCGACACTCTTACTGGCGCTCCCGGCCGTCGGGGCGCAGCTTGCGGACCAGACCGCCGCCGAGCTTCCCGAGAACTACGTCATAGGGCTCGAGGATATTCTTTCCATCAATGTATGGAAGGAACCGGAACTGTCGGTCAAGGAGGTGGTGGTCCGGCCCGACGGCAAGATCAGCGTGCCCCTTATCGGCGATATCCAGGCCAGCGACCTGACCCCCATGCAGTTGCAGGAGCGGATCACCGATCGGATGAAGGAGTATGTCGCCGCTCCCAGCGTGACGGTCGTGGTGCTGCGGATCGGCAGCCGGTCGGTTTCGATCGTGGGCCAGGTGGCCAAGCCGGGGATCTATTACCTGGGGTCCCCCATGACGGTGCTGGAACTCCTCGCCCGGGCGGGCGGCATCGGCCCCGACGCCAAGGAGAAGAAGATCGCCATCGTCCGGAACGAAGGGGGAAAGAGCGTAAGCTACCGTTTCAACTACAAAGAGGTGTCCAAGGGACGGAAGCTGGAGCAGAACATCGAACTTAAAAATGGAGATACCGTCATTGTTCCCTAGCCACGTATTGAGACTGCGGACAATCGGCCCGATCCCGGGCCTGGTGTTGCTCTGCCTGCTGGCGGGTGCAACCTTTTGCATGGCGCAGGACCCGGTCTCCGGGGAGCCGGCAGGGGAGGCGGACGGCGGGATCATGGAAACCCCGGCCGGCGAGCCTTCGAGCCCCGAGGAGGGGCGCTACCGGACACTGGATATCCTGTATCCCGAACCGGATCAGGCCCCCAGGCGGGCCGACGGGGAGGAGCAGATGCCCATCCCCGTTCCGATCCAGCCCGCCGATGAATACGAATCGATCGGGGGGCGGTCGTTTGTGGACGACGTCCTGCGCAGCCCCCGGAACACCTGGGGGTTCACCCTGGCTGCCTACCAGGCTTACACCAATGATATCTCCGAGGCCGACCGCCCCCGGCAGTCCTCGGGCATCACTTCCTTCGCGCCCCGGGTGTTTTTCAACTTCGGCAAGCGCAAGTCCCGGTTCCATTTTGACGCCGGGGCCAGCTACCGGATCTATAACCAGTTCGAAGGACGGGATACCTGGGATTACAGCGGCAACGCGAGCTATTCGAGGGAGATTTCGAAGGACACGAGGTTTCAGCTTTCCAACCAGTTCACCTCTTCCTACAACGACGCCTGGTCCTTTCTGTCACTCTATGCTCCTCTCGAATACGACTGGCTGTCGTCGAACGAGGTGCTGTTCAACCGCCAGCGCATCAACCGCAACTCCCTGCGGGCGAAGCTGGATCACCGGATATCCCGCAAGGCCGAGTTCGGCCTGTCCGGCGGCCACCGCTGGTATGACTATCCCCAGGA
>JAAYAJ010000082.1 GCA_012719455.1 Acidobacteriota bacterium | reverse complement strand
ATCGTCTCCTAGATGAGGAAAAGAATGATCGTTCCCTGTCCCCGCTGCGGGAAAGAAACCGAAATGACGGGAAACCCGTACCGGCCCTTTTGCAGCGAGCGCTGCCAACTGTTGGACCTGGGAAACTGGGTCACCGGGGCCTACCGGATCGCCGGCAAAGAGGATGAAGACGAGGATGGCGGGCCGCCCCCCCCGCGGGAGGGGCAGAAATGAAGAACCGCCTGGCGTTTATCACCGGAACCGTTTTCTATATCGGCAGGATTCCGGGAGCCCCGGGAACGTACGCCTCCCTGGCGACAACCCTGGTCCTCTACCTGATCCACGCGCAATCGCACTGGATCCGGCCGGGGCTGTACATCAGCGCCATCTGCCTGATCATCTTCGCCGGCATCCTGGCTTCGGACGCGATCGGCCGGGCCACCGGGATCGAGGACCCCCCCTTCGTCGTGATCGACGAGGTCGCCGGGCAACTGATCGCCTTCCTGTTCATCCCCATCGGCGTGTACACCCTCCTCCTCGGCACCCTTTTCTTCCGCCTGTTCGACATCTGGAAGCCCTTTCCGATCCGGAAGCTGGAAGCGCTCGGGAAGGGGGTCGGTGTCATGGCCGACGACGTGCTGGCCGGCGTGTACGCCAACCTGCTCCTGCACGCCGTCCTTTGGCTCCTGTAGGAGAATGGAGGAGCGACATGAAGGCCGAGATCATCGCCGTCGGATCGGAACTGCTGACACCGGACCATATCGACACGAACTCCCTCTACCTGACCCAGCGGGTCTGCGAGGCAGGCGGCTCCGTTCATTTTAAAACCGTAGTCGGGGACGAAATCGGGGAGATCATCGACGCGCTGCGGGCGGCGCTCGACCGCTCCGACCTGGTCCTCGTCAGCGGCGGGCTGGGACCGACGGTGGACGACCGGACACGGACGGCCGCGGCCCGGGCTCTCGGCCGACCGCTCCGGACCGACGCCCGCGTGCTCGGGGCCCTGAGACAGAAGTTCGCCGACCGCGGTTTCCGCATGAACGAAAACAACGAGCGGCAGGCCGAGGTGATCGAAGGGGCCGAGATCCTCGACAACCCCCGGGGGACGGCGCCCGGGATGTGGATCGAGGAGAAAGGGCATTTCCTGGTCCTGCTCCCCGGCCCGCCCCGCGAGCTTCAGCCCATGTTCGAGGCGGCGGTCCTGCCGAAAATCAGGGATCTGGGGGGGGGTGAGCGGCTCGCCTGCCGGTCGCTCCATGTCACCGGGATCGCCGAATCTGAACTGGATGCCAGGATCGCCCCGATCTACACGGCATATCCCGGGGTGCAGGCAACGGTCCTCGCGGGCACGCACCACATCGCCGTCCACCTCAACCGATGGATAGCCGCCGGAGAGGGGGAGGGCGCACTCGACGAACTGGTCTCCAGGATCCACGCGGAATTGGGGGACGCCGTTTTCTCCACCGCGGGGGAAACGATGGAGGAGGTCGTCGGGCGCCTGCTCCGGGAATCGGGCCAAACGCTGGCCGTGGCCGAATCGTGCACGGCCGGGATGCTGGGGGCGCGGATCACGCGCGT
>JAAYAJ010000081.1 GCA_012719455.1 Acidobacteriota bacterium | reverse complement strand
GGGACTTCCCGACGCTGGGACATGTGATCCAGTTCGCCTACGACCGCCGGCCCGACCTGGCCGCGGCAAAACCGTCCGCGCCAACAGTAAGTGCTCCGGTCCAGGCCGCCCCGATCGAAGCGGCGCCGGTTCAGCCGGCGGCGGACCCGGTGCGGGAAAAGGTGCTCGCGATCATCGCCGAGAAGACCGGCTACCCGATCGACATGCTCGATCTCGACCTCGATCTCGAGGCCGATCTGGGCGTCGACACGGTGAAACAGGCGGAGATGTTCGCCGCCATCCGCGAAGCCTACGACATCCCGCGCGAGGATGACCTCAAATTACGTGATTTCCCGACGCTGGCCCACGTGATCGGGTTCGTCTACGACCGCAAGCCCGGCCTGAGGCAGGGGGAGGGCGGCGCCGCGGCGCCGTCGGCTCCGGAAACGGCCGCTCCGGCGGCAGTGCAGACGGTGGCGGGCAGCATGGAGGCCGCCAACGCCGTGGCGCGCCGGGTGCCGGTGCCGCAGCTGCGCCCCTCCCTGGCGCTGTGCAAGCCCACGGGGGTGTCGCTCGGCGCCGGCAGCCGGGTGGTGATCATGCCCGACCAGGGTGGAATCGCCCGGGCCCTGGTCGCCAAACTGGAAAAGATGGGAGTGGAAACGCTCCTTATCGAAGAGGCGCCCGGGGTGGATGAACTCGGGGCGCAGCTCGAGCGTTGGGCGGCCGCGGGCCCCGTTCAGGGGGTTTACTGGCTTCCTGCGCTTGACTGCCCGAAACCGGTCGCGGAAATGAACGCCGCGGAGTGGCGGGAGGCGACCCGGGTCCGGGCCAAACTCCTCTTTGCCGCCATGAAGACGCTCTACGCCGGGATCGGTGCCCCGGGGACCTTCCTGGTGACGGCGACACGCCTCGGGGGGATGCATGGGTATGACGAGGCGGGCGCCTTCGACCCGCTCGGAGGTGCGGTGACGGGATTCGCCAAGGCCTTCAAGCGGGAGAAGGGGGAGGCGACGGTCAAGGCCGTCGACTTCGAGCCGAGCCGCAAGACCAGCGCGCTGGCCGACCTCCTGATCGGGGAGACGCTCGGTGATCCGGGGGCCGTGGAAATCGGGTACCGGGACGGGCGGCGCTACGCGATCGGGTTGTCCGAACGCCCCGCAGCTGACGGCGGGGGGCTCACCCTTGACAAGGACACCGTGTTCGTGGTGACGGGTGCGGCCGGCAGCATTGTCTCGGCCATCACGGCTGACCTGGCCGGCACGTCGGGCGGGACCTTCTACCTGCTCGACATGACTCCCGAGCCGGATCCGGCTGACGGGGATCTTGCGCGCCTCCGGTCGGATCGCGAAGGCCTGAAGCGCGACATCTTCGAACGCCTCAAGGCCGGGGGGGAACGGGTCACCCCGGTGATGGTAGACAGGGAGCTGGCGGCGCTCGAGCGCCGGGCCGCGGCCCTTGACGCCATCCGGGCGGTGCAGGGTTCCGGGGGGACAGCCCACTACCGGAGCCTCGACCTGATGGATGCGGAGGCGGTCGGCCGGGTGATGGAGGAGATCCGCCAGAGCCACGGCCGGGTCGACGTGCTCCTGCACGCGGCGGGGCTCGAGATCAGCCGTGCCATCCCGGACAAGGCCCAGGAGGAGTTCGACCGGGTCTTCGATGTGAAGAGCGCCGGCTGGTTCCATCTCCTCTCCGGCGCCGGGGACATGCCGCTCCGGGCGGCCGTGGTCTTCAGTTCCGTAGCCGGAAGGTTCGGCAACGCGGGGCAGACCGACTACAGTTCGGCCAACGACCTGCTCTGCAAGTGCGTGTCCCATTTCCGTTCGTCGCGCCCCGACTCGTTCGGGATCGCCATCGACTGGACCGCTTGGAGCGGTATCGGCATGGCGTCGCGGGGGTCGATCCCGACCATTATGAAACAGGCGGGGATCGACATGCTGGCGCCTGAGGCGGGAATCCCCGTGGTGCGCCGGGAACTGACCGGGGGAACGCGCGGGGAGGTGGTCATCGGGCAGCGCCTGGGGATCATGGTGACGGAGTTCGATCCCGAAGGGGGCCTCGACGTCGACGCCGAGGGGGCGCTGGCCCCGCTTCTGGCGGGGCGCGGGGTCATGATCGGGGAAGTGAAGGGGATGGGGCTTTACAGCGGGCTGACGGTTGAAACGACGCTCGATCCCGCACAGCAGCCCTTCCTGTACGATCACCAGATCGACGGCACCCCGGTTCTTCCCGGGGTCATGGGGATCGAGGGGATGGCCGAAGCGGCCCGGCTCCTCTTCCCCGACCTGTTCATAGGGGGGGTGGAGGAGGTGACGTTCCTGGCCCCGTTCAAGTTCTACCGCAACCAGCCGCGTACCGTGACGCTCAGCGCCCGGTACGCCGTCGACGGCGAAGACGTCGTCGCAGATTGCTCCCTGGTTGGTGCGCGCCGGCTTCACGGGCAGACGGAGCCCGAGGTCACCACCCACTTCACCGGGAAGGTGCGGTTGGTCGCCAAAGCCCCCGCCGGGAAGAAAAAGCAGGAGGTTCCCGGGGCGGAAGGCGCAACCGGGGCCGAGGCTGCCAGCATCTACCGGGTCTATTTCCACGGCCCCGCCTACCAGGTGATCGACAGCGCCTGGAAATCGGGGGAGGAGATCGTGGGTCGGTTCGCCGGCTCGCTCCCCCCCAACCACCTGCCGGCGGAGCTGCCGCTCGTCGTCGCTCCCCGGTTCGTGGAACTCTGCTTCCAGACCGCGAGCCTCTTGGGCCTGGCCGGGGAAGCCCGCCTGGGGCTCCCCTACGGATTCGAGAAACTCGAGATCGTCTCCGCGCTCGAAAGCGCTCCCGGGGCGGGGCTGCTGGCCGTCGTCCGCCGCAATCCCGAAGGCGCTTACGACGCGGAAGTGGTCGATGACAAGGGGAAGGTCTACATGGTCCTGCGGGGCTACCGGACGATGGATCTTCCGGGCACGGTCGAGGAGGAGGCGCTCCTGGCGATCCGGAAGGCGCTGAAAGCCGACGGGTAGTCCCCGGCAGGCTCCGGCGGCATGGTGCGCGCGCCGGAGCCTGCCCCGCGGTGCTATGAAAGAAAGACTGGGTTGGCTCCTGCAGCATCTCGAGGACGTTCCGGAGGGGGATGACTGGCTGAACGCGGACGAGCGCCGCGTAGCGGCCGCGTTGCGCTTTGCCAAGCGCCGGCAGGATTGGCGGTTGGGGCGCTGGACGGCCAAGCGCGCGGTCCGGGCTTTTCTCGCAATCCCCGGCTTGTCCCCTGACAGTCTCGAAATCCGCGCCGCGGCCGACGGCGCCCCCGAAGCGTTCCGGGACGGCGTGCCCCTGCCTGTGGCCCTCTCGATCAGCCACAGCGGCGGGTGCGGGTTGTGCGCGGTCGCTGCGGCGCCGGTCGCTCTCGGGTGCGACATCGAGCGGCTGGAGGAGCGCGGCGAGGCCCTCGTGCGCGACTACTTCACCCCCGGGGAGATCGGCTTCTGCCTCGAGGCGACGGGGGAAGCGCGGACGTTGCGGACCAACCTGGTCTGGAGCGCCAAGGAGAGCGTGCTGAAGGCTCTGCGCGCAGGGCTGAGGCGCGATACGCGCAGCGTCGAGGTGGATCCCTGGTCGGCCGCGGACGGAGAGCGCGACGGCTGGAATCCCTGGACGGGGCGCTGCCTGCAATCGGGGCGCCTTTTCTCCGGCTGGTGGCGTGCGCGTCGAGGCTGCATCCTGACGCTGTCCTCGGACCGGGAAGGGGTCCCGGAAGAGGCGGGCGCCGGAAGAGAGGGATCATGGCCCTGAAAATCCAAGCCCCCTACCCGCGGACGGCGATCCGGTTCGAGCCCGATTTCCTCGATTTCGAACGCGGCATCCGCGTGGGGAACCTCGAGGACCACCAGCGGATCACCCGCATCCTGAAGCTCGCGCTGGAGGCGCGCTACCGGGAGGGCTTCGTGACCGAGCGCTACGGCCGGGGCGTCTACTGGCAATGGATCGGCTTCGTCTCCCGCTCCAACCGCAGCGCCAAGCCGGTCTCCTCGAAGGTGAGTTTCGGCTGCTCAAAGTTCTTTCTCACCATCGACGGCGGCCTTTTCAAGTGCGGGTTTTCGGTAGAGCGGGGGATGATCCGGCCGCCGGCGGGGAATCTGCAGATCAGGCTCGGACCGGACTGGGACTGGCACCGGCTGCTTGCGGCCCTCGTGCCCGGGGGGGAGATGGAGCGGCGCCTGCGCCGGTTGGTGCGCCGGGAGGGGTTCCGGATCGACGCCGGGAGCTGGGAGCCCCGCACCACTTTCGGCCGGGGGGAGTTTCCCGATATGGGCCTGCTCCACAGGACGCTCACCGAGGCTGACCCCTCCTCCTGGGCCGGATTTCAGGTATACTACCCGATGTCTCCGAAAGAGGTCGCCGGCAGTTCCGGCATCGACCTGGTCGAGGCCATGATGGCCATATTCGGGGAGGTGACTCCGGCGATGAACCTGTGCATGCAGGTGCCGCTGGCTCTCGAGGCATAACCGGTTCCCGCCGGCGGGCGGGAACCATAGCGTAAAGGACAGGGCATCGGCGATGAAGGCACAACATCCGACGGAGAGGGGGGAGGCCCCCGCCGTCCTCCTCCTTGAAAACATCCACCCTGTGGCTGCTGAGGGTTTTCGTGCCGGCGGGGCTTTTCGGGTGGAGACGATGGCGGGAGCGCTCTCCGAGGACGAGCTGGTGGACAAGCTCGGCGGGGTGCAGCTGCTCGGCATCCGATCCAAGACGCGGATTACCGACAGGGTGCTCGCCGCGGCGCCGGAACTGATCGCGGTGGGCTGTTTCTGCATCGGGACCGACCAGGTCGACATGAATGCCGCCACGCGCCGGGGGATCGCCGTTTTCAACGCCCCGTTCAGCAATACCCGCAGCGTCGCCGAACTGACCATCGCCGAAGTCATCATGCTCGCCCGGCGTGCGGCGCAGCGCTCGATGGAGCTGCACCTCGGGCGCTGGCAGAAATCGGCCGTGGGCTGCATGGAGGTCCGCCACAAGACGATCGGCATCGTCGGTTACGGCCACATCGGCCCCCAGGTGGGGCTGCTCGCCGAAGCGCTCGGCATGGAGGTCGTGTTTCACGACATCGTCAGGAAGCTGGCGCTCGGCAACGCGCGCCAGGTCGCGAACCTGGACGAACTGCTCGCAACGGCGGACTTCGTCACGATGCACGTGCCCGATACCGAGCTGACGCGGGGAATGATCGGGCGGGCGCAGCTGGAGCGGATGCGCCCGGGGAGCTACCTGCTCAACCTCAGCCGCGGTTCGGTGGTGGACATCGCGGCGCTCGGCGAGGCGCTGCGGAGCGGGCACCTTGCCGGGGCGGCGCTCGACGTGTTCCCGGAGGAACCGAGCTCGAGCCGCGACCCCTTCCAGTCCGAACTTTGCGGGCTGGACAACGTCATTTTGACCCCCCATATCGGCGGGAGCACCGAGGAGGCGCAGCGCAACATCGGGCTGGAGGTTTCCGAGGCGCTCCGCGATTATGCCCTGAGCGGAATCTCCACAGGCTGCGCCAACCTCCCCGAGGTGCAGATGCCCAAGCTCGCCGACAGCCTGCGCGTGCTCAACATCCACAAGGACGTACCGGGCGTGCTCAGCCGCGTCAACGGCCTGGTGGCGGGGATGGGAGTCAACATCAAGGCCCAGTCCTACCACACCCGGGACGGCATCGGGTACCTGATCATGGACGCCGAGCGCACGCTGTCGCGCGGCATCGGCGCGGAGATCGCCGCGCTCGACAGCAGCATCCGCACCCGCATCCTGAACGGCTGACGCTTGAGACCGCCGCGCCCCATCCGATGTACTGCGCCGCATTCCATGGGCGCCCATAGCTCAGTTGCATAGAAGAAGTCAATCATGAAGATGCTTTGGCGTTTAATTCATTACGTTGCAATTGCCTGTGCAGTTTTGATGATGGGATTTGCTGTTTTGGATAGGCTGCAGCTCAATGGCTTTAAAATTCTTGAGTTAAACGCCTTAGCAAAGACAATTCTATTCTTGATTGGTTTAGCATTTGCCGGACTTGTCCTTTGGAAAGGTAGCAATTACGCAAGGACAAACCTCAGGACTCTAATAGTCTTGGACGTAGTTTGGACTCTTTTGTTTTTGGCGTTTTTTGTCCACCAATATCGAATCGTTCCTGAATTACACGGGTTTGGGGCTGAGGACTACAGGCGAGAATACCTGAAAGGGTTAACGATGCTGATTGTAGCCATCCTTTTTTGGATTGGTACGTTTTCAATTGGTCCCATTCTGAAGTGGAGATATTCAAACAAGAATGCTGGAATAAAATAGGCAAAACAGGGGGGCTCATTTCCGCCGTCCACTTATTTCCGGTGCGATTGTTGCGCCCATTTCCCCGACTCCGAGTTTGACGCTTCGAAACTGCATTGATCTGAATGGCCGCAAGGGGAGTGATGGAGATTCTCTGGTTGGTCGAGCCAGGCTCTCCCAGCCCGAGATGCAATACCTCCAAGCGATTTTTCAAATCGTTTGGGAGAGGAAATAAAGCGGAAACGCGTTTCCTCTAACAGGATGCTGAAAAAGTCGCCATTTGCATCCCAAATTACGTAATAGGAATTGTCTCCTCAGGCGTATATAGATGTTGAGGAGGAAATCGATGCGCGGAGCGGATGAAAAGCAAGCTTGGATGTTCAGTTACATTTCGGACCCCAGCATCTAGGCAGTTACATCCATTTGCAGGTAGGTGGTAGTTGCGGGAACATGAAGGTCGAGGATTACACGCGGTATTATTGAGTCAGAGACATTATTCACGAGGCCCGGGTTTTTGCTCAATAAGAAAGCGGTCGCATGTCTTCACGATCAGCTCCTGCAAAAATGGAACAAAAAGGGCCAGCTTATAATCGACACTCTTGTTTCTGAGCCGATCCCGGTCCGATTGCCAGCAAGATAGCAGAGACGCTGCACACTCTTTAGCTTCACGATGGGATCTATAAAGCTATGATTTGTCAAACAGGCTTATGATGGGTTCCACCCCATGCTTTACAGCGTGTCGTCCAACCTGGATCCTCCAATTCACCGGCAAAGAACGGGATGCCGAAACGGCCGCCGCGATATTTTCAACATGGAGCGAGGCAGCCAGTTCACGAGCGGCGAATTCACATGGGCTCTCAAAAAGAACGAAATCCAGATAGGTATGGATGGCATGGGCTGCTGGCGTGATAATGTTTTTGTAGAACGTCTTTGCGCACTATCAAGCACGGATGTAAATACGCTTCGATCCAACGGAATCAACAGTGTTCTTTCCGATCCAAATGGGCTGTACAAGGTCACGCCTGGAGCCCCAGGTAAAAAGTTGATCGAATAGAGGTGCCATATGCGAGACTTGTTTCTATTGATGGCCCCGCTGGGAATGCTACTATTTATTCCGAGCTCCACTGCAAACGAAATGCTTCTGGACGCAGAACAGCCGTCCGTTTATATCGTGTATGAGCGCTCCGAAGCTGTATCCAATGGGAACGTCGGGGTGACTGTTTGGCTTCAGTTGCACAACAACAGCAAGTGGACGATCAGCATTAGAACGGAATCTCTCTACATCGGAGAAAAGGTGCGCCCCCTGACCCTCATGGACGGCAATGGGATACTGGCGCTCCGCAGCGGAATCATCGTCTCCCCTTGCTATGCCGTTGAAGAACTCTCAGGCGAATCACTGCCTACGACTGGCCAAATCATAAACGAGGAGACATACCAACGTCTACGAGCTGGAAGTGCTTGTACTGTTGGATCAACGTCGTGGATACCTTCTGGTGGCAGTGTTCGTTTTCAAATCCCATCCGAGCATCTTTCTTCGGGACGTCGAGTCAGCATGGATTTTGAATATGAGTGGGAAAAAGCTCGGAACCTTGAACACCGGGTTCTCTTTATGTTCAGCAAGGGAATCCGATCGGCGAAGCCGTGATGGCTTCGGGGGAGTGCGCGCGGCTCGAGATGGATCGGGCGGATTACCGGTTCAGCCGGTGGGAGGTGAGGCGTAAATGAAAAGGCTCCTGTTGACTATTATTGTTCTGTTGATTTCACCCGCTTCGGCTCTCGATTCAACGTCTCTGTATATTAACGACCCGCTGAAATGGGAATTGGTTCGGCGACCGGATCGACCGGGAAAGAAATTTGCGCTCGGGCACATTTTGGTCATTTCACCGAATGGAGATCTCGCAGAAATTTCTGGTTCGCTATACAGAACCGACAAAGGTCTTCTCCAGATTTCTTATTCGGAAGGATTCAGCCTGTCCTCGGGAACATGGGAGAAAGCTGGTCAACATTTATCAGTTCGAACCCGCACGATTCACTCCAGTGCAAAGAGACTGGATGGGACAGATCAACAGTACAAAGAGATGCTATGGAGTTACGTCCCTTTCAGGAAGGGAGACCGGCTGGCAGAACGGATCAATATCAGCGGCGTTCGATACATTCCACTTCGGAACCTCAATGATCCAAACGCGCTGGCCGAGCTCATCCGGTTTTGCCGAAAGGAGGCCGAGGCATCGAAGTAACCCATCCCTGAGAGCATGCAATTCCGGGATCCTGCCGCGATTCCGTAGCTCCGAGTTGGGTGCTTCGAAACGTAGATTGATCTGGGCAGCCACAAGGGGAGTGATGGAAGATCTCGGATCGGTCCCTGCCAATCCGAGACACAATACTTCTTTGGCCTGTGTTCGCGTTGAGGTTAAAAATCCATTTTCCCACGCTTGCCGGAATGAATTTATTGAAGACACCATCCCTAAGCCTGCGGCTTGGAGTTCGGCTGAGGCCGCGCGGAGAGGAAATAAAGCGGAAAGATTTTTCCTGTTTATTTCCACTTCGTTTCCACTTTATTTCTGCTTGCCGTAGTTTGCCGGGAAGAAGAGGAAATCTAGTGGAATAGGTTTCCACTCCTGACAAGGCCATCCTCACTGTTCATGCATGTTATAGCGATCGGCGGATGTTTATTCCGCGGCTTTCAGCGGGTAGCGGACGCGCGTGGACGGGATCGACGACGGCGACGCAGGCGGTGAGTTTGTCGAGGTCCGTGCGGCAGATAAATCGGTGATGAAGGAGTTGACGGACAACGGGCTCAATGAGATCGGACGGAAGAGAATGACGCCGGGATGGGAGCCGGGCGGATACTTGCGAAGGTCGGCGAACTTGATATCCAGAGTCATGAGCAGGCGCAGTTCATCTTTAGCTAAGCGTCAATTCTTCCACACGGGATGGTTACGGCAGCTTCACATTCCAGGGCAGCAGTGCTTCGAGGGCCAGGCTCCCTCAACACCTGGAGCGAAATCTCATCCGTATGAAGAATGCCTTGGACCGGAAGCCTTTCTTTCATCAAATCTTTGATGGCTCCAGCCATTGGCTCCCCTTGAGCATCCAGTTGGAAAGCACCCCGCGGGAAAGATCGATGCCCAACCGCGCATAATGCTTTTCCTGACGGTACCGGGGGACGGCATCGACAAACTTCATGGTCATGACATGGGCCGGGGCCGAAGGCGAGGCCAGCCCCTTCTCGATCACGGGGCGCGGCGCCTTGGCGGTCTTGATAGGCACTTCCGTCCCGTTCTTCTCGCAATGGCGGCGGCCGTAGACGATTTTCGCATGCTGGACGATCTTACCTGGGCTGGAATCAGCTTCACCTCATGCCGGAGCTCCTCGCTCATCTCATGCATGGAGCCCCCGCAAGCCGTACAGGCCGGTTCTTCTTCCGGCAAACGATACTCGATCCGCTCTATCGGGATATTCTTGGGAATCGGTTTCCGGCCGGGCTTCTTGCGCTCGTATTGGATGCAAGGCCAGTTTTAGAACCGCCTTCCAAACCGCGTGCCGAAATGCTAAATTGACGGGCGTGGCGCCCCATGTTTTGCGGTGTACGTTTGCAGGTCGGCTGGGCATGCGGGAGGCCAACCTTCGGACGGTTCGAGAATCGAGGACTGGAAGAGCTTGAATATGGTTCAGCGATACGCGCACCTCAGCCAGGAGCACAAACGCCAGGTCATAGAACTGCTCGCCGAGAATTCACCTGCGGTTTTCACTACAGCGGCCAATTCCCCTGCCGGCCAGAAAACCGTAAGTATAAGAAAATAAAAGAGTGCGCCCATAGCTCAGTTGGATAGAGCATCTGCCTTCTAAGCAGAGGGTCGCAGGTTCGAATCCTGCTGGGCGTACCATCTACTTTCCGCGGGGACGAACGGCGGACCGGCTGGAGGCAGGGCGGGGATCTCCGCCAGGAGGAAGGATGAAGATCTTCGTTCCGGGGCGTGTCTGCTTGTTCGGGGAACATTCCGACTGGGCCGGCGGCCACAGGCGCATCAACTCCGAAATCGAAAAAGGGTATACGCTGCTCACGGGGACCGACCAGGGGCTCTACGCCGAGGTCCGGCCGCACCCGACGGCGCTCGTGATGACGTCGGTGACGCCGGAAGGGGAGCGGGTGGGGCCCTACGAGATCCCGATGGAGCCCGAGGCGCTGATGGCGGAGGCGAGCCGGGGGGGATTTTGGAGCTATGTCGCCGGGGTCGCCTACCAGGTGCTGACCAACTACCACGTGCGGGGGCTCGAGATCGACAACTACCGCACCGACCTGCCGATGAAGAAGGGGCTCTCCTCGAGCGCCGCCGTCTGTGTCCTTGCGGCACGGGCGTTCAACCGGGTCTACGATCTGAAGATGACCACCCGCGGGGAGATGGAACTCGCCTACCAGGGGGAGATCTCCACCCCCTCGCGCTGTGGACGGATGGACCAGGGGTGTGCCTTCGGCAACCGCCCCATCCTGATGACCTACGACGGCGACCGGGTCGAGGTGAAGGAGCTGCGGGTGCCCGAGGACCTCTACCTGGTGCTGGTGGACCTCGAGGGGGAGAAGGACACCCTGGAAATCCTCGCCCGGCTCAACCGCGCCTATCCATTTGCCGACAACGAGGTCGAGCGCGGCGTCCAGAAGCTCTTCGGCCCGATGAACCGGGACATCGTGCAGCGGGCGGTCGGAAAACTGGAAACGTCCGACGCGCGGGGGCTCGGGGCGCTGATGCGGGAGGCCCAGGAGGCGTTCGACCGCTACGCAATCCCGGCCTGTCCGGAGGAACTGACGGCGCCGCGGCTGCACCGCGTGCTCGGCCTGGAGGCGCTCGCTCCCCATATCTGGGGAGGGAAGGGGGTGGGCTCCCAGGGGGACGGCACGGCGCAGCTGCTGGCCCGGAGCGCCGAGGATCAGCGGGCCGTGATCGAAATCGTCGAGCGCGAACTCGGGATGTCGTGCCTGCCGCTGACGCTGCGGGCGGGACGGGGGGTACGCAAGGCCGTCATCCCCGCGGCCGGCTTCGGCACGCGTCTCTTCCCGGCTTCCAAGGCGACCAAGAAGGAACTTTTTCCCATCGTCGACCGGGACGGCATCGCCAAGCCCGCGATCCTGCTGCTGGTCGAGGAGGCGCTCGGGGCGGGGATGGAAGAGGTGATCATCGTGGTACAGAAGGAGGATCTCCCGGAATTCCGATCCTTCTTCGAGGAACAGGTCACGATCGAAAACTACAACAAGCTTCCGCGCCATGCCCAGGAGTACGCCCGCCGCATCCTCGAAATGGGACGGAAGGTGAAGTTCGCCCTGCAGACGGTGCAGGAGGGCTTCGGCCACGCCGTCTACGCCGCGCGCGAAGCGGTGGGGGACGAGCCCTTTCTCCTCATGCTGGGGGACCACCTCTACCGCTCCAACCGCAAGGAGAGCTGCGCCCGGCAGCTGGTGGATGCCTACAACGGGCACGGGGCGAGCGTCCTGGGGCTCAGGCGCACCGAAGAGCGCCACCTCGGCAACTTCGGTGTGGCTACCGGGGTGTGGCTCGAACCGGAGCGGCTCCTCAGCGTGAGCGAGTTCGCCGAAAAGCCCACGGTGGAATACGCGCGTGAAAACCTGCGCGTGCCGGGCCTTCCCGGCGGGGAATACCTGACCGTCTTCGGTCAGTACATCATCAAGCCGAAGATCTTCGAGTTCCTCGAGGAAAATATCCGCAACAACGTGCGGGATCGCGGGGAGTTCCAGCTGACGCCGGCGCTGGACCGGCTGCGGCGCGAGGACGGCTTCCTGGGGCTGATGATCGACGGCCAGCGCTACGATATCGGCCTGCCGGAGTACTATCTGGACACGCTGGCGAAATTCAGCCGGTAAAGGGTGAAATACCGGAGAGAATCAATGGCGTCACCCCGGGTTCCATGCTATCATTCCGGTTAGTTTTCAAGGGTGGTGAGCGTAGCTCAGTTGGCAGAGCTCTGGATTGTGGCTCCAGCGGCCGGGGGTTCGAATCCCCTCGCTCACCCCAAACCTCCCAATTGGGGACGTCCCACACGTTTCCCTATTATTCTATACGGTAACAACCGGAATCGTCCTCCGGATTCCTCGCTTTCGCAAGCATCCATCTCCCGCAACAGCCCTGCCGCTGCCGGAAAATGGGAAACGTGTGGGACGTCCCCAATT
>JAAYAJ010000012.1 GCA_012719455.1 Acidobacteriota bacterium | reverse complement strand
CCCAGGCCTCGGAACCCCAGACCTCGGAACCAAAGAAATCAGATGAGTGACGCCGCCGCGGAGCCGAAGCGCAAAGCCCCGGAACCGGAGGATGAATCGGGGAAGATGTCCTTCCTGGACCACCTGGACGAACTGCGCAAGCGGTTGGTCCACATCGCCATCTACCTGGGCGTCGGGTTCATCGTCAGCTGGTTCTTCGCCCGGCGGATCTACAATTTCCTGGCGATCCCCATCACCCAGTCGCTTCCCGAGGGGACCAAGCTGGCCTACACCAACCCCACGGACCCCTTTACCTTATATATGAAGGTGGCGCTGCTGTCCGGCATCTTCCTGACCCTGCCGCTGACGCTGTACGAGATCTGGAAGTTCATCGCGCCCGGGCTCTACCGAAGGGAGAAGGCCTACGTCCTCCCCTTCCTCTTCTTCTCGATCCTTCTCTTCCTGTCGGGCGCCGCGTTCTGCTACACCGTCGTCCTCCCCACGGCGTTCAAATTCCTGGTGAACCTGGGGTCCTCCTTCACCCCGATGATCCGGATCAACGAGTATCTCGACCTCACCAACATGATGCTCCTGGGGTTCGGCCTCATTTTCGAGATGCCGGTGATCGCCGCCTTCCTGTCGATGTTCGGCCTCATCTCGGCCCGGTTCCTCTGGAAGAAATTCAACTACGCCCTGGTGGCCATCGTCCTGCTGGCGGCCATCATCTCCCCCACCGGGGACGCGCTGAACCTATTCTGGTGGTCGGCCCCGATGGTCGTGCTCTACCTCATCAGCATCGGAGTGGCCGCCATCTTCGGCTGGCGCCGCCGGCGCAAGGGCCTGGCCTAGCCCCGCCCCCCTCAGTCCGTCATAATACCCTGCCAGGGCGTCGAAGAATTCGGCCGTGGTGCGTGCCGCATGCATCTTCCCCCGCAGCTGGGCGCCCCCGGGAAACCCCCGGGACAGGGCGCCGCCGACTTTCTTGATCTTTCCCAGGGCCACCGCCGGGGGGACCTCCTCACACACGCGGCGCAGAAAAGCGGACATGAACTCCATCCGCTCCTCGAGGCTCACCGCGGCCGCCCGCCCCGTGGTCAGGTAATCCCAGCACTGCCGGATCAGCCAGGGGTTCGACATCACCCCGCGCCCCAGCATCACCCCGTCGACCCCGGTCTCCCGGAACATGCGCCCGGCATCCCCGGGCGCGAACACGTCCCCGTTTCCCATGACGGGGATACGGGCGTGGGCCTTGACCTCGGCGATAATCCCCCAGTCGGCCTTTCCGGAGAAGAAATCGGAGCGGGTGCGCCCGTGGATAGCCAGGGCGTCCACCCCGCAATCTTCCGCGATCCGGAGCACTTCCAGGGCGTTGATCGAGCGGTGGTCCCAGCCGGAGCGGATCTTGACCGTCAGGGGGACCCGGATCGCCCCGCGCACCGCCCGGAAGATCCGCTCCATGCGCCGAAGGTCCCGCAGCAGCTGGCTCCCTCCCCCCTGGCGCACCACCTTTTTGACCGGGCAGCCGCAGTTGATGTCCACGATGTCGGCCCCCATCTCCTCGACCATGGCGGCTGCCGCCGCCATCCGGGCGGGATCCGCGCCGAAGATCTGGATGGCCACCGGGCGCTCCTCCTCCCCGAAACGGGTGATGTGCGCCGTCCGCCCCTGCCGGCGCGTCATTCCCTCGGTGCTGGCCAGCTCCGAAACCACCAACCCGCATCCCCCCAAGCCCTTGACCGCCCGACGGAAGAGGGAATCGGTGTGCCCCGCGACCGGCGCGAGGACGAGGGGGGGGTCGATGACGACATCCTTGATCTTGAACATGGGACAATCATTATATCAATGCTACAATCGTTCCCTGACGACTAACTGGGGCCCGGACCTTTCTTTACGGCTTGAACCCCGTCGCGGAAAAGATTAGTCTTAATGGTTTATTCGCATTTCAGGGCGTAGGGCAATGGAAAAAGCAGTGGCAGAGGCTCCAAAAACGATGTCCCGGGTCCCGATCTCCAACCGTGCCCGGCTGACCCCGGCGTCTCCGATCCGGAAGCTGGTCCACTTGGCCAACCGGGCCATGGAGACCGGAACTCACGTGTACCGCCTGAACATCGGGCAGCCGGATATCGAATCGCCCCGGGAATTCCTGGAGGGGATGCGGGCCTTCGACCAGAAGGTCGTGGCCTACGAGCAGTCGCAGGGGAACGAGGCGCTGCGCGTCGCCTGGTCGAAGTACACCAACCGGAGCCTGAACCTCCACACCGTTCCCGAGCAGTTCCTGATCACCGTCGGCGCCAGCGAAGCGCTGGTCTTCCTGTTCATGACATTCTGCGACCCCGGGGACGAGATCCTCATCTTCGACCCCACCTACGCCAACTTTCTCGGTTTCGCTTCGATCGCCGGCGTCAACCTGGTTCCCGTCCCGAGCGAGATGGAAAACGATTTCGCCCTCCCCGACCGGGACCGGATCGAACGCGCGATCACGCCGCGCACACGTGCGATCCTCTTGTGCAACCCGAACAACCCCACCGGCACCGTCTACGACCGCGCCGACCTCGAGTTCCTGTTCGGCCTGTGCGAGGAGCACAACCTCTTCTTCGTGGTCGACGAGACGTACCGGGAATTCGTCTACGACGATCTCGAGCCCCTGAGCATCCTCCACGTGGCCCCGACGAGCGACCGGGTGATGGTCATCGACAGCCTGTCCAAGCGCTTCAGCCTGTGCGGCGCACGCATCGGGTGCCTGATTTCGTCCAACGAGGCGGTCCTGGCGGCGCTTCTGAAGATACTCCAGGCGCGGCTGGCCGCGCCCACCGTCGAGCAGTTCGCCGCGGCCTACATGCTCGAACGGATCGGGGATGGCTACCTTGAAGATATGCGGCGCGAGTTCCTCTCCCGCCGCGATACCCTGTACCAGGCGGTGAAACAGGTTCCGGGCGTGGAGATCCAGAAGCCCCGTGGGGCCTTCTACACCCTGATCCAGCTTCCGGTGCGGGACACCGACCATTTCGCCGCCTTTCTGCTCGACGAGTTTTCCCATGGCGGAGCCACGACCTTCATCGCTCCCGCGGCCGGGTTCTACATGCAGAACTCGCGCGGGATCGACAAGGCGCGCATCGCCTACGTTCTCCGGAGCGCCGAAATCGAGGCGGCGGTCACCGTGCTGGCCGCCGGGCTCGAAAGGTATCGGCAGCAGTACCCTTGAACTGGAAATTCCGCGCTCCCCGCTTTCTTGCTGCACAACGTTGCAGGCAGCATCCCGGGCGCGCCCTTTCCGAAACCCGATTGCGGCCCGAACCCCGCAATCCCAGGCAGTGTTTGACCTTAACATTTATTGAATGAAATAGGAGGGGCCGTCGCATGGCTGATGTTCAGACTCATGACCTCATCATTCTCGGGGCGGGATTAGCCGGGTTGCGCGCAGCCATCGAGGCTTCGCGCGTGACCCAGGGCAATCTCGATATCGCTCTCATTTCCAAAAACCAGCTGATGCGGGCGCATTCCGTAGCCGCGGAAGGGGGCACCGCCGCCGTGCTGCGTCCCGAGGATGGCGACAGCCTGGAGCTGCACGCCTGGGACACGGTCCTGGGAAGCGATTTCCTGGCCGACCAGGACGTGGTGGACCTCTTCGTCCACTCCATCCCGAGCGAAATCCTCCAGTTGGACCATTGGGGCATTCCCTGGACCCGCCGTTCCGACGGCCGTATCGCCCAGCGCCCCTTCGGGGGGCACAGCTACCCGCGCGCGGTGCTGGCGCAGGACAAGACCGGGTTCTTCGAAATGCAGACGCTGTACGACACCGTCAACCGTTTTCCGCGCGTGCAGCACTACAACGAACACTTCATCACCTCGATCCTGATCGAGAACAACACCTTCTGCGGGCTCACGGCCATCGACATGACTACGGGGAAGTTCAAGGTCCTGCGCGGCAAGGCCCTGATCATCGCCAGCGGCGGCGGCGGCACCCTGTACGGGTTCACCACCTACTCCCAGACGGTCACCGGTGATGGCATGGCGCTGGCCTACCGTGCCGGCATCCCCTTGGAAGACATGGAGTTCCTCCAGTTCCATCCCACCGGCCTGGTCCCCTCGGGGATCCTCATCACCGAAGCCTGCCGCGGGGAAGGGGGCTACCTGGTCAACAACAAGGGGGAGCGTTTCATGCACAAGTACGCCCCCGCCAAGGTCGAACTGGGACCGCGCGACCTCATCTCCCGCTCCGAGATGATCGAGATCGAGGAGGGGCGCGGGTTCGAAGGGCCGGACGGCCTCGATTACATCCACCTCGACCTGCGGCACCTGGGGGCGAAACGGATCAACGAGCATCTCCCCCTCATCCGCGAGATCTGCATCGAGTTCAACGACATCGACCCGATCGAGGAACCGATCCCCTGCCGCCCCGTCGCGCACTATTCCATGGGGGGGATCGAGACCGACATCAAGGGAGCCACCCGGGTCAAAGGGATCTGGGCCGCCGGCGAAGCCGCCTGCGTCAGCCTGCACGGCGCCAACCGCCTGGGCTCCAACTCCACGGCCGAATGCCTGGTGTGGGGCAAGATCACGGGCGAGGAAACCGGTCGCTACTGCTCGGAAGTCGGCGCGGCGCCCCCCGTCCCCGAAGCCATGGTGCAAGCCGAGTACAAGCGCATCTACGAGGAGCTCCTGTCGCAAAACGGCGAGGAGAACCTGTACCAAATCCGCCGGGAACTGCGCACCTGCATGGACGCCCACGCGGGGGTCTTCCGCACCGGGGACCTGATGAGCAAGGGGCTGGAAAAGATCCGGTCGCTGCGCACCCGGTACCAGAACATCAGCATCCAGGACAAGAACTCGGTCTACAACACCAACCTGTACCACGCCCTGGAACTGGCCAACCTGCTGGACCTGGCCGAGGTGACGCTGCTGGGGGCGCTCACGCGCACGGAATCGCGCGGAGCCCACGCCCGCCGCGACTACCCGCAGCGGGACGACGCCAACTGGCTCAAGCACACGCTGGCCTTCCATACCGACCAGGGCCCGAGGCTGGATTACAAGCCGGTGACGATCAACACCTGGAAGCCGGTAGAACGGAAATATTAATATTTCAAGGACAGAGGAGCACCTATGCAACACCGTTACAGGAACAACCTTGGACTATGGGGCTGGCTCGGCGGAGGCCGTTACGGCTTCGACCGTTACGCCTACGCGCTGCACCGCCTGACCGGCCTGGGCATCCTGGCCTATTTCCTCATGCACATCTTCGTCACCGGCACGCGCCTCAACGGCCCCGAGGCTTGGGAAAGTGCCATGAACTTCTTCGACAACCCGCTCTTCAGGGTGGGCGAGTTCCTGGTCTACCTGGCTTTCCTCTACCACGCGGTCAACGGCATCCGGCTGGTACTGGTCGAACTCGGCCTGCTGGTCGGCAAGCCGGGGCTCCCGTCGTATCCTTACAGCAATTCGGTCATCCGGCATAGGCCCGTCCTGGTCGGCGCCATGGTGATCACCGCGGTCCTGGTCCTTTTCGCCGGCGCGGATTTTTTCTTTTTGACGAAATAGGAGGGAACCATGCGTGAATCCAGACTATGGTTCTGGCACATTCTGAGTGCTGTGGCGATACTGTTTCTGCTCGGCCTGCACATGGGCATCATGCACATGGGCACCGTCCTCGAGGCGCTCGGGCTCGGTTCCACCCACCCCACCGCCACCGCCGAGGTCTTCGCGCGCAGCCAGCATTTGTTTTTCATGATCACCTACATCGCCCTGCTGGGAACCGCGCTGTTTCACGGCCTGTACGGCTTTCGCAGCATCCTTTGTGAACTTTCCCTCTCGCAATCGCTCCAGAAGGCGATCGGGAGGCTCTGCACCGTTGCCGGTTTTGCCCTGTTCCTCTACGGAACCTATGTCGCCGTGCGGGTGTTTCAGATGAAGGGAGTTTAACCATGAGCACATCTAAGGAATCGGGCAAGATGAAATCCATTGTCTTTGAAGTGCTGCGCTACGACCCTGAAAAAGGGGGGGTCCCCCATCTCCAGGAATTCACCGTCCCACTCCACAAGGGGATGACGGTGCTGGACGGGCTGCACTGGATCAAGGAACACGAGGACCCCACCCTCGCCTGGCGTTCCTCCTGCCGCATGGGGATCTGCGGGTCCTGCGGCATGTTCATCAACGGGCTGCCGCGCCTGGCGTGCACCAACCAGATCACGCAACTGCATTCGGACCGGGTTGTCATCAAGCCGCTGCCCAACTACGACATCATCCGGGACCTGGTCCCTGATTTCGATCGCCTGTTCGACCGGCACCGGTCGGTCAAGCCCTACCTCATCCGGCGCGACCGGATCGAGCAGAACAGCCCGACCCGGGAGTACTTCCAGTCGGCGGAGGAGCTGCAGAACTACATCCAGTTCGCCTACTGCATCAAGTGCGGCCTCTGCTTGTCCGCCTGCCCCACGGCGGCGACATCGGACGACTACGTCGGGCCCCAGGCCCTGACCCAGGGATGGCGCTACCTCGCCGACACGCGCGACGAGGGGATCGAGGAACACTCCGAGGCGCTCTATTCCAAGCACGGCGTCTACCGCTGCCATTTCGCCGGCGCCTGTTCCCAGGTCTGTCCCAAGGGGGTCGACCCGGCGATGGCCATCCAGCTCGCCAAGCAGGCGGCCTTCCTCAAGTCGCTGGGGAAGTGCCAGGACCGGCCGGGCGCTCCTGTCACGCCGCCGATTGAAAACTGGGTGTCCGAAAAACAGGTCCCCAAAGCCCCCGCCCCCACGGTGGTCCGGGAGTCGTAAGTCCGGCGCGGGCCCCCGTGGGGTCGGCCGTTTTTATTTGCGAGGCGCCGGGTGAAACAGGTGGAGATCTTTACCGACGGGGCCTGCCGCCGCAACCCCGGGCCGGGCGGCTACGGGGTGGTGCTCGTGCATGACTCCGGCCGGAGGGAGATTTCAGCCGGGTTCCGGCTGACGACCAACAACCGGATGGAAATCCTGGCCGCCATCGCGGGGCTCGAGGCCCTGAAGGAACCGTGCCGCGTCCGCCTCTACAGCGACAGCCAGTACCTCGTCAACGCGATCGAGAAAGGGTGGGCCGCCCGCTGGCGGGCCAACGGCTGGATGCGCAACCGCCGGGAACCGGCGGTCAACCCCGACCTCTGGGAGCGCCTGCTGGAGCTGTGCCGAATGCACCAGGTCCAGTTTCTCTGGGTCCGCGGTCACGCGGGCCATCCCGAGAACGAGCGCTGCGACCGCCTGGCGACCGCCGCGGCCGACGGGACGGACCTGGCCGTGGACGAGGCGTACGAGCGGGACCGGCCCTAGCCGCAAGCCGATGGATACGACCTTTCGCTGGATTCTGGATTCCGGGGGCGCGGGGCGGGGCGCCTGGCAGGGGGGAGTGCTCTACGAATTCATGCGCCGGTGCCGCCCAAGCGGCGCTCTCCCCCGCACCGTCATGGGGGCCTCCGTAGGCGCCTACGCCGCGGCCGACGTTGCCACCGGGACCGAGGAAACGGTGATCAAGGGGTGGCGCCACTGGGGCACCCTGGAGTCCCCGGCGCGCGGCGGCAACCGTTTCCGCGCCCTGCTCCAAAGCTCGATCCGCTACGTGATGGCCGCGCGCGAACTCGAGGCGGTCTTTGACGCCGACCCCCCGCGCCGCCTCCTGATCTTCACCACTCGCGTCCGCCGCCGGGACAGCCGCCCCTTCGGGCGCGCCGACCGCCTCCGCCTTTTCCTGAAGGCGGCGACGCGCAAGCTGCCCGGGGCATGGAAATACCTCCCGGGCGGCTACGCGGAGGACCCGGTGGTTTTCGCCCTCCATCCTCCCCCGGAAATCCGCTCGGAAACGGTCCGCCCCCTGACGCGGGAGAACTACCACCGTGTCATCGAGACCTCCTGCCTTATCCCGGTGGCCATGGGGGACCCGGTGACACCCGCGGAGCTCGGCCAGGGGGGATACCCGGGGGATGCGGGCGCGGTTTTCATCGACGGCGGCTACACGCTCAAGATGCCTTTCGGCCGCTTCCGCTCGGACCCCGCCTTCGCCCCCCTCGCCCGCTGGGCGGCGGCAGACCGGACCCTCGTCTTCTGCTGCGACCCGAAGGGGGCGCTCTGGGAAACCAGCTCCCGGCTGCATCGCTTCGACCGGGAGCCCGAGGCGCGCCGCGCCCTCCGGGAGCGGCGCCTGCTGGTCATCAGCCCGGACCACGAGATCGAGGCGGGATTCCTCTGCCGGGACAACGCCACGGCGCTCCGCACCTTCGAGCGCGGGCGCGAGCAGGCCCGCCGCCTGCTCCAATCGGACGACGTCCTCGCCTTCCTGCGGGGATGAGCGCCCTTACCGCGGCCGGTTGAACTTGGTCATCAGGTCCTGGACCGATGCCGGCGCCCGGCCCGCCTCGCCGGGTGTCCTCCCGCGCGGGGCCGCCCGCTTCTCCGCCCCCCTTTTTTTGTCCCGTGCCGCGAAGCCGCCCGGCCGGCCGGGCGTTTTCATCGAGAGCGAGATCCGCTTGAGCCCTTCGTTGACCTCGAGCACCCGCACCTTGACGATCTGCCCCACCTTCACCACCTTCTTCGGGTCGTCCACGAACCGGTCGGCGAGCTGGGACACGTGCACCAGCCCGTCCTGGTGCACCCCGATGTCGACGAAAGCGCCGAAATTGACCACGTTGGTGACCACCCCCTCGAGCTCCATCCCCACGACGAGGTCCTTGATTTCCTTGACCCCTTCGTCGAAGCGCGCGTAGCGGAATTCCGCGCGCGGGTCGCGCCCCGGCTTTTCCAGCTCCGCGACGATGTCGCGCAGGGTCGGTTCGCCCACCTCCCCCGTGACGTACCTCTTCAGGTCGAGGGCGCGGAGCCCGGCGGGATCCTCCGTGACCCTCTCCAGGGGAACGTCGAGATCGGCGGCGATCCGCTCGACGATGAAATAGCTCTCGGGGTGCACGGCGGTGTTGTCGAGCGGGTTGGCGCCGTCGCGGATCCTCAGGAACCCGGCCGCCTGCTCGAAGGTCTTGGGACCGAATTGCGGCACCTTGAGCAGATCCCCGCGGCTGCGAAAGGCGCCGTTTTCGTTGCGGTAGGCGACGATGTTGCGCGCCACGGACGACGAGAGCCCCGCGACATGGGTGAGCAGTTCCCGGGACGCCAGGTTCAGGTCGACGCCGACGTAGTTGACGCAGCTCTCCACCGTGTCGTTGAGCTTTTCCCGCAGCAGGCGCTGGTCCACGTCGTGCTGGTACTGCCCGACGCCGATCGACTTGGGGTCGATCTTCACCAGTTCCGCCAGGGGGTCCTGGAGCCGGCGCGCGATGCTGATCGCCCCCCGGGCGGTGAGGTCGAGGTCCGGGAACTCCTCGATCGCCGCCTCGCTCGCCGAGTAGACGCTGGCCCCCGCCTCGCTCACCATGACCTTGACCGGCTTCCGGTCCAGCCGCCCGAGGACCTCGGCGACGAAGCTGTCGGTTTCGCGCCCGGCGGTCCCGTTGCCGATGGCCACGAGTTCGACCTGGTGCTTCCGGACCAGGTCGGCCAAAACCGCGGCCGCCTGCTCCCGTTCCCGCTCCGATTTGTGGGGCTGCAGGGTCACGTACTCCAGGAGCTTCCCCGTGCGGTCCACCGCCGCGACCTTGCACCCGGTGCGGAACCCGGGGTCGATCCCGAGCGTCGGCTTCATCCCCGCCGGGCTGGCCAGCAGGAGTTCGCGCAGGTTGGCTTCGAAGGTCCGGATCGACTCCCGGTCGGCTTCCTGTTTCTTGTCGTAACGCACCTCTCCGATCAGGGTGGTCCGCATCAGCCGCTCGAACGCGTCCGCGAGCATGTCGCGGTAAAACTCCCGCACTGCGCCCGCCTCGCTTTGGATCTCCTGCTCCTCGAGCCAGGAAGCGACGGTTCCGGAGTCAAAGTCGATGGTGAACGAAAGCACCCCTTCCGCTTCGCCGCGCCGCAGCGCGAGCATGTTGTGCGGCGCGATGTCCCGGACCCTCACCCTGTAGTCGCGGTACATCTCGAATTTCGTGGTGCCCGCGGGGAAATCGTCCCCGATCTCCGACACGAAATACCCCTCGTCGAGGATGTATTGGCGCAGGTGTTGCCGCAACTCGGCCCGCTCGGAAACTTCCTCGGCCAGGATGTCCGACGCCCCCCGCAGCGCCTCCACGGCGGAAGCGACCCCCAGGTCCGCGTTCACGTAGGCGGCCGCCTCCGCTTCGAGGTCCGCTTCCGGGACGCCGGGCGTGTTGAGTTCCCGGATCCGAACGGCCAGCGGCTCCAGCCCCTTCTCCCGCGCGACGGTGGCCCGCGTCCGTTTCCTGGGCTTGTAGGGGAGGTAGAGGTCCTCGAGCCCGGTCTTCTGCATGCAGGCTTCGATCTTCGCCCTGAGATCGTCGGTGAGCTTCCCCTGCTCCTCGATCGATTTAAGGATGGTCTGCCGGCGCTCCGCGAGTTCCGTCAGGTAGGTGTGGCGCTCCAGGAGCGCGCGCAGCTGCACCTCGTTCATTTCCCCGGTTCTTTCCTTGCGGTAGCGGGCGATGAAGGGGACGGTCCCCCCCTCGGCGAAGAGCGCGAGCGCGTTCTGGACCTGCTGGATTCCCAGCGAGAGTTCCCCGGCGACAATCTGTTCGATATTCATGATATTCGCTGTTTCACCGTTCTGAATGGATGGACATCGCGGACCGCCTAAAGATACCCTCCGGGGACGCCCGCGCCAAGGCTCGATCGCCCGAAACAAGAAACATTTCCCCCCGGACCCCGTTCTGTGGTTCAATGCCGCCGTCATGACCCGATCGCCGAACTTCGAGCGCCTGCTGCGGGAGGTGTCCCGCTCCTTTTACCTGACGCTCGCCATCCTCCCGCGCGCCATCAAACCCCAGCTGCGCCTTGCCTACCTCCTCGCCCGGGCCACCGACACGGTCGCCGACACGGAGGCGGTCCCCGCCGGGCGCCGCCGCGAGCTCCTCGCCGCCATGGGCGTCGCCATCCGGGACGTCGGCCAAGGCCGGGGCGTGAGCGCCCCCGACTTCGGGCCGGTCGCAGGCGCCGGCTCCGCCACGGCGGGGGAATTGCGCCTGCTCGCGGGCTTCGGCGCGCTGCTGGAGGAATTGCGCGGCTTCGGCGCGGAGGACCGCGCCGAGATCGCCGCGGTCCTCGAGATCATCACCGCCGGCCAGGACGCGGACCTCCGGCGTTTCGGTTCGACCGGACCGGACCGGATCGCGGCGCTCGCTACGGACGAGGAGTTGGAAGACTACACCTACCGGGTCGCCGGCTGCGTGGGGGAGTTCTGGACCCGGCTCTGCCTGCGCCGCCTCTACCCCCGCGCCCGCCTTGACCGCGGGCGGCTGCTCGCGGACGCCGTCCGCTTCGGCAAGGGACTGCAGATGGTCAACATCCTGCGCGACCTGCCCAAAGATTTGGCCGCGGGGCGCTGCTACCTCCCGGCCGGGCGCCTGGCCCTGTACGGGCTGCGGCCCGCCGATCTTCTCGACACCCGCTACTGGCGCCTCTTCCGCCCGCTCTACGCCCGCTACCTGGCGGAGGCGGAAGCGCACCTGCAATGCGGCTGGAGTTATGTCACCGCTCTCCCCTTCCGGAGCGTCCGGGTCCGGCTGGCCTCGGCCTGGCCCATCCTCATCGGCGTCCGGACCCTCGGGCTGCTCGGCGCGGCCAACGCGCTCGACCCCGCCGCGCGGGTGAAGGTCAGCCGCGCCGAAATCCGGCGTCTCCTCCTCCGCTCGCTCCTCCTCTACCCTTTGCGCCGGAGATGGCAGCGGCTCTTCGACGAAGGACGCGCCCTCACTTTTCCCCCTCCGCCAGGAGCGTCTGAAAATGGGGCTCCTCCTCCTCGCGCGCGACCACGCTGATATCGATGTTGCGGAAACCGGCCTGCTCCAGCCACTGCTCCAGGTCGCTCTCCGCGAAACCGAGCCAGGTGTCGCCGTAGGACTCCCGTGCCTGTTCAAAGCCGTGGCTCAGCAGGTCGAGAATGAGGATGCGCCCCGGCCGGCGCAGCAGCCTGTAGGCCGCGGCCAGGGCCGCCGCCGGGTCGGCGGCGTGATGAAGCGCCTGGCTGAGAATCACGAGATCCACGCTCTGGGGCGCGATCGGCGGGTCTTCCAGGTCGCCGAGCCGGAACTCCAGGTTCTGGATCCCGTTCTTCCTGGCCCGGGCGGCGCCGAATCTCACGATCTTTTCCGAGTTGTCGACGGCGATCACCCTCCGGCACCGCCTTGCCAGGAGGTCGGCCAGCAGTCCCTCGCCCGAACCGAGGTCGGCCACCTCGAGCGGGGGGAGGATGCGCAGCAGGAGGTGCCCGAACCCCTGCCAGGAGCGCCCGGGGCCGTACACCCGGTCGAAGCGCCCCGCCACCTGGTTGAAGTAGACTTCCGCCCGCTCCCGCCGCCGCTTCAGGATCCGCCTGCGGTTGACCCGGTCGGCCGCATGCTCCTCCAGTTCGACGGCCCCGGCTATGGCCGCGCGCACGAGCTCCTCCGCCGCGGGCTCCAGCCCCCCGGCCAGCCGGTAGAACGCGCGCTTCCCCTCGCGGCGCGAACGGACCAGGCCCGACTTCTGCAGGAGCCCGAGGTGGGTCGAGATCCGTGACTGCGCCAGGCGGGTGATCTCCTGCAGTTCCTGCACCGACAACTCCTCCCCCTCGAGCAGGGCGACCATTCTCAGCCGCGTGGGATCCGCGAGCGCGCGCAACGATTTCAGGACCGACGCCATGTTTTCTCCTCCCGGGAAAAAATGGTTGACAGCGGGCACTCCTCTTTATATCATCCCATCCGGATTTGTCGATATATTAATTTTTGAAAGGATACCCCGCTTATGTCAAGCACAACGTCAGCCCTGGTTCCAGGGAACACGACCGACTTTGTCATCGCGGATCCCAGCCTGGCCGCCTTGGGGCGCAGGGAGATCGAAGTGGCGGAGCAGGAGATGCCCGGGCTCATGGCGGTGCGCGCGAAATACGGCCCGAGCCGGCCGCTGGCCGGCGCCCGGATCACCGGTTCCCTGCACATGACCATCGAGACCGCCGTTCTCATCGAGACGCTGGTGGCCCTCGGCGCGAGCGTGCGCTGGGCCAGCTGCAACATCTTCAGCACCCAGGACCAGGCGGCCGCCGCCATCGCCGCCGCAGGGGTCCCGGTGTTCGCCTTCAAGGGGGAAAGCCTGGAGGAGTATTGGGACTTCACCCTGCGCGCGCTGACCCACCCCGGGGGGGAGGGCCCCCAGCTGGTGGTCGACGACGGCGGCGACGCCACGCTCCTGTTGCACCGGGGGTACGAGATGGAGCAGGGGAGCGACTGGGTGGACAGCGAGAGCGAGAGCCGCGAGGAGGAGGTGATCAAGGCCCTCCTCAAGCGTTGCGCCACCGAGCGCCCCGGCTGGTTCACCCGCGCCGTCGCCGCCTGGAAAGGGGTGAGCGAGGAGACCACCACCGGGGTCCACCGCCTCTACCAGATGCTCGAGGCGGGCCGGCTCCTCGTCCCCGCCATCAACGTCAACGACAGCGTCACCAAGTCGAAATTCGACAACCTCTACGGCTGCCGTGAATCCCTGGCCGACGGCCTCAAGCGCTCCCTGGGCGTGATGATCGCGGGGAAGACCGCCGTCGTGTGCGGCTACGGCGACGTGGGGAAGGGGAGCGCCCATTCCCTGCGCGGTTTCGGCGCCCGCGTCATCGTCACCGAAATCGACCCCATCAACGCGCTGCAGGCGGCCATGGAAGGGTTCGAGGTCACCCGCATCGAGGATACCTTCGCCGAGGGGGACATCTACGTCACCTGCACCGGCAACTGCGACGTCATCACCGTCGATCACATGCTCGCGATGAAGGACCAGGCGATCGTGTGCAACATCGGCCACTTCGACAACGAGATCCAGGTGGAGCCGCTGAACCGGGCTCCCGGCGTGACCAAGGTCGGCATCAAGCCCCAGGTGGCCCGCTACGACCTCCCCAGCGGGAACAGCATCTACATCCTGGCCGAGGGGCGGCTGGTCAACCTCGGCTGCGCCGAGGGGCACCCCAGCTTCGTCATGTCCAATTCCTTCACCAACCAGGTCCTGGCCCAGCTCGACCTGTGGGAGCACCGGGCGGAATACACCCCCGCCGTCCACCGCCTCCCGAAAAAGCTCGACGAGGAAGTCGCGCGCCTGCACCTGGAAAAAATCGGGGTGAAGCTCACCCGGCTGACCCCGAAGCAGGCCGAATACATCGGTGTTCCGGTCGACGGGCCCTACAAGCCGGAGCATTACCGGTACTGAACCGGGCATGACTGCGGTTCGGCTGCTTCTGCTCCTGTTCCTCGGTCTGGCCTCCGTGGCCTGCCCGCACCGGGCCCGGCTCCTGGGAGCCGGGCCCCTCTCCATCCGGGCCGAACCGATCATCGCCTTCGAGCCGGGCGCCCCTGCACGCACCCGCTTCGGTTCCCTCGACTTTGTCGGCGGCCTGGCGCTCACCTCCGACCACCCCCCCTTCGGGGGCCTGTCCGCCCTGCGCCTGGAGCCCGACGGCGAGGGCTTCGTCGCCCTTTCCGACCGCGCCTACTGGCTGCGGGGGCGCATCGTCTACCAGGACGCCGTCCCCATCGGGATCGCCGGGGCCGCGATGGGTCCGATCATCGGCCCCGACGGCCGCCCGGCCGAGCACTGGGACACCGAGTCCATCGCGCGGGACGGCGACACCCTCTACGTGGGGATCGAACGGCTCAACGCAATCGCCCGCTTCGATTACGGCCGCCTCGGCTTTCTCGCCCCCGCGCGCCTGATCGCGCCCGTCGCGGAAATCGCAAAGCTCCCCCGCAACCAGGGCCTGGAAGCGCTGGTGGCCGTGCCCCGGGACCTCCCGCTGGGGGGCGCCCTGATCGCGGTCTCCGAACGCGGCCTGGACGAGGCGGGGAACATCTCCGCCTTCATCGTCGGCGGGCCAAATCCGGGCGTGTTTCACATCCGGCGCAGCGGGGACTTCGACGTGAGCGACGCCGCCCTCCTCCCGGGCGGCGACCTCCTCCTGCTCGAGCGGCGCTTCACCCTCACGGGCGGGTTCGCCGCCCGCATCCGCCGCCTCCCCGAAGCCCTGCTGCGGCCCGGGTCCCTGGCCGACGGCCCCATCCTCCTCTCCGCGGACCGGCGCCACGAAATCGACAACCTCGAGGCTATCGACGTCGGCCGCGCCCCCGGGGGCGGGCTCAGGCTCACCCTGCTGTCCGACGACAACTACATGCCTTTCCAGCGCACCCTGCTGCTCCAGTTCGAGCCGGCGGCGACTTCTTTCTGATCCTCACGCCGACCGCCTTCGATCCCGCCATCCGGGCAAAGGTCGCGAACCCTTCATTCCATCTCGGCCGCCATCAGGGCCGCCCCGAAAGCCCCGGCAAACTGGGCGTCCGGCACGACATGCACGGGGTGGCGCACCCGGGCGGCCAGCATCTCCGCCAGGATCGGGATGTGGGCCACGACCCCTCCCGTAAGCACGACCTCCCTCGCGAGCGGGTCCATCTCCAGGATGCGTTTGACCACCGACTCGACGAGCCCAGCCACGATTTCCGGGACCTTTTCCCCCGCCCTCATGTGGGCGAGGATTTCGGTCTTGGTGAACACTGTGCAGTAACTTCCCATTTGCACCGTGTGCTCAGCCCGGCGCGCCAGCCCGTCGATCCGCTCGAGCGGCACGTCCATGCGCTGGGCCACCTCCTCGAGGAAGGCGCCCGTGCCGGCGGCGCACTTCCGGTTCATCTTGAAGCTTTCCCGCCGCCCCTGGGCGTTGACATGGATGATCTTGTTGTCCTGCCCGCCGATATCCACGACCGTGATGCGGCGGGGGTGGTAAAAGTGCGCCGCGCGGGCGTGGCAGGCGATCTCGGTCCGGGTGGCGTGGGCGAAGTCGACATTGTGCCGGCCGTACCCGGTCGCCACCAATCGCCCGACCTCCTCGAGCCGGAGGCCGGCGGCGGCCAGGGCCGCGTCCATGACCTCCCGAGCGCTCGTTTCGAAACTGACGCTCGTCCTCCGGACCTCGGCGGCCACGATCTTGCGCGCCCCGTCGATGATCACCGCCTTGCTGGCGGAGGCCCCGATATCGATCCCCCCGTAACGGCCGCCGACTGTCACAGCCCCTTTTTCTCCGCCAGCTGTTCGATGTACGCCTCTATGTTGGTGCGCGCCTGCTCCTCCGAATAGCACCGCAGGTCGTTCAGGTCGCCGTGGAGGACCAGCGTCGGCAGGTCGTGCCCCTCGGAAATCCGCTCGACCATCCCGTAGCGGTTGTTGGAGTTGTTGGGACAGGTCTTGGCGTCGTGGAAGATCATGCCGTCGATGCCGTAACGGCTGATCTGCCGGGCGAAGTACGCCTCCTTGTAGTCCTCGTCGCGGACGATGAAGAGCTCGAGGTAGGCCCGCGCCATGCTGTCGAAGGGGGCGTCGGGGTCCAGGGCGGGAAATACCCAGCTGCTGCAGTAGGTGGAGGCGAGCACGCACGCCTGGAGATCGGCGAACTGGGTGGAGAGATCGCGCAGCTTCCCCCAAATCGGCATCCCCTCCCAGTAGATGCGGAATTTTTCGCCGTCCACCGCCGCCACCCCCGCTTCGACCCGCTGTTTCAGTTCCGCGAGCAGGAGCCGGTAGTAATCGACCGCCCGCTCTTCCCCGCGCAGGATCACCGCGGGCCCCATCTGGATGGTGCCGTCGAAGAAGGTGAGCGGAGAGGGCTTGTGGGAGGCGATTTCCAGGACCTCCTTCCAGAGGTCGGTGCATTGGCGTGACAGGCCGACGACGCGCTTGAACGCGTCCATGTCCAGCTTCGTCCCGGCGATCTCCTCGAGCTTGGGGACCATGGCCTTGAGCTGGGCCGAGATGGAGTCCACGTGCGCCCGGGTGATTTCCCCCACCCCGCGGTGCGTCTGGATGCCGATGACGGGGACGTTGAATTCGCGCCCGTAGAAGTTGAACCAGTCCTGCACGTCGCGGCACTGGTTGGTGTTGAAGACCAGCACGTCGGGCCGCGGCGGCCCGTCGATGCCGGGGTAAGCCCTGGAGATCGGGCTCTCCCCCTTGAGGTAGGAACCGATGTCGGACGTCAGGTAGGAGCAGATGTCGGGCGAATAGCCGATGGCGTTGGCCAGCGGGATCAGGTCGGTGGCCATGCGGGTGGCTCCCAGCATGGCGCCATGGTTTTCCGGGAAGAAGACTTGGAACCCCATCCCCTTCAGCAGCTCGGCGGGGCCCACGCTGGTGCACCACGCGACTTTCTGCTTTTTGGTCCTGGCGGCCTCGTCCAGCTCCCGGAAATGGGCCTCCATGATCTCCTTCATCCTGCCCGAGGCGTGGATTTTCTTGAACGTCTGTTTGGGTCGATCGCTCATCTCTCTCTAATTCCTGTTGGTTGAATGGGTTAGTTCAGCGGGTACTTCGGTCCCGTCGTCAAAATTCCGGCTGTGGGCGCCGGCCCCTCAGTTCCAGCCCTTCGATCACCGCCGCCAGGGTATGGTGCAGCGGGGCGGGGACCCCTTCGAGATCCGCGTATTCGGCGATGCGCCGGACCAGGAAGGCGTTCTCGGTCCGGCGGCCGTGCTCGATGTCCGCCAGCATCGACGGCCGGTGCGGCCCGATGTGGCGGTGGAACTCCCGCACCTGCTCCGCGAAGCCGGGGCCGAAGTCGAAACCGCGGGCGGCGGCGACCGCGATCGATTCTTCGAGCAGCCCGTCGGCCAGGCGCTCCGTCGGGGGGAACCTCATGATCTCCTGCATGTTGAGCCCGGTCACGGCCGACACCGCCATGATGCAGGTGTTGAAAACGGTCTTGCGCCAGGCGCGGTGCTGGATCTCCCCCGTCGCCTCCGTCTGCAGGCCCGCCGCGGTAAGCACCCCGGCCGCGTCCCGGCAGGAGGCCTCGGCGCCGGGATCGAGCCACCCCAGGTAGTTGGGGGGGTTCAAGAAGCTTTCCCGGATCTCCCCGGGCGCGGTGAGCACCCCGGCGTAGTGGACCACGCCGCGCAGGACCCGACCCTTCCCCAACCGCTCGGCCATCCCCGCTTCGGTGTCGATGCCGTTCTGGAAGGAGACGAAGACGGCGCCCGAGGCGCGCACCCGGGGTCCGATGCCGTCCAAAACCTCCCCGATGCTCGAAGCCTTGGTGCAGACGAAGACGAATTCAGGCATCCTCTCGTCCAGCTCCAGCTCCCGGATGGAGGCGTGCACCCGCGCGGGGCGCGCCCGGACCTCCTCCCGCCCGGTGGTGATGCAAAGCCCCTCCGCCCGGACGCGTTCGAGGTGCTCCTTCCAGCTATCCACCACGGCAACTTCGTGGCCGGCCGAAACCAGGTATGCGGCCAGGATGCCGCCGATCGGCCCGGCGCCCACGATGGCAATGGTTCTGGACATAATGTAATCCTGAGCGGATGCCGTCGGCATCAATAGCAAAAACCATAAGCAGCCGGCCGCGGGCTGTCAAGCGAATTTGCCGGACGCCCCGGCGCCCTAGCGCCCCATGCGGGCGGCCTTGGCGAGAATGTCGGGGCGCGCCTCCTCCATCATTTCGCGCACCTCGTCGTAGCGCATCGTCCGCTCCGCGAACGTCCGCTTCTCGAGCGCGCCGAGAAAGCGCGTCTCGAACTCCCGGATGTTGGAGCCGTAGATGTGGTAGCTGTCGGCCATGTGGCAGTAGCGCCCCACCCCCAGCGGCTCCCCGGTCATCCGCCCGATCCGATCCGCCATGAGCTTCTGCAGCCAGACCAGGGCGAAAATATTCATGAAGGCGGCCCGGTAGGCGTCGTTGGACCGGAAGCGCGCGTTCATGCTGAGCTGCCGTCCCCCCTCCCCTTCCGTGATCCGGCACCACAGGCTCTGCAGGCAGGGGGGGTCGAAGCAGTCGTTGTCGGCGCCGACCTGCCAGGTGATGGCCTGGGCCCTGCGCGAGTAGGAGACCTCCGCCAGGCTGCGGCACATCGCCTCGATCTGGTCGAACGGCCCGCCCGCGGGGGTGGCGTAGGCAAAGAGACGCTGGTGGTACGTGTAGTCCCAGCGCGTGTCTTCGGGGTCGTCCGGGTCGCGGACCAGGTGGTCCTTGATCCCTTCGCACACCTCCATCACGTATTCCTGCAGTTCGACCGGTCCGCCGGGGAAATCCCTGTGGATCATCGGCTCGGTGAGCGGATCGCCGATGGTGAGGATCATCGTGCAGTCACGGCTCGGGGGGTCCCCCTCCCGGTCGTACTGGGTGCGGACCATGGCCCCCTCCCGGTAGAGCGCCAGGAGCGACTCTTCCCACCCGCGCCCGATCGAGTCCGCTTCCACGTGCAGTACCGGTATCCCGTTCATGGCCGCTCACCCCCCCCCACGTTGTTATAGCACAAAACCGGCCTCCACTACCCCTGGAGCGAGAGGCATCCGGCTCGACCTCCAGGCAATCACCCATTATGCCGCCTCCCGGCCACGAGTGAACCGGAATCCGCCGGATAATTCCCCGCTCCGCGCTTGACGAAACCTTGACATTGCGCACCTTAAAGGTTAATTTGGTTCTCTTATATCTCTCGTGATCGTGGGATGTGGACTTTTGCCGTTGCCTCGCAACTCGAATCGGACTCCTGAGCGCGGGCCCAAGCCCGTCCCATACCCGCACGCACTCATCGCTTTAGAAATATCCGGTCCCACCCCTGTCTTCCGGGGGTCTGGATCTAATTCAGGAGGAATGAATGTCAGACGTTAATGAAACGCAGCCCGTAAACGGCGCCCGAGAGGAAGAGCCCTCTTTCGAGTCTCTCCTGGCTGCGTATGAAGACAGGACCCAGACCTTTTCCGAAGGGGAGGTCATCCGGGGCAAGGTCATCGCGGTGACCGGAACCAGCGTCATCGTTGATGTCGGGTTCAAGTCCGAAGGAATCATCCCGCTCGAGCAGTTCTTGGACGAGCACGGCGAAGTGTCGGTCCAGGTAGGGGACGTCGTCGACGTTTTCCTCGAACAGACCGAGGACTCGCGCGGCCACGTCGTGCTGTCGCGCGAAAAGGCCGAGCGGATGAAGATCTGGGACGAGATCGAGCGCGCCTACCGCGAGGGGAACGTGGTCAAGGGACGCGTGATCGAACGGATCAAGGGCGGGCTGGCGGTGGACATCGGCGTCCGTGCATTCCTCCCCGGTTCGCAGATCGACGTGCGCCCCGTGCGCAACCTCGACAGCCTCCGCGGCGAAGAGTTCGAGATGCGCGTGATCAAGGTGAACAAGAAGCGCGGGAACATCGTCCTCTCGCGCAAGGCCGTCCTCGAGGAATCGTTGAAGGAAGAAAGGGCCAAGACCCTGGAGATCCTCGAAAACGGCAAGATCATGGACGGCGTGGTCAAGAACATCACCGACTACGGCGCCTTCATCGACCTGGGGGGCGTGGACGGTCTGCTCCACATCACCGACATGTCGTGGGGCCGCGTCAACCACCCCTCCGAACTCTTCAACGTGGGGGACAACGTCACGGTCAAGGTGATCAAGTTCACCCGCGAGGACGGCCGCGTGTCGCTCGGCTACAAGCAGCTTTCGCAAGACCCCTGGCTTGCCGCCGACATGCGCTACCCCAAGAACCTGCGTGTTCCGGGCAAGGTCGTCAGCTTGACCGACTACGGCGCTTTCATCGAACTGGAACCGGGGGTCGAGGGGCTGATCCACATCTCGGAAATGACCTGGAACAAGCGGGTCAAGCACCCTTCCAAGATCCTCAACGTGGGGGACGAGGTCGAAACCGTGGTGCTCGACATCGACGTGGACTCCCGCCGCATCTCGCTCGGGTTGAAGCAGACCGAACCGAATCCCTGGGACGTGATCGAGACCCAGTACTCCCCGGGGGACGTCATCACCGGAAAAGTGCGCAACATCACCGATTTCGGCGCCTTCGTCGAGGTGGAGGAGGGGATCGACGGCCTGGTGCACGTATCGGATATCTCCTGGACCAAGCGGGTCAAGCACCCCTCGGAAGTGCTGAAAAAAGGTGATGACGTCCAGGCGGTGATCCTGAGCATCGACGCCCCCAACCAGAAGCTCTCGCTCGGGATCAAGCAGCTGGAGCCCGATCACTGGGAGGACTGGTTCAGCCGCCACAAGGTGGGGGACATCGTGAACGGCCGCGTGGTCCGGATGACCAATTTCGGCGCCTTCATGGAACTGGAAGAGGGGATCGAGGGGCTGTGCCACGTTTCGGAGCTGGACGAGAAGCACGTGGAGAGGCCGACCGAGTTCCTCAACATCGGCCAGGAAATCGAGATGCGGATCATCAAGTTGAGCCTTCAGGAGAAGAAGATCGGCTTGAGCCTCAAGGCGATGAAAGAGGACGAACCGCGGGTGGAGTTCTCGTCCTACATGGCTTCCGCGGATTCGGGGAACGCTTCGATGGGCGAACGCCTGGGCGAGCAGCTTCAGCGTTTCAAGAAAACGGAACCTGAAACGGAACCTGAAGAGGAATAGCCGGACTTTATATGGTGGAGATGGCACAGAAACGGAAACGATCCAACCTGTTGCTCTGGATCATCCTGGGAGGAGGGGGCCTTTTCTTCCTCGTCCTTTGTTTCCTGGCCCTGGCCGTGATGTTCAAGGCCGGGGGAACCCCCGGCCTCTCCCTTTCTTCCAACCAGCTGGCCGCCCTCGAGCTGACCGGAACGATCACCGATTCCCGGGAGTTCGTCGAGCAGCTCGAGGATTACGGCAACCGCCCGGGGGTCCGGGCGGTCGTGGTGCGCATCGACAGTCCCGGCGGGGGGGTCGCCGCCACCCAGGAGATCTTCGAGGCCATCCGGAAGTTCCGCGCGGAATCGGGCAAGAAGGTGGTGGTCAGCATGGCGTCGGTGGCAGCCTCCGGCGGCTACTACGTCGCCTGCGCCTCCGACCGGATTTTCGCCAACCGGGGGACCATCACCGGGAGCATCGGGGTGATCGCCCAGTGGTACAACTACGGCGATCTCCTGCGCTGGGCCCGGATGCAGGACGTGGTCATCAAGAGCGGGGAGCTCAAAGACGCCGGGAGCGGCTCACGCCCGATGACGAAAGAGGAAAAGGCCTACTTCCAGGCGCTGATCGATGACATGTACGGCCAGTTTGTCGCCGATGTCGCCCGGGGGCGCAACCTACCCGAGGAAGAAATCCGCCGCCTGGCCGACGGACGGGTCTTCACGGGGCAGGAGGCGCACGAGAACCACCTGATCGACGAGATCGGAACCTACCAGGACGCCGTCGACGCCGCGGCGAAGCTCGGGGGGATAACGGGCGCCCCGAAACTCCTGAAACCGCCAAGAAAGAAATTCTCCGTGCTCGACGTCGTGTTGGGCGACGCCAAAAGTGCGCTCCCGCTCGACGCGAACCGTTCGCAATCGCACATCCGGTTTGAATATCTCTGGAGATAGAACGTCATGACCAAAGCTGAATTAGTCGAAGAAGTCGCCAAGGAAGCGGAACTGACCAAGAAAGACGCCGAGGTGATCGTCCAGACCGTGCTCGACAGCATCACCGAATCGCTGCAGCGGGGGGAAAAGGTGGAATTGCGCGGCTTCGGCTCCTTCCGGATCCGCCACCGCGCCTCGCGCCAGGGGCGCAACCCCAAGACCGGCTCGAGCGTCATCGTCCCGGCCAAGAAGGTGCCCTATTTCAAGCCGGGGAAGGAAATCAAGGACCTCGTGAACCAGTAATGGACCGGCTCTGGACTCCCTGGCGTTTCGACTACATCCGCGGCGCCGACGCGGCCTCGTCCTGCGTTTTCTGCCCGATCTTCGAGAACGCGGAGCATGATCCCGACCATTTCGTGCTCCACCGCGGCCGCTCGGCCTTCGTGCTGCTCAACCTCTTCCCCTACAGCTCGGGCCACCTCCTGGTGGTGGCCAACCGCCACATCCGGCTCTTGGAGGACGCCCGCCCCGAAGAACTCCATGAAATGATCGATCTCGCCCGCCGCTGCGAGCACGCCCTCCGGCTCGAATATGCTCCCGACGGGTTCAACATCGGGCTCAACCTCGGCCGCTCGGCCGGGGCCGGCGTCGAACACCACCTCCACATGCATGTCGTGCCCCGCTGGACGGGTGATGCGAATTTCATCTCGATCGTGGGTGAGACCCGCGTCCTTCCCGAAGAGTTGCCGCGGACCTACGAACGCCTCCTCCCCCACTTCCGGTCGCTTTGAGCCGTTTCCCCCGGTCCCCCCGCCCCATGCCTTGACCCGACCGGGTGTTTCGCTCCGAGGACGGCCGGAGCAGCCTTTTTTTATATAATATCCTATGTGGAGTATTATAGGACATTGTATTTATGCAAGCATTTTTTTGTCCTTTGTTTTTCCGCATCCGGAACCGATGGGGGACCTTGCAACCGCATTTTTACTGGGTTTTCAAGTAAAAAACAATTTTGGGAAAACCACCCGTTTTTTTTGTTGAATGTGTTCTTAACCGTGTGTTAATGTTCGCTCCGTTGTTGAGAACAACGACACCACCGAAATCCTGACATTCAATGTTTCAGGGACGGCGCAACGGGTCATACCGTCGCTGTTGGGGGTTGTCTGTCTGTTTTCCACAGGTTTTCCACACCTGTGGAAAACAGATTTGCACTGCGGCTGAAATCTCTCCCCGCGTTTGGGTTAACTATGAATTTCTGGAACCAGGTCCTCGCTACTGTTGAAAAACACCTGAATCCCCAGTGTTTTGAAACCTGGTTCCGCCCCATCGTCTACCGCGGCAACGACCACGGGGTCCTGCGCCTGACCGTCCCCACCGAGAGTTTCCGCAAGGGGTTGCTGGAAAATTACTCCACTCTCCTGCTTGAAACGGCCGGAGCCCTGAACCACTCCACTTTTTCGCTCGAGGTCAGGGCCGAAAGCGCGGGGGCGGCCGCTCTGCAGCCGGAGCCCCAGGGGACCGAATCCAACCCTTTTCTGATTCCGAAATACACCTTCGACACCTTTGTCGTCGGCGGCAGCAACCAGCTGGCCCATGCCGCCGCCCGCGCAGTAGGGGAACGCCCGTCAAAGGCCTACAACCCTCTCTACCTGTACGGGGGCGCGGGACTGGGTAAAACGCACCTGATGCACGCCATCGGCAACATGATCCAGGGGAGCAACCGCTCCGTCCGGCTGGCCTACATGTCCTCGGAACGGTTCATGAACGAACTGGTCAACGCCATCCGCTACGACCGCACCATCCAGTTCCGGAAGAAATACCGGAACATCGACGTTCTGCTCATGGACGACATCCAGTTCATCGCGGGGAAGGAACGGACCCAGGAAGAGTTTTTTCATACCTTCAACGCCCTGTACGACGGCCAGAAACAGATCGTGATCACGAGCGACTGCCCCCCCAAGCAGATCCCCACCCTGGAGGAGCGGCTCCACTCGCGCTTCGAATGGGGCCTCATCGCCGACATCCAGCCGCCCGATCTTGAAACCAAGCTGGCCATTATCAGGAAAAAGGCGCAGGCGGAGAATTTCCACCTGAAGGACGACGTCGCCCTGTTCATCGCCGGGGGAATCCGCTCCAACGTGCGCGAACTGGAAGGGGCCCTGACCCGGTTGACCGCCCGCGCGTCGCTCGACGGGCTGGACCCGGCCGACATTGACACCGACTACGCCCGGGAGGTCCTGCGCGGTTTCACGACCGAGGAGAACGCCGCCGTCTCCCCCGACGCCATTATGCGCGCCGTCGCCTCCTTCTTCTCCCTCAAGCCGGCCCAGTTGAAGGCAAAGAGCAACGCCCGCTCGATCGCGCTCCCCAGGCAGATCGCCATGTACATCTGCAAGGAGCTGACTCAACAGTCGTTGCCGCAGATCGGGAAGGATTTCGGGGGAAAGCACCACACGACCGTGCTGCACTCCATCCGCAAAATCGATTCCCTGCGCAAGAAAGACCCGAAGATTTCTGCCACCGTCGACGACATCGTCAAATCGCTACGCTGATCGATATCCTTTTCCTTGGTTTTTAATGGTTTTTAAGCGCCTGCGCGCGTCCCTTCGTCTATTTCTATATAATTATTATTCGGCTATACCAGTAGTAGTAGAATGTCCTGTGGATATGTGGAAAAGCCTCTCTCCCCCGGTGCCGGAGCGGTCGCGGCGCGTGCAAAACTTTTTCCCTCCCCTGTGGAAAAGCCTGGCATCCTGTGGAAATTCCCGGCGGGGGCGAAATCCACAGGATTTTCACGGCGGGCGGCTGTGGAAAAAGACACAAATCTTTAATCTACAATGTTTTCAGCTGTGAAACGTCCGGTGGAAAACAGGGTCTGAAATTCTCCATTTTTTTTGAGGGTTGGAATCGGGCCGAAAGCTGTATAATCGCCATGGCACGCGGCAGCAGGCGGCAGCCATCGGCAGTGTCTCTATTCCAATCTGCAAGGAGCGTCCTCGATGAAATTCACGGTTACAAGGAATTCGCTGCTCAACGAGCTGAACCTGGTACAGGGTGTGATCGAGAAAAAGAGCACCATCCCCATCCTGTCCAATATCCTGGTGGAAGCCTCCGCCGAACACCTGGACATTGCGGCGACCGACCTGGACGTGACCATCCGCTGCGGCTGCCCAGCCCGGGTGGACGCCGAGGGGACGACGACGATTTCGGCCCGCAGGCTGTTCGACATCGTGCGCCTCCTCCCCGACGGCGCGGATATCGAGATTTCCCTGCTCGAAAACGACTGGGTGGAACTGCGCTCGGGCAACTCCCACTACAAGATCGTGGCGCTCCCAAAGGACAACTTCCCCACCATTCCCGAAACGGGACCGGTCGTGGCCTACATTCCCGGGAGCCTGCTGCGCAGCATGATCCAGCGCACGATGTTCGCCATCACCCAGGAGGAGTCGCGCTATTCGCTCAACGGCGCCCTGGTCGCCCTGCTCCCCGACCAGATCCGAATGGTCGCCACCGACGGGCACCGGCTGGCGCTGGTGAGCCGGAGCATGGAGATCCCCGGGCTGGACGCCGAGATCAAATCGCTGATCCCCCGCAAGACCCTGGTCGAAATACTCAAGCTGATCGGGGACCAGGACAGCATGGTGGAGTTTGGGCGGGACGACAACAACCTCTTCTTCGGGGTGGGGAGCAAACGGCTTATTTCCCGGGTCCTGGCGGGCCAGTTCCCCAACTACGAGCTGGTGATCCCGCGGGAAAACGACAAGTTCGTCATCGCCGCCACCAAGCCTCTCGGCGATGCCATCCGCCGGGCGGCCGTCATGTCGGACGAAAAACTGAAAGCGATCCGGCTGGCCTTCCGCAGCGGGACCCTTGAACTGAGCGCCAGTTCGGCCGAAGCCGGGGAATCGCGCGAGGAACTCGAGGTGGAGTACGAGGGGGAGGCCCTCCAGATCGGGTTCAACCCCGTCTACCTGCTCGACTTCGTGGGAGCGTGCGCGACCGACACCATTTCCATCTCCATCAAGGACTCGGAAACGCAGGGACTGTTGAGGCCGGTCGGGTCTTCCGACCTCGACTATCAATACGTGGTCATGCCCATGAAGCTTTAAGCGTGCGCATCACCCGGCTGAGGCTCTACAATTTTCGCAACATCGGGGAACTGGACATCTCCCTGGGCCCCGGCGCCACCCTGTTTTGGGGCAAAAACGGCCAGGGGAAGACCAACATCCTGGAGGCGATCTATTTCCTGGCCTACGGGCGCAGCTTCCGCACCGCCACCCCAAGGGACTGCGTCCGGCACGGCGGGACGGAATGCCGCATCGAGGGGGTCGTCCAGCGCGGCGCCCTGGAGCGGACCCTGGGGGTCACCATCCGGGGGGGTGAAAAGACCCTCTCGCTCCACGGCAAGTCGGCGTCGCTCGAGGAATTCGTCGGCAATCTCCACCTGCTCGCCTTCACCCACGCTCACCTCGACATCGTGCGGGGGGGGCCGGCCGCCCGCAGGGCGTTCCTGGACCGCGCCATGGTCCCCCTCTACCCCGGCCACGTCCGGCTCCTGGCCCACTACAGCCGCGCGCTGAAGCAGCGCAACCGGGTGCTGGCCACGATCGCCGCGGCGTCCGGGCCGGCTGACGCGCGGCTGCTGGAGAGCTGGGACGACGCGCTCATCGGCGCCGGCGCGCGCATCCTGTCCAACCGGCTGAACTATGTCGCGCGCATGAAGAGCCGACTGCCGGAGGGGCTCTTCGGCATGGAGACGCTCCGGATGCATTACCTGTCGACGATCGGGGCGGAGAACCCCGACCGGGCGGTCCTGGAGGGGGAGTTCCGCGAAGGGCTCGAGCGGGCGCGGGCGCGCGACCTGAAGACGGGGACCACCAGCGTGGGTCCCCACCGGGACGAACTCAAGCTTTACGTCAACGGCAAGGGGCTGGGAGCGTTCGGTTCGGCCGGACAGCAGCGTTCGGGCCTGCTGGCCCTCTATTTCTCCCAGATGGAGATTCACGCCGAGGCCCACGGCTTTTATCCCATCTTCCTGGTCGACGACGCGGAGGCGGAATTGGACCGGGAGCGCCTGCGCACTTTTCTCGGCTACCTGTCGGAGCGGACGCAGAGTGTTTTGACCTCGGTGAGGGCCTTCCGTGTCCCCTCCGGGCGCTTCGACCCCGTGCACTTCGTGGTGGAAAACGGCAGGGTCCGGACTCCGGGCGATGAAACCTGCTCCCCAACCCCGGCGACTACCATGTAAGTTGTTGTTATCATGAAACTTACATGGCAGAAATTACCGAAAAATTCCTTCAAATTCCGGCCGTGCCGTGCTATAATCACCCGGTGTTTTTGGTTTAATAATTTATTGGAAACAATAAGGTTGTATAGCTTCCAGGGACCGTTTCCACTCACCATCGAATAGCCGGCATGAGCGAAAATATTTTGCCACCAGAAGAAGACAATGTTGGTGCGCCCGACCAGGAATTTCTCCCGGTAGAAAACTACGGCGCTGAACAGATCCGGGTGCTGGAGGGGCTGGAGGCGGTGCGCCTGCGCCCGGCCATGTACATCGGCTCCACCGGGGTCGAGGGGCTGCACCACCTGGTATACGAGGTCGTCGACAACTCCGTGGACGAGGCGCTCAACGGGTACTGCACCCGCATCGAGGTGACCATCCACATCAACAACAGTGTGACCGTCGTCGACAACGGCCGCGGCATCCCGACCGACACCTACGAGCAGACGGGCAAATCGGCCGCCGAGATCGTGCTGACGGTGCTGCACGCCGGGGGGAAGTTCGACGACGGTTCGTACAAGGTCTCGGGCGGGCTGCACGGCGTGGGGGTGAGCGTGGTCAACGCCCTGAGCGCCCGGATGGACGTGCAGATCTGGCGCGATGGCAAGGTGTACGAACTGGGGTTCGAGCGCGGCGTGCCGGCCAAGGAGTTCACCCAGACCGGCACCACCCGCCGGCGCGGGACCAAGGTCACCTTCCGGCCCGACCCGCAGATCTTCGAGACGCTGGAGTTCAGCTACGACACGATCGCCGCGCGGTTGCGCGAACTCTCCTTCCTCAACAAGGGGCTGGAAATCGTCCTGGAGGATCTCCGTTCCGACCGCAAGGAGACGTTCCGGTACGATGGGGGGATCGCCTCCTTCGTCGAATACCTGAACACGAACAAGAACGTGCTCCATCCCGAGCCGATCCATTTCGAGACCCAGCGCGATGACGTCGTCATCGAGGCCGCCATGCAGTACAACGACGGCTACAGCGAAACGGTCTTTTCCTTCGCCAACAACATCAACACCCACGAGGGGGGGAGCCACCTTTCGGGGTTCCGGGCCGCCCTGACCCGTACCGTCAACGCCTACGGCCAGAAGGAGGACCTCCTCAAGGACCTGAAGGAAAATCCCACCGGCGAGGATATCCGCGAGGGGCTGGTCGCCGTCATCAGCGTCAAGCTGAAAAACCCCCAGTTCGAGGGGCAAACCAAGACCAAGCTGGGGAACAGCGAGGTCAGGGGGCTGGTGGAGGCGGCGGTCAACGAGAGCCTGGGAGCCTTCCTGGAACAGAACCCCTCCGTGGCGCGCAGGGTCCTGACCAAGGTGGTCGAGGCGGCGCGGGCGCGCGAGGCGGCGCGCAAGGCCAGGGACCTGACGCGGCGCAAGGGGGCGCTCGAAACGGCGCTCCTGCCGGGCAAGCTGGCCGACTGCCAGGAGCGGGACCCGGCGCTGTGCGAGATCTACATCGTCGAGGGGGACAGCGCCGGCGGTTCGGCCAAGCAGGGGCGGGACCGCAAATTCCAGGCGATCCTGCCGATCCGGGGCAAGATCCTGAACGTGGAGAAGGCGCGGTTCGACAAGATGCTGGGGAACGCCGAAATCGCCACCATGATTTCCGCCTTCGGCACCGGGATCGGCAAGGAGGACTTCGACAGCGAAAAGCTCCGCTATCACCGCATCATCATCATGACGGACGCGGACGTCGACGGGGCCCACATCCGGACGCTCCTGCTGACCTTCTTCTACCGGCAGATGCCCGAGCTGATGGAGCGGGGACACATCTACATCGCCCAGCCCCCCCTGTACGGGATCCGGCACGGCAAATCGATCCGCTACCTGAAGGACGAGCAGGAGATGGAGGAGTTCCTGATGAAGCGGGCGACCGACGGCGTGTCGGTGACCGTGGAAAAAACGGGGACGGAGTACAGCGGCGAGGGGCTTATCCAGGCGGTGCGCATGATGCGCGAGCGCTCCGCCATCTGGGAAAAGCTGAACCGGCGGCTGCAGCACGGCGAACTCCTGGACCGGCTGCTCGAGGCGATCGCGGGGGAGGGGGGCGTGTTCGACCAGGGGTTCACCCTGCACCAGCTGTTCGAGCAGAAGGAGCTGTTGAGCTCCCTCTGCCCCGCCATCGAGGATATCGGCTACGACTGCCGCATTCTCGAGGACGAAGAGCATGGACTCTTCTCGCTCGAGGCCGTGAACCACGCGAAGGGGAACAGGGTGGAGCTGAACAGGGAATTTTTCTCCTCGGCCGAGTGGCAGCGCCTGTTCGAACTCTACGCCGGGATGGTCCCCCTGGGGAAGCCCCCCCTGACGGTGAGGGAAAACGGGAACCTCGTGTCGGTCGGTTCGGGCGAGGAGCTGCTCGATTACCTGCGCAAGCTCGGCAGGAAAGACCTGACGGTCCAGCGCTACAAGGGGCTGGGCGAGATGAACCCGGAACAGCTGTGGGAAACGACCATGAACCCGGAAACGCGGACGATGTTGAGGGTGACGATCGACGACGCCGTCCAGACCGACGCCATCTTCACCATCCTGATGGGGGACGCGGTGGAGCCGCGCCGCCGTTTCATCGAGGACAATGCCCTGAACGTCAGAAACCTCGATATTTAGCAGCCGAAGGCACCCGTTATGACTGAAGCTCTCGACAAGATCCCGGTAAACATCATCGATGAAATGACTAGGTCCTACGTGGACTATGCCATGAGCGTCATCATCGGCCGCGCCCTCCCGGACGTGCGCGACGGGCTCAAACCGGTGCACCGCCGGGTGCTCTACGCCATGCAGGACCTCGGGAACACCCACTCGAAGCCCTACAAGAAATCGGCCCGCATCGTGGGGGACGTCATCGGCAAGTACCACCCGCACGGGGACAGCGCCGTGTACGACACCATCGTGCGCCTGGCCCAGGATTTTTCCATCCGCTACCCGCTCGTGGACGGCCAGGGGAACTTCGGTTCGGTGGACGGGGACAGCGCGGCGGCCATGCGCTACACCGAGGTCCGGATGGCCCGGATCACGGACGAGCTCCTGGCCGACCTGGAAAAGGACACGGTCGATTTCGGTCCCAACTACGACGACTCCCTGCAGGAGCCGCTGGTGCTCCCCGCGCGCTTCCCCAACCTGCTGGTCAACGGGTCGAGCGGCATCGCGGTGGGGATGGCGACCAACGTGCCGCCGCACAACCTCTCCGAAATCATCGAGGCGACCATCCTCCTCATCGAGGACCCGGAAGCCCCGCTCGAGCGGATCATGCAGTGCGTTCCCGGTCCCGATTTTCCAACCGCGGGCTTCATCTACGGGAGGAGCGGGATCCGCTCCGCCTACGAGACCGGGCGCGGCATCATCACCCTGCGCGCCCGGGCGGAGATCGAGAAGATGGGGCGCGAGCGCGAAGCCATCGTCGTGACTGAAATTCCATACCAGGTGAACAAGGCCCGGCTGATCGAGCGCATCGCCGAATTGGTGCGCGACAAGAAGATCGAGGGGATCAGCGACCTGCGCGACGAGTCGGACCGCGAGGGGATGCGCATCGTCATCGAGGTCAAGAAGGACGAGCCGGCGCAGATCGTGCTCAACAACCTGTACAAGATGACGGCCATGCAGTCGAGCTTCGGCATCATCATGCTCGCCATCGTCGAGAACCGCCCCCAGGTTCTCAACCTGCGGGAGACGATCGGGTGCTTCATCGCGCACCGGAAGGAAGTGGTGCGCCGGCGGACCATCTTCGACCTGGGGAAAGCCGAAGCCCGGGCCCATATTTTGGAAGGGCTGCGCCGGGCGCTCGACATGCTCGACGAGGTGATCGCCCTGATCCGCGCCTCCAAGGAGCCGGCCGTCGCCCGGGAAGGGCTCGTGGAGCGGTTCGGCTTCAGCGCCGCCCAGGCGCAGGCGATCCTGGAGATGAGGCTGCAGCGCCTGACCGGCCTGGAACGCGAGAAGATCGTCGCCGAGTACGAGGAGATCCTGAAGCTGATCGCGCGCCTGAAGGAGATCCTGGCCAGCGAGAAGGTCCTGGAGGGGGTGGTCATCGGCGAACTCAGGGAGATCCAGGCCGCCTACGGCGACCGGCGCCGGACCGAAATCGTGGACGAGGAAGTCGAGATGACGCTCGAGGACCTCATCGCCGAGGAGGACGTGGTCATCACCGCCACCCACTCCGGCTACGTCAAGCGCACGGCGGCCTCGCTCTACCGCTCCCAGGGGCGGGGGGGGAAGGGACGGATCGGCATGACCACGCGCGACGAGGATTTCATCGACCATGTCTTCGTCGCCTCCACCCACAGCTACCTGTTGATCTTCACCAACCGCGGCCGGCTGTACTGGCTCAAGGTGTACGAAATCCCCGATGTCGGCAGCGCGGGGAAGGGGAAGGCGATCGTCAACATGGTGAACCTGGGGAAGGATGAAAAGATCGCCGACATCATCGCGGTGAAGGGGTTCGAAGGGGGCGGGTATGTTCTCATGGCCACCCGCAACGGCATCGTCAAGAAGACGGGACTCGCGCACTATTCCAACCCCCGCAGCTCGGGCATCATCGCGATTTCGGTGCCGGAGGACGACGAACTGATCGGCTGCCAGCTCACCGACGGCGATTACGACGTGCTTCTGGCCACGCGCATGGGGAAGGCGATCCGTTTCTCCGAGGCCGGGGTCCGGGAAATGGGGCGCACCGCGCGGGGCGTCATCGGGATCCGGCTCTCCGGGGACGACAAGGTGGTGGCCATGTCGGCCTTCAAGGGCCCGGGCCAGTTCCTTACCGTGACCGAGAAGGGCTTCGGCAAGCGCACCGACGTGGACGAATACCCCCGCCAGAACCGGGCCGGGAGCGGCGTCATCAACGTCCGGGTCGGGAAGAAGAACGGGACGGTGGTCAACACCTGCCACGTGCAGGAGGACACCTCCGTCATGCTGATCACGGCCAACGGGAAGCTGATCCAGCTCGACGCGGACGGGATCCGCAACACGCAAGCCCGGGCCGCCATCGGGGTCAAGTGCATCGATCTCGAAGAAGGCGATTATGTCGCAAGTGTCACCATCGTCGCCGGGGAGGACCCTGACGAGCAACCGGAATGACGCGCGGAGGGAGATTATGGCTGGGAAGACCGCGATCACAATCTCGCGGCAGTTCTGCTGCGGGGGGGCGAAGATAGGACACGTGGTGGCGGCCCGGCTCGGTTACCGCTACGCCGACCGCGAGGTGCTGCAGCTGGCCGCCGACAGGCTCGGGCTCCCGGTCGAGGAGATCTCCTGGCGCGAAGAGCGGCTGGCGTCGTTCTGGGAAAAGATCACCTCCCTGTTCACCTACGGGCTCCCGGACGTTTCCTACACGGCGCCCCCCTTCCAGACGGTGACCGACCAGCGCCTGTTCAATCTCCAGGCCAAGATCATCCGGGAGTTGGCCGCGCGGGAGGACTGCGTGATCGTGGGGCGCGGCGGAGCCCACGTGCTGCGCGACCACCCCCGGGCGGTCCACGTGTTCCTGCACGCCCCCGACTCCTTCCGCGTGGAGCGGGCCATGGAGGCTTACGGGGCGCCGACGCGGGAGAAGGCGCTTGCCATGATCCGGGAATCGGACCGGGCGCGGCAGGCGTACCTCGGGCGCATGGCGGGCCAAAACTGGACCTTGAGCACCCGCTACCACCTTTGCCTCGACACGGGCGTCGTGGGCCCGGAGCGGGCGGCGGAGATCATCGAGCTGGTGGTACGGGCGCGGCAGGCGCCTCGGACTTCCTAACTAATTGAATAATTGGGTCTTGACACTTACCCGCCGCAGGGGGTAACGTACCCCCCTGTCGCCGAAGGAGGTGAATGGATTGGCGGAAGTAATCGTGAACGAGGGGGAATCCCTCGAAAGCGCTCTCAGGCGCTTCAAGCGCAAGGTTCAGCAGGAAGACATCATCAAGGATGTCAAGAAGCACTCCTTCTACCTGAAGCCGGGAGAAAAGAGGAGAATCAAGCAGGCCCTGGCGCGCAAGCGCCTGCGGAAAAAGATGCGCAGCGCACGCTCCTGACGCATACGCCGGGACGGCTCCCCGGAGCCGTTCCGGCCCTTCCGGCGTCAGTTCCCCAGAAGGTGGAGGTCGGGCAGGTTCCGGTAGTGCTGGACGTAGTCCAGCCCGTACCCGACCACGAACCTGTCGTCGATTTCGAACCCCAGGTAGTCGATCGGCACCTCGCGCTGGCGGCGCGAGGGCTTGTCGAGCAGCGCCGCGACCTTGAGGCTCGCGGGTTCCCGCGTCCGCAGGAACTGGAGCAGGTAGTCGAGCGTCAGCCCCGTGTCGACGATGTCCTCCACGATGATCACGTCGCGCCCCTCGGGGCTCGCGTCCAGGTCCTTCAGCAAGCGGACTTCGCCGCTCGTGCGGGTGGTCAGCCCGTAGCTCCCCAAGGCGATGAAATCGAACGACACGTCCAGGTCGATGGCGCGCACGAGGTCGGCATGGAAGATAATGCCCCCCTTCAACACCCCGATCAGGTGAGGAGCGCGCCCCTCGTAGTCGCGCGTTATCTCCCGGCCCATTTCGAGTACACGCTTCCGGATATCGCCGTGGGACAGGAGAACGGGTCCGGGGGCGCGGTCGGATAAAAAGGATCTTTCCATACTCCCTCCTTGATATTGGGGCTGAACCGAAATAAGTAATTGTATATTAAAAAGATAATAATTAAAAGAGCTCTCATGAAAACAGGGGGACGCACATGATCCAGGAGCGAAGGCGGTCGGTTGCCGTCGATGTCGGCGGCGTGCGGGTAGGGGGCGGGGCCCCCGTGGTGGTGCAGTCGATGACGAACACCGACACCGAGGATGTCGAGGCCACGGCGGCGCAGGTCGCGGCCCTGGCGGAGGCGGGATCGGAAATGGTCCGGGTCACGGTCAACACCCCCCGGGCGGCCGCGGCGGTGCCCGAAATCGTGCGCAGGGTGACGGAGCGGTGCGGGCCGGTCCCCCTGATCGGCGATTTCCACTACAACGGCCACCTCCTGCTCGAGCAGCACCCGGAGTGCGCGCGCGCGCTGGCCAAGTACCGGATCAACCCCGGCAACGT
>JAAYAJ010000011.1 GCA_012719455.1 Acidobacteriota bacterium | reverse complement strand
CGCGTGCCCGCTCCTGGGCGGGGAGGCGCCAGTCCTCGTAACGGTCGAGCGCGCCGTTCCGGTTGAGGTCCTTGAAGGCGAAGCCGTTTTTGACCACCAGCCGTACCCCGGAGGCCGGGGAGTAGGCCAGGGCCTGTCCGCCGCGGTTGGTGACGACGCGGAAGGCGCCGGCGTCGGTCTCGCTCCACTTGGAGCAGCCGGTCATGGCCAGGCAGGCTGCCAGGAGCCCCGCGACCGCGGGGAGCAACGTGCGGAGATAGTTCATTTCGCAGTCCGTTCTCAAAAGTTTTTCCCGTTCCTGAAACCCCTCACTCCCGTGGTCGTTTCCTCTCCCAGGCTTCCTCGTTGAGCAGGTTGGGGGGCCTTTCCCCGCGCAGGCCGGCGATGAGGTTTTCAGCCGCCATCACCGCCATCCGCGCGCGCGTGGAGGTGGTCGCGCTCCCGATATGGGGGGTGAGGACGACGTCGTCCCGGGCGAGAAGGCCCGGGTGCACCTCCGGCTCCCGTTCGAAGACGTCGAGCGCCGCACCGGCCGGCCGTCCCGCCGCGAGCGCTTCGACGAGCGCCGCTTCGTCCACGAGCGGTCCGCGGCCGGTGTTGATGAGACAGGCCGTCGGCTTCATCAGGGCGAGGGCGCGGGCGTTGATGATGTGCCGGGTTTCCGGCGTCAGCGGGAGGTGGAGCGAGACGAAATCGGCCTCCCGCAGCAGCTCCTCCAGGGAGGTCCTGCGCGCGCCCAGCTCGGTTTCAAGCTGCGGACGGGGGGAGCGGTTGCAGTAGAGCACCTTCATGTCGAAGCCGCGCGCGCGGCGGGCCACGGCGCTCCCGATCCGGCCGGCGCCGACGATGCCCAGGGTGCGGCCGGCGATGTCCGCGCCGAGGAAGAGGAGGGGGCCCCAGTGCCGGAAGCGCCCGGCGCGCAGAAACCGCTCCGATTCCGGGATGCGGCGCGCCACGGCGAAAAGGAGGGCCCAGGCCAGGTCGGCCGTGGCGTCGGTCAGGACCCCGGGGGTGTTGGTGACCATTATGCCGCGCGCGGACGCCGCTTGGAGGTCGATGTTGTCAAAGCCCACGGCCATGTTGGCCACGATCCGCAGTCGCCCCCCCGCCGCGTCGAGCACCTCGGCGTCGATCAGGTCGGTCAGGAGGGCGAGGATCGCTGCCGCTCCCCGGACCTCTTCGAGCAGCTGCGCGCGTTCGAGGACGCGCTCTTCGGAGTTGATGCGGAAGCCCGGGTGCGCCCGCCGGAGCAATTCCAGGCCCGGCTGCGGGATCGGTTGGGTGACGAAGACATCCGTGTCCATGGCGGCTCCCTCCTCCGCCCGGCCGGCGGAAGGGCATAATATCATACCTTCCGGCGCGGGAGTTACTCGTAGCGCAATGCGTCCACGGGGTCGAGACGCGCGGCCTTCACCGCCGGCCACAGGCCGAAAAGGAGGCCGACGGCCGTGGAGACCCCCAGGCCGGAGCAGACGGCCCAGGCCGGGGGGGCCGCCGGCAGGTTGGGGACGAACCAGGCCAGGATGAGGCCGATAAGGCCCGCGATCGTCACTCCCAGGATCCCCCCGATGGTGGTCAGCAGCGCTGCTTCGAGCAGAAACTGCCAGACGATGTCGCGGCGGCGGGCCCCCACCGCCTTGCGCACCCCGATTTCGCGCGTCCGCTGGGTGACCGACATCAGCATGATGTTCATGACCCCGACCCCCCCGACCAGGAGCCCCAGCCCGGAGATGGCCAGCGTGCCGGTCTGCACCAGCATGGTGATCCGGTCGATCTGGCCGATGATCGAATCGGCGGTGCTGAGGATGAAGTCCGATTCCTCGTCGGCGCCCAGCCCGCGCAACCGGCGCAGTTCCCCTTCCATTTCGTCGAAAGCGGCGGAGCGCGCGCCGGGCCGGGCCTGGCAGTAGAGGACCACCGTTTCGAGGTCAGGGTAGCGCATCTCCACGATTTTGAGCGGGACCATGACCACGTTGTCCTGCCGATTCTCGCCCCAAAAGCCCCCCTTGCGCTTCTGGAACACGCCGGTCACGGTGTAGAGGACGCCGTCGACGACGATGTTCTTGCCCAGGGCGTCCCCGCCGGGGAAGAGGGAAGCCGCGACGTTGGCCCCCAGCAGGCATAGCTTCGCGCGCCGACGCTCTTCCTCCCGGGTGTAGGCGCGGCCCGACTCCAGTTCCGCGTTGGTGACCTGGGCGAAGTTCCAGGTGGCCCCCTGCAACTGGATATTGGTGTTTTCGGCCCCCCGGTACCGGGCGGTGACGGCGCGGCTGTCCACCAGGTTGGGCACCATGATCTGGACCGCGGTGTCCTCGAGCGAGGGGCAGGCGTCGAGCAGCAGGCGCGCGAACTCCGCCCGGAGCGGCTTGCGCGTCAGCTCCTCCGGCTTGACGGTGGGGTTGCCGGGATCCCCGTTCAGGTGGTAGGCGAAGATGTTGTTCGGGCCGAACTCCTGGAACAGCAATGCGATGTTGCGCCGCACCCCCACCAGGACCGAAGCGACCAGGACCACGGTGACGATCCCCACGATGATGCCGAGGATGGTCAGCAGGGAGCGGAACTTGAACGCCAGGATGTTCGCGAGCGCGAAGTCGAGGTTTTCCCGGTTGAAGCGGGTTGGGCGCGGGTCAGTTTTCATAACGCAGCGCCTCCACCGGGGGCATCCGGGACGCGATCCAGGCGGGGTAGAACCCTGCGCCGCACCCGATCAGGGTCGAGACCCCCAGCGCCAGGGCAGCGTAGGCGCCGGAAAGGGGCACGCTCTCGCCGAACGCCCGCCCCAGTCCGAGAGCCCCGACGAAGGAGAGGGCAAGCCCCGCGGCGCCGCCGACAGCGGTGAGGATGGCCGATTCGAACAGGATTTCGGCGAAGATGTCGCGGTTGCTTGCCCCCACCGCCTTGCGTACCCCGATTTCGCGTGTCCGCTCGGTCACGCTCACCAGCATCATGTTCATGACGACGATGCCGGCCACCAGCAGCGCCAGCGAGCTGATGGGGACGACTGCGACCCCGACGATGCCGATGACGCGGAGAAGGAAGTCGCGGTCGGCCTCGGGGACCAGGATGTCGAAATCATCGGGTTCCCCCGGCCGCAGGCGCCGCAGGAGGCGCAGGGCCACCCGCGACCGTTCGAGCGACTCCTCCAGCGGGACGGGGGGGAGGGGTTGCAGGTAGACGGTGACCGAGCGCCGGCTCCCCCAGATCTTTTCGAAGGTCCCGAGCGGCATGTAGGCGACCCGGTCGAGGGGGGAACCGAAACTGGTCCCCAGGGACTGTTGCACGCCGATGACTTCGAGTGCGCGCCCCCGGATCCGGAGGCTCCGGCCGATCGGGTCGCGGGTGGGGAAGAGTTCGTCGACCAGGTCCTGCCCGATGATGATGACGGGGGCCGAGCGCCGGCTTTCCGCCTCGGTGAAGAACCGTCCCGAGCTGAGTACGATGTTGCGGATCGACTGGATTTCGGGGGTGGACCCGTTGACGGTGGCGGAAAGGAAGGTCCGGTTGCCCGCCTTGACGTCGGCGACGGCCGCCAGCCCCGGGGCCGCGCGGGCGTCTTCCCTCGTCCGCCGTATCAGGGCCTCGGCTTCGCGCCGGTAGAGTTCGGGATTCCGCCGCAGCTTGTCGGCAAGCTCCCGGCGGTTGAGCCGGCCGGAGGCGGCGACGCGGGAAATGGTGTAGGCGTCCGCGCCGATGGTCTGGGCCGTGCTCCTGGCGGCGATATCGCGAATGATCCCGAGCGTCGCGCCGATCAGGACGACGGCGGCGATCCCGATGACGATGCCGAAGATCGTGAGCGCGGACCGGAGCTTGTGCGCCCAGAGGGTGTGGGCGGCGATCACAAAGGAATTGCCGAGGGGGGCGGCCCCCCGCCGGCGCTTCATCCTCTCCGCTTTTTCCGACATTGGTTCCCTTTCGGGCCCGCGTTCGCCCCGGAGCCTGTTATACGTGGTTGCGCAGCTGCAGCTCGGCCGGGTGCGGGTTCAGGTACACCTCGTCCCGGAGGCGGGCCTCGTCGTATTTGCGTACGAAATGCCGGATCAGGGTGACCGGGACGACGAGCGGGAGCCGCTCGGCGCGGTAGAGGTCGAGGACCTCCCCGAGTTCCGCCTTCTCATCCGGCGTCAGCCTTTTTTCCAAATGCCCGGCCATGTGCAT
>JAAYAJ010000010.1 GCA_012719455.1 Acidobacteriota bacterium | reverse complement strand
GTAGCTGCGCATCTGCGTCTTGTAGATATGGATGTGCCCCGGGCAGTTCATCGGCTTGATGACGAACTCGTCCTCGTCGATGTTGAAGACGTACATGTTCTGCCGGTAGTAGTCGTAGTGCCCCGAGGTCTTCCAGAGGGTGTCCCGCGCTACGTGGGGGGTGGTGACGAATTCATACCCCCGCCGGTACAGCTCGCTGCGCAGGAAATCCTCGACGACCAGGCGCAGGCGCGTCCCCTTCGGGTGCCAGAAGGCGAGCCCGGGACCCGCTTCCTCGGACATGCTGAACAGGTCGAATTCCTTCCCCAGCTTCCGGTGGTCCCTCTTTTTGGCCTCTTCGAGCTGCACGAGGTAGTTCTCGAGCTCCTCCGGGGTCAGAAACGCGGTCCCGTAGATCCGCTGCAGCTGCTGCCGGTGCTCGTCCCCCTTCCAGTAGGACCCGGCAACGCTGAGGAGCCTGAAGCTCCCCGGGCGGATCTCGGCGGTGGAGGCAAGGTGCGGACCGGTGCAGAAATCGACGAGGTCTCCCAGGCGGTAGCAGGAGAGGGTTTCGCCGGCCTTTTCCTCGATCAGTTCGACCTTGAGGTGCTCCCCGCGGCGGGAGAATTGCTCGATCGCCTCCCCCTTGGAGAGGATCAAGGGCTCGAATTCCAGCTTCTCCGCGGCCAGGATCTTCATTTCGGCTTCGATCCGGGGCAGGGTCTCCTCGGAAAAAGTCTCCGGGCATTCGAAGTCGTAATAGAAACCGTCGCTGATGGCGGGCCCGACCCCCAAGTGCGTCCCCGGGAAGAGACGGCATACCGCGGCGGCCATCAGGTGCGACAGGCTGTGCCGGTAAACCTCGAGCGCTTCCGCCCCGGCGATTTCCTCCACTCTCCCGTCCGCGTATCTTGCTTTCAACGACATATCAACTTTCGTCCCGGTTTCCCGGGCCTGTCAAGGGATTCACCATCGGAAGACTGGGCAGGAACTCCGGATCCAACGCTCGGCCCCGCCCCTGCGGGCGCAGCCTGTGAATTCTGGTAGGCGCGAGCGGATTTGAACCGCTGACCCCTTCCGTGTCAAGGAAGTGCTCTCCCCCTGAGCTACGCGCCTAAAAAATAAGGACTTAAACTACCAGATCCGAGGAAATAGTGTCAATCCCCTTTTCCGCCTAGGCTGCGATTTTTGCCGGAATCGTTTCTCCGAGCAGGATTTCCAGCGCCTTTTCGAGCTGAATACTCTCCACTTTCTCCTGAAGCCGTTGATATTTCCCGTCATCGTCCTCGTCATAGTAGGACTCGACCGCCAAGTCCTGGCGCGTTTCGCTGCTCGGGGATTCCAAGTCAGGCGCGATCCCCGTCTTGCGCGCGGTTTCGTCCTGGATGACCTGCCCGCCGGGGGTGCAATACTTGGCCGTGGTGAGGATGAGCAGCGCGCCGCTCTTCAGCTGGATCGTCTTCTGCTCCGACCCCAGCCCGAAGGAGCGCTCCCCGACGAGAGTGGCCCTCTTGCCGTCCTTGAGCGCACCGGCGACGATTTCGGCCGCCCCGGCCGTGGCCCCATTGATCAAAACCGCCGCCGGCATCCGCGTGATCGTCTTGCCCGGGTCGGCCTCGACCACCAGCGTCTTCTTCCCCTCCCGGTCGCGGCTGAAGTAGATCACGCCCTCGGAAAGAAAAAAGTTGGCCACGGCCGCCCCGTTGGCCGCGCTCCCATCGGCGCACCCCCTCAGGTCGAGCACGATCTTCTGCGCCCCCGCGGAGATGAGGGTCTTCAGCTTGATTTTCGCCTGTTCGACCGCCTCGTCCCGCAGCGAGGCGATTTTCAAGTAGCCCACGCCGCCGTCGAACATGCGGGAACTGACCGGGGACGCCGACGCAACCTCCAGGGTGAGGTCCACATCCCTGGGCTTGGTCCGGGAATCGCGGAAGAGGGTGATCTTGACCGGGGTCCCGGAGGCTCCATGCAGGAGGCTGTCCACCTCGAGCAGGCTCCGGTGCTCCACCTCCGCCCCGTCGATGGCGATGAGGTAATCCCCCCGGTGCACCCCCGCCCGGGCCGCCGGCCCCTCCGGGTCCAGCGAAACCACGTAGACCACGTCCGATTTCTTGGAAAGAACCAGGCCGGCGCCCGCCGTGCCCAGCCCCCGGCGCCGCTCGAGTTCCTCGTACTGCTGCCGGGTGAGGAAGCTGGAATAGGGGTCGAGCGCGTCCATCATGCCCCGCATCGCCCCTTCCTGCACCTTGTTCATGTCGGGAACTTCGACGTACTCGTCCCGCACCCGGTCGAGCACCTTCATGAACACGGCCAGTTCCTTGTACGCCTCCTTGCCGAAAAAGGCCGCCGAGGCGCCGTAAAGCACGATCAGAAAGGACCCCAGAAAAACCAGCAGCTTGCCCTTATGAAACTTAGGAAACATGGAGCCTCCGGATTGGCCGAAAATCACCGCCTGCATGATATAGCAATCGCTCTCCGGGATCAACGGGCGCCGCCCGGTTGACGGCACCCCCATCCTGTGCTCCAATTGGGGGGTGAGCGACAGGGGACGCATTCTGGCGGTGGACTATGGGGAAAGGAACGTGGGCTTGGCCTGCTCGGACGAGCTCGCCCTGACCGTTTCCCCGCTCCCTTCCCTCCCCAACCGCGGAAAACGGGATGTTCTCCGCCGCATCGCGGCGGCGGTCTCCGAGCTTGGAGTCCGTGAACTTGTCCTGGGAATGCCGCTCCGCATGGACGGATCGAGCGGGGAGGCGGCGGCCCGGATGGAAGGCGTCCTGCGCTCCCTCCGGCAAGCGGTCCCGGTCCCGGTCCATGGAGTCGACGAGCGCCTGTCCACCGTGGAGGCACTGGAAATCTGGCGCGCGATGGCGCCGCGGCAGCGCAAGCGCTACCGCACGGTCGATTCGCTGGCCGCCGCCTTCATCCTGGAAAGACATCTCGAGGAACATTGACGTGAAACGCCTCTTCGGTGTCGCCATCGCCGCCGCGGGGCTCCTGGCCGCCGCCGCGCTCGCCGCGGGCCTCTGGATCCACCTGCAGCTCTCCACCCCGTACCTCGGGGCGACCGGCGCGGAAACCTACGTCGAAATCCCCCGCGGCGCCGGCGCCCGCCGCGTCGCCCGCCTCCTGGCCGACGCCGGCGTCCTCCGCTCGCGCCTCCCCTTCCTTCTCTACCTCCGGAGGACCGGCGCGGAAGGGCGCATCCGGGCGGGGGAGTACCGGTTCGATGCACCGGCGACCCCGCGCGAAATCGCGCGCCGGCTCGCAACCGGGGACGTGCATTTCCGTTCGATCACCATACCCGAGGGTCTGACGGCCGAGGAAACCATCGCGCTTCTGGCGGAAAACGGTTTCGGGACGCTGCCGGAGCTGCGCCGGGCGCTCGGCCGCACCGAATGGATCCGGGACCTGGCCCCGGAAGCCCGGAACCTCGAAGGATACCTCTACCCGGAAACGTACCGCTTCGACCGCAGCGCCGATGCCGAGGCCGTCATCCTGAAGATGACGGGGCAGTTCCGGTCGGCCGTTTCCCGCATCGTGCAGGAGCGGCCGCTCCCCGAGGGCTGGGATATCCCCCGGATTGTCACACTGGCGTCCATGATCGAAAAAGAGGTCAAGACGAGGGAGGAAGGACCGCTGGTCGCCTCCGTCCTGGTCAACCGCCTGGACCGGGGAATGACCCTCGGGTGCGACGCCACGATCATCTACGCCATGAAGATCGCGGGCAACTGGGAGGGGCGGCTGGGGAAGGCGGACCTGCGCATGGACTCCCCCTACAACTCCTACCTGCACAGGGGGCTTCCGCCCGGCCCGATCTGCTGCCCCGGCGCGTCATCCCTGGCCGCCGCGCTCCGGCCCGCCGCCACCGATTATCTTTATTACGTCTCGCGCAACGACGGGACGCACCAATTCTCCAAGGACTACGCCGCCCACCGGTCGGCCGTCTACCGCTACCAGCAGGCGCCCTTCCGCAAGAGGAACTGATTCATTCCCCGAGCGGCTCGCGGCGCCGCCGGAGTTCCTCCGGCAGTTCGGCCGTAATCCGGCGCGCGAAAAGGAGGAAACCCTCAAGGGTGCTCTCGGTCCCCCAGATCCGGGCGGTTTCCTCGTCCAGCGGCTCGTCCTCGTTCATGTCGAGCATGTGCAGCAGATTCTCCGGCTCCGACCGGTTGAGCGGGCAATCGAGGGCCAGGCAGTGGGTTCCCTGCCGGCAGAAGCCCTCCTCCACGTCCACGTGACGGGCGAACGCCCTCCTGACCGGGTCCCGGCCGATGTACAGGTGCCGGACGAGCCCGGAGTATCCACAGACGGCGACGGAAAACTCCTGTTCGGACGCAAGGGTGTAGTCGATCCATTCGGTGTCGTACCTGGGCATGCAGCCTCCCCGGGCGGCGTAAGGATTAGAAACGGAAGGTCAGGCCGGTGGTGTAAACCAGGCCGGAGTCCCATTTCTCCCGGGTATCCAGGTCGGTCAGGTTCGGCAGACCGGTCAGGACGTGCGACACATCCAGGTTGATGCCCACGTGGTCGTGCATCCAGACGTGGGCCCCCCCGCCATAGGCGGCGCTGAACTTGGTATCCCCAAGGCTACCTTGGCCGGTGTCGATGCTGAAGCGGGAAAACCCGAGCCCCCCCTTGGCGTACAATCTGAGCGGCCCGTAATTCTTCGTCTGGTACCGGATCCCCTGCTGGTTGTTGATCAGGCGCACGCGCAGCCCGACGTTGTTTTCAGTCGAGCCGTAAAACGAAAACTGTGTCCACATGGCGAACCAGGGAGCTATGTTCTGCGCGAGGGAAAAACCTCCCCCCGCGAGGCTGCGCGGCTCGAAATCAAACACCGGCAGTCCGACCTGGTAGCTGAAGTCGTGGTATCGCTGGTAAAAACCGGTGATTTCCGTTTCTCCTTCGGCGCAAACCACGGCGGGAGCGATCAACGCCCACACCGCCAGCGCCATTGTCAGGGCCAGGAAACGATGTTTCATTTTACCTCCATCATGGAATAACTCTCTATGTACCACGGTTCGGCTCCGTCCACAAGCGACCGATGATTGACTTCCGCCGGAGGGGGTGCTACGATCTTTTCGTGATACCAGAATTGCCACCTAATCAGCAAGTTAGAAAGATTTGGCGTTGCCCGCTCCCGACGCTCCTGCTCCTGCTCTGCCTTGCGCCCCCGCTCGCGGCCCAGCCTGAAAGGCCCAGCCTCCCCGACCCGGTCAAATTCATGAACACCTTCGACCAGGTCGCCAACATGACGCGCGCCGTGCTCGAGGATATGGGCTACGCCATCGAACGGGACGACCGCAAGGAGGGGAAGATCACCACGCGCCCCCACGAATTCATCACCGGCTCCCTGACCTCCAGCGAGATGGACAAGGTCGCCGTCGGCCAGGACCCCCTGACCGGAAACTGGATCAAGGCGCGGCAGGTGATCGAAACGGTGATGGAAATCATCTCCCCCTCAGAAACGATGGTGACGGTGCACGCCACCGTCAGCGCCCTCAATCGCGACGTCGACGGCACCGAAAAATGGGTGACGCTCGATTCCCGCGGCGTTCTGGAACGACGGGTCCTGGGCCGGATCAGCGTCAAGCTGATGGGGAGCGAGGAGCCCGTCAAGGAGAGAAAGGGCTTCTGGGGGCAGAAACCCCAGCCGGTCGACCCCCGCCAGCCCAGGTTCCCCAACGCCCCGGGCAGGTAAACCTTGAATCCAGACCCTGTTCCCTTCAACCTGTTCGGCGTCGCCCTTCTCGCCATCGGGGCGCTGGGCACGGCCGCCATCTTCATCCTGTCCCACCGGAAGAGGCGCCGGAAACCGGGTGCGCCCGCCGCGCTCCTGTTCACCACTTCCCGCAGCGCCCCCGGGGCATGGACCGACCTCGCCCGGGCCCTGCTGCTCCTCCTCGGCGTCGTCGTTGCCGCCGCCCTCCTGCTGGCGCTGCTCCCCGACAGGACCTTCGAGGGAATGACGCGCGCGCTCCACTCCCGGCATGCACGGGGCGCCCAGGAAAGGATCGCCCTTCTCTACCTGGGGAACGCATCCGCCGCCGACGCCTTCCGCATCCGGGCGGTGGTGAGGAATATCTCCACGGCCCCGATCGACGGCCTGGACGCCGCAATCCGCCTCTATGCCCATGACGGCACCCTTTGCGAAACCGTCATCGCCCGGACGGACCGGGAAACGGTCCCCCCCGGCGAACTGGCGCGGCTGGAAGTGGCGCTGGTCGGAGAGAGACCGGAAATCGGCGCTTACTCCGTCCAGTTCAAGCTGCGCGGCGGGGAGGCGCTCGCCACCAGGGACCTGCGCAAACCGGCCGCGCACTGATGAACCGTTCCCGCTACCCGCTGCTGGTCCTCGCCCCCTACCTTGGCCGCTACCGCGGCAGGCTCCTCGTCGGTTCGTTCATGGTCCTGCTGACGGTCATCGCCGGGATGTGCGCCCCCTGGGCGCTGAAGTACGTCGTCGACGGGCTGCAGCAATCGGTCGACGGCTCGAGGCTTTTTTCCTATGCCCTGCTCATCGTGGCGATCTCCCTGGTCGAGGGATTCTTCCGTTTCTGGATGCGCAGGATCCTGATCGGGGTCAGCCGCCAGGTGGAGTATGACCTGCGCAACGATTTTCTGGCCCACGTGCAGAAAATGTCCCTTTCCTTCCTCCAGTCCCGCAGCACGGGCGATATCATGTCGCGCGCGACCAACGACCTGGGCGCCGTGCGGATGGTGCTCGGCCCGGGCATCATGTATTCCATGAACACGGTCACGCTCCTGGTGATCAGCACCGCCATCCTCGTGAACCTGAACTGGAAGCTGACCCTGCTGGCCTACGTACCGCTGGCGCTGGTGTCGATATCGGTCAAGCAGTTCGGCCGGCGGATCCACGACCGGTTCGAGGAGATCCAGGAGCAGTTCTCCGCCCTGAGCACCCGGACCCAGGAGAACATCGCCGGCATCCGCGTGGTCAAGGCTTTCGCGCGCGAAAACTCTGAAATCCGCGCCTTCGGCATCCTCAACCTGGAATACGTCCGGCGCAACGTGTCCCTGATCCGGCTCTGGGGCGTCTTCTACCCCCTGATGACGGCGCTGATCGGGCTCTCCTCGGTCGCCCTGCTCTGGTTCGGCGGGCGGCAGGTGATCCAGGGGCGGCTGACCCTGGGTGAATTCGTGGCCTTCATGGGATACCTGTCGCTGCTGGCCTGGCCCACGATCGCCATCGGGAGGGTGATCAACATCTTCCAGCGCGGCTCGGCCTCCATGAGGAGGATCCTGGAGATCCTCGAAACTCCTCCCGGCATCCGGGACCTCGAAGGAGCGGAGGAACCCCCCGACGCCGGAGGCGCCCTGGAGATCCGCAACCTCACCTTTAGCTACCCTTCCTCGCCGCGGCCGGCGCTCTCCGACGTCTCTCTCTCGGTTCCACCGGGGAAGACGCTCGCGATCGTGGGCCGCACCGGGAGCGGCAAATCGACGCTCGCAAACCTCATCCCCCGCCTGTACGATCCGCCCCCCGGAACCGTGTTCGTCGACGGCCGGGACGTGCGCGGGTGGCCGCTTCGCAGCCTGCGGCGGCGGATCGGGTACGTACCCCAGGAAACCTTTCTCTTTTCCGATACCATCGCGGAAAACATCGCTTTCGGGCTGGAGTCGAAAGCCGGGGAGGAGGATATCCTCTCCGCCGCCCGGGTTTCCCGGGTCGCCGGAGACATCGAGTCCTTCACCCAGGGGATGCAGACCTTCGTCGGCGAACGAGGGGTCACCCTTTCCGGGGGGCAGAAGCAGCGGATGGCCATCAGCAGGGCCGTGATCGGTTCCCCCGACATACTCATTTTCGACGATTCCCTCTCGAGCGTCGACACCTACACGGAGGAAAAGATCCTCCGTGAGCTGGGAAAGGTCATGGAGAACCGGACGACGCTGCTGGTCTCGCACCGGATCTCCACCGTGCAGCGCGCCGACGAGATCGTGGTACTCGAGGAAGGGAGGGTGGTCGAACGGGGGACCCACGGGGAATTGCTGCGCCGGGGCGGCGCCTATGCCGACCTCTATCACAAACAGCAGTTGGAAGACGAACTTTCGGAAATCTGACGACCATGGCGGAAGAGGAACAGGTACTGGGAAAAGCATACGACGCCAGGTTGATGCGCCGGCTCCTCGGCTATATCGGGCCGTACCGCCGGAGCGCCTTCGCGGCCATCGTCTGCCTGGTCCTGGGATCCGCCTGCTCCATCGTCCAGCCCTACCTGACCAAGCTGGCCATCGACCGCTCGATCCGGAGAGGCGACATCGGCGGGCTTGCCGGCATCGCCGCTCTCTACATCCTTTCCATCGTCCTGGTCTTCGCCCTGAACTTCGGCCAGACGATGCTGGTCAACCTGATGGGGCAGAAGGTCATGCGTGACCTGCGCCTGGAAATCTTCCGTCACCTGCAGCGGCTGGAAGCGGCGTTTTTCGACCGCAACCCGGTCGGCCGCCTGATGACGCGGGTGACCACCGACGTGGACACGCTCAACGAGCTGTTCACATCCGGCGTCCTGTCGGTCTTCGACGACATCTTCACGCTGACCGGAATCCTCATCTTCCTTTTCCTACTCGACCACAGGCTGGCCCTGGCTATCCTCTGCGTTCTCCCGCTGCTTGTGGCGGTCACCCTCCTGTTCAAGATCAAGGTGCGCGATTCCTACCGGAGGGTGCGCACCGCCATCGCCCGCATCAACACCTTCCTCCAGGAGAACATCACCGGCGCCGCCGTCGTCCAGATTTTCGGGCAGGAGCGGAAGCAGTACCGGCGCTTCACCGCCGTCAACCGCGAGCACCTCGACGCCAACCTCCAGTCCATCTTCTACTATGCCCTCTTCCTTCCCCTGCTCGAGGTCGTCGGCGCCCTGGCCGTGGCGTTGATCGTCTGGTACGGCGGACTCCAGGTGCTTTCAGGCACGCTCACGCTGGGGACGCTGGTGGCCTTCATCCAGTATTCCGACCGCTTCTTCAGGCCGATCTCGGATCTCAGCGAGAAATACACCATCCTGCAGTCGACCATGGCCTCGTCGGAGCGGATCTTCAACCTGCTCGACACCCCCCCCGCGATCATTTCCCCCGAACAGCCCGCCGCGCGCGCGGTCGAACGGGGAAAGATCGAGTTCCGCGACGTGAGCTTCGCCTACCGCCCGGGGGAGCCGGTGCTCCGAAACATCTCCTTCACCGTGCAACCGGGCGAGCGGATCGCCGTCGTCGGCGCCACGGGAGCGGGCAAGTCGACCCTCATCGCCCTCCTCAACCGGTCATACGACACCGGCGGCGGGGCCATCCTCATCGACGGCGTCGATGTCAGGGACTACGAACTGGCGGCGCTGCGCCGCTCGATCGGCATCGTGCTCCAGGATGTCTTCCTCTTCTCCGGGAGCGTCATGGACAACATCCGCCTGGGAAACCGCTCCATCGGCGCAGGCGACGCCGTCCGGGCCGCGGAGACCGTCCACGCCGACCCATTCATCCGGCGCCTGGACGGGGAGTACGAGGCCCGGCTCGGGGAACGCGGCGCTTCGCTGTCGGTCGGGCAGAAGCAACTGCTCTCCTTCGCCCGCGCCCTCGCCTACGACCCAAAGATCCTGGTCCTGGACGAGGCGACCTCCAGCGTCGACACCGAAACCGAGTTGCTGGTCCGGGACGCCCTTGCCAGGCTCCTGGCGGGCCGCACCTCGATCGTCATCGCCCACCGCCTCTCCACCGTGCAGAACGCCGACCGCATCCTCGTGCTGCACCACGGGCGGCTGTGTGAGACCGGCACCCACCAGGAGCTGCTGCATCGCAGGGGAATCTACTGGAAGCTTTACCAGCTGCAGTACCGGGACCAGGCCCCGGCGGTGGCGACCGGCCCCTGACCCCGGCCAATGCCCCGGCTACGGGTAGAAGTGGGCGACGGGGTCCCCGATTTCGAGCGGTTCCTTGAGATAGAACGCCTCCGCCTTCCCCTTCCTCACGATCGCACCGTAGTAGGAGTGGACGCTGTCCACCCGATCCAGGAAATCGGGCTGGCTCAGGTTGGTGGACGGTTCGCGGCTTGCGGGATCGTACAGCTGGGAGCGGTGGGCGGCGATGGCGGCGTCCCGGCGTCCGGCCCAGGCGCCGATGTCGACCACGAAACTGGGCGCCACGTTCCATGGGAGCTTGAAAAAGAGGAGGACGGGCGGCCGGTAGCGCGGCTGCCCGGTCCGGATCTTCGCCAGCCCGGAATGATGCACCGCCTCCGCCACCAGGCGGCTGGTATGCACATGGTCGGGGTGCCGGTCGTCCCAGTAGTGGGTGGCGACGACCCGGGGACGGTACTTGCGCAACAGCCGGATCACGCGCATGCGCGCCGCGTCCGTGATGGACACCCCGCCGTCCGGAAGGCCCAGGTTTTCCCGGACCGCCAGGCCGAGGATCCGGGCCGCCTCCCGGGCTTCACGCCCGCGCACCGCCGCCGTCCCCCGCGTCCCCAGCTCCCCGCGCGTAATATCCACGACCCCGGTGGCGTAACCGAGGTCGGAAAGCTTGGCCAACGTCCCCCCGACGAAGAGTTCCGCGTCGTCCGGATGCGCGCCGAATACCAGGAAGTCCAGTTGCATGGTTCAGTCCATTTCGATCAGTTGGTGTTCCGGGCTCAGGATATCGAGCCGCTCCCGCAGCCGATCGAGTCCCGCCGGGGAGAACCGGAGGGGGATCCAGACGCCGCCGAGCGCCTCCTCCTGGCTCCGCGCCCCCGGCGCCAGGGTATGGCACGCCCGGCGCACCCGCCGCCGCGCCGCCGCCTCCTGCACCGACAAGGCCAGGAGGCACTGCCGATGCACCTTGTCCAGCTGGTGGAGGACCCTTTTCCGCACGGAGTCCCGCACTTTTTGGAGGCCGTCGTCCACGCCCGCTTCACCCAGCGCCCGCTCCACCTCCCCGCACAGCTCCTCCAGCCGCCCGGGAACCGGGGTGCGCATCCGCTCGAGGACCGCCTCCACCACCGCCTCCTCCCCGGCCAGCAAGTCGGCCGGAGTGAGCGCATAACGGTCCAGGGTCCTCCGGCTGCGCCCGTCGACGAGGGTAGCGCTTACCCGCGGCCACAGGAGGGGGCCCGTCCCCCCCAGGCGCCCGGAGCCCGCCCGCTCAGCAAGGTCTTCGAAACCGACCACCTCCACGACCGCGGGGAGCTCGGCGGCCGCCGCCGACGGCAGGACGACGGCGTTGTCCTCCCCCAGCAGCCGCCCAAGCAGGAACCCCGGCAGCGGCGTGCCCGCCGGGATCCCGCCAAGGGCATCGGCCAGCATTTCAAGCGCGGCGGGATCGATCGCCCGGAGCCCGCCCCGCGCATCGACCAGGAGCGGCGCCGACCGGCCTCCGGCGCCGCGGGCGTCGGGAAGCAAACCGATCACGGCCTTCGACCTCCAGCCGCGCGCGGAGAGCTCCAAAGCCACCCTGACGGCGGTCAGGCACTGCAACCATTCCGACACCCGGCCGCCAAAAAGGCCCGGGCGGATGTGGGTGACCACGGCCAGCGCCCCGTCGGGGAGGGGGGAGCGCCCGGCCGATCGGTGCAGCCGCTCCATCCTTTCCCCCAGGCGCCGCGGGTCGAAAGGGTCCCCGGAAGCCCGGAATCGGCGCACGAAGTCGGTCCAGGCCGGGGGTATCCCGGGCACCTCTTCAAATCTCATTTGCCCCCCGCCTTGCGCCGCCCGGGCTTCCGGCCGCCGGGAAAGCGCACCCGCAGCAGCCGCGCGTCCCCGCCCCGGTCCTCGATCTCCACCTTCACCGCCCCGGGGAAAGCGCCCGCCAGCCGTTCGCTCCATTCCACCACGGTGACCCCGTCGCAACCTATGAACTCATCGATCCCGATGGAGTAGATGTCGCGCGCCCCTTCCAGGCGGTAGAGGTCGACATGGTAGACGGGGCAGCGTCCTTCGTAGATGTTGACGAGGGTAAAGGAGGGGCTGCTGACCTCGTCCGGGCTGCGCACCCCCAGTTCCCGGGCGATCCCGCGCACCAGCACCGTCTTCCCCATCCCCAGGTTCCCGTAGAGCAGCACGACCCCGGGGAGCGCCAGGTCGGCGGCGATCCCGGCGCCGATGCGCTGGGTGTCTTCCGGAGACCGGCTGAGATACTCCCTGACGGCGGAGCCGCCCCTGCCCGCAGGTGTCATCGGCCGAGCGCCTTCCTGAACGCCCCCGGGAGGGCGGCCAGCAGGTCGGTGGCCAACAGCGACTCCATCCCCTTCTCCTCCGCCGCCAGGTCCCCGGCCAGGCCATGCAGGTAAACTGCCGCCGCCAGCCAATGAATGATTTCCCCGGACCCGGGGGTGGCGAGGCGCCAACCGGCGGCGAAGCGTCCGACCATCCCCGCCAGGACATCGCCGCTCCCCCCGGTGGCCATTCCCGGGTTGCCCGTGGGGTTCAAAAACAGCTCCCCGCCGGGGGCGGCGCTGACGGTCTGGAACCCCTTGAGAATGACATGGCACCCATGCTCCCGTGCGTAGCGCCGCGCCGTTTCGAATCGGTCCCGCTGGACCTCCGCGACGGAGATCCCCCCGAGGCGCGCCATCTCGCCCGGATGCGGGGTGAGAATGACGGGCTGATCGTTCCGGTTGCGGGGCGGGGTTTCGGGCGGCGCGAAGGCATTGAGCCCGTCCGCGTCGAGAACCACCGGGACCGGGGAGCGCTCCGTCAGTTCCCGGATCAGGCGCCGGGTCGATGGCTCGGTCGTCATCCCCGGGCCGAGGACCAGGGCGTCCGCTTCACCCAACCGCTCCAGCACCCGGTCCAGGCCCGAAGCGTCGAAGGCGCCCGAGGGGGTCTCCGGGAGGGGTTCCGTCATCAGCTCGGGGAAGCGGCCGGCGGCGCCCGCCAGGGCCCCCTCGGGCAGCCAGAGGGTTGCCAGCCCAGCCCCCGCCCGCAGCGCGGCGAGAGCGGCCATCAGCGCAGCCCCGCTCTTCCCCCGCGATCCCGCCACGATGTGGGTGTGCCCGAACGATCCCTTGTGACTCTCCCGCCGGCGCGGGGGAAGGACCCGGCGCACCATCTCTTCGTCCGCCAGGTTCAGCCGGTAATCCGGATGGTCGAAAAGGACCGGCGGGGAGCCGATGGGGGCCACCACCACCCGGCCGGCCCGATCGGCCGCCGGTGGCAGGACGAGGGCGGGTTTCAGTGCGGAAAAGGTGACCGTCAGGTGCGCCCGGACCGCCGGCCCCTCGACCTCGCAACGATCCGCCATCAACCCGGAGGGGATGTCGACGGATGCAACGAAAGCGTGGGCCGCGGCCCGGTCGATCCACTCGAGGAGGGGCTGGAAGTCGGCTCCAACCGGCCGGGACAGGCCGGTTCCGAACAAGGCGTCCACTATAACGTCAGGGAGCGGCGCCCGCTCAAACGCGGCCGCGGCTTCCGACGGTACGGGAAAGACCTCGAGCGCCAGCCCCATTGCCCGGACGATCTCGAAATTCGCCAGGGCGTCCCCCCCGAGCGACGCGGGGTCGGCCGCCAGGGCAATATGGGGGTGCGCGCCGGCCAACGCCAGGTGACGGGCGACGACGAAGCCGTCCCCCCCGTTGTTCCCCCGGCCGCACAACACCCGGATCCGTTTCCCTGCCAGACCCGGGACCGCCCGCATCAACTCTTCGCAGAAGGAACGCCCGGCATTTTCCATCAGCAGGATGGAGGGGACCAGAAACCGTTCCGAAGTCAGCCGGTCAGCCTCCCCCATCTGCGCCGCAGTCAGGATCTTCATCCCCCCTCCTACACCCCGGTTCCGGGGCCGATAACCGCTCCCGCGCCTCCGGCGGCCGGGGCCCGGTTGACCCCCCGTCGAAAAAATCCTACTATTAAAGATGAAACCCCGGCGGATCGGGAACGTCTGTATGGGTGTAACACCGGGTCCCGCCGGGACCGCATAGGGTAGGATAGCGAGCCCCGGCGAATAAAACAACCGCCCCCAGCGGAGGACTTATGAAATCCCTGTCCCTCAAATTGCCCGTGTGGTGCCTGGCCGCGGTGATGATTTCGTCGCCGGCCGCCTGGGCCCGGAAGCACGAAAATGTCGAAGATATCGGGAACCGGAACGTCACGGGGCGCGTCTGGGGGGTTTTCCCCAACTGGATCTCGCTCGAAAAAGAAATCGAGCTGGGCAAACAGGTGGCGAGCGAGTTCGAGCAGACCGCCCGGCTGGTGGAAGACCCGGTCATCAACGAATACGTGGACCGGCTCGGACAGCACATCGTCAAGCACTCCGACGCCAAGATCCCCTTCTACATCAAGGTCGTTGACACCGACGAGGTGAACGCCTTCGCCTTCCCCGGCGGGTTTTTCTACATCAACAAGGGCCTGATCCTGGCGGCGGACAACGAGGCGGAACTGGCCGGGGTGATGGCCCACGAGATCTCGCACGTCACCGCGCGCCACGCGACGGTGCGCATGTCCAAGGCGCAGTACCTGCAGCTGGCGGCCATCCCCGCCCTCTTCGTCGGCGGCTACTGGGCCCAGATGGGGATCCAGAACGCCCTGGGGCTCGGAATCAACCTGGAACTGATGGGGATCACGCGGGAGTCGGAGCGCGAGGCCGACCAGCTGGGGATCCAGTATCTCTGGAACGCGGGCTACGACCCCAACGGGTTCGTCTCCTTTTTCGAAAAACTGCAGCGACAGGAAAAGTCCAAGCCGGGCCGCCTGGCAGGCTTTTTCCGCACCCACCCCTCCACCGACGACCGGATCGTGGCCGCCCTGGACGAACAGCGGCACCTCCCCGAAAAAGACACCTACATCGTTGACTCGTCTGAATTCCAGCGCATCCGGGCTCGCCTGCTGTCCATAGACAACGCCCAGAGGGCCGAGGAGGCTGGGGAGGAATTGGAACAGAAACGCCCCACCCTCAAGCGCCGGACCGAAAAAGGGGAGCCCCCCCCCGCGGGCGCCGAGGAAGGGGAAGAACCTCCCGCGAGGAGCCGCCCGACCCTGAAACGGGCCACGGACCCGCAGTAGCCGGAAACAGCCGCGCCTGCCGGCGGCCTCCCAAGCCGCCGGCAATTGCGCCGCCGATGGAAAATTTCCTTTCATTCTCCGCCATAACAAGTAGGATGACTTCGCGTACGAGTTTTCGTCAAACGGCAGGTATTTGAAACAGTTTTTGCCGTCCGGTCGTATTGATAGCTGTTAACCCTCATGAAACATGCGGGAAAGACAGGAAAGCCTTTATTGAAGGAGTCCGCTATGAAAGTATGTTCCGCTGCGGCACGGCGCGCCCTCTCCATCCTGGGCATGCTCGGCCTGGTTCTGGCATCCACCACGCTTTCTTCCGTCATCGCCCAGGAAGCGGCTTCCTCCGGCAATACAGCTGCAGCGGAGTCCGGTGCGGACGATCTTCCCCCTCTCCCCCAGAGCCCGATCGAAACCGCCCAGAATGACGGCACTGCACTGCCCCTTTCGCTGCAGGACCTTACCAGGCTGGCGCTCGAGCAGAACCTGGACATCGCCATCTCGGACACGAACGAGCAGCTGCGCCAGCAGGCGATCCTGCAGCAGCACGGCAGTTACGACCCGCAGCTGACGGCCCAGGTCGGATTGATCTCCAGGAAAAACGCCAACACCACCCAGTACGACCGCTCCGCGGAATCGTTCAACAAGAACGACAGCGCCTCGTGGAACTTCACCTTCCGGCAGCCGGTCAAGACGGGGGGCACCTTCCAGGCGTCCTGGAACTCGAGCCGGTCGGAGAGCAACAGTACCGCCATGGTGTTCAACCCCAGCTACCAGAGTTCCTTCAACCTGCAATTCTCGCAGCCGTTGTGGCGCAACCTGCGCATCGATTCCAACCGCGCCAACCTCAAGCTGGCCAACCTCGACCTGACCCTGACCGACAGCGAGTTCAAGCAGAAGGTCACCGACACGATCTCCAACATCCAGACCGCCTACTGGGACCTGGTGAGCG
>JAAYAJ010000001.1 GCA_012719455.1 Acidobacteriota bacterium | reverse complement strand
GATTCCCCGAATTTGTGGTCCGTCCCCAAATTATGAGTTATGCCCCTCTTCTCCCGGATACCGGCGTCGGACAACATCCGGCGAGGAGATACCACCCATCCACAAGACAGGCACCACCCTGGGTTCACGGCCATTCGCCGAATCCTGGTCCGTCCCCGGATTTCCCCATCGGCTTTCGGGCCCCTCTCTCATTGGCCCTTGTTTCAAACCCTCCTCAGATTACAACCGCTTCCCGGTCCATCGGCGCCTGATTCCCGAGGTTTGTGACTCAACCACGGTTTCTTCCCCGTGATTGTCCTCCTGGCCCCCGTTTTCAGACCAGCCCGATCCGGCCGTGATGGGGTTGATGGACAAGGCTCGGGCTGTTTGTTACTGTGTTAACATAACTCATGGAAAATTATATCTGTATTCACGCCCATTTCTACCAGCCCCCACGGGAAAATCCGTGGCTCGAGACAATTGAGCGGCAGGAGTCGGCCCGCCCTTGGCACAACTGGAACGAGCGGATCACGGCCGAGTGCTACCGACCCAACAGCATAGCCCGGATTCTGGATGCCCGGGGGCGTATCGATCGGGTGCTGAACAACTATAGCCGCATCAGCTTCAATTTCGGCCCCACACTCCTCGGGTGGCTCGAGGCAAATGATCCCTGGACCTACCGTCGGATCCTCGCCGCCGACCGGGAGAGCGTCGAACGGTTCTCGGGCCACGGCTCGGCCTTGGCACAGGCATACAACCACGCCATCCTCCCGCTGTGCAACCGGCGCGACAAATGGACTCAGCTCGTTTGGGGAATCCGGGATTTTACCCACCGCTTCGGCCGGCAGCCGGAGGGGATGTGGCTCCCGGAAACGGCCGTCGACCTGGAAACCCTGGACATGATGGCCGAGCTGGGGCTGAAATTCGCCATCCTGGCCCCGCACCAGGCCGCAAGGGTTCACCGCCGTCACGATCACACCCGGCATAATCTGGACACCCATTTGTTACAAGATACCCAGGGAATGGACAGCCACCCGCTCCAGGGCCCCTCGGAATTGGACACCCAACGACCGGACAGCCAAAATCGGGACACCCATAGAACGAACTTCCAGGAAGCCAGCGGACAGAAACTGGACACCCACCGGGCAGACGTTCGGGAAATGGACACCCACCAAACGAACGACCAGCAGGTAGACACCCGTCGCGCCTACGAAATCCGTTTCCCTAGCGGCCGCACCCTGGCGCTGTTTTTCTACAATGGCCCTATCTCCCTCGCCGTGGGATTCCAGCACCTGCTGAACGACGGCAATACATTTGTTAACAGGCTCTTAAGCGGGTTCTCCCGAGAAGACAAAAACCCCCAATTAGTTCACCTCGCCGTCGATGGAGAAACCTTCGGCCATCACCACCGCTTCGGCGAAATGGCCCTGGCCTATGCCCTGGACGCCATAGAGACAGGCCGGAAGGCGCGGTTGACCAACTATGGGGAATTTCTGGAAAGGCATCCTCCGACGCACCGCGTCGACATCCGGGAAAACACCTCCTGGAGCTGTGCGCACGGAATCGGGCGCTGGAAGGAAAACTGCAGCTGCCATACCGGCGCCAACCCCGGTTGGCAGCAACATTGGCGCGCCCCACTGAGGGAAGCCCTCGACTGGCTGCGGAACCGTCTGGGAAAGCTCTATGCCCGCGAAGCCTCCTCGCTTCTCCGGGAACCCTGGGCTGCCCGCGACAGTTACATCGACGTTATCGTGGATCGCACGCCTGAATCGCTACAGCGCTTCTTCCAGCAACACCAGGCACATCCCCTTGACCAGGAGAAGATGATCCGGTCTCTGAAACTCCTGGAAATGCAAAGACATGCACTTCTGATGTATACCAGCTGCGGCTGGTTTTTCGACGATCTGGCGGGAATCGAAACCCTTCAGATCCTGCAATATGCCGGTCGGGCAACCGAGCTGGGAGAAGAGCTCTCAGAAAGTGGGGATATTGAAGAACCGTTTCTCGAGATTCTCGAAAAAGCAAAAAGCAACCGCCCGGAAATGGGCAACGGCAGGGATCTATACGAGAAATTCGTCAAACCGGCCAGGATGAACCATGTCCGAGCGGCTACCCATTTCGCTGTCCGGTCGCTTGTCGCCGAAGGCAGGGGGGAGGATTTCTACGCCTACACCATAGAGCCCCGGGACTTACGCACGGCATCCTCGGGACGCGGGCGACTTTCGGCCGGACACTGTCGAGTCATATCGAAAAGCACTCTGGAGACGGGTGAAGTGGAATTCGCTGCCGTCATGACCGGAGACCTGGCCATCAAAGGGGGAGCACGGCTCCTGCCCAAGGGAGAGGCACCGGAAGGACTGGACGCTATCGTCCACGCATTCGAAGAGGGAAATTCCTCCCACGCACTCGAGCTAGTGAGCACCCGATTCGGCCAGGAGATCTTTTCGATTGAATCGCTAATTCCGGATGAGCAGCGCCGGATAGTGCATGCGCTGACGAAATTCTCCCGGATTGAGCGGCTCCTCGGCGAAGCCTGGGAAGAAGCCGCACCTCTCTACCGGTTGATATCCAATCTGCGCATGGAGCCCTCGGACCAGCTCCGCGATCTCACCGCCGCAGCACTCCGATCCCGGCTCGAACGGACACTCAGCATGGCAGAACCTGGCCCGGATACGACGGAAGCGATCTCCTGGCTCCTGCGCCAAGCCGCCGCATGGAATATTGATCTGGACCGAGAGCGGCTCGAACGACTGCTCCGTGAGTCAATAGAGAGGGCGGCGCGCTCCGCCCTGCTTGACACAAGGGGCACGGAAGCCCTGAAGCGGACCCTGTCGGCCGTCAGCCTGGCAACGGAAGTTGCTATCAATCTCGACCTTTATAGTGTCCAGAACATTTTCTTTGAAATCGGAGAAAGCATATACCCCATCATGAAGGTGGCATCCGAACAGGGAAACGAGACGGCGAGCGCCTGGTTGGCCGCATATAGGAAACTGGGGGAGGCCCTTTCAATCAACCTGCGTGATTGCTGAACACACCAATCCGGGTTCCCTTGATCCGGGGCTGGACCCTCACCTCCCGACACCCGGAACCCTTTCGCCTCTTTCCCCGAAATGGACACCCACCATCTATCCGCAAGTGCCTGACTTGTGAACATCCACCCTTTGACAACAGCAAATAGGCCATCCGCCGACCCGATCCTCCAATTTTGGCAGTGGTAGTGGATGTCCATATTTGCGGCCTACCCGGAATGGAACAGCCTTCTCTACCTTCCAGTGGGGACTCAGGGAATGAGAACTCCCCTTTTCTTCAACTCGAAAAAGCAGCGGGCACACGCGGATACATCTGCGCCGGCATCGTGCGCCTCTTGGTAGTCGCTATGGAAAAGAATCCGATACAATTGCGACAGCGTGGGCCATTTATATCCGTAGTTACCGGGAATGCGGCAGAATTCCGTTGATTGCTCCATAGTGCAGACAAGCCTTTTGTTTTGGAAAGGCGACGCCTGATTCAGGCGGAGATATTCGGCCGATATCACCTTCTCATCAAATTTGATGTTATGCGCCACGATGACTTCAGCCTTCGACGCCGCAGCACTGAACTCCGCTGCTACAACCCGAAGATCGCTTCCCTCCAGAAGCGCCCGCTCCGTGGAGATGTGGTGAACCTTTTGCGCATCGTGGGGAATGACAAATCCATCGGGCCGCACCAGGTGAACGACTGATTCCAACCGGCTATCGGAAGCATCGTAGAGCGCCCAGGCTAACTGAATCACGCGGGGCCAGTTATCAAGATCAGTAACGGGCGCCTTCCAGTTTCGGGGCAATCCGGTTGTCTCGCAGTCGATGATCAGGTACATGACGGTTTCTCCACAAAATCCTCAATGATTGCTCATCCAGTGGCTGTCATTATAATCGCACCTCTCCCGTAAATCAGATCATAATCGCTCCAACCCGGAGCGAGGCCGATCGATTTGTGGACATCCACGTCCCTCCTCCACGTTTTTCCGCAAAAATTTGTTCGCTCATTTCCCTCCTCCTTCATTAGATATGGCAAAGGAGGTTCTCTCATGGCTCTGCCCCGCAGCAAGTATGTCAAGGACGACCAGATCGGCGTTTACCATTGCACTTCCCGATGCGTCCGCCGCGCATTCCTC
>JAAYAJ010000009.1 GCA_012719455.1 Acidobacteriota bacterium | reverse complement strand
TCGGCTTCGGTGCCGGTGGGGCCCCGGTAGTCGCTCATCTTGAGGTGAGTCAGGGTATGCACGTAGCGCAGCCTGCCGTTCTCCATCCGGAACAGGTGGGTGTCGGGCGCGCCCGTAATGCCGCCCGGGCCGCCGGCGCCGAAGGTGCACCAGACCACCACAGAGCCGATCACTTCATCCACCACGAAGCGGCGGTTGGCGATGTTGACGCCGGCCGGCAGGCCTGCCTCGCAGGTATCCGCGTCCGTACCCTGGGACGTGGTCATGCCCCCTTCGACCCGCACGCAGGGGTAGCCCCAGGGGACCAGGTCGGTCCTCGCTTCGAGGAAGGCGTCGAGGTAGGCGTTGGCCCCGCGCACCAGTTCGGCGCGGCTGTTGCGCCGGTCGGTGGGGATGGGTCCCCAGTTCTCCCCGGACGAGTACTTCAGGTAGTTGTCGGCGTCAAACAGCCAATCCCCGGTTGTGGTCGTGATCAGCTCTATTTCGGCGATCTTGTCGTAGTTGACGCGCAGCCGGACCCCGAACACGTAGGGGGTCGTCTTGTCGGTCACGATGACCTCGGTGAAGGTCTGGCACGAGGCGTCGTCGTATAGGCTCATGCTCCTGTCGATGACGAGGGGCTTGGTGATGAAGCCGGTCTTGATGTCGGCGGGCTTCATGTTCTCCTGGTAGCCGAGTCCCGGAGCCAGCGGCAGGATGGAGATGTCACCCTTGGCCTGAGCGGCCAGGTACAGGCGGACGGCGTGCTGCAGGCCGCCACGCTGGCAGGAAACCCTCGGCAGCTGCGAGGCCTGCACTCCCGGAGGGGGATCACCCGGCTTCGGTTTGGCCTTCGCACCCTGCGCCTGCCCCAACACAGGGAACAGCATCGCGGCGCAGAGAGCGATGCACATCGTGATAAGATTCGTGCGTTTCACTGGATCTATTCTCCTGATAATGGTTGTGTGGAATGGATGGGCCCACCCGGCTGAGTTTTCCTTCTCACCCCGTCGGCCCCCCGCTTCATGACCGCCCAATGTCGGATTCTTCTCCGTTGTCTCCCCGGCCCGGATCTATGGCCGATAGGGCCGGACAGGGGGATTCTACTACCGAACCGCCCGGTATGGGTAAGGCATTTTCTCCGACCGGGCCCCGCCGAGGAGTACGGTCGGCTCCCCTTCGGTAGTTTGCGCTCCGCGGTCGGGCTGGTACTATTGGATCATGAGGAGCCTTCCAACCCTTTTCCTGCTGGTCCTGGCCGGACTGCAAGGCGCCGTCGCCGGCGCGGCGGGCGAAGAGTACGAGCTGATCGGCAGGATCGTGTACGAGGAGAGTTCCTTTTCCCCGAACGCGACCCCCCTCGTGCTGCTGGAAGGAATCACGAAGCCTTTCGCCGCCCACACCCGGGCCGACCTGGCCGGAAAGTTCAGGTTCAGGAAGCTGCCGCCGGACCGATACACCCTGGTAGTGTCGATCGCCCGCGTCGGCGATTGGCAGCAGACGGTAGATGTCAGCCGCAGCCTGGCCGATTCCCGGAACCGGATCCCGGTGGAGGTGCGTTTCCGCCCGGGATCGCGAGGCGGCACCTTCGGGAGGGTGTCCGCGGCTGAACTCTCGGTCCCGGAAAAGGCCCGGAAGGAATACGAGAAGGCCTATCAGAGGCTGGGCAGGAAGGATCTGGCGGGAGCTGTCGCGCATCTTGAGAAGAGCGTGGGGCTGGCGCCGCGCTTCGTCGCGGCCTGGAACTTCCTGGGGACGCTGGCATTCAAATCGGGGGATTTCGCCCTGGCCGAAAGCCGTTTCCGGGAAGCCCTTAAGCACGATCCTGAATACTATCCCGCCCTGGTCAACCTGGGCGGCGCCCTGCTGTCACAGAACCGGATCCCGGAGTCGTTGCCGGCGAACCTGGCCGCGGTAAGAGAAAGGCCCGACGACGCACTGGCGCATGCGCAACTGGGGCTGAGTTATTACTTTCTCGCGAGACCGGTGGAGGCCGCGCGGCACCTGGAGCGGGCGATTGCGCTCGACCCCGCCCACTTCTCCTTTCCGCAGTTGCCACTGGCTGATATTTACCTGCAGGGGAAAGATACGGTTTCGGCCGCGCGCGTGCTCCGGCAGTTCCTCGCCCTCCACCCGGACTCGGCCCAGGCGCCGACCGTCCGCAAACAACTCGAGGCGCTCGGCATCGGGACACGCGATTAGGCGGCTTGCGGTCAGAGGGCGGAAGCGATGGCGCCGTTGAGCGCGGTGACGAAGGGGACCCGGGGCGCCGGCCCCGGGATCGGGCGCCTGGGCCTCATCGGCCGGTCGAGAAACTCCATTTTGTGCCATCCTCCGAAATAAGTGGCGCCGAGCAGGAAATCGGTATGGATCGCCCCGGTCTTCGGTTACAATGCGGCTACAATGCCGGCATAGCCAGGAAGAAGCCCCGCAGACAGGGACGTGGATCGAAACCCGGAACGGGTGAGCCGGAAAGGCCCCCATCATGGCGATCAACAATTATGAAAGGTATATGGTCAGGGAGCCGGCCGCGGTGGAGAGGCCTGATCCCGGCGTGAAGAACCGGAGGTGCCCGCCCCGGATCTACATGAGCAGCGACCTGGTTCCCGATGTCCGCTACAAAGCGGAGCCCGGCCGCGTATGGATTATGCCCGAACCCAACCCGCACATTTTCGAGCAAGCGCACCGGGATTGCGATGAGCTGACGCTACCTTGAACCGGCCGTCATCCAGGGCGCCGGGAGTCTCCCGGAAGCCGACCCGGGCGGACACCGGGAAAAGATCGGGAGGAATGACCGGACATAGGTTTTCGGATATTCGGGGAATGATACGATGGCGCAATCACAGTTTGGGAAATATATCGTGACCGACCTGAACAAGGTGGCGGATTCCCGCGGCACCAGGGTCTACTGCATGCACGGCGGGGTGTTCGAGGGTGCGCCCTATGTCGACTGCGCCTGGTTCTGGCCGCAGCCGAGGGAGGTGACGGTTGTGGACAAGGGGCACGTGCACGATTTCGGGGAAGTCGTGACCTTTTTCGGCTCCAACCCCGAAGATCCGACCGATCTCGGCGGCGAGATCGAATTCTGGCTGGAAGAGGAAAAGCACACGATCACCAGGAGCTGCGTCATTTTCGTCCCGCCGGGGATCCGGCATTGTCCTTTGATCCTGAAACGGCTCGACCGGCCCGTGTTCCATTTCTCCACGGCGACCGACAGGAATTACCGGGGCCCGCACGAAACGGAATAGGGGCCGGCGGGGGTTTGGGTGCCCTTCGCCGGGCGTGACCCAAGGGGAGGATGCATGAAGCCAACGGAATCAGCCGAACCGGGGCCGGAAAGGGGAACGGGTGTTTCCCTGTGCATGGCCTATTACGTGCTTGTTCTCCTGACGCTGGTATGGGCGCTGCAATTCGCCAATGTCCAGATCGTCAATGTCGTGCTCGAGCAGATCAAAAACGATTTCCAGGTGTCAGACACGGCGATGGGGCTGATTGCCGGCATCGTCGTCACCCTGCTGGGTTCGCTTCTCTCCATGCCGGTCGCGCGCCTGGCCGACCGGAAGGGCCGACTGGCGATCATCTCCATCGGGGTCGCGTTCTGGAGCGTCCTGACGACCCTGGGGGGATTCGCGCAGAACGTCCTGCAACTGGTCCTGGC
>JAAYAJ010000080.1 GCA_012719455.1 Acidobacteriota bacterium | reverse complement strand
AGAATCCGGGCGGGATCCACGTTCCATTCCTCGAAGGAAGGCCTGGCAAAGCTGCCGCTGAGGTTCAGAGTTCCCCTGTAAACGACCGTTTCATAAATGCCCCTATGGCGCCGCTCCGGACGGATCCGCCCGTCGGCCTTGAATACCGAGGGCATGAAATAAGCCTGTCGTCGCAGTGATTGGATCCGCTCGGCCCGCTCTCTCCGTCCGTCGATCACAACTTCCTCCCAGGTCTCCTGGTCCGAGGTATAGGGAATGATCAGGATCGGCCCGGTGAGGACCTGTTCCTTGCCCCAGGTGGAGGTGATTTCGTTGACGGCCTTGTCCCGGCGAGCCAGGCGCTCCTCGAGGACCGAGCGGACCATCGCCAGGGGGATGAGCAGCAAAAGGGTCAGAACGGCGACGAATGCCATCTTCAGTGCCGTTGAGAAGCGTTTCTGAAAAGCCACGGTCCAGGGAAGCGGGGATTTTTCCCTATCCAGGTTCATCGTACCCTCCATGGTCGACGATCGGTTGGCACAGCCGTTGGTTCGGCTGTGATGGTAATCCAGGAAGAATTGCTTTGTAAAGTTATGAAGCAGTGGCGGTTCGGGAATTTGCTCCGCCGCGATCCGCGGCATTACCTCGATGCCGCCGGTCTCCTCTTTTGCGGCTGACCGGCTGCATGCCAAGCCCTGTTTCCAGCCGCAGGCTCCCGACCTCACATGACCCTCATGGCGCTACAAAGGACGCCGTTGCGGAAGGGCGTCCTTGGCCGTGCGGAGGCCTACCCGGGAGTCCGGAATGCATCCCCGTCCGGCCGCGTGTCGTCAGGCTCCAGGTGAGTGGAGACCGATGTCCTGGGCAGCCGAGCTGCGATCGCGGCCTCTATCCGCTCGCAGCAATCGTGTCCCCTGGTGACGCTTATATCTCCCGGCACCGTGACATGAAGTTCCACGAAGCGCCGGGAGCCCGATTTCCGGGTTCTGAGGCCGTGAAACCCCGTGCCCGGCTCGAGCGCGGCCCGAATCGCTTCCTCGACCTGCCGGATTTCAAGGTCGGAAAGGCTGCTGTCCATGAGGCCGGCCATCGAACGCCGGATCAGGTCGACGCCGGTGCGGATGATGTTCAGGCCGACCAGGACAGCCACGATCGGATCCAGGATCATCCACCGGGGAGGGGTGAAAGCGACGATGGCGAGGGCGGCCACGACCCCTGCGGAGGTCCAGACATCGGTCATGAGGTGTTGGGCGTCGGCCTCCAGGGCGATACTGTCATAGTGTCGCGCTTTTTTCATCATGAAACGGGAGACTCCGAAGTTGATCGCGGAGGCAACCAGGGCGATGCCCATCCCGAGGCCGAGATCGGTGAGCGGCATTGGATTCAAGAAGCGGCGCACGGCTGCGTAGATGATGAGAATGGCGGCGACCAGGATCAGGGCGCCTTCCACCCCGCTGGAGAAATATTCCGCCTTGTCGTGCCCGTAAGCGTGGGACCGGTCGGCGGGACGGTCCGCCACGACCAGCGCGATGAACGCGATGAGCGCCGCCGCGAGATTGACGGACGATTCCAGCGCATCGGACAGGAGGCCGACCGATCCCGTGAATCCGTAGGCGGTGATTTTGAGCGCCATGGTCACGAGCGCCGCGGCGATGGAAAACAGGACGACCCGGCTGGTGGGGGCGGTTGCACCCCATTTGCGCCGGCGGGTTGTCCCTGTGGATTCCCTTTTCATCAGGAGCCTCGATCGGTCAGGTCCGGATCATACCGTCAGCGCCGTTTGCAGCGCGTAGCCGACGGCGTCCGCGATGAGCTGCGGTTTCCGGCAATCGCCGATCAGATGGACTTCGGGGACGAAGTCCTCCAGTTCCTTCGCCAGCGACAGGTTCGGCTGCAGGGGGAGCGCCGGAACGATCGTGTCGGCTGCAAGCGTCACCGTTTGGCCCTCCCGGTCGACGAAGACCAGGCCCCTGTCGCTGACCTCGACATACTCCCTCACCCCGGAGATCATGGGTACCCGCCTCTCCTCGAACCAGCGGAAAAGCTGTTCCTTCATGGCCATGACGAGGCCCGCACCCATCTCCTCCTCCCGGTCCACGATGGTGACGGTCCGGCCGCGTTTGAGGAGGAATTCAGCGAGTTCGCACCCCTGCACCCCGCCCCCGATGATAACGACGTTGCGGCCGAGCGGCATGTAGAACCGGGAGAGGGTGCGCAGGGTTTGGGGCGCCAGGAACCGGGCGAAGAACTTCAGCCGTCGATGCAGTTCCGCGCCGCTGACCACATTGCGCCGCTCGATGCCGCGGATGTCGGGGAGCGCCGGCAACCCTCCCGTGGCCAGGAAGACCGCGTCGGGATGCAGGGTGCGGATGGCGGCGATATCCGCCTCTTTTCCGAGTTCCAGTGTCACTCCCAACCGGCGCAGCTGGTGCCCGAAATAGCGGATGATGGCGGGGAGATCTTCCGGGTGCGAACCCTTGACCACGGCCGCCAGCGGGAGCAGGCCTCCCAGCTTGCGCGTTTTCTCGAACAGGACCACCTGGTGCCCGCGCAGGGCCGCAACCCGGGCCGCCTCCATCCCGGCCGGGCCGCCCCCGACGACCACCACCTTTTTCCTCTTTTCCGCCTTGCCGACGGTCGTGTGGGTGGTTCCGGCCAGCCCGTTGATCCGGCAGCGTCCCCTGCCGCCGAGGCAGAAGGTGCAGCCGGTGCAGGGCGCGATCTCCTCCGGCTTGCCGTCGGCCAGCTTGTTGGGGAGTTCCGGGTCGGCGTGCAGCCTGCGGTTCATGGCGATGAAATCCACCATCCCCTGCTGCAAGACCAGTTCGCCCAGGTCGGGGCTCATCCGGCCGACGACCGCGACCGGGATGCTCACCCCGCTCTTGATCCCCGCGGCCAGCCGGATATTGGCCCCCGCCCCTTTCCGGCCGGCTTCGTACTCCTTCGGGAAATCGCGCAGGGGGACCGGAGGCTCGGGATAAAACAGGAGATCGGGCAGAAATCCCGGCACGTGACGCCCGATCCAGTGGCTGCGCACCTGCACCGCGTCGGCGCCGGCGGCCTCGGCCAGCCGGGCGGCTTCCCGGCTGTCCTCGTGGGAAAAGCATGCGGCCGCGTCGGCGCCGACGGCCAGTCCGATTTCGATGCCGTTGAGGATGATGGACACGGGGAAGTCCCGGCCGGCGCGGTCCTTCATTGCGCGGATCGTGTCGGTCAGCAGCCGGGCCCGGTTGCTGAGGCAGCCGCCGTAGTCGTCCTCGCGCTTGTTCCAGAAGGGGGAGAGGAAATTGTGGAACAGGTGGCTGCTGGCGGCGTTGATGTCCACGCCGTCGAACCCGGCCTTGCGCGCGCGCAGTGCGGCGGCCGCGAATTTTTCCACGATTTCCTCGATTTCAGGGACCGTGAGGGAGCGTGGCTGTTCGTTGTGGTGATCGCAGGGGTTGGCCAGCCATGTCGGGGACGCGGCGACGGGGGGGCCGGGATAGAGGGGGCCCTGTTCGTTCCCCCAGTGCACCTGCCAGGGGCCGTCGTGGTTTACGGCGAGAAAGGTCGGGCAGTCGTGCCTGTGGATGACCTCGGCGAGTTCGGCGAGCCCGGGCATGAACCGGTCCTCGTCGATCCGGTAGCGGTTGCGGTAGCGCGCTCCCCAGGGGTAATCCACGGTGACCGCTTCCACGATCACGAGCCCCACTCCGCCGCGGGCAAAACGCTCGTAATGGGCCTTGACCTCCTCCCGCATGTGAACGTCGTCTTCATGCCACATGAGCATGCCCGCGCCCGACTTGATGATCCGGTTCCGGGTCCTGACCCGACCGATCGTGCCCGGTTCGAGGATCCGGGCATACGATTGCCGCTTTGCCATGGTCTCCCCCTTTCAGCCTCCGCTGGCAGCATTAATTATAGGAGAGGTCCGGGATCATAGCCTACCCAATTCGCGGGTCCCGGGGGGGGAAGGAAGGGCGGGTCGATGGACGGGGCCGAAAACCTGTCCATAGAAACGGGCGCTCGACTCGCCCGGTGCCTGGATCTCCCACCCAACGCACCCCCGGTTGCCGTAGCCCAGGTTGTCGGCCAGGATGAAGAGGAGGTTCGGCCTGGAACGGTCCCGCCCCTGGAGCGGAGCGTCCCCGCCCCCTTTGCAGGGCAAAATCAAGCCCGCCGCCAAAGGGGCGACGGGTGGAAAGAGGGCAGGGGGAAGTCCGCGTGTCGTACCGCATGAAGAAAATAGGCTGAGCGATGCCGCGATCCTGGGGTAAAATACCACGATAGTCAATATGGATCCGACTCACTGAAAAGTCCATCGATTGCGGAGGGCAGGATGACAGAACGAATAACGACCGGGAAGATGAATCGCCGCGGGTTTCTCAAGGGGGCTGCCGCCGCCGCCCCGGCCGTGGCCGCCGCGGGTGCGTGGGATGCCTGGGGCCAGTCGCCGGGGCAGGCGCCGCGGTGGGACCGGGAAGCGGACGTGGTGATCCTGGGGACGGGATTCGCGGGGCTGGCGGCTGCCATTGCAGCCCACGACGCCGGAGCCAAGGTTCTCATACTAGAGAAGTTGAAGCAGGAGCACGAGGGGGGGAACAGTCGCGTGTCGGGGAACATGTGGTGGACGCCGACGAACCTGCCCGAGGCGCTCCAGTACATGGAGGCGCTCAGCAATGGGCTCACCGACAAGGAGAGCACTCGTGCGCTGGCCGAGGCCATGATGGGGCTGAACGAATGGCTCGCGACGATGGGAGTGACGGCTGCGCCCCTGGGCGTTTTCCAGCCCGAACACCCGCAACTGCCGGGTGCGGCGTGCGTGCGTACCTGGAGCAACAACGGGGCCGGGGACGGCAAACTGTGGATCCCGATCCGGGGGGAAGTGGAGAAACGGGGGATCGAGGTGCTCTATGAAACGCCGGCGGTGGACCTCGTCCTGTCCCCCTCCTCCCGCGAGGTCCTGGGGGTCCGGGCGACCGCGGCGGGCAAACCGCTCGCCATCCAGGCGCGCAGGGGCGTCGTCCTCGCGTGCGGCGGGTTCGAGTTCAACTTCGAGATGCAGAAGCAGTTCCTGCCGGGATGGCCCACCTACGGGCGGGGAACCCCGGGGAACACCGGGGACGGGATCCGGATGGCGCAGAAGGCGGGCGCGGCGCTCTGGCACATGAACAACTCGCTCGCGGGCGTCGGGTGCATGATGGTGCCGGAGTTCGAGCCGGTCATGATCCCGGTTTCCATTCCGGGCAACGGGTACATCCTCGTCGACAAGACCGGCAGGCGCTTCATGAGCGAACTGCGCGAAAACCGGCACGGGTTCGGGCACAAGGAGCACCTCCTCTTCTTCGACGGGGTGATCGGGGATTTCACGCGGATTCCGTGCTACGCGATCTTCGACGAGACCACGCGGCTGCGGGGCCCGGTCGTCAGCGGCGCGGGATGGAAGTTCGGCTGGTTCGGCTGGTTCGGCAACTACCAGGCGAGCCGCGACAATTCCAAGGAGATCGAAAAGGGGTGGATCGTCAAGGGGGAGAGCCTCGCGGACCTGGCGACCCGGCTTGAAATCAAGCCCGCCGAGCTGGAGGCGACCGTGGCAAAATACAATGGGTATTGCGCCAACAAGCTCGACCCGGACTTCGCCCGCCCGGCCCGGAGCCTCGTGTCGATTGAAAAGCCCCCCTTCTATTGCGTCAAGATGTACCCCGCGACCTTCAATACCCAGGGGGGGCCGAGGCGCAATCCCAGGTGCGAGGTGGTCGATCCCGACGGCCGGCCGATCCCGCGCCTGTACAGCGCGGGGGAGCTCGGCTCCTTCTGGGGCTGGATGTACAACGGCGGCGGGAACAACTCCGAGGCTCTCTGCACCGGCCGGATCGCCGGCGGAAACGCCGCTGCCGAGCAGCCGGTCAAGAAATCGTGAGCAAGAAGGGAAGTCCCGGGAAATCCCCGGGGCTTCCCTGGAGCCTGGACTTCCGGTGCCGTCCGTCGCAGCACGGTCGATCCTGATCGGCTCGACCGGCTGGGCGCTCCGGCCGGAGGGACTGATCGAGGGCGGTTGTATAGGGCAACAAAGGTTTTCATGAGGGGGGTAGAGCGATGGCGAGCGGTAATTGTGGCTGCATTCACGTGGGAAGACGCGATTTCATTAGGACGACGGCACTGGCGGGCATGGCCGCCGCCCTTCCGGAGGCGATGGCCCAGTCATCCACAAGAGTGCGCAGGCGGTTCCCTGCGGGGAAGGGGCGAAAACTGCTCCTGCTGAGCGACGCCCCGGAGTCCTACGAGCGGCTGATCCAGGCGGTGAAAGCCGTCAGGGAGTTCGAGTTTTCGGTGGCCACGGCCAAGGCCGATTACCAGAAACTGCAGGAAGTCACCCGGACCATCCGGGCGGAGGACCCGGACATTCTCTTCTTCGGCCTTCCGCGCACGATGATGAATGCGGGGAACCTGCCCGTGGAGCTCGACCCCATCGAGGTGCCGATGATTCTCCTTCCCCCGGTCCCGGAGCTGATCATGATGGAGGCGAATGCCGCCGCGGGGTTCAGGGTCAAGGGCGCGAACGCCCTTTTGGCCAACTCGGAAGCGCACGCGATCGAGTTGATGAAAATCCTGGCCGCCCCCCGGTTGCTCGAGGGGAAGCGGGCCGTCATCTACGGCAGGCCGTTCGACTCCTCGAGCGTGCCTGCGCGGGACATGACGGCGGAGATGGTCTACAACCGTACGGGGGTCAGCCTGGAATACCGGCCGGTGGAGCAGCTGGCGGACCTGTTGGGCGGCGTGAGTGCGGAGGACGCCCGGGTGGAGATGGAGCGGTGGAAGAGGGAAGCGGACGGCATCGTCGAGCCCAATGACGAGGCGCTGCTGGAGGCCTCCAAGATGTACGTGCTCCTGCGCTCGATCGTGGAGAAGGAAGGGCTGACGGGCCTCTCCATCGACTGCCTGAGTTTTTCCTTCGACGCCAAGCGGAAGGTGCCGGTCCCCTGCCTGGCCTTCACCCGGTTGCGTGACGAAGGGTATGCGTTTCCCTGCGAGGCGGATGTTGTCGGCATGCTGTCCACCATCGTCCTGCAGGAGATCAGCCGGAAACCATCCTATTTCTGCAATGTTTCCTCCGTGGACCTCGAAAAATCGAACACGGTGCTGCGCCACTGCGTCGCCCCGCTCCGATTGCTGGGGCGGGACGCCCCGGCCTTGCCTTACCGGCTTCGGGACTATCATGGTATGGGGGGTGTCACGCCCCAGGTTACCATCCCGGCCGGACTGGAGGTGACCCTGGGCGGATTCAGCAAGGACCTCAAACAGTTCGTCGCGTGGCCGGGCAGGACGCAGGAGGGGGTCGACGACACAAACCATCCTTCCTTCGAAAATCCGCCCGCCGGGATGGAGAAGATGCGGAGGTACTGCTCCAACCGGGCGGAACTCAAGATCCGGGATGCCGACCTGTTCATGCAGAAGATCATGGGGATCCATCACGTGATGGTGGCCGGGGTCTACACGAAGGCGCTGCGCGAGGAAATGATGCGGATGAACGTGGAATTCATCGGGCCCATCGACTCGTCGGTTCCCGCGTAGCGCAAAAGGCGCGCCGCCCCGGGGACCGGTCTGGATTTTTGCGCCCAACCCCCCTATCATGAGGCGGGTTTGGTTCGTGAAATCTTCTAACACCCCTTGATTGGAGTCTTTCGCATGAGCACATCCGACAATCCCAAGCTTCCCAGATGTTTTATGGATATCACCGCCGATGACGCCCCCATCGGGCGGGTCGTGTTCGAGTTACGTTCCGACGTTGTTCCCAAAACCGCCGACAACTTTCGCGCCCTCTGCACCGGGGAGAAGGGATTCGGGTTCAAAGGATCCGGTTTCCACCGCATCATCCCGGAATTCATGTGCCAGGGGGGCGATTTCACCCGGCACAACGGTACCGGTGGAAAATCGATCTACGGGGAGAAGTTCGCCGACGAGAACTTCAGCCTGAAACACACCGGCCCCGGCATTCTCAGCATGGCCAACGCGGGCCCGAACACCAACGGTTCGCAGTTCTTCATCTGCACCGTGAAGACCCCTTGGCTTGACGGCAAGCACGTGGTGTTCGGATCGGTGGTCGAAGGGATGGACGTCGTGGAAAAGATAGAAAGCTACGGCTCCGGCTCCGGCTCCCCCCGGGCGAAGATCCTGATCGCCGACTGCGGGGAATTGTAGGGGCATCGGTCAAAGCGCAAAAAGGCCCCCGCAGGAAGGCCGGATGGCCGCTTGCGGGGGCTTTCTTTTTGGCACAAAACTCCATTATGTAATGGCTTGTCTTGGTCCGTCCCCCCGGATGCGACGGAAAGGGGCAGGGTCCGGGCATAGGGGACCGGGTGCCGTTGGGCGGCTCCGGCTCGACCTGGGTGTGCAGGACGGCATTGTCCTATTCCGGGGATTCCAAGCAGGCGTTTGCCCGAGCGCAGGGCGGATGGCATTTGTTACGCGTATTCGCTCGGCACGCACCCCGCTTTTGCGGTAGAATTTAATGTTTCTATGTTTTGGTTTTTAGTATTCAACGACAGGCGCGAGGGCGTCCGCTGGTAATGGGCGCATGGTGAGCGGCCCGGCCGCGGATCCCCCGCACAGGACACAGATCATGTCGACCGCCCGCCCTCCGGAGCAGGGTCCGGATTACCCGAGGATGCGCACGAGCACCGCGCTCTGGGAAGCCTTGCGGATCGCCGTCGATTCCATCTGGACCCACAAGCTGAGGTCCGTGCTCACCCTGATCGGCATCATCATCGCGATCGCCTCGGTCGTGACCGTGGGCGGCGCCATCGAGGGGATGGGGGACTACGTCTGGAAGCAGCTTTCCTCGACCTTCGCCAGCAATACCTTCGTCGTGGCGCGGATCGTGCAGGCGGCCTCCATGGAGGAGTTCGAGGAGAAGCTCCGGCGCAACAAGAATCTCTACCTGGAGGACATGAAGGCGGTGGAGGACCGGTGCGACGGTTGCGAGGCGATTTCGCCCATGCTGCAGGAGACCGACACCATCAAGCGGGCCAACAAGATCTTCTACGACGCCTCGATCTCCGGCATCAGCGCCGACCTGCCCAGGATCCAGGCGGTCGACCTTTACGAGGGGCGGTTTATCGCGGATTTCGACGTGGAGCACGCCAGTCCCGTCGCCGTCATCGGGTGGAAGGTGCGCGAGGAGCTGTTCGGGCCCCTGGGCGCGCTGGGCAAGCAGATCAAGATCGGCGCCGACAATTTCACCGTGATCGGGGTCGAGCAGCAGAAGGGGAGCAGCGGTATCGGCCAGTCGGCGGACAACTCCCTCTATATCCCCTATAGCGTCTTCCTGAAAAAATACGGGTCCCGGCGGTCCATCACCTTCCAGGTCCGGGCGTCTTCGGGTGAGACCATCCAGACCACCGAGGACGAGGTCCGGATGATCCTGCGGGCGCGGCACAAGCTGAAGCCGCAAGCGGCGGACGATTTCGACATGCTCACCAGCAGCGCCATCCAGGAAACCATCGACGGGATCATCGGCATGATCGCGGTGGCCATCATCCCCATCACCCTGGTCGGCCTGGTCGTCGGCGGGATCGTGGTGATGAACATCATGCTGGTCACCGTGACGGAACGAACTGTCGAGGTGGGAATGCGCAAGGCCGTCGGCGCCCGACGCGCCGACATCCTCCTGCAGTTCCTGGTGGAATCGGCGCTGCTGGCCACCCTGGGGGGCGTACTCGGGCTGGGACTGGCTTACGTTTTCTGCGCCGTCATCGAGGGCGTGGCCGGGTTTCCCATGAGGATCACGATGGGTTACGTCCTGCTCGCCCTTTTCACCAGCGGCGGGGTGGGGATGCTCTCCGGGATCTACCCGGCGTACCGCGCATCCAAGCTGAGCCCGATCGTCGCCCTGGCCAGGGAATAGGAGACCCCGACGATGGATTGGCGCGAGACTTTCCGCATGGCCTTCGACACCCTGCTCACCCACAAGTTCAGGAGCTTCCTGACCGTGCTGGGCATCGTGGTCGGGGTGTCGGTGGTGATCGTCATCGCAGCGATCCTCTCCGGGGTCAAGCAGAATGTCCTGGCCGAAATCGAGTCTCTGGGGGCCAACAACATCATGGCCTACCACCGGGACATGATGCCGAGCGGACGCCCTACTCGGGAGGAAAGGATGCGGCGGCCGCTCACGGTGGCCGATGCCAAAGCCATCCGGGAGCAATGCCCGTCGGTCCGGGACGTGTGCTGGATCGGCGCCCCCACCCGGACGCGGATCACCATCCGCAACGAGAAGGCCTCGGTACGGGGGGGCGAGTTCATGGGCGTCTCCTATAATTACTCGAGCATCTACGACCTGAAGCTGGCCAACGGCCGCTTCTTCACCCAGGCGGAGGACGACCACCGGGTGTCGGTCGCGATCCTGGGCCACGATACCGCCAAGTCCCTGTTCGCGGACTCCGACCCGATCGGGCGGCGGATCCTGGTTTTGGGGCGGCCGTTCACGGTGCTGGGGGTTGCGGAACAGAGCCGCACAGGATCAATGCTCGGGGCGGCGGACAACTATGTCTACATCCCCTACGGCGCTTTTCACAAGCTCATGCCGTGGGAGGAGAATCACTACCTGTACATCCAGGCGCGTCCCGGCATGAGGGCGCAGGCGCTGGACGAGAGCGAGAGCCTGCTGCGCCTGCGGCGCAGGGTCGGGTATTCCGAGCCCAGCGATTTCTCCCTGACCACCCCGGACATGATCATCAAGCAGCTCAATTCCATCACCGCCATATTCGGCATAGTCCTCATCGCCGTCTCCAGCGTCGGCCTCCTGGTCGGGGGGATCGGGGTCATGAACATCATGCTGGTGTCCGTCACCGAAAGGACGAGGGAAATCGGCACGCGCAAGGCTCTGGGCGCCACCAAGCGCGATATCGTGCTGCAGTTCCTGTTCGAAGCCATGACGCTGACGGGGTTGGGCGGGGTCTTCGGCGTCCTCTTCGCGGTGGCGTTGAGCCTGGTCATCGTCGCCCTGGTGCCGAACCTCCCCGCCACCATCCCGCTCTGGGCCGTGTTCACGGGCCTGGGGGTGTCGATCGCGATCGGCCTGATTTTCGGGGTCTGGCCGGCACGCAAGGCTGCCATGCTCGACCCGATCGAAGCCCTCCGCTACGAATGACAAACCGGGCCGGCCCCGTTTTCAGAGGATCTTCGGCCTGCGGCGGGGGAGCGTCTTTCTGTAGATGCGCGATTTGCGCTTGACGTTGTAGCTCTTGCGCCGCTGCGGGGGGAGGTCGTCCACTGCCGCGGGGACGAATCCCTGCTTCTGGAACCAGTCGGAAGTCTGGGTCGTCAGGACGAACACGGCCTTCAGGCGCAGGCTCACCGCCCGGTCGACGAGGTACTCGATCATCTTTTTCCCGGTGCCCATGTTGACATAACTCTCGTCCACCACGACGGCGCAGATTTCCCCCTGGCGGTCTTCGAAGACATCGAGCGCTGCGCAACCGTGCAGGGTGCCGTCCACCTCGTACACGCAGTAATTCTCCACCTTTTCCTCGAGATCGGCCGCGGTTCTCGGCACGAGGATCGCATCCTCGATGGCCGGCTGCATGAGGCGAAGCACGGCCGGGACGTCGGCCCGGGTCATGCGCCGGATGTTTTCGTGCTGGTTGGAGTAGATCATCGTCCCCAGCCCGCGGGTGGAGAAGATCTCCTTGAGGATCATCCCGTCGGCGGCTCCATCGATGATGTGGACGCGATGGACGCCGTCGCGGCAGGCGCTATAACCCAGGTCCACGAGGGTGACCAGGGGGTCCTCCTTCTTGTCGGCATTGAGTTCAACAAAGGCGCCGGCGTTCTCCACGGTCAGCTGGGTGATGGTTCCGTCCTGCGCAAGCGGCACTCCTTTGGGAACGGTGTACCTCTTCGAGGAAAGGGTGCGGCCGTTGGTCAAGTAGAAGAGCTTGGCTGCCTTCAACCGGACGCTGACCGTGGCGGCTAGTTCGTTGGAGGAAAGGTTGTAGGGCGTCCCTTTGGCGCTCCAGCCGATATTGGGGAAAATGGGGATCATGCCGTCATCGAGGACGTTGACCAGGACATCCGTCTGGAGTCTCTCGACGATGCCCGCACTCTGAAAGTCGATCCCGTCCCGGACCCCGATGCTGCGTGCCCGGACCCAGTTGCCGATCACCGCGTTGGCGCCGCATTCCGCCAGGATGGTCATGACCCGGTTGGAAACGTCGAAAGCCGCCATTTGGATGAACGGGATCGATTCGGGCGGGGAAATCCGTACCCCGCCGACACGCTGGCACTCCACGCCGTAGGTGGCCAGCACCTCGTCGATCCGGCTGCGCGCCCCGGGAACCAGGATGATCCTGATGCCCATGTGGTGAAGGAGCACAAGGTCTTTCATGAGTACGGGGATGAAGGGGCTGGCGATGAGTTCGCTCGAGATCCGGATGACGAAGGTCTCGCCATGGAAGCGCTCGATGTAACCGAAGGCCTGGCGGATGATCGCGACCTGCTCTTTCAGGGTGTTCTTGCTCATGGTCCTTCCCGTTCAACGATATGGGGCCTGGTTTCCGGAAAGGATTATATATGAAAAACGGGGACGTCCCACACGTTTCCTGTTTTTCCCGTCCGGCCGGATGTGAGTGCAATGACGGAAGAATGGGGACGCCCATAGGTTTTTCGGGAAGCGTTTGCCGAAAAGGGGAAACGCGTGGGACGTCCCCGCGGTATACTGAACGGCGACAGGGGGCTTTCATGGGTGGAAAGATGAGAGTGGCGGTTTTGGGTTACGGCAACATTGGAAAACATGCGGTCGACGCCGTGGAGTTTTCACCGGACATGGAGCTGGCGGGGATCGTAGAGCTCCCCGAGCGGCTGCAGGGACCGGTCCCGGAAGTCACGGGGAGGAAAGCGCTGGCCGCGTCGATCGGGGAGCTGCAGCGGGTCGACGTCGCGCTCCTGTGCATTCCGAGCCGCTCGGTCCCGGGGGTGGCGCCGCCGATCCTGGCCCGGGGAATCCACACGGTCGACAGCTACGATATTCACGGGCAATTGGCGGACTTGCGCCGCAGCCTCGATCAGGCGGCGCGCGGCGGTGATGCCGTGGCGGTCACGGGGGCCGGCTGGGATCCCGGCACCGATTCGATCGTCCGCTGCATGTTCGAATTCATGGCGCCCCGCGGCATCACCTACACCGATTTCGGGCCGGGGATGAGCATGGGGCACAGCGTGGCTGCCCGCGCGGTCGCCGGCGTGGCGGACGCCCTGGCCATAACGATCCCCGCGGGAGCGGGCATCCACCGCCGGATGGTGTACGTCCGGCTCCGTCCCGGAAGCGATTTCGAGGATGTGGCCGGCCGCATCAAACAGGACCCCTACTTCGCCCATGACGAAACGATCGTGCGCCAGGTGGAGGACGTGACGGCGCTTCTGGACGTCGGGCACGGGGTCAGCATGGAGCGCAAGGGAGTTTCGGGCGTCACCCACAACCAGCGGCTGCATTTCTCGATGAAGATCAACAATCCGGCCCTGACGGCGCAGATCATGGTGGCCTCTGCCCGCGCCGCTTCGCGGCAGAAGCCCGGGGCCTATACGCTGATCGAAATCCCTGTCATCGATTTCATGTTCGGGGAACGGGAGGCCATCATCCGCGAGCGGGTATAGTCCGTTCCTCCCCGGGAAACGGATGCGTGCGCCGGGTCCTATCTCAGCGAGACCCGCTTTTTCAACCGGATGTCGCCCGCCGAGGGACCGACGCGCAGTTCGATCATGCACGGGTCGTCGTTCCAGGTCCGGGTGCCTTCGTTCCAGTACCGGAGAGAGGCCGCCGGGACCTCCAGCCGGACGGTCCTGCTCTCTCCGGGGCGGAGGGTGTTTCTCGCAAAGGCCTTGAGCTCCTTTTCCGGCCATCCCACCGATGGATCGACCCGGTGCACGTAGAGCTGCACCACCTCGTCCGCCGTCATCTTGCCGCGGTTCTTCAGCTCGATGGTCACGCGGATGACGTCGTCGGTGTGGTAGCTCGTCCGGTCGGTCCCCAGGCGGGCGTACTCGAAAGAGGTGTAGGTAAGGCCGTGCCCGAAGGGGTACATTACCGGCACCTTCCTGGTGTCGAACCAGCGGTACCCCACCAGAGACTCCTCGGAATAGTACGCCCTGTTCGGATCCCGTGCGGATTTTCCCGGCTCCTGCGCGGTCGGTGCCGCTTCCGCCCTTGCCACCAGGCTCGCGAACACGTCGGAGCCCGGCCCCCCCTGGGGGTAGTTGCCCAGGGCGTAGGCGGGGGAGTCTTCGAGCTTCACCGGGAGGGTGAAGGGGAGCCGACCCGAGGGGGAGATCGTTCCCAGCAGGACGTCGGCCAAGGCGTTTCCCCCCTCGGAGCCGTTGAACCAGGAGAGGAGGAGGGCCTTCGATACCCGGTTCACCACGCCCAGGTCGTTGGGGGCGCCGCTGGTCAGGATGGTGACGATGTTGGGGTTCACCGCCGCGATGCGGGCGATCAGCCCGTCCTGCCCCGAGGGGAGAAAGATGTCGCGGCGGTCGCTCCCCTCGGTCTCGACGGCGCGGTTGTTCCCCCCGATGAAGAGGACGACATCTGCCCCGGAAGCGGCCTCGATCGCCTCAAGCGCTAGGGTTTCGGCCCGCAGCTCCTTTTCGCGCTCCTCCTTTTCCAATTCCGCCGGGTCTTTTTTCCTGAATCCACCGAAACCCGCATACTGGACCGGTTCGTACCCCTGGGCGAACCGGATCCGTGCTCTTTCGCCGACCCGGTTCTTGAGCCCCTCGAGGGGGGTGATTTCAACCAGGGTTTTCACCCCCGCGCCCAAACCGCCGGTGGCCATGGTTTGGATGGCGTTGGCGCCGATCACGGCGATGAGCGGCCGGTTCTTCAGCTGCAGCGGGAGCACCCCGTCGTTTTTCAGCAGCACGATCGATCTTGCCGCCACGTCGTAGGCGACTTTCTGCTGCGCCGGCTGGGACGTCATCACCCGGTTAGCCTCGGAATCGGGGACAGGCTTGACGGCCAGTCGCACCCGCAGCACCTCGCGCACCCGGCGGTTGACGAGCTCTTCGGAGACTTCGCCCCGGGCCACAGCGTCGAGAAGGGCCTTGCCGAAAAACTGCTTTCCCGGCATTTCGATGTTCAAGCCGCTCCGGATCGCGTCGACCGTGCTGTGCGTCCCCCCCCAGTCGGAGATGACCGGGCCGGCGAAACCCCATTCGTCGCGCAGGATCCGGTTGAGCAGCAGGTCGTTTTCCGCGCACCATTTCCCCGCAACCTTGTTGTAGGCCGCCATGACCCCCCAGGCGTCCGCTTCCTCGACCGCCGCCCGGAAGGGGGGGAGGTAGATCTCGCGCAGGGCGCGTTCCCCCACGATCACGTCGACCATGCCGCGGTTGTTCTCCTGGTTGTTGAGGGCGAAATGCTTCAGGCAGACCGCCACCCCGTTGTCCTGGACCCCCCGGGTATAGCCGACCGAGAGCCGGGCGCTCAGGAAGGGATCCTCGCTCAGGTATTCGTACGTCCTGCCGCCGGTGGGGATCCGCTGGATGTTGATGGCCGGGGCCAGGATCATGTCTTTTCCCCGCAACCGGGCCTCCCGCGCGAGCGCGGCGCCGTAGGCATAGGCCAGTTCGGGGCTCCAGGTGGCGGCCAGGGCGGAACCGGTCGGGAAGAAGGTGGCCTTGTCGTTTTGCCACCCCAGCGGTGTCCAGCTGTCGGGCTCCATCTCCTCGCGCACGCCGAAGGGCCCGTCGGCGTATTTCAGGTCGGCGATCCCGAGCCGCTCCACCCCGGCGGAGACGAACATGTGCTTGGCGTGAAGCATGTTCACTTTTTCCTCGAGCGTCATCCGGCCGAGGAGGGCGTCGATCTGCCGGTCGTATCGAAGCAGCGCGGAGGTGCGCGATGAAGGGAAGGCGAACCCCGCCGTCAGGAGTGCGAGGGCCGCCAGTGCGAATGTCCTTTTCATGGGCATCTCTTTTCCTTTGCGATGAGGCGTTGCCGGCTGCGCGTAACGGTTCTACCCGTGATCTTGTTGCAAAAGTCCGTCCGGAGTCAAGGCGAAGGAGGCGGGTGCAGGGGGGGCCCCGGCCGCGGCGCCGACATTATCCTGGGCGCCCCGGGCCGCCCGCAATACTCCCCCTCCCGACAGTTTGCATTCTCCGGAGAGATTCCGCATACTTACGTTTCAATGGGAACCATGAATCAAAAATCCCCGCTGTGGACCCGGGGTTTTCTGAACGTCTGTATCGCCAATTTTCTTATGGCGTGCTCGTTCAACCTGCTGATGCCGTCCATCCCGCTCTATATCACTGAGCACCTTGGTGTGCCGCAGACGCAAACGGGGATCGTGCTGGCCTCCTACGCCCTGGCTGTCTTTCTCATCCGCCCCTTTTCGGGGTTCCTGGTCGACCTGTATCCGCGCAAGAGCATCCTGCTCGTCAGTTTCGTCGGTTACGTGGTGATCTTCACGGGATACTTTTTCGCCACCACGGTGCTCTTTTTTGTCCTCATCCGCTTCCTTCACGGACTCGCCTGGGGCGGGTCCACCGTATCCTCGAGTACGCTGGCGATCGACGTCGTCCCCTCCGAACGGCGGGCCGAAGGGATCGGTTATTACGGAACGTTCATGAACGTGGCAATGGCGGTGGGGCCTTTCATTGCCATTCACATCTACCAGACGGCGGGATTTCAGACTCTGCTCTGGTACGCCATGGGGATGGGCGTTCTGGGGATCATCGCCGTCCTGCTGATCAAGGCTCCGCCACGGCCCAAAACGAAGCGCGAGAAGGTTTCGCTCGACCGCTTCTTCCTCCTTCCCGCCTGGCCCATCTTCCTCAACCAGTTGCTCCTCTGCTGCGCCTGGGGCACGATCGGCGCCTTCGTCGCCCAGTACGGCAAGAAGATCGAGATTCCAAACGCGGGGATCTTTTTCCTCTTCTGGGCGGGGGGGATCATGATGTCACGCGTTTTCTCCGGGCGCCTGGTGGACAGGGGGCACATTCACCTGGTGAACGTGGTTGCGATGGCCATCGCCTCGGTGGCCTTCCTGATGTTCGCCACCTTCCACAACCTCTACGCCTTCTGCCTGTCGGGCTTCGCGATCGGCATCGGCTTCGGGATGATGTTCCCGGCGCTGCAGACGCTCTACATCAACATGGGGGAGAACAGCCAGCGCGGGACGGCCAACTCCACCTACCTGGTCGGGTTCGACCTGGGGCTGTCGCTCGGGATGCTGGCCGGCGGCTACATCTCGGGCACCTGGTCCTTCGAGGCGATGTACCGGATCGCTTCCTTCCTGTGCGTGCTGAGCATCCCCGTCTACTGGACCGTCTCCCGCCCCCGCTTCGAGAAGATGCGGTTGCGCTGACCCGGGACGCGGTTCCTCCCCTCAGACCGCCGGAATCCTCACGAACTTGACGTTCGAGAACTCCCGCATCCCTTCCCGGGAACGGGTGCGCCCGATGCCGCTCTCCTTGGCCCCGCCCCAGGGGGCGCCGAGCGGGGGGACGCCGTGGGCGTTCCATCCCACCACGCCGACATCGAGCCGGGAGGCGATCGTGCGCGCCAGGGAGGCGTCGTTCGTCCAGATGGAGGCGGTCAGCCCGTAACGTGCGGCGTTGGCCAGGCGCACCGCCTCGGCCCAGTCGTCGACGGGTGCGACCGGCAGCAGGGGGCCGAACGGTTCGTGGTTCATGAGATCCATTTCGGGGCTGACGTCGGCAAGGACCGTGGGGGGGAAGAAGAAGCCCCGGCGCTCGAGGCGCCGTCCCCCGGTGAGCACCCGCGCCCCCCTGCGGACGGCGTCGGCCAGGGCGGCTTCGACTTTCTCGAGCTGGAAGGCTCCGGCCAGCGGGCCCATGTCCACGTCGTCGTGCGGGTCTCCGACCCGCACCCTTCCCGCTTCCGCCGCCGCCTCTTCGAGGAAGCGGGCGTACGCCGGGCGTTCCACGTAGACCCGCTTGATGGAGCAGCAGATCTGGCCGCTGTTGGCGCAGTGGATGCGCACGATTTTCCGGGCGACGGCGGGGATGTCGACATCCCGCAGCACGATCGCCGCGTCGAGCCCCCCCAGCTCCAGCGAAACCCGCTTGAGTCCGCCGGCGCACGTTTTCATGATCTCCTTCCCCGCCGCCGTCGAGCCGACCAGGGCCACCATCGCCACGTCGGATGCCACGACGGCGCGGCCGTGGTCCTTTCCCCCCACGACCAGCTGGACCAGCCCGTCAGGGAGGCCGGGAAGGGCATGGCAGAGCCGGGCCAAAGCCATCCCGGTGCGCAGGCTGTGTTCGGAGGGCTTGTAGAGCGCCCCGTTGCCGGGGAGCAGGGCGGAGAGCAGGCTGACGGTCGACAGCCAGATGGGGCCGTTCCAGGGGGTGATGACGCCCACCACTCCCAGTGGGGCGAATTCCGTGTAGCCCGCCTCGGGGCCCGCGTCCGTGACCTCGGGGGCCAGCCACTCCGGCGCCATCCGGCACAGGTAGCGGATCCCCCCGGCCGTGCGCAAGACCTCCTTGCGTGCGGTGGCCAGCGGCTTGCCCATGTCCTTGGCCGTCAGCCGGGCCAGCTCCTCCTCGTGCGCCTCCAGGGCGTCCGCCAGCGGGAGCAGCGCCGCAGCGCGTTCGGCCGCCGGCATGAGGCCCCAGGGTCCCGCGGCCTCCCGGGCCAGCTCCAGCTGTTCGGGGATGGCGCCCACGGGGGTTTCAGGGATTTCAGAGCGCTCTTCGGTGGTGGGGTCGACGACGTACATGGGTCCTCCTGTGGGAAAATCGGGCGCCGGGCCCGTCCGCTGACGATTCGCAGGATACCAGACGCCGCCGGGATATGACAGACTCCATCCTCCCACTAGCAAACGCCGGCCTTCCGGACGAGGTGTGCGGCCCGGTCCGGGTCTGCGCGGTCTATCCAGTAGAGGGGGATTCTGCGGCGCTCCATCCCCCGGAACCAGGTCTCCTGGCGCTTGGCCAGTCGATGGATCGCGTGGCGCAGGTTCCGCTCCATCTCCTGGCGTGAAACAGTGCCGTCGAGGTAGGCGGCGACGTGGCGGTACTCCATGCCGAAGAGGTCGAAGCGGTCGCGCCGGATGCCGCTCCGCAGGATCCGTTCCACCTCTTCGATCATGCCGCCGGCCAGGCGCTCCGCAAGGCGGCGGTCGATCCGGGCACGGAGTTCCTGCCGGGGCCAGCGGACCGCCAGGACCAGGGGCTCGATCGGGGGCGGGTTCTCTTCGCCCCGCTCGATTTTGTGATTGCGGGCATACAGTGCGATCTCGAGCGCGCGGACCACGCGCTTCTTGCTGCTCCGGTCGGTATTGCGGTACAGCCCGGGATCAAGTTCCCGGAGTCGCGGGAGCAGTTCCCCTATGTCGGCCCGCATCAGCTCTTCCCGCAATTCCGGGTCTTCCGGGACGTTGGGGATGCGGTAATGCCGGAGCACCGCTTCGATGTAGAGCCCGGTGCCGCCAACCACGACCGGCAGGCGGGCCCTTGCCCGGATGTCGCGGAAGGCGGCGTAAAAATCGCGCTGGTAGTGGTGGAGGGTGTAGATTTCCTCCGGCGCGCAAATGTCGATCAGGTGATAGGGGACGGATCCCCGGGGGGTGGTGTATTCGTGTAAATCCTTCCCGGTCCCGATATCCATCCCCCGGTAGACCTGCCGGGAGTCGGCCGAGAGGATTTCGCCCCCGAATTCCTGGGCCAGGGCGACGCCCAGGGCTGTCTTCCCGGATGCGGTGGGGCCGCAGACGACGAGGCAGTTTCGGGGGGAGGACACCATGACGATCAGTCCTTTGTAAACGCGTTCCTGAGGCGCCGGTCGTACTCCCTGATCTCTTCCGCCGAGTTCGCCGCGATGAAGAACCCGTGCCGCAGGGGGCGGTATCGGGTCCCTCCCGCATCGTAGGAGAGGGGAGTAAAGAGCAGGATGCCGGTCCCGCGCCCGGGGTCGAAGGCGTATTGTCCCAGGCGCCGGCGCCACGAGGCGTAGTCGGTCAGGGCGGGGTAGCGGCGGCGCGGCGCGAACAACAGCAGGCACGCTCTGCCCGGCGCCAGCCGGTCGCGCAGGGCGTAGGCCAGGAGGCTCATCGGCTGCCGGGCGTTGACGTCAACGAGAACGCAGCTTTCCCTGCCGCCTGCCGCATGGACGATCCAGTCGAGTCCCGCCGGGCCGAAATAGCCGGCCGCGTGAAGTTCGCGCGCGACGATCGCCGCTCCCTCCTCCAGCCTGCGCCGCCACCGGGCCAGGAGCGGGTCATCCGGCAGGAGCAGGTTGCCGAAATAGACCCCCGCCCGGTTGACCAGGGCGCGGTGATGGGTGAGGGCGACGACCCTGCCCGATCGGTCCAGTTCCATCCTGGAAGAGAGATCGGCCGAGCGCTCGACCCAGGGTTCGATGACGGCCGACGATCCCGGGCGGGAATAGATCCGGTCGACGGCGGCGGCCTCGCCGGGCGAGCCGACGACGACGAGGCCGATCCCGGCGTTGCCGTGCTCCGGCTTGAGGACCAGGGGGAAGGTGCGGGAGGCGCGGATGTGGGCCCGGGCCTCCGCGGCCGATGCGCACAGGGCCGATCCCTCCAGGCCCAGTCCGTGGCGCCGGGCCGTTTCGTGGCAGAAGCGGCGGTTGTTGACCGTCCGGACGGTTGCGAGCGGTGGGTGATGCGGATCGGCGCCGTGCCGCCTGAAACGGTCGATGGCCGACCGGCTCCATCCCCAGGGGAAAGCGACGTGTCCCGTGAGAACCTCCCCTTCGGAGCACTCCCCGGGCAGGCCGAGGCCGAGCCCGGACAGGTAGGACCGGTAGGATTCGGGGGCTGCGGCATCGAGCAGGATCCTGTCGTCCGGGCCGCCACAGGGGAGGAAGTAGAACCGGGCGTCGAGGCACGACTGCCTCTGCCGGGCGGACCGGTCGGAGGCCAGGTCGGTGTCGACGTCCACGTTGCAGAGGAGGAGTCTCGGTTTCACGGCCGGCCGGCGCTCCTAGCCGAGCCGGTCCCGCTTCTGCAGGAGGTCAGCCGATTTTTTGAGGCCGAGGTCCTCGAAAATCGCGAAACCCATCCCGTGGCCGCCGCCGAGTTCCTCGTGCCTTTCGGTGGGGAGGGCGCCGGTCGAGCTTGTGCCCAGGTTCATCCTGAGGACCTTTCCCGTGTAGTCGCCCTTCATCGCCCCCCTCCGGATTGACCATCCCCTGTGTGGTTGCGGCGGGAGCGGGCGGACGAGGCGCCGCTCCCGGCGGACTTGCAAACCATCGCGGGTTCAAGGTTGCAAGGCATTCTATCGCGATCAGTCCGGCTTTTTCAAACTTGTGGAATTCCGGCGCCCCGTGAGGAGAACGGAAGCGGTCCGCCGCGCTGTCACCTCTGCAGGCGCCAGAAAGCGATATTCAACGATGCCGATTTCCGTTAGAATGCCTGCTCCAACGGGGAAAAAATGATCACGATATCCAGCCTGACAAAAAGCTACGGACAACTCAAGGCTGTGGACGACGTTTCCTTTCAAATCGCGGACGGGGAGATCTTCGGGCTCCTCGGCCCCAACGGGGCCGGAAAGACGACCATCGTCAAGATGATGATCGGCATGCTCCGGCCGGACGCGGGCGTTATCGAAATCAACGGCCTGGACGCCGTCAGCCGGTCGCTGGAGGTGAAAGCGGATCTCGGATACGTCCCGGAATCGGGCGCCCTCTACGAAAACCTGACCGGGCGGGAGCACCTGGAGATGGTGTGCCACCTGCACCACATGGACGTGGGCCGGATCGACGGGCAGGCAAGGCGGCTGCTGGGCGCGCTCGAACTCGCCGATGCGGCCGACATGCGCATCGCCGGGTACTCCAAGGGGATGAAGCAGCGGCTGCTGCTGGCGGGCGCGATCATCCATAACCCGCGGGTGCTGATCCTGGACGAGCCGATGTCGGGGCTCGACGCCAACATCCAATCCGTCATCCGCCAGCTGATCCGCGAGTTCGTCCGCGACCGGCGCATCGTGATCTTCTGCTCCCACATCCTGGAGGTTGTGGAGCGGTTGTGCGACCGCCTGATGATCCTCCACCGGGGCCGCAAGATGATCGAGGGGACGCCGGGCGACATCATGGCAGGGACGGAAACGGATAGCCTTGGCGAGGCTTTCAGCCGGCTGACGGGGGCCGCGGACATCCAGTCGCAGGCGCGCGGGATCCTGGACGCCATCGGCGGCCCGCAACCATGAGCGCCCTGTCGGAGTCAAGAATCGACCGGCGGCAGCTGAGGGCGCTCCTCCTCGCCGCCTGGAAGACCGACCTGCGTGGTTCCGGGAACCCGGTGGCCCCGTCCGGGGACGGGTCGCGGAAGATACCGCCGGTTTTGGCGGTCATGGCGCTCAAGCTCTTCATCGGGCTGGGTCTCGGCGCCATGGTCTTCATCGTTCGGGAGCCCTTTACCGCCGCCTTCCTGGTCTTTTCCACGATGACGGTGTTTCTGGCCATTACGGTGCTGCTCGAGTTTTCCAACCTGATCCTGCGCCCGGATGAACACCTCATCATCGCCGCGCTCCCGGTCGGTTCAAAGACCTTCTTCGCCGCGAAGATGATCCATCTCCTGGCCTATGTCAACGTGCTTGGTTCCCTCATCTGCCTGCCGCCGGCGATCACTTCCGCCGTCGCCAACCGGAACCCGCTCCTCCTTCCCGGGTTCCTCATCGCGGGGGTGCTGGCCGCGACCGCCATGGGACTGTCGTTCGTGCTCCTGTACGCGCTCCTGCTCAGGATCGTCGACCGGGAAGCGATGCAGCGGGTGCTGGGATACGCGAACCTGGCGCTGACGCTCGTTGTGTACCTCGGCTATTTCGTCGCGCCGATGATGCTCGGAGGGTACCCGCTGTCGGCCATTCCCAGGCTCAGTCCCGGCTGGATCTACCTGGCACCGCCGGCGTGGTTCGCGGCTGTCGTCAAGCTCCTGGCGGGTGAGGCCGCTCCAGTGGATATCGGTGCGTCCCTGTTTGCCCTGGTGCTGATCGCGGTGGTGTTTCGGGCCGCCATGTCCAAACTGTCCCTCGAGTATGCGGAAACGCTCTCCGACACGATCGGGCGGGACGAGCCTCTCAGGAAGAGGGGGGTGGGCGGACGGGATTCCCGCCTGCTCAGCCTCGTTGCGGCGAGCGAGGACCGGGCCGTCTGGATGCTGATCCGGAAGCAGTTCAAATACGACAACCGCTTCAAGACGTCGATCCTGTCGATCCTTCCCCTTACGGCCATTTACGTGTTTCTCGCCGT
>JAAYAJ010000008.1 GCA_012719455.1 Acidobacteriota bacterium | reverse complement strand
GAAGGCGACCCCCGCCGGACCCGGCGGCGGCAAAATGACTTTGAGCCGTCGTCGGCCCGTGCTAATCTCTCAACGTTAATCCCTTATGCGCCTGTAGCTCAGTTGGATAGAGCAACAGTTTCCTAAACTGTGGGCCGCAGGTTCGAGTCCTGCCAGGCGCATTTCCCTCCTTCTTTTTCGATCCGCAATCATTTGCGCCCGACCCGGCTTTTCCATTTATAATGCAAGCCGGGAGGGAAGGACCTAAACGATGTTTTTACCGAAACGGCGATGAGGGGGACGGGTTATGGCGCAGTCAGAAATCATGTCCGGCGCGTGCGGGATGACGACGAAGGTGACGGCGACGATGGAAGGGAAGGTGTGCAAGCTCAAGATCGAGAGCAGCTGCAAGGCCATCCAGGAGATCGCGGCCGAACTCGTCGAGGTGGACCCCTACCGGGAGATCAGTTTCAGGCAGGGGATGCCCAGGATCCTCGAGATGGGGCACAAGCACTGCTTCCACACCGCCTGCCCAGTCCCGGTGGGGATCCTCAAGGCCATGGAAGTGGCTGCGGGGCTGAATGTCGCCAAGGACCCGTCGATCAAGATATGCAAGTAGCCGACATGATCCTCATCGACCGGAAGCTCGTATCGAACCTCTCGGCGGCGGCCCGGGCTTCCGGCAGGCTCCGATCCAACCACAACTTCCACCCGGATTATGCGGACCCGACCAACCGCATGCTGAACGCGATGGAGCCGGGGACCTACGTCCGACCGCACAAGCACGAGGCGCCGGACAAATGGGAGGCGTTCCTCCTCATCGCGGGCCGGGCGCTCGTGATGATCTTTGACGATGCCGGGCAGGTCGGCGAGTGGACGGTTCTTGACGGCGGCGCCGGGGTGTTCGGCGTGGAGATCCCCGCCCGCGTCTGGCATTCGGTTGCCGCGCTCGTGCCGGGGACGGTGCTGTACGAGATCAAGCCGGGTCCCTACGTCCCGGTCGACGACAAGAACTTCGCTCCCTGGGCCCCTGAAGAGGGGACGGCCGAGGCGGCCGGCTACCTGGCGGACCTGACCGCGCGCTTTTTCTCCTGATCGCGGTTTTAGCGTGTAGGCCGGGCCCGGCCCGGGTTGAAGAGCCGCGAGACCTCGAGCCCGAAGTCAGGGAGGAGGGGGGATACCAGCAGGTCCGGTCCGCGGAAGCTCCCGGTGAGGACATATCCCAATTCGCTCCAGATCATCGTGGCGACGCACCGCCTTCCGGTATCGACGGTCCAGAATTCCGGCACGCCATGGCGGAAGCACTCCCCTTTCAGTTTTCCCGGGGCCTCGATCGGGCGCATCCGGGGGAAGACCTCGACCGCCAGGTCCGGCACCCCGTGAAGATTGCGTTTCCCCAGAATGCCGCGGCGGCTGTGCCGGACGAACAAGATGTCCGGCCGCAGGGCCGTGTGCCGGTCCAGGATGGCGCAACAGGGTGATTGCAATACCTGCCCCTGCCCGGAGTCGTCCGCGTGCCGGACGAGGGCTGCGGCCAGGCGCAGGACCACCGCCTGGTGCCGGATCCCGGGAGAGAGGGCGATTGCGCGGGAAGAGAGCGCCGAGCGTTGGCGGGCGCCCGCTGCGGGCGGGATGGGGTACGGGTGATAGGGGAACGGTCCTGCCACGGTGCTGTCTCCAGGTTGATCCTCACCGGTATTGTTTCGGCAGGCGAGGGGTTATTTCCTGGAATCTTCGGGCGGCGGTCAGTGGTCGAGGAATTTTCCGGGGGGCCCGGTCAGCGTGTCGTCCCAGTCCGGCGCCTTTTCCGGGCCGATATATTCAATGGCGTTAGCCGTCATGACCAGCCCTTGCGCCGCGCGGCCGCGCACCGGGTGCTTGGCCAGGGAAAAGCGCTGTTGGCGGATCTTGACCCTCTCGTCGGCCACGTAGCGCACGTGGAGCTCGGCGGGATTATCGACGGAGAAGAAGCGGACGGTCGACCCCTTGGGTGCGAAACGGGCTTCGCGGTTGGTCGCCATGCGCCCGACCTGGAATTTCTTGCAGTAAATGAAGAAGTCGTGTTCATAAACGGCCGTCAGCACCCGCTCCCGGTCGACGACGGCGCAGTAGATGAGGGTGGTGTCCACGAAAAGCTTGTCGGGCGGGGCCACGATCTTGCAGCGGCCGTCCTTCCATACCATGAGCAGCCGGTCGAGTGGGGAACAGGTGGTCACCCCTTCCCCCTGGACCTTGTGCCCGAGGTACCCCTTGGCGCGGTCGTAACGGACATCGAGCGCGTCGGCGGTCAGTTCGCGTTCGGATACCGTCCCGAATGCCGTGATCCCTGTGCGGCGGGGGTAGTCGGCCGCGTATTTGCGCAACAGGGAGCGCAGGTAACGGATGGCGTAAGGCACGATCCCCGACAGGTCCGTTTCCACTTCTCCCAGGTCCCCCTGGAGCTTTTCGATCTCTTTCCGGTTCTTCTCCACGTCGAAGAGCGAGATGCGCCGGATGGGGATCCCCAGCAGCGTTTCCACGTCGTTGCGGGTGATGTCGCGCTGCAGTTGGGCGCGAAAGGGGGCGAGAGCCTCGCGGACCGCCTGCTCGGCCTCGGCGGGGGAGGCCGAGGTTTCCAGGAGCTTGTAGATGCGATGCTCCACGAAAATCCGGACAAGGGTGCCGCGGTGCATCTCCTCGACGAGGCGCCGGCGCCGGCGCTGCAGTTCCTTCCGGAGGATGGCCAGCAGCCGGGAGGTCGTGTGGCGCAGGATTTCCGCGACATCCATCTCCACCGGTTTATGGTCCCGGATCACCACGATCCGGCTGGAGATCTGCACCTGGCACTGGGTGAAGGCGTAGAGCGCCTCCAGCGCGCGGTCGGGATCCTCCTCGGGGGGAAGGTGGATTTCGATCTCCGGGTTCTCGGCGGTGAAATCGTGGATGCTCCTGATCTTGACCTTCCCTTTGCGCGCGGCGTCCTCGATGGAGGCGATCAGGGTGTCGGTCGTCGTCCCCGCGGGGATCTCCCGCACCGTCAGGGTGCGCTCGTCCTTTTTCTCTATGCGCGCCCGTACGAGCACGTATCCGCGCCCGCTGTCGTACGCGCGGGCGTCCATCACCCCCCCCTGCGGGAAGTCGGGGAGCAGGGTGAAGGGCTTCTTCTCCAGGACCGCGATCTCCGCCTCGACCAGTTCCGCGAAGTTGTGCGGCAGGATGCGCGTGGAGATCCCCACGGCGATCCCTTCCGCGCCAAGCATCAGCAGCAGGGGGATCTTGGCCGGAAGCGACACCGGTTCTTTCTTGCGCCCGTCGTAGCTCGGGACGAAATCGGTCAGGTCGTCGTTGAAGAGCTGCGTCCGGGCCAGCTCCGTCAGCCGGCATTCGATGTAGCGGGGAGCGGCTGCGGGGTCCCCGGTGACGAGGTTGCCGAAGTTCCCCTGGCGCTCGATCAGGTACTGCCGGTTGGCGAGCGTGACCAGGGCGTCGCCGATGGAGGCGTCCCCGTGGGGGTGGAACTGCATGCAGTAGCCGACGATATTGGCGACCTTGATGAATTTGCCGTCGTCGTTTTCGTGGAGCGAGAAGAGGATGCGGCGCTGTACCGGCTTGAGCCCGTCATCCATGTCGGGAATGGCACGGTCGCGGATGACATAGGCCGCATATTGCAGGAAGTTGTCGTCCACCAAACGTTTCAGCGGCCCGTCCCCCGTGGCCTCGAGACCCGCGCGCACCCCCCGGGCCGGCTCGGGGGCTGTCGCCGCTTCGTCCGCCTCGGGTTCGAGGTTCCCGAAGAGGGGGAGGATCCTGGGGCCCTCGGTCATGATTCCGCTTCCACGACAAGATGGTTCATGATGTACTGGCGCCGCTCCGGTGTGTTCCGCCCCATGTAGAACCCCAGGATGGCCGGGACGCTGTGCCGGTTGTCGAGCCGGACCGGGGTCAGGCGCATGTCGGGGCCGATGAAGCGCTTGAATTCCGACGGCGAGATCTCCCCCAGCCCTTTGAAGCGGGTGACCTCCGCCGCGCGCATTTCTCCCACCGCCGCGTCCCGCTCCCCTTCCGAATAGCAATAGACGGTGCGCTTCCCGTTGCGCACCCGGAACAGGGGGGTCTCCAGGATGTGGACGAACCCGTCGTGGACCAGGGGCTCGAAAAACCTCAGGAAGAAGGTCAGCAGCAGGTTGCGGATGTGCAACCCGTCCACGTCGGCGTCGGTGGCGAGGATGATCTTCCGGTAGCGCAGCCGTTCGAGCGATTCCTCGATATCCAGGCTGCGCATCAGGTTGTAGAGCTCCTCGTTCTTGTACATGATGTCGCGCCCGAGGTCGCACACGTTGAGCGGCTTGCCGCGCATGGTGAACACCGCCTGGGTATTGACGTCGCGGCAGCTCGTGATGGAGCCGGCGGCCGACTGCCCCTCGGTGATGAAGATCATCGTCTCGGCCCCCGCCCCCGTGGCCCGCCGGAAGTGGACGCGGCAATCCTTCAGCTGCGGGATCCGGATGGAGGTGGCGCGGGCGCGCTCCCGGGCCATTTTCTTCATCGACTGCAGGTCTTTGCGCAGCTTGACGGTTTCCTGGATCTTGAGCAGGGCGGTTTCGGCCGCCTTCGGGTTGCGGTGGAGCAGGTCGGTCACCGCCTCGCGCACCCGGGAGACCCATTCGGCCCGCATCTCGGTGTTGCCGAGCTTGTTCTTGGTCTGCGATTCGAACACCGGCTCGCGGAGCCTCACCGCGACGGCGCCCGCCATCCCCTCGCGCACGTCGTCCCCGCTGAACTTGCTCTTCGAAAACTCGTTGAAACCCTTGACCAGGCCCTCCCGGAAGGCGCTCAGGTGCGATCCGCCGTCGGCCGTGTACTGGCCGTTGACGAAGGAGAGGAAGGTTTCCTCGAAGCGCTGGGTATGACTGACGGAGAACTCGAGCATTTTGGATTTGAAGTGGAGCGGGGGATAGATCATCTCGTCCCCCGCTTCCTCGCGCAGCAGGTCGGGCAGGCCGTTGCGGGAGAGAAAGAGGCGGCCGTTGTATTCGATCCGCAGCCCGGTGTTCAGGAAGGAGTAGAGCTTCAACCGCCGCTCGACGTGCTCCGGGGCGAAGGCGACGGCGCCGAAAATCTCCGGGTCGGGTTCGAAGCGGACCAGTGTGCCGTCGGGTTCCTCCGGCATCCGCCCCGTTGTTTCCTCGAGGATCCGGCCCCGCTCGAAGACGGCGCCGGCGAACTCCCCGCCGCGGTGGCTGCGGACCTCGAACCGCCGCGACAGGGCGTTGACGGCCTTGGTCCCGATGCCGTTGAGCCCCACGCTGAACTGGAATACCTCGTCGCTGTATTTGGCCCCGGTGTTGATGCGCGAGACGCATTCGACCACCTTCCCCAGGGGGATGCCGCGGCCGTAGTCCCGCACCTCCACCCGGCCCTCCGCGAGCGTGATCGCCACCCGGTCGCCGTAGCCCATGATGAACTCGTCCACGGCGTTGTCCACCACCTCCTTGAGCAGGACGTAGATCCCGTCGTCGTAGTCCGACCCGTCCCCGATCCGCCCGATGTACATCCCCGAGCGTTTGCGGATGTGTTCGAGCGAAGAGAGGGTTTTGATCTTGTCTTCGTCGTAGTTGTGAGGTTTGCGCATCTTCATAGCCGGAGTGCGGATTCTAGCAGAAATCCCGCGGCGATGGAGCCCTGATTTTCCTTCCTCTCATTCCTCTCCGCCCCTCCCGCGGTGCACTTTCGGTGACGGCTGCGCCGCAGTTGTGATAGGCTCGGAAAAAAACCGGAACGGGACGAGGGGCCCGCCGGCAGCGCCATTGAAGGTTTGGTATCCGACGGGAGGGGAGTATGGGCACGATGTTGGGAGGCGGCGGCCGGGCGAACCCGGCGGGGGTCATGGGAGCCGACTGGGCCGGCCTTCGGCCCGAGGAGAAGCGGCGGCGGCGCATGGACCGGTTCCTGGACGCGCCGGGGCTGGAGTTTGTCAGCCCGCAGGCCGCCCGGGACTACCGGGTCCGGGCACAGAGGATCCTGGACGTGTATGACCTCAAGGAGCCGGACCGGGTGCCGGTCCTCCTCCCGGTCGGCAATTTTCCCTACCTGCACTACGGGATCACCCTCCACACGGCCATGTATGATTATGACCAGGCCGTCCGCGCCTGCCAAAAATTCAACGAGGACTTCGCGGAGGAACTGGAGTATTTTGCCGTTCCCCGGGTCACGCCGGGGCGAATCATGGACCTGCTCGACTACCGGCTCTACTCCTGGCCTGGGCACGGGCTCGGCCAGGATGTTCCCGCGGTGCAGTTCCTGGAAGCGGAATACATGAAGGATGACGAATATGAAGCCCTCATGCGGGATCCTTCCAATTTCTGGCTCCGGACCTACCTTCCCCGCGTGTTCGGGGCGCTGGCGCCTCTGCGGCTGCTCCCGCCCGCGACCGATCTCGTGGAGATCGTGAACCTGGTGCAGCTCGCGCCGCTCGCGAGTCCCGAGATGCAGTCGATGCTGCAGACGCTGATGGATGTGGGCAAGGAATACGGGAAATTCATGGAGGCGATGGCCTCGGCCGGGCCTTCGGGCGCCGCCTGTGGGTACCCCGCCGTCTTTGGGGCGTTCTGCAAGGCTCCGTTTGACACCCTGGGGGATACGCTGCGCGGCACCCAGCCGATCCTGAAGGACATGTACCGGCGGCCCGAACAGCTGCTCGCCGCACTCGATGTCGTCGCTGATTTCACCATCCAGTCGGTGCTCGCCTCCCCCAATATCGGCAACATCTTAGTGGTGAGCTACCCGCTGCACAAGGGGGCGGACGGCTGGATGTCGCCGAAGCAGTTCGAGACCTTCTACTGGCCCTCCCTGAAGAAGGTGATGGACGCCTTTATCGAGGAAGGGCTGCTGCAGCACATGTTCGCCGAAGGGGGATACAACAGCCGCCTGGAGTCGATCAACGAATTTCCCAAGGGTTCGGTCTGCTGGTACTTCGACAAGACCGACATGGCCCGCGCCAAGAAGGTCCTGGGGGACAGGTGCTGCCTGCAGGGGAACCTCGCTTCGTCGCTGATCATCACCGGCCGGGCCGAAGAGGTGAAAGCGGAGTGCCGCAGGCTGATCGAGACGGTGGGCGTTGGGGGAGGCTACCTCCTGTCGGCGGGTGCCACACCGGAGTTCCCGAAACTGGAAAACCTGCGTGCCATCATGGAGGCTGTGCGGGAATACGGCGTCTACCGGAAGTGACGACGTGCGCTGTTTTGGGCTCCCCCCGGCCGGTGCGGAGGGCTTTGGGGCCATTGAGGGGGTAGCGATGATCGACAGGGAGGACTTGATCGCCATCGCGCTACGTGCGGGGGCGTCCCACGCCGGAATCCTCGAAACCACGATGATCGAATTTCACGAGGATTTCCGGAAGGCGTGCGAGAAGAACTTCTGCGGAAAATACGATACCAACTGGATGGGGCCGCCGGCTGTCGGCTCCATCCCGGAACTTCGAAGCAGGGTGCTCAGGTTCGCCGAGGGGATGCTGTTTCAGAGCACGCACCCGGTTGCGGGCAATTTCGACATGAAGGGGATTCGGGCCGCGGCCCACGCCCACGACGCGGTTTTCCGGGAGCTGGTGCGCGCCCTCCGGGACCGCTACCCCGCGGAAGAGATCCTGCCGCTGGGCGCCGGCTGCTGCAGCGTGTGCGAGCGATGCGCCTACCTCGATGGTGAACCGTGCCGGCACCCGCTCCTGGCGGCCTCCTCGATCGAGGCCTACGGGATGAACGTTATCGCCCTGCAGAAGTGCGCCGGGCTCCCCTACTACTTCGGCAAGACCACCGTTTGTTTCGTAGGGCTGATCCTTTACGCCCCCGTCGATCCTGGTCACCCCCACCTGCACCGCAATCGACCGGCAGAAGATGGAAACAACGTGGACACCCACTAATTCCGTATAAAGGCAAAACGGGACATCCATTTTCTGCCGGTGCATGTCCGGTGGTGGCACAGAGTGGGTGTCCAGGATTTCATCGTTCGGAAGTTTCATCGCGAGGATTGACCTGAAGAGGATGACCAGTCATGTCGTTTTTAGGTCCCTGGCGGGATCCTGGGTGCATGGGAAATTCCATGCGCTGCGGCTGGTCAGGCAAGGAGGAGATTGGTGTTGAGAGGGAGGGT
>JAAYAJ010000007.1 GCA_012719455.1 Acidobacteriota bacterium | reverse complement strand
GTCGTCGTCCTCGTCGTCATACCCTTCGTCGTCGTCCCAGTCGTCGTCCTCGTCGTCGATCGGGGCGAGATCGAATTCCAGGGGATCGAGGGAAATCACCTCGAGTTCCACCCCGCATTCGGGGCAGGTGAGGATTTCACCCACTTCTTCAATGTCCTCTTCGATCACGGTTTCGCATTCCGGGCAGTAGCTCACAGTGTACCTCCAAATTCAAGCATTCCGGGAGACCGGGAAGACCCGCTGACGGCTCAACCCGGAGATTATTAGCACCGCCATATATCAAGGTCAATTCAATTGTCTTCGACGCGTTTGCCCGCAATCATCCTTGTGCTACCATTTTACCGGGGGAAGCGTCAAGAATGTTTCCCACACCTTTCCTACTCGTGGAGTGAGCGATGACATACCGAATGGGAGCAATCAAGGGGTCGCTGGCGCTGGCGCTGATCCTGTACATGCTGTGTCACTCCCCAGGCGCTCCGGCCGCGCCGGAAGAAGACGACGCGCCCCGCGGCAAAACCGCCATCTCGGTGGCCGTGGACCTGGTGACGCTGCAGGTGCTGGTCACCGACACCAAGGGGAACGTCCTCACGGGCCTGAAACCGGAAAACTTTACCATTTACGAGGACAAGGTCAAGCAGGAGATCCTCAATTTCTCCCCGGTGGATGCCAACGTCACGGTCGTGCTCCTGGTGGAGTACAGCAAGAAGGTCAACTACTTCCTCGACGAGGTCTGGGACGCCATGTATTACTTTACCCGCAGCCTGCGTCCCAAGGACTGGGTCGCCGTCGTGGGGTATGACATGCACACCACCATCGTCAGCGATTTCACCCAGGACCCGCAAAAGGTCCATGACGCCATCCGGCAGTTCACCTACACCGCCTGGGACGAGAGCAACCTTTCCGACGCCGTCATCGATGTCCTGGACCGCACGGAGGAGACCGAGGGGAAGGTGGCCGTCGTTCTGATCAGCACCGGGCTCGATACCTTCAGCCGCCGCACTTACGACGACGCACTGAAAAAATGCCGCCAGGCCAACGCCTCCATCTATGCCATCGGGCTCGGCCAATGGTACCGGGCCTACGCCGATGCCCGCGGGTGGATCAGCCAGTCCCAGAACCTGGAATTCCTCATGGGTGACAACCGCCTGAAGTCGTTCGCCGAGCTGACGGGGGGGCAGGCGTACTTCCCGCGCTTCAGCACCGAACTCCCCGCCATTTTCAACAACATCTCGCGGCTGCTCCGGAGCCAGTACAGCATCGGCTACGTTTCCAGCAACCCGGCCCGCGACGGCAAATTCCGCAAAATCGAGGTGAAGGTCGAGACCGACATGAAGGATTCCAAGGGGAAGCCCCTGAAACTCAAGGTCCACACGCGCAAAGGGTATACGGCCAGGGGACTGTAAGGATCTCTGGCCCGGGCCGGCTCCGGCTGCTATGATACTGCTTCGGAAGCTAGCGTATGGCGGACGGTACAGATCACCAGCGGCTGCAGCACCCGCACGGGTCGGGGTGGGCCCGCTACTGCCCCCGTTGCGCCCACGGCCTGGAAGACCGGCGGGTGGACGTGGAGCAGCGGCTGCGCAAGGTGTGCCCGGCGTGCGGCTTCATTTTTTACATGAACCCCAAGGTGGTAGCGGCGGCGGTGCCGCGGCAGGGCTCGGACATCTGGCTGCTGCGCCGCAACATCGAACCGGCGCATGGGCTCTGGACCTTTCCCGGCGGCTACGTGGACCTCGGGGAAACGGTGCCGGCCGCCGCGGTGCGTGAGGCCCGGGAGGAAACCCGGCTGGATATCAGGCTGGACGGGTTGCTCGGCATCTACTCCTACCCGGAAAGCGCCGTCGTCATGGTCGTGTACCGGGCCACCGTCGTCGGGGGGGAGCCCTCCCCGACCCCCGAAAGCCTGGAGGTCCGACGCTTCGGGCCGGATGACATCCCCTGGGAAAGGCTGGCCTTCCCCTCCACCCGCGATGCCCTCGAGGACTACCTCGGGATCGAGGCGGCCCCGCGCGGGGCCCGGAAAACCCCTGTCGGAAAGGAATGAGCGTGGACGCTACCGGAGAAAAGATACTTGTAACCGCGGCCCTACCCTACGCCAACGGCCCCCTGCACCTGGGGCATCTTGCCGGAGCCTACATCCCGGCCGATGTCTACGTGCGCTACCAGCGGCAGAAGGGGGCGGACGTGCTGTTCATCTGCGGCTCGGACGAGCACGGGGTTCCCATCACCATCCGGGCCGACCGGGAAGGGGTGACCCCGCAGGAGATCGTCGACCGCTACCACGCCGTCATGGCGGACAGCTTCCGGCGCATGGCGATCCACTTCGACAATTACTCCCGGACTTCCCTTCCCCTGCATCACCGGATCTCGCAGGAGTTTTTCCTCAACCTGCACCGCAAGGGGTTTATCCGGGAGGAGATGGTGCGCCAGTTCTACTGCGCCCCCTGCCGCCGCTTTCTCCCCGACCGGTACATCGAGGGGGAATGCCCGCTCTGCCACGAGGCCGGGGCCCGCGGGGACCAGTGCGAAGCTTGCGGGCGCTGGCTCGAGCCGGAGCTGTTGATCGCCCCGAAGTGCAAGGTGTGCGGCGCTTCCCCGGAGTTACGCTCCACCCGGCACTGGTATTTCGCCCTCTCCCGCTTCCAGGAAAGCCTCGAACGGTGGCAGGCGTCCAAGCCCGAATGGAAAAGCAACGTGCGGGAGTTCTGTTCCGGGTGGTTCAAGGAGGGGCTGACCGACCGGCCCATCACCCGCGACATTGACTGGGGCGTCCCGGTCCCGCTGCCCGGGGCCGAGGGCAAGGTGCTCTACGTCTGGTTCGACGCCCCCATCGGGTACATTTCCTCCTCGGTGGAGTGGGCCGAAAAGCAGGGACAGCCGGAGCGCTGGCGCGATTACTGGATGGATCCCGCGACGCGCCTGGTGCATTTCATCGGGAAGGACAACATCGTGTTCCACGCCATCGTCTGGCCCGCCGCGCTGATGGCCCACGGGGATTACGTCCTCCCCGCCCAGATCCCGGCCAACGAATTCCTGAACATCGAAGGGCGGAAGATCTCGACCAGCCGCAACTGGGCCATCTGGGTGGACGATTACCTGGAAGTGTTCCCCCCGGATCCGCTGCGCTACTACTTCGAAGTCAACGCGCCGGAGAACAAGGACGCCGACTTCACCTGGAAGGATTTCCAGGCGCGCAACAACGGCGACCTGGCCGACGTGCTGGGAAACCTGGTCAACCGCTGCCTGTCCTTTATCGAAAAGCACTTCGAAGCCCGGGTTCCCCCCGCCGGGACTCTCCAGCCCGCCGACCGGGAGCTCCTTGACGCCGTGGGGCGCGCCCCCGCCGCGATCGGCGCGGCCCTGGACCAATTCCAGGTGCGGCGCGCCGTCACCGAGCTCATGGACTTGGCGCGCGCGGGGAACAAGTATTTCAACGACGCGGCGCCCTGGGCTGAACTCAAGAAGGACCGGGAGCGGTGCGCCACCATCCTGAATACGACGCTGCAGCTCCAGCTGGCGCTGTCGGCCCTGATGGAGCCGTTCATGCCCCAATCGGCCGAAAAACTACGCCTCATGCTGGGACGCCCCGCGTCGCTCGTGGGAGAACCGTGGGGCGGGATCGGCGGCCGGACCCTTGCCGACGGCCAGCCGCTCGGTCCCCGGGAGATTCTCTTTCACAAGATCGAGGACCCCATCATCGCCGAGCAGGCGGCCAAGCTGGGCACCTAGAGGTGGACCTGTTCCAACACCGTCAACCCGTATCCCTGCAGGCCGACGATTTTCTTGGGGTGGTTGGTGAGCAGGCGGATCCGTCCGGCGCCCAGCGTGCGTAAAATCTGGGCCCCAATCCCGTAGATACGCAGGTCGTCGCTCGAGTTGGCCCGCGGCTTGTCCGGCGACCGCTTCCCCTCCCCGTTTTCCTGGGCGTAGGAACGGATCTCCTCGACCAGGGCGTCCCCCTTTTCTTCCTGGCGCAAGTAGACCAGGATCCCGCTCCCCGATTCGTTGATGACGCGCAGCGCGTCCCGCAGTACGCTCTGCGTCCCGCTGCGCAGCGAGCCGAAGACGTCGGCCACGGTCGACTGCGAATGCACGCGCACCATCACGGGAATATCCGGGCGGATCTCCCCCTTGACGATTGCGATGTGGTGATCCCCGTCGAGGAGGTTCTCGAAGACGACGATCCTGAACTCGCCAAATTCGGTCGGGAACGCCGCCTCGGTGACGGCCTTGACGAAGGTCTCGGTCCGGAGCCGGTAGGCGATGATGTCGGCGACGGTGACCATCCGGACCTGGTGGCGCCCGGAGAATTCACTCAGTTCGGGGACGCGGGCCATGGTGCCGTCTTCGCTCATGACTTCGCATATCACCGCGGCAGGGTAGAGGCCGGCCAGCCGGGCCAGGTCCACCGACGCTTCCGTCTGCCCCGCGCGCATAAGCACTCCCCCAGACCGGGCCCGGAGGGGGAAGACATGCCCGGGGCGCGCCAGGTCACCCGGCCCGCTCGCGGGGTCGACGGCCGTGAGGATGGTCCGGGCGCGGTCCGCCGCCGATATCCCCGTGGTGACGCCGCACCGGGCCTCGATGGAGACGGTGAAGGCGGTCCCGAAGCGGCTGGTGTTTTCCCCCACCATCATCGGGATCTGCAACTGGTCCAGGCGCTCCCCCGTCATGGCCAGGCAGATCAGGCCGCGGCCGTAGCGGGCCATGAAATTGATCGCTTCAGGGGTCACCATGGAGGCCGCGATGGTCAGATCGCCCTCGTTTTCACGGTCCTCATCGTCGACTATGATGACCATGCGCCCTTCGCGGATATCCTCTATCGCCTCTTCGACACTGCTGAATCCCAATATTCACCTCTGCAATGAAAAAATGTTATTGTATCCGTTGCCCTGGCCGGAGTCATATAAAAGTGCGGGGGAACCTTCGGTTTTTCGCGCTCCCGGCCCCGCTTGAATGGAAAACCCCGGCCTTGGGACACTGCAAATGATCCGTGCGACCCTGCTCTATCTCTTTACCGGCCTCTTCATCCTGGTACTGGCGCCCCCCGCCATCGCCTGGAGTCTCGTTACCCGCAGCGATTCCCTGCTCTACTCGCTTGCGCGCGCCTGCATCCGCACCGGGGGCTGGATCTGCGGCATCCGGGTCCGGGTGACGGGGAGAGAGAATATCCCCTCGGCGCGTACCTGCGTCTTTCTCTCCAACCACCAGGGGAACATCGACGGCCCGGTGTTGCTTCACGCGCTCCCGCTCAACTGGGCGGCCCTGATCAAGCGGGAGATGATGCGCCTGCCCGTGCTGTCCCTGGTCCTCGAGCGTGCGGGCTTCGTCCCCATCGAACGGCGTAACCCGAAACAGGCGCACGCCGGGATCGACGAGGGGGTGCGTCGTCTGGCGGCCGGCAAGCCCTTCCTGGCCTTCCCGGAGGGGACCCGGAGCCGCGACGGCCGGCTCGGTCCGTTCAAAAAAGGGGTGTTCGTCATGGCGATCAAGGCCGGCGCCCCCATCGTTCCGGTCACGATCCTCGGGAGCTCGTCCATCCTTCCCCCGGGCCGGTACGGGGTGCGCCCGGGCGAGGTCCGCGTCGTCATCCACGATCCGATCGAAACCGCCCATCTGGGGCTGGAAGACCGGGACGCCCTGATCGCGGAAACGCGCCGGGCGATTGCCTCGGCGCTCCCGGCGGATGGTTAGGGCCCTTCACTCAGTTTCTTCCCCTTGATCCACCGCAGGGTGTTCGGCCGGTCGGTGGTGACTCCCGTCAGTTTCTGCTCGAAGCTGCGGATCGTGTAGCGTACCAGCAGCGGGTTGTCCTCGTCGTCGAGAAACCACCGTTCCCCCCCCCGCCCGTCCTCGACTTTCGCCACCCGCATTCGGACCGGGGCGCCGTTCACTTCCACCTCCATCTCCCCCTCGCCGACGAGGCGGAAGCGGGTGGAAACCCCGTCGAGCACGCACCGGGCCGCCCGCCGCTCTTTCAGCTCGCGGAAGATCTTCCGGCTCAGCCACAGCGTGGTCGCCTGGCTCGCCCTCCGGTCCATCCCGGCCCGGAAAAGGGAGGAGCTTTCATACCCTTTGGCTCCGAGGATCTCCTTTTCAGGCAGAAAGACGGTCCCCTGGGAATTGCCGTCCTCCCATTCCAGGAAGCGGTCGGGCGCGAAGCGCGCGATGCGGGCCACGAAGGTGGTCTCCTGCACGGGCGTCCGCGTTTTCCATACCAGGACCGAATCCTGGCCAAGGCGCATGGGGGCCGCCGCCGCCGGGACCGAATCCCGGCCGGGGCGCACGGGCGTTTCCCCTTCGGCCGCCGCGGCCAGGACGGCAAGAACCGCGCAGGCAATGCCGATGCGGACCGGAAGCAGCGTCATGTCAGAACCCCTGGTCCTTCAGATAGTCCAGCGTGATTCCGGATTCAGCCTTCGGGTTCTCGAGCAGCCCCAACTGGAAGTAGCGCTCGAAATACTTGCCCAGGATATCGACCTCGAGGTTGACCGGGTCCCCCGGGGCCAGGCCGCCGAGGGTGGTCTCACTGAGGGTATGGGGAATGACGGAGACTGCGAACTCCCCTGTCCGCAGCCCGGAAATTGTCAGGCTGATCCCGTCGACGGCGATCGATCCCTTGGTCACCAGGTAACGCTCCAGTTCGACCGGGTAGTGGAAGGACATCTCGAATCCCGGCCCGGAAGGGGTGCGGGCCAGAAACCGGCCGATGTCGTCGACGTGTCCCTGCACGAAATGGCCCCCCAGGCGCCCCCCAGCCTCGAGCGCCCGCTCGAGGTTGACCCGTGTTCCCGTGCGCGCACGGCTGAACGTGCTCCTCCGCAGCGTTTCCGCGGAGATGTCGCAGGTAAACCGGTCCGCCCCGACCCGGGTGGCCGTAAGGCAGACGCCGTTGACGGCAACCGAATCGCCGATCCGGAGGGAGGGGGCGAGGCGGGGACACCCCACCGCCATCTCGGCCCCTTCCGACCCGATCCTCAACTCCAGGATGCCGCCCACTTCTTCAACGATTCCTGTAAACACGCTCCCTCCCGCTTCTCACAGCTTATCCGAAGCGGCGCTCCGATTCCAGGAGCCGCCCTTTCCCCGCCGGCCGCGGGCGGCCGCAAAGACCCGCTCGACTTCCTCGGGGCTCAGGCGCCGGTGCTGCCCCGGTTCGAGGCCGCGGTCAGTCAAAAATCCTATCCGTACCCGCCGGAGCTTCATCACCGGATGCCCCACGGAATCGAACATGTTACGGATCTGCCGGTTCCTTCCCTCGGTCAGGGTGACCTCGTACCAACTGTTGGGCCCCGGCTTGAGCGGCACGATCCGGCAGGGGGACAGCCGGACCCCGCCCGGAATCCGGATGCCGCGCCGCAGCCGCTCGATCGCCTCCGGGGAGGGGGTGCCGCGTACCTTGGCGTGGTAGACCTTGGCAAGCGGGCCCCCGGCCGAGGCGACGATGCGGGAGAACTCCCCGTCGTTGGTCAGCAGGATCAGACCTTCGGTATTGTAGTCCAGGCGCCCGACCGGAAAGACCCTCCCCACGGCTCCAACCAGGTCGGTCACCTTGACGCGTCCCTCGGGGTCGGCTGCGGAGCAGATCACCTGCCGCGGCTTGTTGAGGAGGATATAGACCTTCCGTTTCGAGGATCGGATCAGGCGGCCGTCCACCTTGACATAATCGCGCTCCGGGTCCGCCTTCTCCCCGAGTTCGGTGACGATGCGCCCGTTGACACTCACCCGCCCCTGGCGGATCCACTCCTCCGCCTGGCGCCGCGATGCGAGCCCGGCCTGTGCGATCAGCTTCTGCAATCGTTCCATGGTTTACAGCTGGTCTCCCGCCATCTGGGCGAACTCCTCGAGCGTGGGGAGGTCGGCGAGGCTGTTCAGGCCGAAATGAATGAGAAACTCCCTTGAAGTCCCGTAGAGAATCGGACGCCCCACCACCTCCTTGCGCCCCAGGATGCACACCAGTTTCCGCTCGAGCAGCGTCTGCAGGGAGCTGCTCGATTTCTTCCCGCGGATGGCAAGGATCTCCGCCAGGGTGACCGGCTGCTTGTAGGCGATGACGGCCAGGGTTTCCAGGGCGGCCATCGAAAGTTTCGCTCCCGGGCGGGTCTTGAGGTAGGCTCGGATCTGCTCGTGATGCTCCGGCCGCGTCGTCATGCGGTAGCCGCCGGCTACTTCCCGGATCCACATCCCCCCCGGCCGAGCGTTGAAGCTCTCGAGCAGCTCCGCAAGCGCCCGGCGGATCGCCTCTGGGCTCTCTTCGGGGAAAACCTCCTGGAACTGTTCCGCCTTCACCGGTTCCTCGGCCACGTAAATAATGGCTTCCATGACCGCCTGCATTTCGTTGCTTTCCATGGGATCAGGCACTTTCCTTTATTCTGGAAACTTGAATCTCCTCGAACACCTGTTGCTGGAACAGCCAGATTTCGCGCAGGCGCACCAGTTCGAGCAGGGCGAGGAAGGTCACGATGATGTAGCGCTTGGAGCTCGCCGCGGTGAAAAAGGAGGAGAACTGGAGTTGGTCATGGACCAGGAAGCACTTCCGGATATCCTCGATCTTCTGCTCGATCGTCACTTCCTCCTGGGCCACCTCCATCACCCGCTGCGATTCGAACCGGCGGACCACCTCCTGGAACGCGCGCAGCAGGTCAAACAGCGTAACCGCGATGACGTCGCCCCCGTCCTCGAGCACCTCGTCGGGAGGGCGGTTCCAGACGGCGTTTTCCACCTCCTCCCGGGTAAAAAGCATCTCCGCGGCGTTTTTGAACTTCTGGTGTTCGAGCAGCTGGTAGACCAGTTCAGTCCTTGGGTCGTCCTCGGTCTCCTCCGCGTTCTCCGGGGCCGGTTCCCGCGGGAGCAGCATCCGCGACTTGATGAAGATCAACGTCGACGCCATCACCAGCCATTCCGCGGCGACGTTGATGTTGAGCTCCTTCATGATCTCGAGGTATTCCAGGTACTGCTCGGTGATGCGCGCGATCGGGATGTTCCATATGTCCACCTCTTCCCGCTTGATCAGGTGGAGGAGCAGATCGAGCGGTCCCTGGAAGACATCCAGGCGGATGGTGAGGCCGCCCGCTTCCGTCTCGGGCCGGAAATCCTGATTCAGATCTTCGCCGCTTTGCATAAGGTCCCGATGCGGCCCCTCCGGGCCGAAGACAAACCGCCTGACGAGAAAAGTCTCCTACATCGCCAGCAGCAAACGCCGCATCCAGTCGATGGGAATAAAGATAAACCGAAACATGCCCAGGAACATCATCAAATACAGGAGGAGGAACCCGTAGGAACCGAAGCGCCGGAGCGCCGCGCCCGCTCCCGCCGGCAGCAGCGCGTAGAGAATCCAGTGGCCGTCCAGGGGGGGGATGGGGATCAGGTTGAAAACCGCCAGGGCCAGGTTGATGACCACCAGGTGGAACAGGACGCCCGCCACCAGGCCGAGGACCGACGCCTCGCCCGGGAGCCGCATCGTGGCGGCCAGGAAAAAGATCGGCTCCCGGGAGCCGGCAAGAGTCAGGTTCAGCAGCGCCAGCAGCGCAAAAGCCGCTCCGGCGGCAGCCAGGTTCGAGGCGGGACCCGCCAGCGAGATGTACACCTGGGCCCGCCCGGGATCCCTCAGCCGCGTGGGGTCGAATGGGACCGGCCGCGCCCAGCCGATGATGGGGAGCCGGGCTGCGAACATCAGGAGCGGAAAGAGGAGCGTGCCGACCGGGTCGATGTGGGCCCGGGGGTTGAGCGTCACCCTTCCGAGGCTGCGGGCGGTATGGTCCCCCCACCGGGAAGCCGTCCAGGCGTGCGCCGCCTCGTGCAGGCTTAACGAGAAGAGCAAAACGGCTATCTGTATGGCGATGACGCCGATGTCCAGCCTGGTCAGAAAATCCACCTTCGATCCCGCTCCCCCGAACTCAAGAGACAATAACCCGTCAATATAACACACCGACGCCCGGCGGCCATCAATTAACATCCCTCCGGGCCGCGCGCACACAGGACCGGAAGGGCCTTGAGGGGACGCATTGTAAATGATAGAATTTGCACTTCTTAGGCAACTATCATGATCTGGACTCTGACTCTTGCGGCGGCGCTGTACCTGATAGGCCTGCTCCATTCCCTCTTCGGGTTCTACCAAAAGCGTCCCATTTTCATGCGCCTGGCGCTCGGCATGGTGGCCTCCGCATTCCTGTTCCACACCCTGTTCCTGCTCTGGATCGGATTCACGCGCCGCCATTTCCCCATCACCAACCTGCCGGAGTCACTCTCTTTCTTCGCCTGGTGCATCACTTTAACCTTCATGCTCGCAAGCCGCTACCGGATCAACGCCCTCGGGGCCTTCACTCTACCCCTGATATCCGGCCTGACCATCGTGTCCCAGGTGGTGTGGGAGGAGCACCATATCATCCCGCTGCCGCTGCAAAGCGGCTGGGTCTATTTCCACGCGGGCGTTGCGTTCCTGGCCTATGCGGCGTTTTTTTTGACGTTCCTGTTCGCGGCCTTCTATCTCATACAGGAAAAAAAACTTAAGGGAAAGCATTTCCGTTTTCTCTATTTCCGCCTTCCCCCCTTGCAGCTGTGCGACCGGATATCGGGCCGCTTCCTTTACCTCGGTTTCGCCGCCATGAGCCTTACCATCGTTTCGGGTGCGATCTGGGCTGAGCAGGTCTGGGGGCGTTTCTGGAACTGGGACCCCAAGGAGACTGCCACGCTGATCAGCTGGTGCATTTACCTGTTTCTGATACACTATCGGCTTTCGGGCAGTTGGCGCGCGAAGCGGGCGGCTTATATCAGCATCCTTGGTTTCGCGTCGGTCCTGGTCACCTTCGGTGTCAATTGGGGGCTGCATGCCTTTCTGTGATCGGCCCGGACCGGCCCCCGGCCGGGTCGGGCGCCGTGCTAACGGGTGCATTCGGGCATGAGCAATCTCGTCGTCGTGGGACTCAATCATCGAACCGCGCCGCTCGATGCCAGGCAACGGGCCGCCTTCGATTCCGCGGGGCTGGTGCAGGGGGCGCGCGAGCTCGGGCGCATCCCCGGAGTCGCGGAGGCGATGATCCTCTCCACCTGCAACCGCGTCGAGATCTTCGCCCACGTTGCGGCGGCGCACTCCGGGGCCGAGGCCCTCAAGGCCTGGCTGAGCGCTTCGAGCGGGATTCCGCCCGCCGAACTGCACCCCCTCCTCTACCTCCACGAGGACGATTCCGCCGTCCGCCATGTCTTCCGGGTCGCCAGTTCCCTCGACTCCATGATCCTGGGGGAACCTCAAATCCTGGGCCAGGTGAAATCATGCTACGGGACCGCCGTGAACGCCCGCTCGGTGGGGCCCTTCCTCAACGCCCTGCTGCAGTCGGCTTTCAGGACCGCCAAGCGGGTCAGGAGCGAGACCAGTATCGGGGAGTACCCGGTTTCGTCGAGCAGCGCAGCGGTTGAACTGGCCCGGAAGGTTTTCGGCGATCTCTCCGGGCGCCGCATCCTCGTGGTGGGCGCCGGAAAGATGGGGGAAACCGCCGTGCGCCACCTGCGGGAATCGGGTGTCGGCGGCATCTCGGTCGTCAACCGCAGCGTGGAGGCGGCGCGCAGGCTCGCCGAGCGCTTCGACGGCATCGCCGGCGACTTTTCCCTCCTAGGCGACCTTATCACGACCGCCGATATCGTCATCACTTCCACCGGTGCGCCCGATATCCTCATCGACGCCGCGATGGTCGGGGAAGCGATGCGGCGGCGCGGGCATTGCCCGCTGGTTTTCATCGACATCTCGGTCCCCCGCAACGTCGATCCCGGCGTGGGTGGAATCGAAAACGTTTTCTGCTACGACATCGACGACCTGTCGAGCGTCGTGGAGGCCAATTTCGGCGAGCGGCTCCGGGCGGCGGCCGAAGCGGAAAAGATCGTGGATCAGGAGGTGCGCGCTTTCGCCGGCAGGGTCCGCTCCCTCGAGGCGGTCCCGGTGGTGCGCGCGGTCAAGGGACGGATCGAAGAGATCTGCCGTTCTGAACTCGAGCGCTTTATGAAAAAAGCGGGGACCCGGGACGCCCGGCAGTTGCGCGAACTGGAATCGATGATGGCGCGCGTGGCGGCCAAGATCACCCACCCCCTGCTCGAGGAGCTGCGCCACGGAGCCGGCTCCCGGAACGAAACGACTCTGGCAGAGCTGCTGCAGCAGCTGCTGCAGCCGAGAAAGGGCAAATCATGATCGTCATCGGCACGCGCGGCAGCCGCCTCGCTCTGGCCCAGACCGCGTGGGTCCGGGACCGCATCCTCGCGCGCTTTCCTGGAACCGAAATCCGGGTGGACATCATCGGGACTTCGGCCGACCGGGACAAGACTACGTCGCTGCGCTCCGTCCCCTCCGCCGGGGTGTTCGTCAAGGAACTCGAACACGCCCTGCTCCGCGGAGAGATCGATCTCGCGGTTCACAGCTTGAAGGACGTGCCGACCCTGATCGCGGACGGGTGTGCCATTGCAGCCGTCCCGGAACGCGAAGACCCCCGCGACGCCCTCATCGCCCGGGGACCGGTCCAACTCGACCTCCTGCCGCGCGGGGCGCGCATCGGTACCGGGAGCTTTCGTCGGCAGGCCCAGTTGCTGGCGCTCCGACCTGACCTGGAGATCGTGGACATGCGCGGCAACATCGAAACCCGGATCGGGAAGATGGAGGCGGGAGGGTGCGACGCGGTGATGCTGGCCGCCGCCGGCCTGCGCCGCCTCGGGATGGCCGCACGCATCAGCCTGCTGTTCGACTTCGGGCAGATGATGCCGGCGCCGGGCCAAGGGGCCCTGGCGCTGGAAACCCGGGAGGGGGACATCCGGGTCGCCCGCTATGCGGCCGCCGTCCACCACCCGGACACCGCCCGGGCCGTGGCCGCGGAACGCGCATTCCTCGAGCGGATGGGGGGCGGATGCAACGTCCCGATCGCAGCCTATGCCCGCCCGGTCCCCGGTGGACTGGAGATCGACGGGCTGGTGGCGTCGCCCGACGGCCGCCGAATGGTACGCGACCGGGTGTCGACGACCGGCGCCACGGACGTGGAGGGGATCGCTCTCCTTGCCCGGAAGCTTCTGGCGCGCGGCGCGGGGGAAATTCTCGAGGAATTCCGCGCATGAGTACTCAAACGGAGAATCCGCAGTGATCGTTACCGGAGACCCGCTCAAGGGGAGGACCCTCCTGGTCGCCGCCGGCGCCCGGACCCTGGAACCATTGCAATCGGGCCTGGAGGCCCTCGGGGCCGAGGTGCTCCCCTTTCCCGTGATCGAGGCGCACCCGGTGTCGGACCCCGCAGCGCTCGACGCGGCCATCCGGGCCCTCGGCGATTACGACTGGATTGTCTTCACCAGCGCCAACGGCGTCGCCTTCTTCGTCCGCCGCGCGCGGGAACTTCCGGGTATCCGGCCCCCCGACCGCCTGCCGCGCGTGTGCGCCATCGGCCCCGGGACGGCGGCCGCGGCGGCCGCCGCCGGCTTCCCGCCTGACCTGGTGCCGGAAGAGTTCGTGGCGGAGGGGGTGTTCGAGGCCCTGGTCCGGCGCTGCGGGGGGGCGCCGGGGCTGCGGGGAAAACGGATCCTGCTCCCCCGCGCGGAGCACGCGCGCGAATTTCTCCCCGAGGCGCTTGCGCGCGCCGGCGCACGGGTCGACGTGGTGCCGTGCTACCGGACGGAGCGCGGCGCCGTCCCGGCGGCCATCCTCGACCGGGTGCGGGAAAAAAGGCCCGACCTGCTCGTTTTCACTAGTGCGTCCACCATCCGGAATATGATAGAAACTCTCGGGCAGGACGAGGGGCGGAAGTTGTTGTGTGAAGCGCGCGTCGCCGTGATCGGCCCCGTAACGGGGAAAGAGGCGGAAGCGCACGGAAAAAGCGCGGAAATCATTCCCGCCAAGAGCACGGTGCAGTCCCTGGTCGAAACGATCGGGAGCTATTTCGCCCGCATTGCGGCCACCGATCCCCCCTGAAAACCGGAGAATGCAAAGCCGGCGCCGGGCAGGCGGCGAACGATCAAGCAAGGAGCTTTCATGCCAAAACGCACGGATATCAGCAAAATCCTCATCATCGGATCCGGGCCCATCGTCATCGGTCAGGCGTGCGAATTCGACTATTCCGGGACACAGGCCTGCAAAGCGCTGCGCAAACTGGGCTACGAGATCGTGCTTGTCAATTCCAACCCGGCCACGATCATGACCGACCCGGGCATGGCCGACAAAACCTACATCGAACCGCTGAATGTAAAATCGCTGACCCGGATCATCAAGCGGGAACGCCCCGACGCCCTGCTCCCCAACCTCGGGGGGCAGACGGGTCTCAACCTCTCCTCGCAGCTGGCATTGGAGGGGGTGCTGGAAAAATACGGTGTCCGGATCATCGGCGTCCCGGCCGAAGCCATCGAGCGGGGGGAGGACCGGGACGCTTTCAAGCGTACGATGGCGAGCCTCGGCATCGAGATGCCGCGCAGCGAAATCGCCCTGAGCCTCGAGGAGGCGGAGCGCATCCTCGAGCGCATCGGCCTCCCCTGCGTGATCCGTCCCGCCTACACCATGGGGGGGACCGGCGGCGGCCTGGTCTATAACCTGGAGGAGTTCCGCCTGGTGGTAAACCGGGGGCTGGCTGCCAGCCTCGTGGGGCAGGTGCTCATCGAGGAGTCGGTGGAGGGCTGGGAGGAACTGGAGCTCGAGGTGGTCCGCGACAGCAAGGGGCAGAAGATCACCGTCTGCTTCATCGAAAATATCGATGCCATGGGGGTCCATACCGGGGACTCGTTCTGCTCGGCGCCGATGCTGACCATCGCGCCCGAACTGCAGCGGAAACTCCAGGAATATGCCTACGCCATCGTTGACGCCATCGGCGTCATCGGGGGGACGAACGTGCAGTTCGCCCACGACCCCCGGAGCGGCCGTGTCGTCGTGATTGAAATCAACCCGCGCACCTCTCGTTCCTCGGCCCTGGCTTCCAAGGCGACGGGGTTTCCCATCGCTTACGTTTCGGCGCTGCTGGCCGGGGGGCTGACCCTGGACGAAATCCCCTACTGGCGCGCGGGCACCCTGGACAAGTACACCCCCGGGGGTGACTACGTGGTCGTCAAGTTCGCCCGGTGGGCGTTCGAGAAATTCCGCGGGGCCCAGAACCGGCTGGGCACCCAGATGCGGGCCGTGGGCGAGGTCATGAGCATCGGGAAGAACTACAAGGAGGCGCTGCAGAAGGCGATCCGTTCCCTCGAAACGGGCCGGCTGGGCCTGGGCTTTGCCCGCGATTTCCACGAAAAATCGCTGGAGGAACTCATGGCCATGCTCTGGCATGCGTCCAGCGAGAGGCAGTTCATCATGTACGAGGCGCTGCGCAAGGGGGCCGAGGTAGCCCGGCTCCATGAGCGCACCCGTATCAAGCCGTGGTTCATCGAGCAGATGAAGGAACTGGTGGAGCTGGAGGAGCGGATCCGGGCCTGCCGCGGAAAGGAATTCCCCGACGCCCTCCTCTTACAGGCCAAGAAGGACGGCTTCGCCGACGGCTATCTGGCACGCCTCACCGGTGTTACCGAGGAGGCGATCCGCGAGCGCCGGCTCGCGCTGGGGCTAGGCCAGTCCTGGGATGCGGTCCCCGTCTCCGGGGTGGACAACGCGGCCTACTACTACTCCACCTACAACGGGCCCGACCGGGTTCCCACCAGCGACCGCAGGAAGGTGATGGTGCTCGGCGGGGGGCCCAACCGCATCGGCCAGGGGATCGAGTTCGACTACTGCTGCGTGCACGCCGCGCTGGCCCTGAAGGAGATGGGTTTCGAGACCATCATGGTCAACTGCAACCCCGAAACGGTCTCCACCGATTACGACACCTCCGACAAGCTCTATTTCGAGCCACTGACGGTCGAGGACGTGCTCAGCATCTATCACAAGGAAAAGCCTGAGGGGGTCATCATCCAGTTCGGCGGCCAGACACCGCTCAATATCTGCCGGGCGCTCGAGCAGGCCGGGGTGCGGATCCTGGGCACCACGCCGGATACCATCGACCTGGCCGAAGACCGTGACCGCTTCCGCAAGATCGTGAAGAGGCTGGGGATTCCCCACCCGGCGTCCGGAATGGCGCGCAACCTGCGCGAGGCGCTCTCCATAGCCGCGGAGATCAGGTATCCGCTCATGGTCCGTCCCTCCTATGTCCTGGGTGGGAGAGGCATGGAGGTGGTCCACGACGAGGAGGACCTAACCCTCTACGTTTCCAAGGCGGTGGAGGTCTGGCCCGACATGCCGATCCTGATCGACAAGTTCCTCGAAAACGCCCTGGAGGTGGAGGCCGACGCCATCTCGGACGGTGTCGACGCCTTCATCCCCGCCATCATGGAACATATCGAGCTGGCCGGCATTCATTCGGGGGACTCCGCCTGCGTGATTCCCCCGGTGAGCATTTCCGAACAGCACCAGAAGACTATCGAGGAATACACCCGGCGCCTCGCCATCGAACTCAAGGTCCTCGGCCTGATCAACATCCAGTATGCGATCGCCGACGGCACCGTCTACATCTTGGAAGCCAACCCCCGGGCCTCGCGCACGGTGCCGCTGGTGTCGAAGGTGTGTAACATCCAGATGGTGCGGGCGGCCACGCAGATCATGATGGGCCGGAGCATGGCCGACCTGGCGCTCGAGCGCCGCCACATTCCCCACTTCGGCGTCAAGGAGGCGGTCTTCCCCTTCAACATGTTCCCCGAGGTGGACCCGGTGCTGGGGCCCGAGATGCGCTCCACGGGGGAGGTACTCGGGATGGCCGATTCCTTTGAGCTCGCCTTTCACAAGGCGCAGGAAGCGGCACAGCAGTTGCTGCCCAGCACAGGGGCGGTACTCCTGTCTGTCTCCGACCCGGACAAGAACGAGGCCCTGACCGTGGCCCAGGAGTTCAGTCGCCTGGGATTCCGGCTCCTGGCTACGGAGGGGACCCAGCAGTTCCTTTCCGGGCACGGGGTCAAGTGCGAAAGGATCCTCAAGCTCCGCTCCGGGCGGCCCAACATCGTCGACGCCATCAAGAACGGAGAGATCCAACTGGTGGTCAACACCCCCGTGGGTAAGCAGAGCAGCGACGACGATTCCTATATCCGCAAAACCGCCATCCGCTACAAGGTCCCCTACGTCACCACCATGGCGGCGGCGCGGGCTGCGGCCCGGGGAATCGCGGCCCACGCGCGCAAGGAGGGGGCGGTCCTTTCGCTGCAGGAGTACCACGCCAGGATCGGGTAGGGCTCCGGGTCCGATCCGGGTCCTTTTTGAGCTTCATCGCACCGATTGGATGACTTATGATTTGGTCGGAGCCTGCGGCGGGTCCGGTTCACCGGCTGCCGGAAAAGAGGAGGGATCATGCGTAAAATGCTCGGTTTGATCGTGATGGTGCTTGCGGCGGCGCTGCTCATCCTCCCGGCCCGGGCCCAGACCGTGGGGGTTACGGCGACGGCCGGCGGCAGCGGCGGCACACCGTTTTCCGACCTCGACGTCCCGCAGGGAGCCCGGGTCCTGGAGGTGCACGTGTACAGCGGGAGGTACATCGACGCCGTCCAGATGCAGTACGCGCTGCCGGACGGGCGGGTGGTGGCTGGTCCGCGCCACGGTGGCTCAGGGGGTACCCTGAGCGTGTTCCGCCTTGATTCCGATGAGGCCATCCTGGCCCTCTCCGGGCGCTACGGGGACTACATCGACTCCATCCAGATCCAAACCAGCAAGCGGACCTCGCCCCTGCTGGGAGGATCGGGCGGGAAGCGGGATTACCGGGTCGAGGTCCCCGCCGACAACCAGGCGATAGGTTTCACCGGCCGGGCGGGGCGCTACCTGGACGCGGTGGGACTGGCCCACGTCCCGCGGATGACGGCCCCCCTGGCGTTCACGAAGACGGCCGGGGGGACGGGGGGATCGGAGTTTGCCGACCGGCAGATCCCCCAGGGTGCGCGCATCGCGCAGATCCGCATCCGGGCGCAACGATACGTCGACTCCATCCAGGCCGTCTACGCCCTGCCCGGGGGCTCGCTCTACGAAGGACCGGTCTACGGCGGCGGCGGCGGGAAACTGAATGTGCTCGAACTGGCCGAGGACGAATTCGTCACGGGTATTTCCGGCAGGGTGGGTGACTACGTCGATTCCATCGTCATCCATACCAACCGCCGTTCGTTCCCCTCCTACGGGGGAAGCGGCGGACGCCAGTCATTCCGGATCGAGGTGCCGGGCGGAAACCGGGTGGTTGGGTTCACGGGCCGGGCGGGGCGCTACCTGGACGCCATCGGACTGGGATATGCGCCGCAGGCAAGCGCCTCGCCTAAGCGCAATTCCCGTTTCCGCATCCGGCGCTGATGGTTCAATCCTCCCTGACATGCTGCAGCGCGACCTGCCGGGAACGGTACGCACGGTAGCGTTCCCGGCAGGCTTGGTGCATCTGCGGTGAGCTGCGGGTCACGAATTCATGAATGACCCGGAACCGAACCGCGAAATCCAGGGCACAGTGGCCGTCGGCCACGAGAATGTCCGCCTGCCCCGGATTGCGCTCGCCCGTCACGATCGCCACCGGTGTATCGGTGTCCCTATCCCCTTCCCTCACTACCCGGTGGGGCAGGAATGATTCCTGCTTGAGTACCCAGAGCATGCGGTCGATATCCTGCGCCCGCTCCTCGCCGTCCGCGTAGATCAGCACGCGCTCCCGCCGGGCCAGGGCGCTCTCAACGATTTCGAAGATCCGGAGGTCGCGCCGTGCCGCGCCGGTGTCGTGAAAAATGCAGGAACTCATTCCGCCGGCGCCTTTCTCTCCCTTTCAGGATCCCTGAACTCCACCTCGATGCCGATCATCGTCTCGACCACTTCCCCGTTCTTCGTCGCCGGGAGGAAGACCCAGCTGTTCTTCACCCCCTCCAGAGCCCGCTCGTCCAGGCCCCGTCCCAGGCCTCTCACCACCTTCAGCCCCTGGATCCCCCCGTTTTTGGTGATGACGCCGGAGAGTTTCACCTTCCCCCAGGTCTTCGCCTTGCGCGCCTGGGTCGTGGGAGGGATCTCCGGCCGCGCGATGATCTTGGGCGGGTTGGTCCCGTCCTCCGTCAAGAGCCCCTCCCAGTCGCGGTCCCACGCCGGGGTGCCGTCCGTACGCTCCAGGCGCCCCATGAAACGGATCCCGGCTTTTCCGAGCATCCCCCCCGGATCGACGCTCTCGAGGTCGAGCTCGCCGATCTGCAGCGCCAGTTGATCGAAAGCGCTCTGCGCCAGGGGTTGGAGGAAGTACCGTCGCGAGCCGACTCGCACGCTCAGTTCGCTGATGGAGTCCAGCTCGCGGAAAGCCCCGATGACGGTCAGCCCGACATAGCTGTGCCCCTGGAGCAGAAAAGACGCGGTGAAGCATTCGCCTTCCCCGCCGGGGTCGACCGGATCCGATTCGTAGACCTGGCCGATGTAAAAGGCGCCCGATCCCGCGCGGTAGATGAACTCGCTCGGCTGAACGACGATGACGAATTCCGACAGGTTGATGACATTGACCACGAAGGAACGTTCTCCCGCCACCTCGGCCGTGATGAGGGTGTCGGCATCCACGTAGGCGAAGGTCCGGCTCGGCGTGGGTGCCGCCGCTGCGAGGGCGAACCCGGCCATGCAGAGGGAGACCACCAATGTCATCCACCCTCTTCCCGACAGCTTTTCCATAAGCTCCGCTACTCCTCCGCCGAGGCGCCCCGGGCGCCCGCGAGCGCCCGCTTGAAGTCCTCGATCACGCTGACGGGGGTGGGATCGACGCGGTTCAGGTAGGCCAGGTAGAGGCTCACGAAATCCCCCAGGTAGAGGGTCGAGAGGACTCGGCAGAGGAGAGACTCCCCGCGGCTCCACACCTCGTCGACACTCCCCGCCGCGGGCGCGATGACCCCGCGCGTCAGTTCGAAACGCCGCTGCACCTGCGGGTGGTCCCCGCGGTCCCGCAGCAAGACCACTCCGATTCCCCTGAGCCCGGTCTCGGGGAAACGCCACCCAACCAGTTCATTGTGGTTCATCTCCGGGAGCAGGTGGTGGAACGCCAGATTCTTGGCATTCTCCTCGATCTGGGAACGCCAGCGATAGGCGCAGGCGCCCATGACGCCGCTCGAGCCGTAGACGGCCGTGATCTTTCCGTGGAGCGAGCGGGCCAGGGCCCGGGCTGGATTCGTCTCCGCTGGCGCCCCGGCCCCGCACTCGTCCCTAACTCTCTCCAGGATCTCCACTGTTTCCCCCACCGTCCCCCCCTGGGCCGGAATCACCCGCAGCGCCTCGAGCGCCCCCAGCAGGGTCATCAGCGCATGCCCCAGCGCGGCCCGCGGGGGGAATCCCCCGGGGAGCGGAAGCAGGGGGAAGCCGTCGGCCCGGGCGCGCCGGGAGAGTTCCCCTCCCGAGCTGATACACAGGATGCGGGCCCCGGCCCGGCGGGCCTGGGCGTAGGCGCTGAGCGTTTCCTCGGTATTTCCCGAATAACTGCAGGCTACTACCGCGGTGCGGGGGCCGACCCATGCGGGGAGGGTGTAATCGCGGCTGACCAGGATAGGAGTCTCCAGTTGTGCGCCGGCGATGGCCAGCGCAAGGTCGCCGGCGATGGCCGATCCACCGAGCCCGCTGACGATCACCGCCTCGGGCCGCGCGGCCGATGGCAGGTCGATACCCGCCGTAGTCCGGGCGGATGCGGCGATGTGATCCGGAAATGCTTCCACCAGCGTGATCATGGATTGCGGATCGGGGCCGGATGCGGCCTCCTTCCGGTCGGCGATGGACATGAGGCACCCCTTTGTTTTATGGCGGCTGAAGCCGCAGATGTCGAAACCCAGAGTAGTGCGCACACCGCAGCGGCGTCAAGCCATTCCTCCCCCAGGACCAGCCCTGCCTTCGCCGCGCGGCTGCGGCGCCCCGTCCGGGACCCCGGCGCCTTTGTCATCTTCGCGCCCCCTGCGGGCCCGAGGCCCCCCGGATCTTCAGCACGACCCCCTTTTCCGGACGGAGGATCCGCGCCGCCGCCGCTGCGAAATCCTCCTCGGTCACTCCTTGGAGGTTCCGTTCAAACTCCCGGTACTCGTCCATCCCCTTCCCGGCCATGAAGTGTCGCACCATCTCCATTATCCTGTCGCGTCGCTCCTGCCGGCGGATGCGGTGCATCCCCACGGCCGCCGCCTCGGCGGCCCGCAAATCGTGCGCACCCGGCGGGCGCCGCCCGGCGGCGTCCAGTTCCGCCTGCATCGCCGCACGCGCCGCCTCCCCATCCCCGTCTCCCATGAGGGCGAAGGCGACCGCACTCCCGCCCGGCAGGCGCGGCCGGAAGATGAAATCGGCATGCCAGGCTATCCCAAGGCGGTCCCGCAGCTCCTGCCCGAGCCTCCCCATCCCCCCCAGGTATCCCTCGAGCACACGGAGCGCGTAGAGGTCCTCGTCTTCTTCGGGGGGCGCCGGGTACCCGACCAGGAGCATCGTCCCGGGCCGAGCCGAGCGCGCCTCGAGCGCGATCCCTTTTTCACGGGGCTTGGCGAATTCCCCCCGGCGCCCGACCTCCCGCATGCGGGAGCCGCTGAAATCCTTCACGAAGTGGGCGGCCAGGGCGGTCCCGGTCATGTCCCCGACGGCGGCTACGATCGGCTTATGTCCGCGCACCGTCTCCCGGTGCCAAAGTTCGAGCGCCTCGGCCGTCAACGCGGGGAGGGCCGAGGCCTCCTCGTCCATGGTCGGAGCGTGGAGGGAATCGGGAAAAAGAACTCCCTCAATCCCCCGTGTCCGGGCCTCCCGGGAGTCCTTCCGCCGTGCGATTTCGGCCGACCGCACACGCTTTCCCCATTCGACCGTCTCCGGAACAAACCCAGGGTTGCGGATCGCCCGCGAAAGCGGCTCGAAGGCGGCCGCGAAATTGGCGGAAGGGACGGAGAGAAAAAAGCCGAAAAAATCATCCCCCGCCACGCTCTCGACCGCCCCCCCCAGGATTTCCACCTGGCGCAGCACGGCGGGGGGGATCATCGTCTCCAGCATCAGGGCCGTGATCCCGGCGTTCGTGGACGTTTCCGTCCCTCTCCCCCCCGGGAAGAACAGCCCCAGGTCGATAACGGGGGTAGAATGGTCCTCCTGGATATACAGGTCGGGGCCGCGCAGGATCGAAGCCGTGCGCAGTGGGTATTGGACTTCGCTCGGCTCGAACCTCCCCCCGCCCTCCGGGAGGGTTACGGCATAGACCACTTCCTTCTCCCCCCTCCGACCGGCTTCCGCCACCGCCTCCGGCAGCAACCCCTCCAGCGTCTTTCTCACCACGGCGGCCGTGACCGGCCGCCGCTCGGAGGATTCCGGAAGACACTCCACCAGGATGGCATTGTCCAGGCGCAGGTGACGGGCGGCTGCCTGCCGTACCTCGCCCGCCTTGACCCGGCGCCACTCGGATGGATAGGACCGCATCCTTTTCCAATTCCCGGAAAACTCGCAGCGGGCAAGCAGTGCGGCCCGGCCGCCGACCGTCTCGAACGCCCGCCAGTAGGCCCCTTCCAGCCAGCCGAGCGCGCGCTCCATCTCCGCCCGTTCGGGATCCCTTTCCTTGATCCGCTCGATTTCGGTCATGACCGCCAGTTCAGCGCGATCGACGTCCGCCTCGTCCGTTTCCGCCTCCAGAAGCAGCATGCCCTGATTGGGTGCAACCATGGCGCGGGTGTTCAGCAGCAGCCCTTCGCGCTCCCCCCAACCAACCGCGAGCAACGAACTGCGCCCTCCCCCCAGCAGGGCCGCCAGAACCTCCGTGGCGGCGAAATCTCCCCCCCCCTCCGGCGGCGTCCGGAAACCGAACACGATCTTCGCCGGTGGGCCCTCCCACCTAAGAGAGCGATAGCGGAAACCCGGCCGCTTCCCCGCCGGACGACCGGGCGTTCTGATCGCCCGTCCCGGGGCCATGTCGTAAAGACGGACAATTTCATTGAGGATATCGCTCGAACGGATGTCCCCGGCAACCACCAGGGTCATGGCCGCAGGGGTGTAGGCCGCGGTAAAGGCCGCCCGCGCTTTGTCCGGGTCACCCGGTTTCCCGTCGCGCCACGGTGCCTGTCGGCCCGATCCTTCCTCGAAAAGGGCCGCTCGCGCGGCTGCCTCCGGGGGAGCCAGCCGTGCCCGCGCCTCTGCGGCAAGGAGAAGGGATTCGCTTTGCACCACCTCCGGATCGAAGGAGGGGCGTTGCAGCGCTTCAGCTTGTAGTCGCAGTACCTGGCTCCAGCGTTCCGCGGGGGCGGTGATTTCCAGGAGGTTATGTTCCGGGTCGGTGCGCCGGGAGAAAACGCCGCCCAGGGCCTGGACCCGCTGCCGGAAGGTCCCCGCTCTCCCCGGCGTCCCCCCGCGACACACCAGCGCCCCGACCAGTTCCGCCAAGGCGTCGTCATCGGCCAGGGCGCCGACGCGCGCCACGTAGGCCTGCGCCGAAATCAGCTGCGCGGTCCGGGTTTCGTGGACCAGGACCGTCATCCCGTTTTTCAGCACCACCCGCGTCCCCGGCGCCGCCTCCTCGTACGAAATGGACTCGAGCAGGAAAGGGGCACGGGGCTCCGGTGCCGCACGCCGGCTGCTGCGCCTCGACTGCGGCAGTCCAAGCGGGACCAGCAGAAATCCGATGGCTGCGATCGCAATCCCGTATCGGATTCCTTTCATGACCGGCCGGCCTCCTAGGGGAGTGAAAGGCGGTAGACTCCTTCCCAGCGCGTTCCCAGGTAAACGCGCCCAGGGTGGCGTGGATCGGGGGTCAGGCAATAGATGGGGGATTCAAATTCCGGCGAAAAGATGCGCTCCCAGTTCTCCCCAGCATCCCGCGAGTAATACACGCCCCCGGCGGTCTTGTCCGCGGCCAGGACCTGTTTCCCGTCGGCGTCGAGGAAGGCGACGGAGGAAATGCTCATGCCCAGGCTGCCGTCGCCTGCCCGCCGCCAGTAAAACCCGCCGTCGCTCGATTCGAAAAGGCCCGCCGCGGTCCCGGCAAACATGTGCTTCCCGCCGTCGGGCGACAGGGCGAGGTTCTCGATGGTGACCCGTTCGGGCAACCCGTGCATGGAAATCACCTTCCAGGTGGTCCCCCGGTCCTCGGAACGGAGCAGGCCGAGGCTGGTTCCGGCGTAGACCGTTCCCGGCTGCGTCTCCGGGGCGACGAGGCTCCAGGCCTTCGGGCTGAACCGGTAGGCTGGCGGCATACGGAAATTGAGAGTGTCCAGGGGGGCGCGGTAGATGCCCTGATCGGTTCCGGCATAGAGAATGGCACTGGCGGGATCCGCGGCCAGGCTGTAGATGGTGCGTTTGCCGATAGATCCCTGGAGCTTGACCCAGCCCCGCGCTCCGGGCGCCTGATGGTAAATCCCCTGGGGGGTGCCGACGAGTGTTCCCCGGTTCCGGGGCAGGATCAGGAAGGAGAGAATTCTCATCCCGGGTTCGATCTGAGAATGGCTCCACCGGGAACCGCTCTCCTCGTACGCGTACCACCCGCCACTTCCCGAATGAACCCCCATGGCAAAGCGCCCTTCGTGGCTGGGGTCGGGCAGGATCCAGGAGATCTGCTTGTGGATGAATCCCGCGTTGGACTCCACCCAGTTCCGGCCGCCGTCCTCGCTCCGGAGCACTCCCTGGTATTCCGTACCGATCAGGATTCGTTCGGGACGGACGGGATCGACCTGGATGGCGTTGACGGTAACCCCCTTGTCCGTAAGGGGGCGCCATGTGCGCCCTTCGTTGTTGCTTACGTACAACCCTTCGGTGGTGCCGGTGTAGACCCTGGACGGGTTGACCGGGTCGGGGTAAACGACCAGGGCCCTGATCGTGAACCGATCAGGGAGCACCTTCAGCCGTGTCCATGACCCCGCCCGGTTATCGGAGCGGTAGACCCCGCTGCAGGCGCTGGAATAGACGATCTTAGGGTCATGCCCGCTGATGGCGATGGAGAAGACGTCGGAATCGAGCGGCATTCCCGCCTCGACCCTTTTCCAGCTTGCGCCCGCATCGGTGGAGAGGTAACTCAGCCGCCAGGTCCCCACGTAGAGGAGATCGGGATTATAAGGGTCGATGGCGACTGATTCCGCCTTCCTGAGGCTATTTCCCCCGACCCGTCTCCAGCCCGTCCCGCCGTCCCGGCTGACGAACACGCCGTCCAGGGTGGCCAGGATCATGTGTTCGGGACGAGTGCGGCAGATGTCCATCCCCCTCACGGCGGCGGCGCCGGAGGGGAGCCCCACGGCGTGCCAGCTTTGGCCGTGATCCCGGCTCATGAACAGCCCCCCGCCGTCGGAATGGAGATCCCAGGCTCCCGCATATACCCTTCCTCGCTCCGTCGGATGGGCGATCAGGGTATCAATGACGTAGGAGCTGTTGCCGATCCCCGGATAGAGCGCTTTCCACGTACCGCCATGGTCGGAAGACTTGAAGATCTTGCCGTTGCTCGTGCCGAGATAGGCGATACGACTCTCCCCCGGGTCGACAAGCAGCGAGCGCACGTCGCCTCCGAAGGGGCCGATCCGCTCGAACCGGGGCGTTTCCGCCCGGTCGACTGCGCCGGCGCCGCCCGTGCCCAGCAGGATGAGGACACAGAAAACAACCCTGGAAATTTTACCGCTCATGAACAGGAGTATAACAGAAGTGTGGGATTGGAACCGGGGGGCGGCGTTGGTGCCGCCCCCCGGTTTTGCAGTGGACTTATGGGATTAACGTACGGAGAGTTCGATCTCCACACGGCGGTTCAGCTTGCGGCCGGCCTCCGTGGCGTTGTCGCCCACCGGGTTGTTGTCCTCACCGTCGGTGAGGGTCAACCGGGAGGCTTCGACCCCCTGCGTACCAAGGTAGTCGGCCATTGCGCGCGCCCGCGCCTCGCCGAGTCCCTTCTTCCGCTTCTCGTAGCTGGAACCATCGGTATACCCGATGATGTTCGCGCGCAGCTTCGGATCGTTCTTCATGCGCACGGCCAGGTCGTCGAGGATGGCCTTGGCGCAGTTGTCCACGCGGGTGCCGCGCGGGCTGAAGAATCCGCAGTTGTCCCGGGTCACGCTGATCCGTTCCGAGACGTTGACCGTCATGCTGCAGGAGGCCTTCCCACCGCGCCCGTCGTCGACTCCGACGGAAACGATGTAGCTTCCCGCCCTGACGCCGGCGGCGTTGAATGTGGCGGTGTTGTCCTTACCGCTGACGGCGTTCCCGGGACCGGACCAGCTGTAGGTCAGCCGGTCGCCATCGGGATCGCTCGCCTTGGAGGAGAGCTGAACCGACTGCCCGGAGGCCACATCGACCGTCGTGGTCTGGCATTCGATCACCGGGGGTTGATTCGGCTTTTCCCGGATGGTCCCCTTGGCGGAGGCGGAAGCAGTCTCCTGTCCGTCGCTGACGGTGCAGACGACGTCGTAGGATCCCGGCTGTCTCCCTTCGGAACCGAAGGTGATCTGCGGCCCTTCCGCGGCCAGTTTCTGCCCGTTGACGGTCCAGCTGTAGGTCAACGCGTCATTGTTCGCGTCGGTCGCCATGCAGCGCAGGTTGGCGCTCTCGCCCGGGAGGATGCTGAAGGACGTGGGCTCCATGGTAACCTGGGGTCCGACGTTTTTCTTGAGCACGGTGATCTCGCTCGAGCAGGAAGCCTCGTGCTTCTTGTCGCGCACGGTGGCCGTCACCGTGTACTTGCCCGGGGCCAGCCCGGTGGCGTCAAACGTCGCCGTCTCCCCGCTTCCGGTCACCTTGCCGCCCGTGGTCGTCCAGGAGTAGGTCAGCTGGTCGCCGTCGGGATCGCTCGCGTTGGCCCGGATCGTGGTGGTCTCATCCTGGAGGATGGTGTTTTTCGCCACCGCACAGTTGACTGTGGGGGGATCGTTCTTACGCAGGCCCACGGCGCCCTGAACGACGAAGCCGTGCGAACTCGCGGGCTCCACGCCCAGCGCAGCGTTGCGGGTCACGTGGTTGATGGAAGCCTGGTATCCAGCGCCGAGCGCGATCCAGTCCCTGGGATAGAAACGCATTCCAACGATGAGGTCGACCGGATTCTGGTTCGGGTTCCAGCCGGGGGTCGTTTCCCTCCCGTAGTAGTTCCGCCCGTCCAGTTCCGCGATCACGCGGTACGGCCGGGTCAACGGGAATTCCGCGCCGAAACGGTAGAGGAACTCGTGCTGGTAGTCGGCATTGGACACCTTGGCGTCATCGTACATGTTGGTGCCGACGTTGGCGTGGAAGCGAACCAGGCCCGACGCTGTCTTGGACAGCAGCATGGCGAACCCGCCCTGGTAGGCGCCCGAGGACAGGCCATCGAGCAACCCACCGGCTTCGCGGTGGCCGGGGATCGTCCCGAAGCCCGTAAACGCGATGCTTACCGGGTTCCCCCGGCGCTCCGATAACAGGCCCAGTTTGAAGCCCAGGTGCACGTCGCCGCGCCCGCTCGCCTCGTCCACATTAATGAAGGGGGCCACCTGGCTGGCGTAGGCTTGGTTGGCCGGGTTCTGGGAGGGGAACAGTTGCAAGCCGACCGGGCGGTTGTATCGGATATTGTCGGCCTCGATACGCCGGTAGGCTTCCCAGGACCCGAAAAATTCAAACCGGTCCATTACACCCACAGCCGCCCCGACCACCGCCCGACCGACCGTGAGTTGTCCCGGGTCACGGTTGAGCTGATCGTAGCCGAAGGTGAAATTGGCTTCGCCCTTCCGCAGGTTTTCGGCGTCCCAGGTCTTGAAAAGACCCGTGGTGCCGTCAAGGCTGGCGGCCTTCATCCTGCTCGTTGCTGTATCCTGCGCGAAACCGGAAAGTGAGAATAGTAACAATACTATGCTTGCCGCTGCTACGCGCATGCACCTTTTGTTCATATTTTTAGCCTCTCCACTGTGCAATTCCATTCAATAGTCGATACTCGATCAGGCGCCGCAACCACATACGGTCCGCCTGGTGTTGAAGCCGGTAAAGTTCAATCCAAAGGCATTTTAACAACAAACGACTTATCCATCAAGCATTTAAATCATATTCCCTCCAGGTTCCGACCCCACCCCGGCGCGGAGATTTCCTCGGCTCCATGCATGCGCGGGCGCTCACCAACGATGCTTCCGCGCGTTTTTCGCGAAACCCGCTTGCATTGGTCCCCGGGAATGCGTTATTATTCGGCGCCTTTGATCAGGTGGGGTCGTAGTTCAGTTGGTTAGAACGCCGGCCTGTCACGCCGGAGGTCGCGAGTTCGAGTCTCGTCGGCCCCGCCATTTCGAGGGCAGGGAAAGAAAACGTGGCAGGGAGGCCGGCGGGCCTCCCTTTTTTATTGGCTCACCGGCGCGAGGAGCGAACATGAAGATTTCCGATCTGTTCGACGTCAAAGGTTACGGCGCCGTCATCACCGGGGGAGCCAGCGGCATCGGGCTCGGCTATGCCGAGGCCCTGGCCGCCGCCGGCGCGCGCGTGACGCTCCTTGACGTGGACGGCGACCGGCTGGAGGCCGAAACCGCCCGCCTCGGCCGCGAGGGATTCGATGTTCAGGGCCGCCTAGTGGATGTCACCAATCACGGCGCCCTGGACGCCGCGGTGGCCGAGGCGACGGAGCGCTACGGCCGGCTCGACGCCGTGTTCGCCAACGCCGGGATCGACCCCGGTCCGGGCTTCGTCGGCGCCTGGGCCGGGTCCGAACGACCCCGCCTCGTCGAAGGGGCGCTCGAAAACTACACAGACGAACGCTGGAACCGGGTGGTCGAAATCAACCTCAACGGCATCTTCGCCACCGTGCGCGCCGCGGCCCGCCACATGAAGCCCCGGAAGTCGGGCCGCATCGTCATTACCACCTCGCTGGCGAGCACCCGCGTTGAACCCGCCATCGGGGCGGCCTACATGGCGGCCAAGGCGGGAGCCGCACAGTTCATGCGCACGGTCGCCCTGGAACTGGCGGCCTTCAACATCACCGTCAACGCCGTCGCGCCGGGCTACATCGTGACCAACATCGGCGGGGGGCATTCCCAGGATCCCGTGGAACAGGAGGCGGTCGCGCGCATGATTCCCATGCACCGGGTGGGATTCCCGAGCGACCTGTACGGGCTGGCGCTGTTTCTGGTCTCGCGCGCCTCGGACTACATCACCGGGCAGGAAATCGTCGTGGACGGCGGCTGGGGCCTGGGCGCCGCGGATTAGCTCGGAGCGTCACGCCCGCTCCCGCGGACCCAGGAATACGGCGATGCGCTCCGTGTCCGGATGGCTCTTGAGCGCGATGATGACGGTCATGGTAAGCGGGATCGCCAGGAAAATACCCATATAGCCCAGGACCCAGCCCCAGAAGAGCATCGACAAAAAGACCAGAAGCATGGGCATGCCCAGCTCCTGTCCCAGGAAGCGGGGTTCCAGTATGGTCCCCAGCAGGAGCTTGAGGGCCAGGTAGCCGAGCACGACCAGCAGCGCGCTCCCCCACCCGAGCTGGATCAAAGCCAACAGCACGACCGGGATCGCCGCCATGATCGTTCCGATAGTGGGGGCGTAATTGAGCAGAAAAGTCAGCAGCCCCCAAAGAACCGGAAAATCGACACCGAGAAACCAGAGCCAGGCGCCGGCGCCGATCCCCGTGGCGAGGCTGAAGATGGTCTTGATGACCAGGTAGCGGTAGAGGTTGGCCGTAAAAGCTTCGAACCACGCGAAACGGTTCTCTTCCATCGCGTAGGCCCGGTGGATCCTGCCGGGGAGTTCGGAAGCCTCCAGCAGCATCAGCATTGCGAAGAGCAGGATCAGGAACGTGCTGGCCAGGGCGGCCCCGAATTCCCTGAGGAGGTCAGCAGCGATCGAAAGCGCCGCCCCCGGATTGATCAGGCCGAGGATCCCCTTTTCGGGCATATCGATCCCCAGCCCCTGTGCCCAGTGAATCAGGGCCGCCATCTCGATCGTCAGGCGCTCTGCGTAAAACGGGAGCCTCCGGGTCATGGTTTCGAAGGCCCCGGCGGCCACGATCCCCGTGCCGGCGCCCAGGACCAGGATGACGCCCAGCACCAGCAGGATGGCCAAGGGCCTGGGGATCCGGCGGCGGGTCAGCCAGGACACCAGGGGAGAGAGCGTGATGGCGACGAAGAGACTGAGCATCACCGGCACTACGATCATGCGCGCGGCTTTCAGGCCGGCGATGACGATCACCAGGGAGGCGAGCAGGACGATGCCCTTGTAGATCACGCCCCCCTTCTTCGGCTCATCAGCCATGAAACCTCCATCCGTTGGTTGGTGCCGTGCCCAACCCCCGTTTGGTCAGGGGTGCGGAGACGGCACCGCCAGTGTACCTAAACCGCTTTTTGATGGAAACGGAGAATCATGTTCCCTTCCCCGGTTGTTGCGCGGGAAGCTGTATCCTGGGGGCCTTCAGGTGAAAAACGACCGTCAGGACCAGGATCAGACTCCCCGCCGCCATGTACATCGGCCGGTAACCGGCGAAGTCCGACACCCATCCGAAGAGCGGAGAGCCGAGCCCCATGCCGACATCGAACAGCGAAAGGTACAGGCCGAGGGCGAAGCCCTTGTTTTCCCTCCCCATGAAGTCGATCACGTAAGTGCTGAGCGCGGGGAAGATCAACCCCTGCCCGAAACCCGCGACGAAGCCGCTGACGATGAAAGCGCCGTAGGAGTGGACCGAGGCGATCCAGAACATGTTGAGACCGATCAGGAGCGCCGAGGGGAGGATCACCCGCTTGCGCCCGTAGCGGTCCGAAATGTCCCCGATCCCCAGCCGGGTGATGATGGCCGCCAGCGAGAAGGCGATGAAGAAGGGGCCGATCCGGCCCAGTCCCGCGCTTGACGCGTACAGCGCAATGAAGTTGACGACCGAGCCCCGGACCGCCCCGTGGGCCACCGGCATGGCGGCGATGACAAGGAGCACCGCCAGCGAGGGACCGATCGGCAGCCGGAACCGCTGCGCCCTTGTCGGCGCGCTCTCGGGCCGAGGGGCACGCACAGCGTGCACGCACAGCGCGGTGGCGGCGAGCATGACAAGGCTCGCGGTGAACACGGCATCGAAGTCGAAACGCCGCACCAGGTCCTCCGCCAGGGCCGGCCCGGCCGCCCCCGCCACGATCCCGGCCGAGCCGAGGATGCCGAGTGAATGCGCCATCCGCTCCGGGGGGGAGCATTCGGAGCTGATGCCCATGATGGCGGTGGTCGCCACCCCCCAGCCAATCCCGTTCAGCGCCCGCAGCAGGAGCACCGGCCATCCCGCGCTTGCAATCAGGTAGAAGCCGGGGATCGACAGCATCATCAGCAGCACGCCCCCGAGCGCCACCGCCCGCCCCCCCTTTTCGTCCAGCAGCCGGCCGAACAGGGGGCGCACCATGATGGCGGTGACGCTGTGGATCCCCATGATGAGGCCCACGCGCGCCTTGGACGCCCCGAAGTGCTCGAGGTGGAGCGGAAAGAGGTAGAATACGGCGCCGGCCATGAAGACGAAGAAATAGGCGAGCGAGGCGAGCACGAAATTCCTGCCGAGCAGCGGCGTCCTGCCTGCATCCCTGCCCCCCTGCCCGCTCCGCCCGTCCATTCCTTCCCGCCTCCGCAAGAAAGGAAGGGTACCGCCTGGCCGATGCCGATTGCAAGGAGCAGGTGGTTGCCGCCCCGGAAAGAGGGCCCGCCTCCTCGAGCAGCCTGTCAGGCTGCTTTATCATCCCGTGTGCATCGTGATAAACATCAATCAAAAATATCTTTGGAAGATCTCGTTAAGTTTGTTATATTTATGTTCCGCCCGAAAACTTTTTATTGCGAAAACAAAGAAAGAATTTTCTCACAACCTATTAATTTGAAATTAACCATGAAATTCATTGAAACGGATAAAATAGAATTACAGTTTCTCCAACTGGAAGATTATTTGGAAATAAAGGAAGTAATGCAATCCGCCTACCCTTCCATGCCGCAAATGTATTGGAGGGAACATCAACTACGCACATTGCATGATAAATTTCCAGAAGGCCAGGTCGTTATAAAAATCAACGGCCATATAGCGGCTTGCGCCTTTGCCATTATCGTTGATTACGACAAGTTTGACGGCAACCATACCTACAGGGAAGTTACGGCCAATCATACTTTTGCAACCCACAATCCAAATGGGGATGTCTTATACGGCATAGATGTTTTTGTCGCGCCTGAATACAGGGGGCTCAGGCTGGGAAGAAGGTTATACGATTACAGGAAAGATCTTTGCGAGAAACTGAATTTAAGAGGAATCGCTTTCGGCGGCAGGATTCCCAATTACAAATCATATTCCGACAAGTTAAGCCCCAGGGAATACATAGCGAAGGTAAGGCGGAAAGAAATAGAGGATCCCGTTCTCAATTTTCAGGTATCCAACGATTTTCATCCCACGCGGATACTGAAAGGATACCTGGAAGGCGACGAGGCTTCCAACGAGTTTGCCGTTCTCCTGGAATGGCGCAATATTTATTATGAAAAGCCAGTCAAAAAGGCGGAGACCAAGAAAAGAATTGTAAGGTTGGGTTTAATACAATGGCAGATGAGACCTTACAAGGACCTTGATTCCCTGTTACAGCAAGCCGAGTATTTCATTGACGCCGTGTCGGGCTATCGTTCGGATTTCGCACTTTTCCCGGAGTTTTTCAATGCGCCATTAATGGCAAAGGACAATCATTTAAGTGAAGCGGAAGCCATAAGGGAGTTGGCAAAATATACCGCCGATATCGTTCAGGAGTTCTCGAATTTTTCCATATCTTACAATATCAATATTATTACGGGCAGTATGCCCGAAGTAAGAGAGGGCAAACTCTATAATGTGGGTTATCTGTGTAAAAGGGACGGTACCGTAGAAAGATATGAAAAGCTGCATGTTACCCCCGACGAGGCAAAGGTTTGGGGTTTGCAGGGCGGCAATGAATTAAAGGTTTTTGACACCGATTGCGGCAAGGTGGGAGTTCTTATTTGTTATGACTCTGAATTTCCCGAGCTGAGCAGATTGCTTGCCGATGAAGGGATGGATATCTTATTCGTCCCCTTCCTGACGGATACCCAGAACGGGTATTCAAGAGTCAGGAATTGTGCACAAGCAAGAGCGGTGGAAAACGAATGCTACGTCGCCATTGCCGGCAGCGTCGGCAATTTGCCAAATGTCCACAATATGGACATACAATTTGCCCAGTCGGTGGTTTTCACTCCCTGTGATTTTGCTTTCCCTACCAGTGGCATAAAAGCGGAAGCTACGCCCAACACGGAAATGATACTTATAGCCGACGTGGATATTGACCTGTTAAGAGAACTACATCAATTCGGCAGTGTAAGAAACCTGAAAGACAGGCGAAAAGATTTATTTGTTTTGAACAAGGTCAAAAACGCACAAAAAGCTATTGTCGCGTAATTTGTTCATCTTCCTCTTTTTATGACTGCAACATTAATTGTTCTGCTCGCAACCGCCGCACTGCTTGTTTGGGGTAAAATCCGCTCGGATATTGTGGCGCTTTGTTCGCTGTTGGCGTTGGTGCTGACAGGTGTGCTGACACCCTCCGAGGCATTGGCAGGTTTTTCCAACGCCGTCGTAATTATGATCGCCGCTCTCTTTGTCGTGGGTGGAGCGATATCGCAAACCGGACTTGCCGGCACTGTAAGCAATCGACTGTTAAAGCTTGCGGGAAACAGCAGTTATAAACTGTTCCTGCTGGTTATGCTTGTAACCGCTTTTATCGGTACGTTTTTGAGCAACACCGGAACGGTGGCGTTGCTTATGCCGATTGTGGCGAGCATGGCTGTAAAATCCAATACCAGCGCGAGCAGACTGCTGATGCCGATGGCTTACGCCAGTAGTATCGGAGGCATGATGACGCTGATCGGCACTCCGCCAACGCTCATTATGCACGATACGTTGCTTGGAGCGGGATTCGAAGGCCTGCAATTTTTTACCACCTTGCCCGTCGGGTTGATTTTGTTGGTTTTCGGAGTCTTGTTGCTTTGGCCCCTGACAAAGATACTTGACAAGAAAGACAAGCGGGACCAGGTCGATGGAAAAACAACCGTTAAATCGCCCGAACAATTGGCGTCCGACTACCGCCTCATTGACAATTTATATAGAATTATAGTTCAAAAAGAGTCGCCCATTATTGGCGAAAACCTTTCCAACATTGATATTACTAAACGCTATTCTTTGATCATCAGCGAGATTCATGTTCGTTCCCTTTCTCCCTTGAGCCGCTCGTTTCGTACCGTGCTTCCGGAAGCGGGCACTATGCTGGCCGAGAGCGATGTCTTGTATGTCGTCGGCGAATATGAAAACGTGCTTCGTTTCGTTGAAGAAAACAAGCTTGCCTTTGTCGACAACGAGGTCGACGAAGACATTGAACGTCCCAAGTTCAAGGGGAAATTCAAATTCGATGAGATTGGAATGGCGGAAGTGGTTATTCTGCAAAACAGCCGCTTTCACAACCGTATTGTAAAAGACTCACAATTTCGCAGTAATTACAATGTAAACATTTTAAGTATTCAACGTAAAGACCACTACATCATCCAAGATGTAAAAGATGTGAAAATGCAGGCGGGCGATATGTTGTTGGTGCAGGGAACGTGGGAAGATATCGACCGTCTCAGTCGTCTTGAAAATGAAGTTGTTGTTATCGGGCAGCCTCAAACCGAAGCCTCCAAAATCACCCTCGATCACAAAGCGCCTTATGCCGCCGTTGTTTTGACATTGATGGTGCTGGCGATGGTGTTCAACTGGCTCCCCCCGGTAATCGCCGTTCTGTCAGCGGCTGTTTTAATGGTTTTGGGCGGTTGTTTCAGAACTGTTCGGGACGCCTATCGCACCATTAATTGGGAGAGCGTTGTTCTTTTCGCCGGAATGATGCCGTTGGCAACCGCCATGGAGAAAACCGGCACTTCGGCGTTTGTCACCAACGGTATTGTTGACCTAGTGGGTTCGTACGGACCCGGCGCCGTTCTTGCCGGAATCATGATGGCCGCCTCTACGCTTACCATGTTCATCAGCAATACCGCCACCGCTATTTTATTTGCGCCCATTGCGTTGCAGGCCGCTTTGTCGATGAATGTGAGTCCGTATCCTTTCCTTATCGGGGTGGCGGTTGCTGCCAGCATGTGTTTTGCCAGTCCGTTTGCCACTCCGCCAAACGCTATGGTAATGTCAGCGGGGAAATACAACTTTATGGATTACGTGAAAGTAGGCCTGCCTTTGCAGTTGTTTTTCCTGGTAGTGATGATTTTGGCGTTGCCGATTATTTATCCGTTTTAAAACCAATCCCGTGGCCTCCTCGAGCATGATTCGCACGGCTTCCCCCAACACATTCCGGATTCATTAAGCGGTTGCACCGCGCCGGCTGCTGCGTTACATTCGGATCGGTAGGCCGCTCCGGTTTCCTTTCTTTTGAATTCGTCGTTCAAAGACCGGGAAAACGGATTTGGCGACCCCGGTCAGATCCTGTTTGAATTTACGGAAAGAAGGTTGCACCCCTGATGAAAGCAACCGAAAAAAAGTCCGGATTCGGAACGGCTCCCGTCTACTTTACGGCCATTTCAACCATAATCGGAGCCATAGTGTTCCTCCGCTTCGGCTTTGCGGTGGGGACGCTGGGATTCTGCGGAACCCTGCTGCTGATTATCATGGGGCACGCCGTAACCATCCCCACCGCCCTGGCAATCTCGGAACTGGCCACCAACAAGAGGGTTGAAGGAGGGGGAGAATACTTCATCATATCCAGGTCATTCGGTCTGAACATCGGCGCCACAATAGGCATTGCACTTTACCTGTCACAGGCAATCAGCGTGGCCTTTTACATCATAGCCTTCGCCGAGTCATTCGAATTCCTGTTCAACTTCGTTACACGGCAATTCTCAATTATCCTGCCCCGACAGGTGATAAGCCTGCCGGCAATCGTGGTTCTCGGGATGATGATACTGAGGAAGGGATCCGCTACCGGTGTGAAGATGCTCTATGCCGTGAATGCCATCCTGTTTGTCAGCCTCCTGTTGTTCTTTCTCGGCAAACCCACCGAAGGGAGCCTGGCAACCAGTCAACTGCCGCTGTGGGATATGCGCAACATGGGCGATTTCTTCATGGTGTTTGCCATCTGCTTCCCCGCTTTCACCGGAGTTACCGCCGGTGTGGGTTTGTCAGGTGACCTGAAGAATCCCGCCAGGTCCATCCCTCTCGGCACAATCCTGGCGACACTGACAGGCATGGTGGTTTACATCCTTTTGATCTGGAAACTGGCCGTCTCGGCCTCGCCGGAAGAGCTGCTTAGTGACCAACTGATCATGGGGAAGATAGCCATTGGGGGAGCCGTTATTATTCCCTTGGGCCTGGCGGCCTCAACCCTCACCTCGGCCCTCGGCTCGCTCATGGTTGCTCCCAGAACCCTGCAGGCTCTGGCAAAAGACACCTCGTTTCCCTCGACCAGACTCAACACGTGGCTCGCAGAATCAAGAAGCCATGACGGGGAACCGGCGAACGCCACCCTGGTGACATTGCTGCTCGCGTCCGTGTTTGTGGCGTTGGGCAACGTCAACGCGGTGGCTGAAATAATATCGATGTTCTTCCTCGTATCCTACGGTTCACTCTGCCTGATATCATTTCTCAACCACTTCGGCTCGTCCCCCTCATACCGGCCGTCGTTCAGGTCAAAATGGTACCTGTCACTGATGGGCTTTGTGATTGCGGTCATCGTGATGTTCAAGATCAATACACCGTATGCCCTGGCCGCTTCCCTGCTCATCGTAATAATCTATTCATGCATAAACCATTACCATGGCGACCGGGCAGGCCTGGAATCGCTCTTTGCCAACACCCTCTTCCAGATCAGCCGGAAGCTGCAGGTTTACCTGCAAAAGAGCGGGAGCAGGCAAAAGGAAAAGGAATGGCGGCCCGGGGTGATCTGCATCTCGAAGGACTCCTTCAAGCGGGAAAGGGCTTTCCGGCTTCTGAACTGGCTCTCATACAGCTATGGCTTCGGCACCTACCTGCACCGGATCGACGGATACTATTCCCGGACCACGAGCCAGCAGGCAACGGAGGAGCTGGCTAAACTGATCGAATTGTACGAGACCTCGCATAACCACGTCTATGTCGACACCATCATATCCCCCTCGTACACCTCGGCAATCGTCCAGGCCATACAGGTGCCGGGAATCTCCGGCATGGAAAACAACATGGTTGTCTTTGAATACGACAAGGAGAATCCCGAGAACCTGCCCGAGATCATTGACAACATACGTCTCATCAAGGCAGGCAACTTCGACATGTGCCTCCTTGCCTCAGCCTCGAGGGAGATAGTCTGCAGCAGGGGCATTCACGTATGGATCGATTTCAACGAGCCTGAAAACGCCAGCCTGCTGATACTGCTGAGCTTTATCGTCTTGGGACACCCTGACTGGAAGAAATCATTCATCAAGGTCTTCAGCACTTGCAAGCCCGGCCAGTTTGAAGAGACACGGCGGGAACTGGAGGCGCTGATCACTGCGGGCCGACTTCCGATAACCGAAAAGAATGTGGAAATCATCGAGATCATCCATGAGAGCTCCGTCAAGAATCTCATCAATGAAAAGTCGGCCACCGCCGCCATGGTAATGACCGGTTTCAGGCCCGAAGCGCTGAGGCAGAACGGGGAGGTCGTCCTCGGTGGTTATGATGAAGCCGGCACCATCCTGTTTGTCAACTCGCAATACCAGAAAGAGATTATATAAATCGAAGGGGCCGCCTCACGCCGGATGACAGCCTCATGGATATCATAGAAGTAAAGGCTATCCATTCCGACCATCCTTCGACATTTCCATTGCCTGCTTCAACCGGGAAACCCATAACTTGAATGGGAATGTCCGGGTACACCATGAAATAACCGCGACTGCACCTGAAAAATTGGGATGACAAATCGGAATCCTGAGATAGAATCTACCGGAACCGAACTACCGGAGTAGTAGAAGATTGGCGGTTCCACAAGGAGGAACGAAATGGCGGAAGATTACAGGCCCTGGACATGGAGAATCCCCGAGGGTTTTACACCGGTCGAATACAGCTCGCCGAAACATGACGGCCATGACAAGGTGTCCGGCCAGGCAATGTACACAAGGGACCTGCACCTTCCCGGCATGCTGTACGCCAAGGTCCTGACTTCCCCCTATTCCCACGCCAGAATCGTAGGCATGGACACGAGCAAGGCGGAAAAGCTTACGGGAGTCCGTGACATCCTGCGATTTGACGACCCCGACATCGCTCTCGAAAATGCCACAGGGGGCTACTGCGCGAGCCAGTACAATATCCTCACGCTCCCCAAGACCAGCGATTTTTATCAGCACCCCATGGGCGTTGCCGTGGTCGCCGACAGCGAGGAGCTGTGTGACCGGGCGCTCCGGCTGATTGAGATCAAATGGGAAGAACTGCCTTTTATTCTGGACATGGAAGAATCGCTGAAACCGACCGCCCCCGCGATTATGCCCGAAGTCCTGCGCCTGAATGAGAAGGCAACACCGCCTAACACCGTCGTGACGCGGACGACCGAAATCGGGAACGTTCAGAAAGGCTTCGCCGAAGCGGATAAAATCATGGAGTACACGATGACACGGGCCACCAACACCGTCGCCGGTGTTGAAGCCATGGCTTGCGTCGTGCAGTGGAGGGGCGACTGTCTCGATATCTGGCCGCACCACACGTGTCATATGCAGCCGATCCTGGCCAGCGCCATCGCTCCTTCGATCTCTTTGAACAACCTCGCGCTCGGCATGTCCCCTTCGACTCTCGAGGCGAAAGTGCCGCCCACGGACAGAACGCAGCCGATCCCGCCGATCTGCGAATACAACAAGATCACGGTGACCAGACCCTTTCAGGGCGCCTGGTACGGTGGCTTCGCCTGGCTGGCATACTCGGCGGCCTTCATACGCATGGCGGCGATCCTGGCCCGGAGAGTCAAGGACCGGCCGGTAAAAGTGCTGTTCGACGAAAGCAATTTTTACGCGAACGGCGACGACACGGCGGTTTATAGATGTAAAATCGGCGCAAAAAAAGACGGCACGATCACGGCCTGCGACTGGCACGTGATTGGTCCATTCGGAGAATTGCACGTAGACAAAACGTACGAGTCCACCTCCATCGCCAACATACGGAACACGCAGGAGTGGGCCTTGATCAATACGGGACATCACATCTGCTTCAGGCACGGCGCACATAGCTGCGTGCCGCACAACGTGATGTTCGATAAAGTCGCAGCCGAACTTGGCCTGGATCCGACGGAAGTCGCCCTGAAGAACGACGGATGCAGGGGACACGACTGGGACTGGGTCACGGCCTACCAGAAGGAGAATGGCTTCCCGCAACGGCACAGCTTGAAAGAAGTGCTCGAACTGGGCAAAAAGGCGATCGACTGGGATAACAAATGGCATGCCCCGGGAGCGCTCAAACTGCCGAATGGCAGAATGCATGGATTGGGTTTCGTTCACATCAATGAATGGGGATGGATGCCCGGCCGGCAGTTCGGCTGCCTGATTTTGCGCGAAGGCCAGGTTCACATCATCGGGGAGCGGGCCGATTTCGGCATGGACACGGAATCCTCCTTCCGCAAAGCGGTCGCCGCGGAAGCCGGGCTGCGCTATGAGGATACCGTGGTCCACGTGCAGCGCTCCGATGCCGGCGCGTACCATTTCTGGGTCCCGGGCGGCGCCATGGGAATCTGCCAGAGCACTCCGCAACTGATTCTCGCCGCACGGCAGCTTAAAGACAAAATCCTCAGCTATGCCGTGAAGCCTCGCCCGATGGGCATGATGATGCGGACAATGGGGACACCACAGCCCATGTTCCCCGGCAAGACAATAGAAGAACTGGATGTCCGCGATGGATTTGTTTTCGAAAAAGCCGATCCCTCCAACAGGAAAAGTGTAAAGGAGGTTGCCGGGGCATTCTGGGGCCAGGATCCCGCGATCATCCATCCCACGGCCCCGAATATCAGTGGGTTGACGCTGAACGGCAAACCGCATCCCAATATGTACGTCATGAGCCGGCAGGCTCATTTCATCGAAGTTGAAGTCGACACCGAGACCGGAGAAATAACGGTCACGAACGTGGTCTGCGTCAACGATGTCGGTCATCTCTTCAACCGCCGCGGCGCGGAAGCCCAGCAGTACGGTGGCGCGATCATGGGCTTGGGAAGAAGCGCTACGGAAGAAAAGGTCTACTGCCCGAAAACCGGCGTCGGCCTGAACTTCGACAACATCGGCTACCACATCGGCACGATGAATGATTACCCGGAAGTGAAATGCTTCCTCAATGAGAGCCACCTCGGATATTCATCGTACGGCGCCTGCGGCATCGGCGAAGCGTCCGCGGCATCCATGTCCGGAATCACGGCCGGAGCGTTCTTCAACGCCACCGGCAAATGGGCGCTGGATTATCCGCTGACTCCGATGCGGGCATTGAAAGCCCTTGGGAAGATTTAAAAACGCCGCGATTGCCGCGGATTTTCCATGACGCGGGGCGTTTTCCCTGCGGACGATCCCGCGAGAGCACCTGGTCGTATCTTCGACCCCTCAGCCTGATTGCACCAGCAGTTCAGGCCGGGCGCATAGCGTCGCTTCCACCCTGCCCCGGGTTAATTCATTGTCGGACGGGGGTGTTTCCCGGTAGAATGACATTTTAGGCCCTCAAGCCCCGGGAGGAATATTATGTACGTGTTGAGCCCTGTCACCGACCGCGTCGCCGCCATCCGTGAAAAATACCGCACGGCGAAGCCCAGCATCTGCACCGCCCGCTACCGGATCGTCACCGATTATTACCGTGAAAACCCGCAGCTGCAGGGGATCCTGAAACGGGCCAAGAACTTCCTCAATATTTGCGAGCGCCTCCCGGTGCTCGTCAACCCCAACGAGGTGATTGTCGGGTGGCAGGCCACGCGCTACCGCGCCTGCGCCCTCTACCCGGAGATCTCCTTCGGCTGGTTTCTCGACGAACTGGCCGCCGGCACCATCCCCAAGCGGGACACCGACCCCTACGACATCTCCGACGAGGACACCCGCTACCTGCTCGAGACCGGCGATTACTGGCGCAAGGAGAGCCTGAGCGCCAAGGTGGACGAATACATCCCCCTGGGCTACTTCGGCGCAGCCGGAAGCGGCGTGACTTATTTCGGGACCACGGGCACCTGCACCTCGCCGACCGGCCATTTCGTCGCTAACTTCGAAACCGCCCTCCACCGCGGCTTCGGAGCCATCCGGGCCGAAGCGGAAGAGAAGATGAGCGAACTCGAAGGGCGGATGTACGGCAACGGGGCCGAGCGCTACAACTTTTACCGCGCCGTCACCATCGTGTCGGAGGGAATGATCATCCTCTCGCGCCGCTACGCGGAGGAATGCGCGCGCCAGGCGGCGCTTGAAACGGACCCGGCGCGCAAAGCCGAGCTCCTGGAAATGGCCGATTCACTCGGTTGGATCATGGCCAATCCGTGCCGGTCGTTTCACGACGCCATCCAGTGCATGTTCCTCTACCAGATCGGCCTCTGTCTCGACGCGCAACAACACGGCATCAGTTTCGGGCGGGTGGACCAGTACCTCGCGCCGTTTTACGAGGCCGACCTCGCCGCTGGCCGGATCACGCCCGAAAGAGCTCAAGAATTACTTGATCTTTTTTATCTTAAGGTCGCGGAAATGAACAAAATTTGGCCCTATTTCGCGACGCTCTCAGGCCCGGGCTACACCAGCGGGCAGCTGATGACGCTCGGAGGGGTCACCCGGGACGGCCGGGACGCGACCAACCCGGTGACCTTCATGATGCTGCAGTCCTCCGGGCGCTTGCTGCTTCACGACCCGCCGCAGTCGCTCCGGATCCACAAGGGGACGCCGCCCGAACTCTGGGACGCCGCCATCGAGACGACGCGCATCGCCGGAGGGGTGCCGACGTTCCAAAACGACGACGTCATCATCCCCGCCCTCATGGCGCGCGGGCTCCCGCTCGAGAGCGCGCGCAACTACTGCCTGATCGGGTGCGTGGAGCCGCAGGGATGCGGCGACGAGTGGGCGTGTCCCGGCGGCAACGGGACCGAATCGTTCTTCAACCTCCTGAACGCCTTCCTCCTCGCCATCAACGACGGGCATAACCCGATGCCGGCGCCCGACGGCAGCCGCGGGGGGCGGGTGGGACTCCCGACCGGCTACCTGTACGAGATGGAGACGTTCGACGAGGTTCTCGACGCGGTCCGACAACAGATCGAGTACTTCGTCGGCTGGCACATCAGCCTGGTCAACACCTGGGAGATGGTCGCCTCGGAACATATGCAGCTCCCGCTCCTGTCAGCCACCGTCGACGGTTGCATGGAATCGGGCCGGGACGTGATGAAGGGGGGCGCCCGGTACAACTCCACCGGCAACGCCGCCATAGCCATCGGCAACATCGCCGACAGCCTGGCCGTGGTCAAGCACCTCGTCTACGAAGAGCGGAGCGTCTCCGCCCGGGAGCTCTACGACGCCATCATGGCCGACTGGGAGGGGCACGAGGAGCTGCGCCAGAGAATCCTCAACGAGGCGCCCCATTACGGCAACGACAACCCCGACGTCGACTGCTTCGCCCGCTGGGCCACGGACGTGTACGGCGACGCGGTCAACGCCGCCACCGGCCCGCGCGGCCGCTGGGCCGCCGGCCTCTTCCCCGTCACCGCTCACGTCCTGTTCGGCATGTCGACGGCCGCCTCCCCCGACGGGCGCAAGGCGGGGACCCCGCTTTCGGACGGCATCTCGCCCGTGCAGCAGATGGACCGCTCGGGACCGACGGCCACGCTCCGGTCGGTGTCGGTCATCGACCAGAAGAAGTTCTCGAACGGAACGTTGCTCAACATGCGCTTCCACCCCACCGCGCTGGCGAGTGAAAGCGGCAAGGAGAAGCTCATCGCCCTGATCCGGACCTATTTCGACCTGGGGGGGATGGAGATGCAGTTCAACATCGTCAGCGCCGACACCCTGCGCCGCGCGCAGGAGGTGCCGGAAGACTACCGCGACCTGGTGGTGCGGATCGCGGGCTTCAGCGCCTATTTCGTCGAACTCTACCGGGCCAGCCAGGAGGACATCATCCGGCGCACCGAGCTCAATCTCTAGCCAATGGCAAAGGAGCTTACAGGGAAGGTCTACGACATCCAGGGCTTTTCGATCCAGGACGGCCCGGGAATCCGCACCACCGTTTTTTTCAAAGGGTGTCCCCTCACCTGCCCCTGGTGCCACAGCCCCGAATCGCAATCGTTCGCCCCGCAGCTCAGCTGGCTGGCCGCGCGCTGCATCGGGATCGATACCTGCGGCCGTTGCCTCCCGCTCTGCCCCCGCGGGGCCCTCTCCCCAGGTGAACGGGTCCAACGGCCCGGCACCGGGGAGGAGATCCGCCTGGTCCGGATCGACCGTTCCTCCTGCGACGTCTGCGGCGCATGCGCCCGCGGCTGCTACCCGAAGGCGCTCGAGATCTGCGGAACAGACTACACTCTCGATGATCTCCTTGCGCGCGTCCTCAGGGACCGGCCGTTCTACGAGAATTCGGGCGGCGGCGTCACGGTCTCGGGCGGGGAGCCCCTGTGCCAGCCCAAATTCGTCCTCCCCTTCCTTGAAAAACTGAAGGAGGCGGGGATACACACCGCCCTGGACACCACCGGGCACGTGCCCGCGGATGTCGTGCAGGGCGCGCTTGCCCATACCGACCTCTTTCTCTACGACATCAAGCAGATGGACGGGGCGCTCCACCGGGCGGCGACCGGGGTGTCGAACGAGCGGATCCTGGACAACGCCCGGCTGATAGCCGCGGGCGGGGGGAAGATACAGATCCGGGTGCCGGTCATTCCCGAATTCAACGACTCCGACGCCGCCATCCGGGAGATCGGCGTTTTCTGCCTCTCGCTCGGTGCGGCGGTCGAGATGGTGCAGCTCCTCCCCTACCACAACCTCGGAGTCGTCAAGTACCAGCGGATCGAAAACCGGGGGAAGGTGCTCGAGGCCGTTCCCCCTTCCGAGGCCCGCATGCACGAGCTCGTCGCCCTGCTGAAAAGCCTGGGTCTGGACGCCACCCTCCACTGAAACCGGGAACGGCCATGCCATTGGAATACCAGGTGTTTACCAGGCCGGTGGGGACCTGGTGCAACCTCGATTGCGCCTATTGCTACGCCCTCCCCCACGCCGCCGGCGCCCGGATGCGCGAGGAGGTGCTCGAAGCGGCCATCCGGCAGCAGATCGACTGCGCCCCGGGCCCGGTGATCCCCTTTGCCTGGCACGGCGGCGAACCCACCCTGTACGGCCTGGACGGCTTCCGCCGGATCGTGGCGCTCCAAAGGAAGCACTGTCCCCCGGGCCTGCAGGTCCAAAACGGCATCCAGACCAACGGCCTGCTCCTGGATGAAGCGTGGTGCAGCTTCCTGGCCCACGAAGGGTTCCGCGTCGGCCTCAGCCTGGACGGGCCCGCGCGCTTTCACGATCTTTTCCGCGTCGCTCCCGGCGGCGGCGGCACCCACGCCCTGGTCTTGGCCGCGCACGAGCGCCTGAAACGCCACGGGGTCCCGGTCGAGGCCCTGGCCGTCATCCATTCGGGCAACGCCCGTTTTCCCGTGGAGGTCTACGATTTTTTTGTGGACGCGGGGTTCGGCGCTCTTACCTTTTTGCCCCTGGTGGAGCCGGTGCCGGCAGGCGGGGTGAGCGACCGCAGCGTCCAGGCTGAAGAGTGGGGGGAGTTCCTCTCCGTTGTCTTCGACCGCTGGCTCGAGCGAGACATCGGCCGCGTCCGGGTGCAACTCTTCGAGGAGGCGGCGCGCGTGGCCTTCGGGCTCGGACACACCCTTTGCGTCCTGCGCCCGGAATGTAACGTGCCCGTCATCGATGCGGGCGGCGACGTCTACAGCTGCGACCACTTCGTCCGCCCCGATTGCCGGCTGGGGAACATCCTCGAGACCCCGCTCGGAGAGCTGATCAGCGGCAAGCGGCAGCGGCGCTTCGGCCGGGCCAAGACGGAGACGCTGCCCACGGAGTGCCGCCGCTGCCCGGTGCTTGACATGTGCGGCGGCGGCTGCCCCAAGAACCGCATCGGCCCGCCCGGCGGGGGCCCGGGACCGGACGCCCTCTGCGCCGGCCACCGGCGCTTTTTCACCCACTGCCGACCGTTCGTGGACGCTCTCACCCTGCTTGCCTGATCAGAGCTTCTCCCTGAAAAAGTCGACCGTCCGCTTCCAGGCCAGGGCCGCGGCCTCCTTGTGGTAGCGGGCGCCGGTATCGTTGTTGAAGCCGTGCTCCGTCCCCTCGTAGAGGTGGATCCGGCAGTCGATCCCGGCCTTTTTGACCGCCGCTTCGAACCCGGGGATCCCGGCGTTGATCCGCTCGTCGTTGTCGGCGAAATGGCAGAGCATGGCTGCCTTGATCTTCGGCACGTCTTCGGCGGCGGGAACGGTGCCGTAGTAGGGGACGGCGGCCGCAAGATCGGGGGCGTTGACCGCCACCTGGTTGGTCATGGCCCCACCCCAGCAGAAACCGGTGCAGCCCACGCTCCCCGTGGTCTTCGGGTGGGTTTTAAGATAGCGCACCGCGGCGGTGAAATTCCGCACGGTCTCCGCCTGGTCCAGCTTCATCATCTTCGACATGATGTCCTGGGAGTTGGCCGCAGTCCCCCCCGAGGCCGTGAGCGCGTCGGGCGCGATCACGAAAAACCCCTCGAGCGCCATCCGCCGCGCCACATCCTCGATATGGGCGTTCAGGCCGAAGATCTCGTGGATGACGATGACGGCGGGGAACTTCCCATCCCCCTTGGGCCGGGCCAGATAGGCCTCCATTTCCCCCTCCCCCGCGGGGTAGCGCACCCGCTCCGTTTCCAGCCGCGGGTCGGAAGGGGCGACGCTATACTCCCCCCCGCGCGCTTCCGGCCCCGTGCCCGTTAGAACCATGCACCCGGCGACCCCCGCCCCGGCCAGCATCATGCAGTGGTGCAGGAATTCCCTCCGGTCCGGCAGAATCGAATTCCCTCTCTCTTCCATGCTTCCCTCCCCCGAGTGAATGGAGACAGCCCGGCGGAGCCGGAGCGCCGTCGAGGTGTCAATACACGATCTGCAGTGCGTCCGAGATCCCCTGTTCATAGGTGCTCCACCCCGAGTTCATCCCGTAGGGGGAGCGGTGGAACACGGCCTCGATGCGCCTGATCTGTCCCTTCTCGATCTTGAACAGCTCGGCCAACTGCCAGGTCCAGTTGATGTGGTGGTGGTCGAAAAAGCCGAAGGCGAAGACGATCCCGCGCTCCCGGTCCACCGCCACGAATCGGCGGTCTCGGATGCGGGAAACAAAGTTGAGCAGCCCCGACTCGAACTGTTCGCGGCAGCCCCAGGCGGCCGAATAGCTCTTGGCCGTTTTCGGGTCGGGCCGGGTCTCCCCCGGCTTGAGCGGTGCGTTGGTAGCGGGCAGCCCGTTTTCGATCCGGTGGCAATCGTCGGTGAAGGGATAGTACCCCTTGCCGTCGTTCTTCTGCATCCCCGTGAAGTAGTAGTTGGCGGTCTTGATCATCTCCTCGCGCGAGGGACGCTCCGCTTCGGGAATCACCTCCAGGTAGACCGGGTGCGGCGAACCCAGCTTTTCGACGCTCTCCCCGGTGTCGGGAAAAGAGGGAACCCCCGACACGCCCGCGCCGGCCGCCTCCGGGCGGATCACCAGCTGTTCGGCCTCGGTGATACGTTCCGCAACGATCTTCAGCCGGACGGCCACGGCGACCAAGTCCTTGCCCTCGCGCACGGTGCCGATGAAGGCCACCTGCTGCGTCTCGATGTCCGGAACGTAGAAACGGTAGTTCCCCTTCCCCGACATGTTCACCCAGAGCCCTTCGCCGCCGAGCGGGAGCTGCACACCGTTTTCCGTAAAGCGGCAGTCGCGGGCGAACAGATCGAGCGACGGCTTGTCCGCTTCCATGGCGTCCAAGTATCGGTCGATGAATCTTTCAAGACAAGCGCGGTCGCACGCCGGCTTCGAGGCCGGCGCCGCGGCCGGCTGCGCCGCCGCCCAGGATAATCCTGAAATCAGAACCATTGTCAGGACCAGCTGTAGCCTCCGCATCATCTTTTTCTCTCCTTTTCTGTTGCCGTCTTTGTTTCAGATCTTTCCCAGCGCCTTGAGAACCCCGGTCGGGGGTCACGGTGTAATCGACCACCCGGCGTGGCGTGGGGCGAAATCAGGATCTTGGCGCAGGGCATCCCGGCAGGCTCACGTCGAGGGTGAAGACCGCCTTTCCTTACTATCCGGATCGGAACCCCGCGTTTCGACACCATTCTAGATGGAAGCGCCCTGCGGTGCAACGAATTATGCCCGAGGGAAGGGAGCGGCTCAGCGGAGGAAATGGATGACGGCGGGGACCGGGCAAACTGGTCAGCGCCCCCCCGCAAGCCGGCCGCGTTCCCTGAGGAGGAACGACAGGGAGAGCACCAGGCTTAGAACATCCGCCGCCGGCAAGGCCAGCCATACCCCCGTCAGTCCGAACAGGCGCCGCAGCAGCAGGACCAGGGGAACGAAGAGCAGGAACTGGCGCGCCAGCGACAGGAAGAATGCCGTCCCTCCCCTGCCGAGCCCCTGGAAGGTCGCCACCGCCATCACCCCGGGTCCGATGAAGACCAGGGTGGAGAGCATGATGCGCATGGCCGGAACCGTGCCCGAAACAACCTCGGGGTCGCGGCTGAACAGGGCGACGATCTGCGGTGCGAAGATCTCGACCAACAGGGTGCATCCCCCCAGCAGCAGCACCAGGCCGAGCGAGCAGAGTTTGACCGCCCGCCAGAGCCGGGCGTGGTTCCCGGCCCCCAGGTTGTAGCCCACCACCGGCAGCAGCGCGTGCGACACTCCGATGATGGGCATGAACATCAAATCCGCCACCCGCAGGGTCAACCCCGCGGCCGCTATCGCCACCGAGCCGTAGCCCGACAACATCCGGTTGAAGATGACAAAAGCGAAACTCTCCGTCATTTCCTGGACCGAAGCCGGGGTGCCGATGCGGTAGATCTCGCGGATCTGTCCCCAGTCCGGCAGGACGAATGCCGGACGGATCCGGTAGGCGGTGCGCCCCCCCATGAGATAGAAGAGCGCCAGGACGGCGCCGCACAACTGCGCCATGACGGTCGCCAGGGCCGCTCCCCGGATTCCCAGTTCCGGGAACGGGCCGATGCCGAAGATCAACAGGGGGTCGAACACGATATTGAGCGCGCTGGCGACGCCGATGATGACCATCGGCTTGAGGGCATCACCGGAGCCGCGGATCAACTGGCTTGCGAGCATGGAAAAAATGAACAGGGGCGCGCCGCAGGCGGTGATCACCAGGTAGTCGGCGGCGAAATCGGTGATGTCGGGGGTGGCGCCGAAGGAGGCGATGATGCGGCCGGCGCCGAACCGGGCGACGAGCGCGAACAGCAGGCCCCAGAAGAGGCCCAGGAAGAAAACCTGCCCGGCGATCCGGTTGGCGGCTTCGCCGTTGCGTTCCCCGAAGCGCCGCGATACCAGCGCGCTCATCCCGACCCCGGTGCCGATGCCGACGGCGATGGTCAGTATCTGGTACGGGAAGACGATGGTGAGCGCGGCGATGGCCTCATGTCCCAGCCGGGCAACCCAGAAGGTGTCCACGATGTTGTACACGCTCGTGGCCACCATCGATGCCATCCCGGGGAGGCTCAACCGTACCAGCAACGATGTGAGCGGCGCGCTTCCGAGCCGGTCCGCGTACTTTACCAAGTCGTCGCTTCCAACGCCCGCCCCCGCGACCCTATACCGGGATCCGTCCTGCCGCTACCTGCTCTCGTAAAAGGTGAGCGACACACCGCCCACACCCATGCCGGGATTGGAGCTCAGGTACATTCCGTCATTCAACCAGGCATACTTGCTGTCCGACCGGACCTCGAAGGTCGGCACCAGCGATCCGAAAGAGCCTCCGTTACGCACGATGATCACCTCACCATCGTCCGTCTGCCAGAGATAGCGCGCATCGATCGTCGGCGGTTTCGCCAGGTTCTGGTAATCGGCGCCGCCCGGCAGGATCTTCCCCGTGAGCTTCCCGGTGAAGGTTCCTCCGGTTATGGGAATGATGTTCCGGTTGCCCATTTTGGTCGCACCTACCGACTGGCTGCCGCCCAGCAACACGTTTTCGGTGATCAGCACGTCCCCCTGCTGTTCCCCCGGCGCGGCCTTTCGGTAATCCCACGCCTGCTTCCTGACATCCGCCGGCTTGGTCACCCGAATCCCGTCGTTGGCGTTTGCGGCCGCAACCAGGGAGCTCACGTCGAAAACGCTGATCTTCAAGGTCCCGGCGGCAGGATCGAGGATGCGCCTGCCCGCATATTTCCCCTCGTTGAGCCAGGCATAGGCGCCCGCCGTCGGGGCTTCGAAATCGGGCACCATCCTGACGTCATCCCTATCCGCGGCCGTGCCGGGGCTCCGCATGCAGATGTATTTCCCGTCGTCCGTCCGCAACACGAAGATCTGCTCGATCTCCATGGCGCCGTTTGCGAAATGCAACTGGAAATCGAGCCCCCCCGGCATGACGGAGCCCTTGATTTTGTCCCCCGTGACCGTGCCTTCCCCGGCCACGTATGCCGTGCGGTAGCCGTAGGGCGTCTTGCCCAGATCGTGGACCTGGTCGAGCTTCATGACCGCCTCGAAGACCGGAACCCCGCGTTCCGGAACGGGAATGCCCCCGGGCATCGCGCAGGGCCACGATTCGTGCGGCAGCAGAACCTTCCCGGCGCCCCCGTAAGCGGCTCCCCGGCCCCCCTTTTCCGGGGGCTGCGGGTGGACCCGTTGCAGCGTGCCCGCGCATGCCAGCACCACCGCCGCAATTACGACCCAACGTTTGCCTTTCATGGTGCCTCCCCTTCTATTTCCCGTCGGTGCATCGATAGGATTCCGCCCGCTCGACCGGGCCCCCGATATACTTGGGGTAGGCGGGATACGAGCACATCGGCAGGCTCCTGTCGTCGGCCGTCACGATTGCGGGCACCGGGGGCGGCACATTCTTCTCGACCCATTCCACCAGCATATTGAAGCGGTCAAACCTGCTGGGAATGGGCTTTGCCGGGATCGCTTTCCCCTGCCCGTCGATCGTGTAGTTCGTCCCGGTCAAGCCATGGCCTGTCTGCGGGAGCACGTAAAGGCGGGCAAACTCCTCCACCTTCTTCCGTCCCATTTTCTCGATCAACGATTCGAAGTAATCCAGCTGCGCTCCGGGAGAGGCGACGTTGTCGTTGGTTCCGATGGCGACGATCATCTTCCCGCCGCGCTTTTGGAACGCGCTCAAATCGGGATTGGTGGAATCGAGAATCTGCGAGAGTTCCCGCCGCCGGCCGTCCCACTTGCCCCCTTCGACATAATCGAGCGGGTTGGCCTTCAGGTCCTTCATCAAAAACCCGGTCACGCCCAGAACGCCCATCTGGAAATGGTTGGGCGCATCTTCGGCCGCGCCTTCCTGCCCGCGGAAACGGTTGCGCTCTATCAATCCGCCGCCCGCGGGATCCGTGTTGGGCACCCACATGCCGAATGTCTTCACCCCGTTGGCCAGGGGGGTCGCAAACGCGTAGCGGCTGTAGATGACCTCGAGCGTGGAAATCTGTCCGTCGGTCAGGCACGCGTCCGCGCTGGTGTCCTCGGGATCGGGATCCGTGTTGTTCGGGCAGCGTTTGGCCTTCCAGGGATCGCTTGTGCGGGGTGCCTGCGTGCGGTCGAAGATCGCGCGGCAGGCGATGTAATTGTTGATGATTCCATCCGTCAATCCATCCAGGCCGTCGCATTGGCGCATGAACTCACCGCGGATGGCGTTTGTTTTACTCGGCGGCACCCAGTTGGCGAGGGGCTTTTCCTGGATGCGAATCAATTCCGGCGCAAGCATCAGGGTCGAAAGACCCACGATGGGAACGTTCGCGGCGATGCCGTCATAATCCTCGGGATACCGCTGCGCCACGGTGAGCGCTTCCCTGCCCCCCTGGGAACTTCCCATGTAGTAATTGAAGCGCGGCTTTTCCCCATAAAGCCTTTCCATGATGACCAGGGCGGCATCGTGCGTCTTCTTCATTTGCATGTACCCCAGGTTCATGATGGCTTCATCGTTGAGGGCCCAATCGTCGCCCGTGCCAGCGGGAGGCGGCCCCGCGGGCGGGCCGGACTTGCTGAATCCCCTGAAGGCGGTCTGGTGCCCAGAATCGCTGCCGTAAGTGGCGAATCCAAGCTGGATCAGTGAAGGCCCCGGCCCCATATTGGCGCCCCCCAGCAGATTGGGGATCATGCCGTTCATGCCCCCGCCCCCCAATTGCACGGCGCGGCGACTCCAGGATGCCGGGAGCACAACCCGGAAATTGATGGGCCGGGAAGACGGTTCCCTGGAGACCGGCGCCATGCTCCCGTTTACCGTGCAATAGGCGGGCGCCGGGCCCGCGGCCGGCGTCCAGACCGGCGCCTCCAGGGTTACTCCGGATACCGGTTCGCCGATCGCGGATACGGGGATGGAAGAGCCGATTTTCTCCGCCGTGCAATCGGATTGCGCGATCTCCCTGTTTTCGGCGCCGCCCGGGGGAACACCCGTCTGCGCCGCCGCAGGGCCCGCGCCCGCAAGCAACAGCAGCCCGATTGCGACCACCAACCTCCACCACGCCACCTTTCCTCTTTCCAACATCAGGGTTTCTCCTATCATTGTCCGGGAGGGCCCGCGCTCCGCCCGCGCTGCGCCCATGCTCCGCTCACGTTTCCTCACGTTTCCATGATGCGCCGTCATTGCCATCCTGCATCGTCCCTTTCCCTGAACTCGACGGGACGAGCCGTTCCGGTATCGGGACGAGACGCGAAAAAGCCAGGGGTTAAACAGTTGTTCCATTCGTCCGGTCGAATCTTTATAGTATGAAACGTACCCTTGCGCAATCGCTAATTGGGGAAGGAAACCGGATCGTCATGCCGCCTCGAATGCCCCGGACACCGTGGATCCGCAAGACATTCGCCCGGGCGGAAGAAGGCCATTATATGATTTTTGCCGAACCGGGTTTCGGCAACGGGAGGTTCCGATGCAGAACGATGAACGGAAAACGGGCCGCGTAGGCCGCCGTGATTTCATCATGGCAACGACCCTAGCCGGCACACTCTTGCCTCTTTCAGGGGTGGGCGCGGCAGCCCCGCCCCCCCCGGTTCCGGAGCGGCCGGTAAATACCGGGAAGACCAGGAAGGTGCTTTTCGTAAGCGATTCGCTGGCCGACCATGAAAAGCTTATCGAAGCGATCCGGGCTATCCGCGAATATGAATTCCAGGTGATTCCGATCCAGGAGAGTCTTCAGCGCAAGCCGCAGGAGATAGCCGGACTCGTGAAGGAACAGAGTCCCGATCTTCTCCTGATCCGGCCGACCGTGAGAACGGCCGTCGGAAATATCGGCAATATCTCCGTACACATGGGGGCCCTGGATATCCCCATCGTCCTCCTTCCCGTAAATCCCGACCTGATCATGGTGGATGCGGATATCGTGGCCGCGATACGGACCAGGGGGGCCAACGCCATCCTGGCGAACTCGGAAGCGCACGCCGTCGAACTGCTGAGGATTCTCGCGGTCCCCCGGATCCTGGCCGGCCGGCAGGCTCTCATTTTCGGCAGGCCCTTCGACTCGACCAGCGTGCCCATGGGTCACCTGAACGCGGATTACGTTTACAGGAAAACGGGACTCCGGATTCGCTACCGGCCGGTCGAAGACCTGATGCCGTTGCTGGAAAAAGTCGACGAAGCCGCGGCCAGGAAGGAGATGGAACTCTGGAAAAAGGAAGCGACCCGGGTCATCGAACCTTCCGACCGGACGCTTCTCGATGCGGCCCGAATGACGCTCCTCCTGCGCTCCCTCGTGCAAGAGGAACGGCTGTCGGCCATCTCGATCGACTGCCTGAGCTTTTCCTTCAGCGGCAAACCCCCGATCCCCCTTCCGTGCGTGGCCTTTACCAGGTTGCGGGACGAAGGGATTACGGCGCCTTGCGAGGCCGACGTGTGCGCGCTGCTGACCTCCATGGTTTTACAGGAAATCAGCCGCAAGCCGGCCTACCAGTGTAACGTGTCCGAGGTGGATTTCGGGAAGTCGACCCTCATTCTCCGTCATTGCGTCGCGCCGATACGCTTGCAGGGGCGCGACGCGCCGCCCCTGCCGCACAACCTCCGCGATTATCACGGGATGGGAAAAGGGGCGACCGTGGAAGTGCAATTCCCGGTCGGAATCGACGTAACCCTGGGACTGTTCAGCAAGGACCTCGCAAGTTTCGTCCTGTGGCCGGGAAAAACCCAGTTCAGGGCCAGCGATATCGAGAACCCTCCCGTTGCCGATGCGCCGGCTTCCACGCAGGTGCGCAAATACTGCTCCAATCAACTCGCGGTGAAGTTCAAGTATATCGAACAGCTTCAGCAGCGGCTGGCGGGTTGCCATCACGTGATGGTCGCCGGCACCTACGAAAAGGCCATCCGCGAAGAGATGCTGCGGATGGGAGTCGGCATCATCGGGCCGTCGGACATGTCGCTCCCGGCATAGGAGCGGGGCTACTTTCCGGTTTCTCCACCCGTCCCGACCGCGGGCTCGATTCCCCGCAGCAGGGCGAGATCGACGGCATCGGCCATCGCCTGGTAGCCGCGCGCGCTCGGGTGCAGGTTGTCGCCGGAGTGATACCCGTCACGGAAACGCCTTGGATTGTCGGGGTCGCGCACCGCCCGGTCGAAATCGAAGTACCCGTCGGCCGCTGCGCCGGTCCGGATCCATTCGTTGACCTCCGTGCGGATCGCTTCGCCGTCCTCGGTGTAGTAGTCGGCGCCTTCATAGGGGAGCAGGGTCGCCAGGAATACCCTGATTCCGTGCTGGTGGGCGCGATCGATAAGCTGCCGGTACCCGGCGATGATATCCTGCGCCGTGACCAACTGGCGTGCGAATGGCGATTCGCCAGGCGCAGAGCGCGCCGCCGGAGCGCCCGGAGCAGCCGCGGGAAGCTTCATGCGCGGCCAGCCGATGTCGTTGATCCCCTCGAGCAGTATGACGCCGGATACCCCGGGTTGCGCCAGGACATCCCTGTCGAAGCGGGCGAGGGCGCTGACGCCGGCGCCGTCATGAAGAACGCGATTGCCGCCGATCCCCGTGTTGACCACCGCCAACGGGGGCAGGGATTGCTGCGCCGCCAGCCGGTTGGCCAGGAGATCTGGCCAGTTTTGGTAAGGCTCCTGTTCCGCGCCGACACCATCCGTGATCGAATCTCCCAGGGCCACGATCGTCCCGACCGGGCCCGGCGCATGGACCTCCAGTCCGGAAAGAAAGAACCAGGATGTCCTCGTCGTCGCGTTCGGAATATCCGCCGCCGCCGTGAAATCTCCCGGCTCCGAGATATAGGTCGGTTGCTGCCCCACCAGGTGAAAGGTCACATCGTCAACAGCGGCGGGGAGAAAGATGCTGACCGCGATCTCCGCAAAGGCCTGAAATTGCAGGTCCACCGGGTCGCTCAGCATGGGAGCGCCCGGCGGGATACGGACCGAGCCCCTGCCGGAAAAGGTCAGGGGCCGGTCCGACTCCGCAACGATCCTGTCGCCTTCGGACACCAGCGCGATCCGGGCGGCGCCGATGGCCAGGGGTTGATTTCCGCAGGCGTTGGAGAACCGGATGCGTACGCGCTCACCGGCAATGGTCGGGCGCACGATCATGCGCACCGTCCGGTTTTCCAGGACGGGAACGGCTTGGCGCGGCATGAACGCCAGCGGCTCATGCACGGCGGTGCTCCATGCGCTCACCCAGTGTTTCTCATCCCCCGGGGGCCGGGCGCAGGCGGCGGAAAGCAACAGCGCCGCGACGAGGGCGACGAGGGTCAAGGGTACGGATCTGGTTCTGGTCATTTTTGTCTCCTTGCGCACCCGCTTTTCAATCGATCTTTTCATTGCCGATGAACTGCATGTATCCCGTCTGGTAGACTCCGTTGAAGTAGGGGGCCAGGTGCAGCGGCATGAACAACAGCGGCTTCCCCACTCTCTTGATATCCATCGGATTGTGCTCGAACCCCTTGGGGATAAAGAGAATACAGGGCTTGGTGATGATATGCCTTTCGTACTCCGGGCCCAGGAAGATCTCGATTTCCGCGTCGAAATTGGCCGTCAGATCAGGCAGCTGGCCGCCCAGGAAAAAGAGGTATTCGTCGACATCATGGTGATGGGATTGCAGTTCCATCTTGTACGGCTTGACGTAATAGCGGAATCCCATGTTGATGCCGGCGCCGGGAAGGTCGCTTGCGCCGCGAAAACTGATCGTCGGAGTGAGGATGGTGTCCGTCAGCGGTTTCTCCTTCAGCCTGGTGCAGAACAGGTGGCTGTATTTGTTGCCCGTGGTTCCCTTGGGCCATGGGGGAATGTTGGTCGGCATCCGCAGATTGTTCTGGGGCTTCTTTGCCTCCTGCGCCTGCGCAGGCGATGAGACCATTTGAGCCATGGCCAGCGCCGCCAAAGCACCGGAAGCGGTGACGTCACTGAAAAATGCCCTGCGGGTTTGATCCTTTTTGCCGTTTTTGGAACTCATCGAATCTCTCCTTTTTTAATGCCGTTGCCACAAACAATCTATTGTCGCTCGAAGCCGAGGCCCGGGAAAGCGTGCCCGCCCCCTTTCCCCGCAATTGACAGTTTTCGCCCGCTCCCCGCCGAAGCCCCCTGCCGTTTTTAGGACAGCAGGATCCTGCGCACTTCCCCTTCCGGATCATCGACCATCCGGCAGTGATCGTCAAACACCATCGTCTGGCAGCGGACCGGATCGAAGGCCTCCCAGGCGAGCCCCGGCTGGCTGGGGTTGCCGGTGCGCGCGAAATTGGCCCAGGCGGTGGCCATTTTCCTTGCCAGCGCCTGCGCTTCCGGCCCGTTCCCCGTCCCCTGTTCACACCGCTTCGTGTTATCGAAACAGAAGGCGAGTTCCGCCGTGTGCCAGGCGCCCGCGTCTTCCAGCATCGGCGACTGCCAGGTGAAATACCAAAGGAACGCGGGCGCCCCCTTCTGTCGATATTTCATGCCGGCCATGCGGATGGCGTTGTTGCAGATGTTGAAGGTGTTCAGTCCGCTGCCGTTGCACATGTAGGACAGCGTGCGGATGCTCTTCTCCGGGTGCGCCTTCTTCATCGCCGCAATCAGCGCCGTGGCCTTGGCTTCGCCGTAGCTTCGGGTCAGGGTGGCCCGCCACTCGTCCTCCGTCGGCCTGGAACGCATGCTGTTCCCTTCTTCGCTCACCGAGCCGAACAACATCGGTATGTCCCTGGATATCGCGGGGGCGTCCTCGAAGAACGACTTCATCGTGATGACGCGGCCGTCGAGCGTCGGCCCCCAGCCTACGCGCGGCTGCTCCGTTCCCGGGGGCGCGATCGGTCCATGCACCCCCATGGGGGGGTTCATCGCCGCCGCCACGGCGCTCCCCACCCGGTTCAACCGGGACCATTCCACCTTCTGCAGCTCGGCGATATCCCGGACGCCGAGTTCGGCGATGACGCGCCGGGCGTATTCCCCTGACTGCTCGGCCCCGGGGGCATCCCCTCCGCCGCCCGACTGCGCCGAAGCACGATGGATCAGTCCAGCCGCCGAGGGCATTCCCAGCAGCGTCGTCACCTTGGAACCCCCTCCCGACTGGCCGTAAATCATGACGCAGTCCGGATCGCCGCCGAAATGGGCGATGTTGTCCCGAACCCAGCGGAGCGCGGCCACCAGGTCGGTCATCCCGACGTTGGCCGAATCGGCATACGCCGCACCTCCAATCGAGGAGACATCGAGGAACCCGAGCACGTTGAGACGGTGATTGACCGTCACGCACACGACATCATGATGCCGAGCCATCTGCGCCCCGTCCTGCGCGGCCAGTTCGTAAGCCGAACCGAAGGCGTAGCCGCCGCCGTGGATGTAGAACATCACCGGGCGTTTGCCCTCGAGGCCCGGTGTCCACACGTTCACCTTGAGCATGTCCTCGCCCTGCCAGCCGTCGGTCCACTGCTGAAGGAACGTCTGCTCGCTCGACCAGTCATGAAGGTTCTGCGGACAATTGGGGCCGTAGGTCAGGGCCGGGTATTCACCCTCCCACGGCGCGGGCGGTCGGGCCGGAAGCCATCGGTTCTCCCCCCCGGTGTCGGCGCCGTACGGAACTCCCTTGAAGGTCAGGACTCCATCCTCGACATACCCGCGCACCTTCCCGTATTGCGTGCGGGCGACCGCCGTCCGCGGAGTACTGCAGCTCGCCGCCGCAGACCCGGACGCGCCCCTTTTGGCGCCTCCGCCCGGGGCGCAGGCTGTTCCCACCCACGCGGCCACGCCCGCCGAAGCGGTGAGCAGCAGGGCCTGCCGACGATTGAGTCCACCGCCGTTTTGCGACTTCCTGTCCATCATTCGGCCTCCTCCCGGTTTTTCCCCGGATTGTGTCATGAACTGCACGCCCTTCAGCGGCAGGAGAAGCTCTTCTCGTCATCCTCGTCGCCGCCGTCAAACCGGGCCACCTTCGGATAGGGACAGAGCGGACGGGTCACGCCGGGAAAGGCTTTTCCCGAGGCGACCACGCGGTCCGGAGCCCGTCCCTGCTCGACCCATTCCTGGATCGCCGAGAGCATGTCGAACCGGTCCGTCGACTGGCCGCCGCCGCAATGTGTCATGCCCGGAACCAGAAAAAGGCGGGCCCACGATTGCGGGCCCTGGCCGTCGCGGGGCGTCAGGCGCTCATACCAGCGCGTCAGGGCGCCGGCCCACATCGCCTGGTCGGAAAGCCCGTGATAGACGATCATCTTTCCGCCGTGTCCCGCGAAGGAAGTATGCAGGGTGGCCACGGCGTCGTTGATGGCCGCGGTTTCGGCGGTAGCGGCGATATCCCGGTCGAAATCGAAACGGAGCGGATCGAGCTCCGGGTCGGCCGGCGTCATGGAGAAAAGGCGGAGCGTATCGCGGCCCAGGGATGCATTCGCGGGCGGGTTGTCCCTGGTGCCCAGGTGCATAGCCCTCCATGCCGGCAGGCCGATGCCCGTGTCGTACGGGGTCGACCCGTAGAGAGACTCGCCCCGCGAATTGCGCGTCCCGCCGTGGATATCCTTCAGGGCCTCGATCTGCGGCGTGGAAAGACAGGGTGCCGTCCCGCAACGCAGGGAGGCCGGATCGAAACGGCAGGCCTGGTAGTCGTGGATAATGCCGTCCGCGAGGCCGTCAAGAGCGTCGCATTGCCCGAGCACGCCCGCGGCCACGGCTTGCAGCTGGGCATCGGTGAAGGCCTCGAACAACAGCGGCTTGCCTGTCTCGTCCCGGGGCGCAATCCGCGCAACCGCCTGCAGACTCCAGATCTGGTTGACGGCGACCTGCGTCAGGTTGAAGGAGGGGTTTCCGGCGACCACCCCGTCGAATTCCAGCGGGAGTCGCTGTGCCGCCATCATCGCCTCGCGCCCGCCCGTGGAACAACCCATGAAGTAGGAATATTCCGGCTTGCGGCCGTAGTATCGCCCGATGAGGGCTTTGGCCTCGCGCGTGGTCCGCGCCACCGCCTGGTAGGCGAAATCGAGCTTGGCCTGCTGGTCGACGGCGAAGCGGGCGTCCACGTTGTTGCGGCCCCTATGCCCGCCGTCGGTCGAGACCACCGCGAAACCCCTTGCAAGCGCGGACGGGAATCCCGAGACCGAACCGAATGCGGGGATCAGTACGCCGTCAAGGCCCCCTCCCCCCTGAAACAGCATGCGCCCGTTCCAGTCAAGCGGCATTCGCAGCTCGATGCCGGTGCCATAGCTCATCTCCTCCATCCCCGATTCGCGCGGATCGAGCACGACGCGAAACAGGCAATGGGAGGGGGCCTCCGCCGTTTCTCCGAAGGGACCCGCCGGCAGGCGACCGGCCGCCACCCATTCCGCCGTATCCACCCTGAAGGTTGGAGTGGACAGGGTCGAAAGCGACGCACACTTCTCGCGCGCATCCGCCTCGCCCCCCAGGGCCGGCTTCGACAAGAACAGGATCAGGGCGGCCGCGAAAGCGCGCCCTATTGTGATGGTGTTGATTTTCATGGTCGATCTCCCCGGCGGTTCCTTCGGCTCCCGAATGTCGGGGGCAATCCCCTCACGCCGCCGCCGATTTTGACGGGGACTTCCCGCTGCAAGAATGGACAGGGGCGGAAACCCGGAGGAGCGAAACCAGTCCGATCGCCAGGCTGAGAATCGCAGCTTTCCAGGCGGAGCGACAACTGCCGGTGACATCGCGGATCCATCCGGTCAGTCGTAAGCCGACGCCGCCGAGAGAGGTTTGTCAATTTGCTCCCCCTGTTGCTCCCCCTGGACGCAAGGAAGATCCGGACGTCTCGACAACGGCCCCTTTGCCGGGCATGCTATTGCAAAAGTCCGTTTTCTGTCAATCCGTTTGTATTACCGTTTTAATAAGTATTGACATCGGTAAAAACATGCTGCTATTGATGAAGCCTATAGGAATGGTTTTCCCGCATGGGAAGGCCTTTGTCCTTTCGCAATCCGGGCGCGCCCCGGGGAGCAAATCATGGATCATTTCAGCGAGTCCTCATGAAGAACCAGGTCCAGCTCATCACCTACGTAGACCGCCTGTCGGGCGGGGGGTTTCGCGAACTCCATCGCCTGCTGCAAAATGAACTGGCGGGACTGTTCGGGGGAGTCCACCTTCTCCCCTTTTATACCCCTATCGACGGCGCGGACGCGGGGTTTGACCCGATCGACCACACCGAGGTGGACGCACGCCTGGGAACCTGGCCGGACGTGAAGTCCCTGGGCTCCACGGTGGATCTCGTTGCGGACCTCATCGTGAACCATATTTCCTCGTCATCCCCGCAATTCCTCGACTTTTCGCGCCGGGGAACGGGCTCGGAATACGCGGACATGTTTCTCACCTTCGACCGGGTCTTTCCGCAGGGCGCCCGAGAATCGGATCTCCTCGGCATCTACCGGCCGCGCCCCTCCCTTCCCTTCACCCCCGTTACGCTGCAGTCTGGGGAGAGGAAGCTGTTGTGGACCACCTTCAACCCGGAGCAGGTGGACATCGATGTCCGCCACCCCCTGGCCGAAGCCTATCTGGAGTCGATCCTCCGCAGGTTCCAGGCCTCCGGCATCAAAATGATCCGGCTCGACGCCGTCGGCTACGCGATCAAAAAGCCGGGCACGAACTGTTTCATGATCCCCGAAACCTTTGAATACATCGCCGGGTTGACCTCGAAGGCCCGCTCCCTCGGGATCGAGGTCCTGGTGGAGGTCCACAGTCATTACCGGAAGCAGATCGAAATCGCCCGCCAGGTCGACCGGGTCTACGACTTCGCCCTGCCGCCGCTGGTGCTCCATGCGCTCTATCGCCGGGATGCGCGTCCGCTGGCGCGCTGGCTGTCCATCAGTCCGCGCAACGCGGTTTCGGTCCTGGACACCCACGACGGCATCGGGGTGATCGACGTGGGCGCCGACACCGACGGGAATCCAGGATTGCTGACGCCGGAGGAGATCGACCTGCTGGTGGAAACCATCCACCGGCGCAGCCGGGGCCAGAGCCGACGGGCGACCGGCGCGGCGGCCAGCAACCTGGACCTGTACCAGGTGAACTGCACCTTCCTGGATGCCCTGGGAGGGCGGGAAACCGATTACCTGATCGCCCGTGCCCTCCAGTTTTTCGCTCCCGGGATCCCCCAGGTGTATTACGTCGGCCTGCTGGGAGGATCCAACGACATGGAACTCCTCGCCCGGTCGGGTGTCGGGCGCGACATCAACCGCCACTATTACACGGCCGCAGAAATCGACGCCGCGCTCCGGCGCCCCATGGTACAAAAGCAGATGGAGCTGATACGGCTCCGGAACACGCATCCCGCGTTCGCCGGCCAGTTCCGGGTCATGACCCCGGAGGACCACCTGATCGAGTTGCAGTGGGAACTGCGGGAGCACCGGATCGCTCTCCGCGTGGACCTGTCCGGTCCGAGCGCCGTCATCAACGGCACGGGCCCGGCGGCGGAGGGAATTTTCATGTAATGCCCCGGCCCGAAGCATCCGGGCTTGGGCAGGAGAAACGCCGATGAACCAAGAGGCTGCGCCCCATCGCCACCTGACGGCCATCAAGTGGCTTACGTTCATGATGTTCATGATGTTCGCCATGACCACCGATTCCGTCGGCACCATCATCCCGGTGATCCTCAAGGAATTCCGCCTGAGCATGTCCGCCGCCGGGGCGTTTCACTATGCCCCCATGATTGCGATCGCGCTGGCCGCCATCTTTCTCGGCTACCTTGCCGACAAGCTGGGCCGCAAAAAGACCATCATCCTCGGCCTCGTCCTGTTTGCGCTCAACTCGTACCTGTTCGCGGTGGGGAACTCCTTTCTCTTCTTCCTGCTGTTGCTCGTCATTTCCGGCGCGGCCATCGGGATCTTCAAGACGGGAGCATTGGCCCTGGTCGGAGACATCTCGCGTTCCACGGCGGAACATACCGCCACCATGAACATGGTCGAGGGCTTCTTCGGCGTCGGCGCCATCATCGGCCCCGCCATCGTGGCGCGGCTCCTCGCGACCGGGTTTTCCTGGAAATGGCTCTACGTGATCGCGGGGACCATTTGCGTTCTGTTGATCGTGACCGCCTCCCTGGTGCAATACCCGAAGACCGTGAGAAGCGCGGAGGAACCGATCGACTTCAGGCGCACCCTGCGCATGATGAAAAACCCCTATGCCCTGGGCTTTTCGCTTCTCATCTTCCTGTACGTCGCGGCGGAGTGTGCCGTCTACGTCTGGATGCCCACGTTCCTTGAAGGCTATTCGGGGTCCTTTACTTTTCTGGCCGCTTACGCCACCTCCCTGTTCTTCGCCCTGCGGGCCCTCGGCCGTTTCCTGGGAGCGTGGATCCTCGCGCGCTTCCGCTGGACGTCGGTCATGGCCCTCTTCAGCCTGGCGATCCTGGTCTGTTTCGCCGGCTCCATCGCGGGCGGCCTGTCCTATGCCCTCTGGCTGCTTCCCCTGTCGGGCCTTTTCATGTCCATGATCTACCCGACGCTCAATTCCAAAGGCATCAGCTGCTTTCCGAAGACGGAGCATGGCGCCGTGGCCGGCGTCATCCTCTTCTTCACCTGCACGGCGGCCGCCGTGGGGCCGCTGGCCATGGGAGGCGTGAGCGACCTTTTCGGCCATGCCCGGTACGGCTTTGTCCTGGCGACGGTTTTCGCCGCCCTCCTCTTTGCCGGGTTGCTGTTCAACTGGATCTATGACCCGGCGCGCCGGCGCCTGGCCACCCTGGATGCAAGCGAATACGACGCCTAGGCCCTGCTCGGAACAGGGAACGGGCGTCATTGCCGGGAGAACAATATGACTACCGCACGGATCCTCCTCATGACTTTTCTGGCCCTCATCCTGCCGTATGCCGCCCGGGCGGAGGCCCCGGTGCACTCCTTCCGGGCGGGGGCGGCAAAGATCGACATCACGCCCACCACGTTGCCCAAAAACAGCGAGGGGATTCTCGACCGGATCTACGCCCGGGCGATCGTGATCAATAACGGCGTTACCAGCGCCGCCCTGGTTTCCGTGGATACAGGCATGGTGGGAGAGCAGACATGGAAGACGGTGTCACAGAGGATCGAGCGGGAGCTCGGCATCCCGGCCCGGAACCTGGTCATGAACCCGACGCACACGCACAGCGCCTTTGCGGGATCGGCCGACCAGATATTCGAGACCGTCAAGGCGGCCAGCGAAAACCTCCAGCCCGCGCGCATCGGCTACGGAACGGGTGTTTCCTACATCAACGTCAACCGCAACATCATCGACCGCAAGACCAACAAGTGGTGGGAAGGCCCCAACTACGAGGGTCCGTCGGACAAGACCGTGGCGGTGATCAAGTTCGAAACCACCGCCGGCGAGCCGATCGCGGTCTACTACAACTACGCCTGCCACGCGGTCGTCACCGGCAACACCGACATGGTCAGCGGCGATTTTCCCGGCGCCGCCTCCCGGTATATCGAGGACTCCTTCGATGACAAGCTGGTGGCGCTGTTCTCCACCGGGGCCCAGGGGGACCAGAACCCGATCTACTTTCAGCAGACCTTCGATCTGCGGGATATCCGGATCAGGGATTACGCCCGGCGCGGCCAGGATATCAGCAACTCCATGCCGCCGGGGGGGCAAGGGCTCGACAAGCAGGATCCCACGGTCAGGAAGCTGCTCGAGCAGCAAAAGCAGATGATCCTGTCGATGGGCCAGTTCCTGGGAGAGGAGGTCAAGCGCGTAATGCGCGAAACGACGCGGATGTCGGCCGACGGCGGGATATACGCCGCGCAGAAGATGATCAGCTTCCCCGGGAGGGACCGGATCGGACAGGGGCGCGCGGGGGTCGAGGCGGTCTACAAAGACGGACCGGACGTCCAGCTCAGGCTGAGTCTCCTCATGATCGACGACATCGCGATCGCGGGGACCAATGCGGAAATCTTCAGCCTGATCGCCCGGAGATTCAAGCAGGAGTCGCCCGTCGGCCGCGCGATCTTCGTGTCGATGGCCAACGGCAGCGGCAATTCCGGGTATGTTCCGAATGATGCGGCCTTCGGCACCCAGACTTTCGAGGTGTTGTCGTCGCGGTGCCGGCCCGGATACGCGGAAAGCGCCATAGTCAACGGGTTGCTGGACCTGCTGGCCGAAGTCAAACGCATGCGCTGAGCGCCGCGTCTGGTGTACTCATGAAGCCGCTGATTTTCGTCGGCATCGGGGAAGCTCTCTACGACGTCTTCGAAGATGGAACGGAGGCCCTGGGGGGCGCCCCACTGAACGTTGCGGTCCACGCGCATCAATTAGCCCACCGTCTCGGGATCGGCTCCGGGGTGCCGGTCAGCTGCGTCAATTTCGATCGCAGGGGAGAGGGGATCGTCGATTTCCTGCGGCGGCGTGGAATGTCGGACCGTTACGTCGGGCGCGATCCCGGTCACCCGACGGGTCGCGTTTCCGTCTTCCTGCGCAACGGCGAACCCGGATACCAGATCGAGCCCGATGCGGCCTGGGATTACATCCCGGACCGGCCGGAGCTCGCGGAGCTGGCCGGGCGCTGTGTTGCCGTATCCTTCGGCAGCCTGGCGCAGCGCTCCCCGGTCTCCCGCGGCACGATCCGGAGGTTCCTGCAAAACGCTCCGCAGGCGATCCGCCTCTACGACGTCAACCTGAGGCGCAACACGCTGACCGGCGAGGCCGGGTATTCCCCCGAAATCCTTGAATACGGCTGCCGTGCCGCCACGATCATCAAGGCCAACCATTCGGAGCTGTTCGTGCTCCTGGACCTGCTGGGGATCCCCTCCCCCGCCGCCCGCTCCGTCGAGGGGATCCGGCGCGGGATGGAAAACCTCCGCGCGCGCTTTCCCGCCCGGGCCGTCGTGGTCACCCGGGGCGCCGCGGGGACCATGGCCCTCGGCCGGCAGGGGGAATTCGATCAGCGCACACCCGCAACCACCACCGAAGCGCCGCATCCCGTGGGTGCCGGGGACGCCTGCTCGGCGGGCATCCTCCTGGGAACTGCCCTGGGCTGGGATCTTGCGGCAACCATGGAGCTGGCCAACCGGATGGGGGCGGATGTCACCGCCCACCCGTCGGCCACGCCTCCCCTCTCGCAGAGGACGCTGCACTATGCCGCCGCGCGCCTCGAAGCCTCAAGAAGTCCGGGGGAGAGATAGATCGTCCCGCGGCGCCCGTTGTCACCGGCCTGGGCTGCAACAAGGCGGAAAACGGGCAACCGGCCCCATTGGCGGCCGTGGTCGGATTTCCCGTGGGCAATGTGAAATCAGGAGGTTGGTCTGGAGCGGGAGACCGGGATCGAACCGGCGACGTCCAGCTTGGGAAGCTGGCATTCTACCGCTGAATTACTCCCGCTCATTATAACCGGCTGGAACAGCAAAACTTAGAGGATTTGCATGTTCCTTTGTGCCACGATTGTGTAACAGGCCTCTTTCGAGCCCTAGGCGCTTACCCGCCCGGTTGTCCACTACACGCTCGTGTACGCAGCCCATAATTTAGCCCTTGGCGGGAATTATTTCAAGCGATTATGCGGGGCGCGGTGCAACAAAAAGGGTCCGGTCACCCGCGCCTACACTGAGCGGTGGTTGAGCCAACACCCGCGGCGGTACAGAGCCCTGCGGCTCTTCTGGCTTGCGCGCCCCTCATTCAGCTTGGGCCGACCCGATTTTGCAGTCTAATTCCGCGGCCGCAAAAACCCAAAAAGTGTAAGATGAATCCTAAATGAACCCCGGATATCTTATGTATCGCATCCCTGCGATCTCGAAAATTGCCATTACCTGATTTTTGCTCCAAAAGATCAAGCTGGCCGAATGTTGGAAACTTTTTTCAAACAGACGGCAAACACGTTACCCGGTTTTGCGCAGGTTATTCTAGTGCAACAGCCCTTATCGGTGGTTGCGGCTAGCCGGCACAAATATTCGCCTCGGCGGTCGGCCCGCGGCGCGGCCCGCCACCGAGCTCAAACGCTCGGCCCACGAAAAAGAGAAAACATGAAACTCATCAACACCGTTCCACTCGCGGTTCTGGCATCACTTCTCGTTGTGGGCGTGTTCGCACGGGACCAGGCGAAACCCGCCGCCGACAACAAGGCGGACGAACTGCCGTGGGTGACGCGGCGGGTCAATGCAGCGCGGGTGAGCTTTCACACGTTCACGAGCCGGGCTGCAAAGGCGGAAATAAGTTATCATGTTTACAGGCCTTCGGCATATGACGAGTCGGAGACGGAGCGGTTCCCGGTGCTGTACTGGCTGCATGGTACGGAGGGTGGCGTGAATCACATTCGCCCCGTCTCGCAGATGTTTGACCTTGCGATTCGAGACAAAATAGAGACGGTCTTTATCGGGGAATTGATCCCCCACGTCGACAAAACGATGAGAACCATTCCTCGTCGAGAGGGCCGGATTCTCGAAGGTTTCAGCATGGGCGGTTATGGATCAGCCCGAATTGGATTTCGACATGCCGGGTTGTTTGGCGGCATCTCGATACTGGCAGCCGGCCCACTCGACCTGGAGTTTGAAGGCCCCCGGGCAACAGGAAATCCGCTTCGAGATCGGATCCTCAGGGATGTCTGCGACGGTGACATGGCTTATTTCAAGGCGAGTCACCCTTGGACAGTCGCCGAGTCACAGGCGGAGGTTTTGAGAAAATCCGGGACAATCATTCGACAAGCCGTTGGGTCTAGGGATTCCTCGCTACATCTGAGCCGCAGGTTTCACGAGCACCTCAAGGCCCTTTTTATTCCTCACGAATTCCACATTGTGGAGGGCACGGAGCATAACGCGCTCGCACTGATGGCGGGACTGGCCAACTCGGAATTTTATCGAAAGGCGCTTGCACCGAAGACGGGTGATCCGGCAGCCGAACAACCGCATGCAGGGGACGCGGACAAGCCGCGCTGTTGATGGGCCCGACAGCTGCACAGAGGGGAGCTCTTGTTTTCGTTGGAGCCGTCCGTGGTCCGGTCCCGCACCGTCATTCCGCGGGCCGGGGCAGGCTTGGCTGCCTTCCCGGGGGCGCTCAAGTGGAGGCTCCGGAAGCGGGCTAAAACATCTCCGTCCGCCACAGGTCGTGCACGTGGATGACCCCCTGGAGGCGGCCGGCGGTATCGACGACGACCAGGCTCGTGATCTTCAGCTCCTCCATCCGGGCCAGGGCGGCGGTGGCGAGTTCCCCTTCCCCGATGGTCTTCGGGGCGCGCGTCATCACCTCCCCCGCCTTGCGCCCGAGCGGGTCGGACGCGGCCTGGAGGAGGCGCCGGAGGTCCCCGTCGCTGATGACGCCCACCGGCATCCCGGCGGCGTCCGCCACCGTCGTCATCCCGAGCCCCTTGCGCGACATCTCGTAGATGACGTCGGGCATCGGGGTATTGACCTCCACGCGGGGAATGTCCCCCCCGCGGTGCATCAGGTCGCCCACGCGCAGGAGTTTCCTCCCCAGGGTCCCGGACGGGTGGAAGCCGGCGAAATCCTCGCGGCCGAACCCCTTGCGTTCCATCAGGGCCAGCGCCAGCGCGTCCCCCATGGCCAGGGCGGCCGCCGTGCTCGTCGTCGGGGCCAGATCGAAGAGGCAGGCTTCCCCGGCCACACCGACGTCCAGGAAGACGTCGGCGTGGCGCGCGAGCGTCGAGTTTCCGTCGCCCGCCATGGCCACCACGGGCAATCCCAGTCTCTTCGCGACCTCGAGCAGTTTGAGAACTTCACCCGTTTCACCGCTCTTGGACACCGCGAGCAACAGGTCGTTGGGTGCGAGCAGCCCGCAGTCGCCGTGCAGGGCGTCGCCCGCATGCAGGAACAGGGCGGGCGACCCGGTGCTGGAGAGGGTGGCCGCGATCTTCTTGCAGATCAGGCCCGATTTCCCGAGCCCGGTCACGGCGATCTTCCCCCTGCAGCGGGCGGCCAGTTCGACCGCCCCGATGAACGATTCCCCCAGGCGCGGCACGAGGGCGCGGATCGCGTCAGCCTCCGCCCCGAGAACCCTGGCGGCCGTCGCGAGAGCCGGATGCGTCGCTCCTCCGCTCATGGCCGACCTCCCAGGGCGGCGCGGATGGAGAGGATCTCCCGCACCAGGCGGGGGAACCCGGAGAGTTTCAGGCTGTTGGGACCGTCCGAAAGGGCGCGCTCGGGGTTGTCGTGCACCTCGAGGAAAAAGCCGTCCACCCCTATGGCCGCCCCCGCCCGCGCCAGCGCCGGCACGAAGCGGGAATCCCCCCCGGAGCGGTCCCCCTGCCCTCCCGGCGCCTGAACGCTGTGGGTGACGTCGAAAACCACGGGCTGGCCGAAGGAGCGCATGATGACGAAGGAGCGGAAATCGACCACGAGGTTGTGGTAGCCGAAGGTGGTCCCGCGTTCGGTCAGGAGGATGTTCCGATTCCCCCCCTCCTTTGCCTTTTCGAGCACCTTGCCCATTTCGGCCGGCGAGAGGAATTGTCCCTTTTTCAGGTTCACGCAGCGGCCGCTCGCGGCGGCGGCGCGGATGAGATCGGTCTGCCGGCAGAGAAAGGCCGGGACCTGCAGCACGTCGAGCACCTCGGCGGCCGCCGCCACCTGGACCGTTTCGTGCACATCGCTCAGGATGGGAAGGCCGCTCACGGCGCGCGCCCGCTCGAGAATGCGCAGCCCCTCCTCCAGCCCCGGTCCGCGGTAGGACCGGCCCGATGTCCGGTTGGCCTTGTCGAAGGAGGCCTTGAAAACAATCGGGACCCCCAGCCGCGCCCCGTATCCGGCAAGCCTTTCGGCCATCCGCAGGCAGTGGCTCTCGCTCTCGATCACGCAGGGACCCGCGATGAAAAATGGGCCCTTCCCCAGTTTCAGCGGGCCGACCTTGACTTGTGCCATGTTCCCGGCGACCTCCGATGACTAGTGGAGCGCGTTTTCCCCGGCGGCGTCCACGGCCGCCGCCCGGTTTTTCCGCCCGTTCCGGTGACATGCCTCGATGAAGCCGGCAAACAGCGGGTGGGGCTCAAGCAGCCGGGACTTGAACTCCGGGTGGAACTGGCAGCCCAGGAACCAGGGGTGGTCGGGGATTTCGGCGATCTCTACGAAATCTCCGTCCGGCGAGTTCCCCGAAAAACGCATCCCACGGCCCGTGAGGGCCTGTTCGTATTCCCGGTTGAACTCGTAACGGTGCCGGTGGCGCTCGGAAATCTCCTTTTCGCCGTAGACCCGGAAGGCGAGCGAGTCCCCGTCGAGCACGCAGGGGTAGGCCCCCAGCCTCATGTCGCCCTCCATGGCGTCTCTCCCGGGCAATTCGCGCAACCGGCAGAACACCCGGTGCGGCGCCGACGGGTCGAATTCCGAACTGTCGGCTTCGAGGTTGCAGACGTTACGCGCGTATTCGATCACCGCGCACTGCATGCCCAGGCAGATGCCGAAATAGGGCACCTTGCGCGTGCGCGCGTAGCGGGCGGCCAGGAGCATGCCGTCAATGCCGCGCTTGCCGAACCCCCCCGGCACCAGGATGCCGTCGTAGGGGGCAAGCCTGCCGTCGACAGTCCCCTCCTCGAGCTCCTCCGCATCCACCCGGCAGAGCTCGACGCGGAGCCGGTGGGCCAGCCCCCCGTGGTAGAGCGCCTCGTTCAGGCTCTTGTAGGAATCCTTGAACTCCACGTACTTGCCGACGATACCGATCCTGACGGCGTCCCCGGCCGCGGCGTCGAGCTCGAGCGCCGCTTTCCAGTCCGCAAGCCGCGGCTCGTTGGGGGGGAGGCGCAAACAGCCGATGATGGTCTCGTCCAGGCCTTCCTTGTGCAGCCCCAGGGGCACCGCGTACACGTTTTCGACGTCGACGGCCGTGATCACGTCCCGCTCCGACACGTTGCAGAAAAGGGCGATTTTAGCCTTGACGTCCATGGGCAGCGGTTGCTTGGTGCGGCAGAGCAGGATGTCGGGCTGGATGCCGATGCCGCGCAGCTCCTTGACGCTGTGCTGGGTCGGCTTGGTTTTAAGCTCCCCGGAGGCGCCCATGTAGGGGACCAGGGTGAGATGGATGAACAGGGTGTTTTCCCGACCCTCCTCGTTGCGCATCTGCCGGATCGATTCCAGGAAGGGGAGGCTTTCGATGTCCCCCACCGTGCCCCCGATCTCCACGATGGCGACATCGACGTCCCTGGCAACCCGCCGGATGACCGATTTGATCTCGTTGGTGATGTGGGGGATCACCTGCACGGTCTTGCCGAGGTACTCCCCCTTGCGCTCCTTCTCGATCACCGTCTGGTAGATCTTCCCGGTGGTGGAATTGTTTTCCCGCGTCATGCGCACGCTGGTGAACCGCTCGTAGTGGCCCAGGTCGAGGTCGGTCTCGGCGCCGTCGTCGGTGACAAACACCTCGCCGTGCTGGAAGGGGCTCATCGTCCCCGGGTCCACGTTGATGTAGGGATCCAGCTTGAGAAAATTGATCCTGAACCCGCGCGCCTCGAGCAGCCGCCCGATGGAAGCGCTCGCGATTCCCTTCCCCAGCGAGGAAAGCACCCCGCCCGTGACAAAGATGTATTTCATGATCTTATCCTTATGACCGCATGACCCTTCCGGGATCCTTTCCTGGAATGAAGATGGCAGATTAACAATATGGACCGCTCGGTGCAAGCGCCGATCCTGCAAGCGCGCCGACGGACCCGCAGATCCGCAGCCAACCGGCGGGCGCGGAGGGCGATTTCGCCCGAGCTAGAAGTTGATCAGCTCGACGTCGCGCGTGTCCTTGACGTAGGGCTGGTCCGCCTGCGGGTAACGATACTCTTTCCCCTCGAAATTGCGCAGGATGATCTCCTTCTCGTCGAACCGGACGACGTAGTCGGGCATCAGGGGGATCTTCCCGCCCCCGCCCGGGGCGTCGATGACCAACTGCGGCACGCCGAACCCCGTGGTGTAGCCCCGCAGGGACTGCATGATCTCCAAGCCCCTTTCCACCCGGGTCCGGAAATGGTTGGTGCCGCGCGTGAGGTCGGCCTGGTAGAGGTAATAGGGGCGCACCCTCATCATCAGCAGCTTGTGCATCAGTTCCTTGAGCACCAGGGGGTCGTCGTTGACCCCCTTCAGAAGCACGGTTTGGCAGCCGACCGGGATCCCGGCGTTAGCCAGGCGCTCGCACGCCTCCCGCGCCTGCGGGGTGATCTCCCTCGGGTGGTTGAAATGGGTGTTGATGAAGATGGGGTGGTACTTCTTGAGCATGTCGCAGAGCGCGTCGCTGATCCGGCTCGGCAGGACGCAGGGGAAACGCGTGCCGATGCGGATGATCTCGACGTGCGGGATGGCGCGCAACCGCGCAATGATCTGCTCCAGCTTGCGGTCGTTGACCATCAGCGGGTCGCCGCCCGAAAGGAGGATGTCGCGGATCTCGGTGTGGCTCCGGATGTAGTCGATGCCCATTGCGATGGTCTTTTCGGTGATGGTGCTGGTGCGTCCCACCATCCTCTTGCGCGTGCAGAACCGGCAGTACATGGGGCACCGGTCGGTGATCAGCAGGAGCACGCGGTCGGGGTAGCGGTGGGTCAGGCGCGGCACCGGGCTGTCCTCCTCCTCGTGCAGCGGGTCCTCGGGGGCGCTCTCGTCCATCATCTCCCGTATCGACGGCACCGACTGCATCCAGATGGGATCCCCTTTTTCCGCAATCAGGTTGTAGTAGTAGCGCGGAATGCGCATCGGGTAGTTCCGGCACACGGCGTCGATCTCCTCGGCGTCCGCGCCGAAATCCCTGGCGAGGGGTCCACCGCCCGTGACGCTGTTTCGCAGGTCAATCGTCCACTGCTCCATCCGTTCCATGAGTGAGGTCTTCTCCCTGTCAGGAAAGCCGCTTGACGAAAATCAGCCTGTCATCCCCGACATCGTAGAAATCCGCTATGTGCGATGCTTCCTCGAATCCCAGGCTTCGATAGAATTCGATGGTCTTGCGGTACGACGATTTCGCCGAAGTCTCGGCAACCAGCAGACGCCCCCCGGCCGCACCGAGGACCCGCTCCACGTGCCCGACGAGCTCGCGCCCGAATCCGCGCCCCCGCGCCGCGCGCCGCGTAGCGATCCAGTAAAGGTCGAAGGTCCCCCGCGTCAGCGGCACGGGCCCCCAGCATATGTAGCCTTGGATCTCCGCCGTCTCCCCCGACGCCACCGCGAACGCGTAATCGGTCTGGCCGGGATCGTCGAGGTAGATGTCCACCAGTTCCAGGGCGCACTCTTTCTCCACCGGGTTGAAATTTTCGACTCCGTCAATGAGCCCGGCCACCTCCGCGCGATCCTCCCTCGTCATCGGCCTGACCCGCACGGCGGGCCGCTGGTCAGAATGCATGGATTGCCGGCTCGAACCGGTCGCCGCGGGCGATGGCGCTTTCGCTGATGCGCAGAACGATATCGGCATAGGAAAAGCCGGCCGCCCGCGCGGCCCCGGCAAAACCCGCCTGCGGGGAGAGATCGGGGTTCGGATTGACCTCGAGCACGTACACGGCGCCGCTCGCGTCGGTGCGCATGTCGACGCGGGCGTAATCCCGGCAACCGACGGCGCGGTAACTGGCGAGCGCAATCGAGTCGATCCGTTCCTTCATCCCCTCCGGAATTGCGGCGGGGCAGATAGGCGTGGTCCCGCCGAACTGGGCGCTCGTTTCGTCCCATTTCGCACGGTAGCTGACAATTTTCGGTTCGTTCGCCGGCAGGCGGGCGAAGTCGATCTCGGAGACCGCCAGCACCTCCGGCTCCTCCTCCCCGATCACCGAAACATTGAACTCGCGCCCGTCGAGGAACTCCTCGATCAGCGCCTCCTGCCGGTAGACGTCGTGGATGTAGCGCACCTGCCGCCCGACCTCTTCCGCCGTGGCGCACACCGAATCGCCGTTGACTCCCAAGCTGGCATCCTCGCGCCCCGGCTTGACGATCACGGGGAATTTCATGCCGGGGGGAAACATGGACGTCGACCCGGGGCGGCAGATGCCCCCCAGGGGAACGGGGATCCCCTCGGCCTCGAGCAGCTGTTTGACCCGGAACTTGTCCAATGCCAGCCCCAGCGCAAAAGAGTCGGAGCCGGTGAAGGGGATCCCGAGCAGTTCCAGCAGGCCGGCGAAGGCCATCTCCATCCCGCTGTCCCCGTCAATCTCCTCGCACAGGTTGAAGGCGAACCTGGGTGCAAGCTCGAGCAGCCTGCGGATCAGGTCCGCGGTGACACGCCCGACGGCGATCACCTCCGGTCGGTATCCCGCGCCCGCCAGGCTGCCCGCGATCGCCCCCACGTCCTCGCGCGCCGTGGTGGCAGGATAGCTCTTCTCCCGGCTTCCCGGCTTCTCCGCCGTTGCCGCCGAGTTGTAGAGCACGACGCAGTCACAGGCTTCCATCATCTCAACCCGCAGCGCTTGCACGCGATGTCCAGGACCTCGTTGATCAGCTGTGGGTAGCTCATGCCGGCCGCCCGCGCCGATTTTGGGAAACAGGAATTGTCCTCCGGCCGGGGCAGCACCCCGGGAAGAGGGTTGACCTCGAGAATGTGGGGCTTGCCGGCGGCGTCCAGCCGCACGTCGATGCGGCACCAGTCACGGCAGCGCAGGACGCCGTAGGCGCGCAAACACGCGTTTTCGATCTCGGCCCGCAGGGCCGGATCGACGCATGCCGGGCAGGCGAAAATGTCCAGCGGATTCGAACTTTGATCCCAAATCCATTTGGCTTCGTAGGAGTAGATCGGGTTTACCCCTCCGGGGAGGGAATCGAAAAGGATTTCCACGAGCGGCAGCACCCGGGCTTCCGCGCCGTTGCCCAGGATGGAAGCGGTGAATTCCCGCCCCGGGAGAAATTCCTCCACCAGCGCGGGCTCCCGGTAGGTTTCAAGCAGCCACGCGACCCGATCGCGCAGCTCCGCGCGCGTGCGCACCAGAGAGTCGTTCCGGATGCCGATGCTCGATCCTTCGTGGAGCGGCTTGACCATCAGGGGGTAGCGGAGGCCGTCGGATTCGAAGTCCGCAGTCTCGGCTACGTAAAAGGGCGCTACCGGCAGCCCGTAATAAGCAAGGATCTCCTTGGTGCGGGATTTGTCCAGGCAGATGTTGAGCGTCAGCGGGTCGCTGGCGGTATACGGTATCCCGAGGTGCTCCAGGATCGCGGGAATGAACCCTTCCCGGCAGGCTCCGACCGCCCCCTCGGCCATGTTGAAAACGATATCGGGTCGAGCCCTCAGAAGCTCCCCCCAGGGGTCCCCTCCGGCGTCGATCGGCACGACCTCGTGCCGCTCTTCCAGGGCCGCCCGAACCGCGGCGATGGTCTCGGAGGAGTCCCACTCGGCCTGGGCGTCCGCCCGGACTTCGGCGCCGCCGCCAGTATTTTTGGCGCTCCCCCCGGTTTTTTTGGCGCCGCCGCCCGGAGGTTCCTGGGCCTCTCCCCCGATCTCCTGTTTCAGGTTAAATGTTAAGCCCACTCGCATTACGCGCGACCTTTCGACCTTGGTATAAGGGAATCGAAATAGCTTGTCAAGAAAATATTGGAAATTTCCACAAGATGCAGTGCCGACATTTCTCGGGATCACAAAATCTGGGATCCTGGATGGAAAACGGGCCGCCTCCGGCGCCCTGGGAGTCCTGTTTCCTCCCCTAGGTCGGACCGACATTTTCGACAGCGAAATTGATTTATACCTTCAGGATCGGCCTTTCGATTATGAAAATTACTTTCATTGACTAACGGTCACGCTGGAAGATCTCCGCGCTCCCCACCGGCGCTTTCGGGTATAATGGCGCGCGGAGTCGACCATGAAATCCACAGTCTCCAGCGTCCGCATCCTGCTCGCCCTCGGCTGGGGCCTCGTCTGCGTCCTGACCGTCGCAGCCCCCCTCCTGCTGGCGCGCGGGGAGCCGGGCGCCCTTCCCCTTTATTGGGGTTTTTCCTTCTTCTGCCACCAGCTGCCCGGGCGCTCCTTCACCCTGGCCGGACTACCCCTTGCGGCGTGCCACCGATGCGTGGGCATTTACCTGGGACTTTTCGCGGGGATCGTGGCCCCTGTGCCGGGATTCTCAGGAAGCCCGCGCGCCCGCCGCCGCTGGCTGCTGGCGGCCCTGCTTCCCGTGCTGATCGACACCGCGCTCGCGCGCGCCGGGCTCTGGTCCGGCGCGCACTGGAGCCGCACGGGCTCCGGCGTCTTTTTAGGCTATATGATATCCACCCTGCTGATGCGCGCACTGGCAGAATCCGCCGCGCGGCGGCCGCTGGAGGGAGAATGTCCATGAATGATGAAACGATGTGGAAACCGGCGCTGGCCGGGGGCGTACTGTTGGGGGTGCTGTCAGCCCTCCCCATCGTCGGCGCCCTCAACTGCTTCTGTTGCGCCTGGGCGGTGCTGGGAGGGGGGCTTGCGGCCCACCTGTACGTCAAGGCTTCCCCGGCCGTCGTCACCCTGGGACGCGGGGCCGCGCTCGGCGCCCTCACGGGCGCGATCGGCACCGCGGTCTATGCGCTGTTCTCCATCCCCCTGCATTTCCTGACCGGGGATACAACCGCCCGCGTCATCGAAGAGATGCGCGCGAAGCTCGCCGGGATGTCCGACGTGCCTCCCGAGACCCTCAAAATGCTGGAGGCCCTGACCTCGAGCGGGAACTTCCCGGTGCTGCTTTTCGTCTCCAGCCTGGTCGTCTCCCTGATTCTCTACTGCCTGTTCGCCATGCTGGGGGGCGCCGTGGGAGTCGCGCTGATGGAGAAGCGGGAGGTGGGAGCGCCGCCGCTCCCCCCGCCCCCCTCTGACGGGGAGTGATCCGGTTCGGCGGGTTTGTTCCGGCCGAACGCCCCGCGCCCGACCCGCTGTCGCTACAGCAGCGACAGCGGGTCGATGTCCACATGAACCTTCTCCGCGCGCGCCTTCCCCGAGGCCGCCTCCTCGAGGCAACCACCGAGCACCCGTGCCCCGCCCGCGCCCGGCCCGCTCTTGAGCAGGATCTGCACCCGGTACTTCCCCCTCAGCTTCTCCATCGGGGCCATGGCGGGCCCCAGCACCCGCGGCCGATCCTCCCCCGCAACCGTCGAAGCGTGGCGCTTGAGGGAGGCGGCGAGTGTTTCCGCCGCCCGCATCGCCCGGTCGTAATCGGGGTCGCTTACCAGGATCTGCACAAGATCGCGGAAGGGGGGATACCCCATCAGGCGCCGGAACTCGATCTCCCGCCCGTAGAAACCGGCATAATCCTGGGCGCGGGCGAACTGGAGCGCGTAATGGTCGGGGTAGTATGACTGGATGATCACCCTCCCCGGCGTCTCCCCGCGCCCGGCGCGCCCCGCGACCTGGGTCAGCAGCTGGAAGGTCCGCTCGGCCGACCGAAAGTCCGGAAACTGCAGCCCCGCGTCGGCGGCCACAACCCCCACCAGGGTCACATCCGGAAAGTCGTGCCCTTTGGCCAGCATCTGGGTGCCGACCAGCACGTCCAGCCTGCGTTCGGCGAAATCAACCAGCGTCGAGCGGAGCACGCCCCGGCGCCGCGTGGTATCCCTGTCGAGGCGCGCGATGCGTGCCTGCGGCAAAAGCTCCACGAGCAGAGATTCCAGCTGTTCGGTCCCCACCCCCGAATAATGGATGTAAGCGCCTCCGCAGTTGATGCACAGCGACGGGACCTCGCTCTTGCTCCCGCAGTAGTGGCAGGCCAGCCGGTTCTCCTGCCGGTGATAGGTCATGCTGATGCTGCAGTCCCGGCAGACATAGACGTGGCCGCAGCTGCGGCAGAGGAGCGAACGCGCGAAACCGCGCCGGTTGAGCAGGACGATCGCCTGTTCCCCCCGCCGCATGCATTCATCGAGTTCCGCGGCGAGCGGGCTCGAGATCACGACGTTCCTCCCCGCGCGCCGGAACTCTTCGGCCATGTTGACGATGGTCACCCGGGGCAGCGGCCTCGCTTCGATTCTTTCGGGAATGTGGAAGTAGGCCGCCTTCCGCTCGCGAACCGCCAGGTGGTAGGTCTCGATCGAAGGCGTGGCCGATCCCATCACGAGCACCCCCCCCGATTGGCGCATGCGGTGCCAGGCCACCTCGCGCGCGTGGTAGCAGGGAGATTCGTCCTGTTTGTAGGAGCCGTCCTGTTCCTCGTCGATGATCACCAGGCCGGGGTCCTCCAGCGGCGCGAACACCGCCGAGCGCGTCCCCACCACCACCCGCGCGTCCCCGTCGCGGATGCGGCTCCACTGGTCGTAGCGCTCCCCGGGGCTCATGCCGCTGTGCAACATCGAAACCAGCCCCGGGAAACGCGAGACCACCAGGCGGCTGAGCAGGGGCGTGAGCCCGATCTCCGGCACCAGAAACAGCGCCGACTTCCCCATCCGGAGCGCCTCGCTGATCAGCCTCAGGTAGGTCTCCGTTTTACCGCTCCCGGTCACCCCGTGAACCAGGCAGCGCGCAGCCTCCGGCCGCCGCATCAGGCGGAGGATACCGTCGACCACTTCCCGCTGGTGGCGCGTCAGCTCAAACTCTCCGCCCGCGCCTGCGGTTTCAAGTTCGCGGGGGATCCGCTCGATCTTCATCGGCGCGACGGCGACCAATCCCTTGCGCACGAGAGCCGCGGCGACGCTCCGGGAGCAGCCTGCCAGGTCGAGCGCTTCCGCAAGCGCCATCCGGCCGGAGCCGAGCGCGTCATACAGGCGTCGCTGCACCGGGGGCAGGGAGGGATCCGCATCCACCGTCAACCGCCTGATGCCCCATTGCTTCTTTTCCCTGTTCTTCGCACCGCCGACGCGCATTTCGAGCCGTATGTGGCGCGCCGCTTCGAGCGACTCCACCCAGGCGTCCGCCCCCTTCACGCCCGCCCGGCGCGCCAGTTCCCTGACCGTGAGCGTCCCCTCCCGGGCGAGGGTGTCGAGAAGCGCCTCCTCCTGGGGCACGAGCCCCATCGGGCGCAGGCCCCCCTCGTAGAGCGCCGCCGTCCTGGGTGCGATCGAGGCTACCCGCTCACCGAGCAGCTGAGACCCTGCGGGGAACAAGGCGCGGAACACCTCCCCGGGAGGAGCGAAATAGTACTCGCTCACCCACAGCGCCGTCCGGACCAGTTCCGGGGTCACCGAAGGCCGCGCCTCGAGCAGCTCTTCGACCGCCTTCAGCCGGATCCCCCGGACCGCTTCGGCTCCGAGTTCTCCCACGACGTAGCCGGTCACGAGCTTCCGCCCGAAAGGGACCAGCACGCGCATTCCCGCCGCGATCCGGGCGCCGAGCGCCCGCGGGACCGAATAGGCGAACGTCCTGCGCACGCCGGACGGTACGGCGACCTCCACGAACTCCATCATGTCAACCTCGATATGGACCCGGGCTACACCGAACGTATCGTGTCACGCACGAGGCACAGGTCGTCCCACGCCTTGCGTTTTTCGATCGGGTTTCGCAGCAGGTAGGCGGGGTGGTACGTGGCCATGAGCTTGGTGCCGCCGTAATCGAACAGGCGTCCGCGCAACCGCCCGATCGGTTCGGTCGTTCCCAGCAGCGTCTGCACGCCGAAGGCGCCCAGCGTGCAGATCAGCGTGGGACGAATGGCGGCGATCTGCCGCAGCAGGAATTTTTTACAGGCCGCGATTTCTTCCGGCTTGGGGTCGCGGTTCCCGGGAGGGCGGCATTTCAGGATATTGCAGATGTAGACCTCTTCCCGCCGGAGGTCGATCGCCTCGATCATGCGGGTCAGCAGCTGGCCCGCCTTCCCCACGAAAGGGAGCCCCTGGGCGTTCTCCTCCGCTCCCGGCGCCTCGCCGACAAACATCAGCTTCGCCCGCGCGCTCCCCGCGCCGAACACGATCCGGTTCCTCGTCGTCGCCAGGTCGCAACGCCGGCACTCCCCCAGGTCGGCACGGATCTCCTCGAGGGTTTCCGTACCGGCGGCCGCCGCGACCTCTTCCACCCGCACCGGGGCCGGGACGCCCGCGGCCGCCCGCGGTCGTTTTGCCCCGCGGGGTGCATCGGCATGGCGGACCCCGAGATCGTACAGGAGCTTCAGGTGACCGTGGATCTGCTCCCCCAGCCGCCGGCGGCTCATGAACCGAGCCCCAGTTCGTCCAGCACCGACTCGTCGTTGCGCCAGTTGTGCGCCGTGCGCACCTGGAGGCCCAGATACACCTTGCAACCGAGCATTTGCTCCAGGTCGCGCCGCGCCTCGGTCCCGAGGTCCCGGAGCGTGCGCGCGCCCGCGCCCAGCACGATCCCCTGCTGGGACCGTCGCTCGACCAGGATGTCCGCGTCGATCACCACCAGGTTTTTATCGCTCCTGCGGCTCTCGTCGAAGCGGCGCACCATCACGGCAGAGGCATAGGGGAGTTCCTCGCGCAGCCGCTCAAGCAGTTTTTCCCGGATGAATTCCCCGGCCAGGAAGCGCTCCGTCCGGTCGGTGACCATGTCTCCGTCGTACCGCGGCTCCCCCTCGGGCATGTATTCGAAGATCTTGTCGAGGAGCAGGTCGAGGTTTTCCCCGCTGGCCGCGGAGATCGGGATGATCTCCATGAAGCATCCCGCCCGCCCGTAGCGCTCCATGGCGGGCAGGAGCCGCTGCTTGGCGATGGAGTCGATCTTGTTGAGTAGCAGGAAGGCGGGGGCGCCCGAACTTTTCACCATCTCGAGCACGAAATTTTCCCCCGCTCCGAAGGGGATGCCGCTGTCGACCATGTGTAACACCAGGTCGACCCCGCTGATCTCCTCGTAGACCGTTTGCAGCATCCGCTGGTTCATCCGGAAAACGGGCTTGTGGACCCCCGGGGTGTCGACGAAGACAACCTGGCCCCGCTCTTCGTTGATGACCCCGATGATGCGGTGGCGCGTGGTCTGGGGCTTGGATGAGACGATCGACACCTTCTGCCCGGCGAGCGCGTTGAGCAGCGTCGATTTTCCGGAGTTGGGTCGTCCGATGATGACGGCGGTCCCGCTTTTCATGAGGTTTGGTCTCCCCTGGTCCGGCGCGTCTCGAGCGCGAGATCGAGGATCCTGCGGGCGATCGCCCCCTTGGACCGATCCCGCAGCGTCACGTCCTCCCCATGTTTCCCGAGGATGTGCACGCTGGCCGAATCTTCCCCGAACACCCCCCGCGTCACGTCGTTGGCGACGACGAGGTCCAGGTTCTTGCCGACGAGCTTTGCCCGAGCGTTCTCGAGCAGGTTCTCGGTCTCGGCGGCGAACCCGACCAGCACCTGCCCGGTTTTCTCCCTCCCCAGCCGGTCCAGGATGTCCTCCGTGCGCTCGAGCGTGATCGTCCGCGGCGCCGCCCCTTTCTTGACCTTCTGTCCCGCCGGCTCCGCAGGCCGGTAATCGGCCACGGCCGCAGCCTTCACGACGATGTCCGTCCCGGGGAATAGGCGCGCGACCGCTTCCGCCATCCCGGCCGCCGAACGCACCTGGACCAGTTCCACCCCCGCGGGGACCGGGAGGGTCACGGGTCCCGAAACCAGGGTCACCTCGGCACCGCGTTCCCGTGCCGCCTGCGCCACGGCATACCCCATCTTCCCTGAACTCCGGTTGGAAATGAAGCGGATGGGATCGATGTCCTCCACCGTCGGTCCCGCCGTCACCAGCACCTTCAGCCCGGCCAGGTCGCGGCAGCCGCCGAGCACGTCCAGGATCCGGTCGACGATCACGTCGACCGCCGCCAGGCGCCCTTCCCCCTCGACGCCGCAGGCGAGCATGCCCGACTCCGGGTTCACGAAATGGTGCCCCCGTCCCCGGAGCGTTTCCACGTTGGCGCGCACGGCCGCGTGCCGCCACATCTCCACATTCATCGCCGGGGCGATGAGGACGGGCGCCGGGTTGGAGAGGTAAAGGGTCGAAAGAAAGTCGTCGGCGATGCCGTGGGCCATTTTTCCCAGGATATTGGCCGTCGCCGGAACCACCGCCAGCAGGTCGATCGACTGCGCCAGGCTGATGTGGTGGATGTCCCGATTCAGCTCCGGCCGGAACATGTCCTGGATCACGCTCAGGCCCGAAAGCGATTCATAGGCGAGGGGCGTGACGAACTCGGCCGCCGAGCGGGTCAGCACCACCTGGACCTCCACCCCCGCCTTCTGCAGCCCGCGCATCACCTCGATCGACTTGTACGCGGCGATGCAGCCGGTGACTCCGAGCGCCACTTTCATGATCCGTCCCCCTTTCCGGAAGCCCCGGCGCCGCTAAACCTGTCCCGGCATCTCGACCGGCTCGGTGATCTCGTAGCTGAGCAGGTCCTCTTCCAGTTCCCTTATGGCGATATAGGCTGGCTTGGTCGACTTGGTCTTGATCTTGGGCTTGGCATTGTTCTGCAGCTGCTTCGCCCTTTCCGCCGCCAGGATGATGAAGCGGTATTTCGATCCGATGCGCTCAGGGATTTTCAGCATGGGTTCCTCCAAAAGTTTTCATTATCGTTCGTGCCGCGCCGCTCATCGCCGACATCCGGCGGCGGGTGCTCAAAATGATCGCTTCGAGGTCGCGGACGGCCGCGTCCAGACCGTCGTTGACGACCAGGTAATCGTACTCGTGGTAGCGGCGGATCTCGCCGCAGGCGCGCTCGAGCCGCCTCCTGATGACCTCGGCATCGTCCAGGCTCCGACGTGTGAGCCTCGTTTGCAGCACCTCGAACGAGGGGGGCATGACGAAAATCCCCACCGCTTCCGGCCGTTTCCGCCGGATGATGTCGGCCCCCTGCACGTCGATGTCCAGGATGACGTCGGTTCCCCGCCCGGTCCGATCATCGATGAACCGGCGCGAGGTCCCGTAGTAGTTGCCGTGGACCTCGGCCCATTCGAGCAGTTCCCCGGCGGCGATCCGCGCCTCGAATTCACGCCGGTCGATGAAGAAGTATTCGACCCCGTCGCGCTCCTTCCCGCGCGGCGCCCGCGTCGTGTACGACACCGAAAATTCCAGGTTGTCGAGATCGGCGAGCGCATGCCCCACCAGCGCGCTCTTCCCCGCTCCGGACGGCCCGGACACGATGATAAGGCTTCCTCTCTTCATGTCGTCATTCCACGTTCTGGACCTGCTCGCGCAGCTTTTCGACATCGGTCTTGACGGCGATCCCCAGCCCGGTGACCTCCAGGTTCCCCGACTTGGAAAGAATCGTGTTGGCTTCGCGCTGCATCTCCTGGATCAGAAAGTCGAGCTTCTTCCCCGGCTTTTCCCCGCCGTCGACGAGCCGCCGGAACTGCCCGATGTGGCTGTGCATGCGGGTGACCTCTTCCCCGATATCCGCCCGGTCCGCTATCAGCGCCGCCTCCTGGGCCAGCCGCTGCGGATCCCCCACCCCCTGCGGAAGGAGCTTCGCGATCCGTTCCTGGAGCGCTTTCAGGTACCCGGCCGCGTCGTCCCGGCTGAGCCTGCCGATCTGCAGGGTGTTGGCCTCGATGCTGTCCAGGTTCCCCAGCATGTCGGCCCTGAGCGCCTCCCCTTCCCGGCGCCGCATCTCCAGGACGTGCCCCAGCGCCTCCTCCAGGCTGCGCCCGGTCAGTTCCAGCAGCGGCCCCGCCTCCGGGCTCACTCCGTCCTCGGTCTCCAGCACCCCCGGCAGGGTCAGCAGCGCACGCAGGTCAAGCTCGCCCTCGAGCTGAAACTCGTCCCGGAGCCGGTCGACGGCGCCCAGGTAGCGGCGCACCATGTCGGTGCGGACCCGGAACCCGCCCGCACCCGAATTCTGCACCGTCACCCCGACATCCACCCGCCCCCGGCTGATCCGGGCGCGCACCGCCCGCTGGACTTCCGGTTCCAGGAACTGGCAATCGCGCGCAGTGCGCACGTGCAGGTCGAGGAAACGGTGGTTGACCGTCTTGACCTCCACGCTCACCGTCGTGTCGCCTTCCCGTGCCGATCCCGTGCCGTACCCCGTCATGCTGAGGATCATGCGTCTTCCTTCCTCATCTTCAGAAAAACAAATAGTTTATCGTGATTTGGCGTTGGGGTCAAGGGACTGCCTTCTCCCTATTCCTGCGCCTGGAGCCGGAAGAAGCGTCGGTAGGCGCCGTCGTGCGCCATGAGCTCGTCGTGCGTCCCCGCCTCCACAATCCGCCCCCGTTCGAGCACCAGGATCCTGTCGGCCCGCCGGATGGTCGAGAGTCGGTGGGCGATCACGAACGTCGTCCGGTCCCGCATCAGGTTGGCGAGCGCCTCCTGCACAAGTTTTTCCGCTTCGGAATCGAGCGCGGAGGTCGCCTCGTCCAGGATCAGGATCGGCGCGTTGCGCAGGAGGGCCCGGGCGATCGAAATGCGCTGCCGTTCTCCCCCCGACAGCCGCTGCCCGCGCTCCCCGATGACGGTGTCGTACCCTTGCGGAAGCCGCGAGATGAAGCCGTCGGCAAGCGCCGCCCGCGCGGCCGACCGCACCCTTTCCTCCGACGCCCCGATGTCGCCGTAGGCGATGTTGTGGCGCACAGTGTCGTTGAACAGAAAGGTCTCCTGCGTCACCATGGCGATCGCGCGGCGCAGCGAGCTTTGCGTGAATTCGCGGATATCGACGCCGTCGATGAGGACCGAACCCGAGGTGGGATCGTAGAACCTGGGTATGAGGTTCACCAGGCTCGTCTTTCCCGAACCGCTCGCACCTACCAGGGCGATGATCTGGTTGCGTTCGACCCGCAGGTTGATATCGTCGAGCACCCGGGTTTCGCCGGTCGGACCCGCGTATCGGAAACAGACATCGCGAAACTCCACCGAACCGGGATTCCCCTCGAGAGCGCGCGCACGGGGGCTGTCGGGGATTTCCAGGCGCGCGTCGAGCAGTTCCATGATCCGGTTGCCGGAAGCCATGGCGCGCTGCAACTGCACGTGGACGCGGCTCAGTTTCCGGATCGGGTCGTACATCCGGAAGAGCGAAAAGAGCGATCCCCCGAACAGTCCGAGCGACAGCGATCCGTCCGAGATGCGCGCGTGCGCGTAATAGAGCAGCGGGATAAAGGCGACCACGCCCAGGAACTCCATGAGAGGGGAGTTCAGGAACAGGATCGACGCCGCGCGCATGTTGCTGCGGAAGAGCTCGGCCGACCGGGAGACGAACCCTTTCTCCTCGTGCGCCTCCATGCCGAAGGCCTTGATGACGCGCATCCCGGTGATCGACTGCTGGAGCTGGTCGTTGAGCACGGCGGCGCTTTCGCGCCCGCGCGTACTGACCGAGCGGATCCTTTTCCCCATGACCATGGTCAAAAGCCCGGCCAGGGGCGCGATCAGCAGCGCGATCAGGGCCAGTTTCCAGTCGAGGTAAAAGATGAAGCATACCAGGGCCGTGAGCAGCACCACCTCGCGCAACAGCTCCCCGAGCGAACTCGACACCGCCTCCTGCAGTTGCTCGACGTCGCTCGAAATCCGCGACATCAGCTTACCCGTGGAATGGCCGGCAAAGAACTCCATCGACTGCCCGAGGACGTGGGAGAAGAGGCGGACACGCAGGTCGTTCAACACGCTCTGGCCCACGTACCCCATGTTGTAGTTGGAGTAGTAGAGGCAAACCCCCTTGCCGAAGGTCAGAACCAGCAACGCCAGCGCCAGCTGGGTCACGATGCTCCCCGGGAGGAGGCCGAGCACCCGGTCGAGGAAGCGGACCAGGGAGTGGGCGGGGGCCCCGGCGGCGGCGCCGGCGGCGAGCACGTCGTCGAAAAGGGGGATGACCATGGCGGTGGTCAGGACCTCGAACAGGCTCGCCAGGGTAAGCAGCACGAAGGAGAGCGCGAGTGCGCCCAGGTGCGGCCTGATAAACTGGAAAAGCCGGTGCGATGTCTTCATACAGGAAGCTAGAGACTAGCCGAGATTGCCACGGGGGTCAACCATTGCTCCCTGTACGCCCCGGCACCGCAGGACCCGCCCTATTTCCGGCGCCCGCCCGAGCGGCTCCCCCCCGATCCGCCCTGGCTCGCCCCCCCCGCAGGGGCGGAAGAACCTGCAGAACCGCCGCGGCCGACCGTTCCGCCGCTCCGCCCCTGGCCGGAAGTGGAGGGAGAGAAGGACCGCTCGATGCGCCGCGGTGCATTCGCGCCCCCCGTCTCCCGGGGCGCCACCGAGCGTGGCGCCGCCTGCGGTTTTGCCGCCGGACGTTCCACCCGGGGTGCGGGGGAGGCCGGGGCGGCCTGCGGCGCCAGCCTGCTCTCCGGCCGCACCACCGGCCCCTGCGCGGGACGATTTCCGCTCGCGGCCGGGGTCGTCGAAACACCACCACTCGGGCGTTCGGGCCTCGCTGCGGGTTGATCCCGCTTCTCGGGAGCCGCCGGCCTCACCCCGGCTCGATCCGCCCGCGCCTCACCGCGGGAGGAATCGCGCTCCGCACTGCGGGTACGCCCGCTGTTCC
>JAAYAJ010000079.1 GCA_012719455.1 Acidobacteriota bacterium | reverse complement strand
GACGGAGCGGTGCGGGCCGGTCCCCCTGATCGGCGATTTCCACTACAACGGCCACCTCCTGCTCGAGCAGCACCCGGAGTGCGCGCGCGCGCTGGCCAAGTACCGGATCAACCCCGGCAACGTGGGGAGCGGGAGCCGCCACGACGACCATTTCCGGCGCATCATCGACGTCGCCGTCCGAAACGGCAAGCCGGTGCGGATCGGGGTGAACTGGGGTTCGCTCGACCCGGCGCCGCTGGCGCGCCTGATGGACGAAAACAACCGGAGCGCGGCGCCGCGGCCGGTCCGGGAGGTGATGATCGAGGCGATGATCCAAAGCGCCCTGCAGTCGGCGCGGATGGCCGAGGAGTACGGCCTCGGGCGCGACCGCATCATCGTGAGCGCCAAGATGTCGGGGGTCCCCGACCTCGTCGATGCCTGCCGCGCCCTGGCCGCCCGGTGCGATTACGCCCTGCACCTGGGGCTGACCGAGGCGGGGATGGGAATGAAGGGGATCGTGGCCTCTACGGCCGGGCTCGCGGTGCTGTTGGCCGAGGGGATCGGCGACACCATCCGGGTCTCGCTGACGCCCGCCCCCGGGGGGGACCGGTGCGAGGAGGTGCTGGTGGCCCAGCAGGTGCTGCAGTCGCTCGGGATCCGCCGCTTCGCGCCCCAGGTCTCGGCCTGTCCCGGCTGCGGCCGGACCTCCTCCGCCTTTTTCGCGGAGCTGGCCGCCCGCGTCCAGGACCATGTCCGGGAGCGGATGCCGCTGTGGCGGCGGCGCCACCCCGGGGTGGAAGACCTGACGGTGGCCGTCATGGGGTGCGTGGTCAACGGCCCCGGGGAATCGCGCCATGCCGACATCGGCATCTCGCTCCCCGGCAGCGGCGAGGCCCCGAAGGCGCCCGTGTACATCGACGGGGTCCACGCCCACACGCTCGAGGGGGACGCCCTCGTCGAGCGGTTCCTCGAGATCCTGGAAGAATATGTCGCCGGGCGCTACTCGGCCGTTTCCTGACGCGCCCGGTATGATGTATCCTTCTCCTTTGTCCCGCAATCAACAAGAGCAACAGGGAAACGAAAGTAGCCGGATATGCTGAAAACGCGGAATTGTGGCGATTTGCGAATGACGGACGCCGGTGCGACGGTGACCTTGGCCGGCTGGCTGGCCCGCCGGAGGAACCTCGGGGGGCTGATCTTCATCGATCTGCGCGACCGGTCCGGACTGGTGCAGGTGACGGCCGACCCCGCCATGGCGGCCGCCTACGCGGCCGCCGAGAGCGCCCGCGGCGAGTACGTGCTCCAGGTCACGGGGACGGTGCGCCCGCGGCCCGAGGGGATGGTCAACCCCAACCTCGAGAGCGGTGAGATCGAAGTCCTGGCCGAGTCGATCACCATCCTCAACACCTCCCGCACCCCGCCGATCCCGCTCGACGACGACGGCTACAAGACGGACGAGAACACCCGGCTGAAATACCGCTACCTCGACCTGCGCCGGGAGCGGCTGCAGCGCAACCTGGTCCTGCGCCACCGGACGATCAAGTTCATGCGCGACTACCTCGACCGACGGGGGTTCCTGGAGATCGAGACCCCCATGCTGATCAAGTCGACGCCCGAGGGGGCGCGCGATTACGTGGTCCCCAGCCGCGTGCAGCGGGGGAAGTTCTACGCCCTCCCGCAGAGCCCGCAGCAGTTGAAGCAGCTCCTGATGGTGGCGGGGTTCGAGAAATATTTCCAGATCGCCCGCTGCATGCGGGACGAGGACCTGCGCGGGGATCGGCAGCCGGAATTCACCCAGCTCGACCTGGAGATGTCGTTCGCCGGCCGCGACGACATCCTCGAGGTGGTCGAGGGGATGGTCACCGAGCTGGTCCCGGCGGTGGCGCCGCACAAGCGGCTGTTGACCCCGTTCCCGGTTCTGGGCTACGCCGAGGCGATGGCGCGCTACGGCACCGACAAGCCCGACCTCCGCTTCGGCATGGAGATCGTCGACATCTCCGCCGCGGTGAAGGAGTCCGGCCTGGGTTTCCTCACCGACGCCATCGCCTCCGGCGGCGCGGTCGAATGCATCGTGGCCCCCGGCTGCGCCTCCTGGTCGCGCCGCGAGCTCGACAACCTGGGGGAAATGGCCCGGGGGGCGGGGGCGACAAACCTCGCCACCCTGGGGTGGACGGCCGCGGGGCTCAAGGGGAGCCTCGCCCGCAAGCTCCGGCCGGAAGAGGCGGCGGAGATCGCCCGGCTGTGCGGCGCGGGAGAGGGGGACCTCGCCTGCATCGTCGCGGACAAGGCCGCGGTCGCCTGCAAGGCGCTCGGCGCCCTGCGGCTTGAACTGCGCGACCGGCTCTCCCTGGCGCCCCCCGACCTGCTCGCCTTCGGCTGGGTGGTCGATTTTCCCATGTTCGAGTGGGACGAGGAGGAGAAGAGGTGGAACTTCATGCACCACCCCTTCACCAGCCCCAAGGAGGAACACCTGGACATGCTCGAAAGCGACCCCGGCGCGGTGATGAGCGAGGCCTACGACCTGGTGTGCAACGGGTACGAGCTGTCGAGCGGCAGCATCCGTATCCACCGCCGGGACGTGCAGGCGCGCATCTTCCGGTGCCTGGGATACGGGGAGGAGGAAATTCGGCAGCGCTTCGGCCACATCCTGGACGCCTTCGAATTCGGCGCCCCGCCGCACGGGGGGATGGCGCCGGGGGTGGACCGGCTGGTGATGCTCCTGGCGGACGAGCCGAACATCCGCGAGGTGATCGCCTTCCCCAAGACCGCCAGCGGCGCTGACGTCATGTTCGACGCCCCCTCGGAACTGGAGCCGCGCCACCTGCGCGAACTGCACATCAGGGTCGTGGACTAGGCTTCTCGATGCGCTCCAGGAGCACGTCCCCCGCCTGGGTGGTGATCTTCACCGGGGCGCCCCCGTCCCCGACCGAGGCGCGCAGCAGCTGGGTCTTGTTCTTGATGTAGATCTCCGGGGGTAGGAGTTCCCCCTCCACCTCCTGCGGGGGGTAGTCGACCGTGATTTTCCCGTTGCGGGTCTCGAGCTGGAGCGCGGCGGAGTACTCCTCCGGCAGCCGCAGCCCGACCGAACCCTTCCGGGTCATGGCGGCGAATTCCTGCCCGCGCCACCTCCGGTCGGACATCTCCACGTCGATGTCCCCATTGAGGGTGCTGGCCGAGAAATAGCCCGACACCGACCGGACGTCCACGCTCCCCTCCCCCAGGCTGGCTTCGATCCAGCCGTTGAGCCCCTCGAGCGCGAGGTCCCCCTGCCGCATCTGGATCATGAGGTCGGTCCGGTCGCTGGGGACGTACAGGGTGAGGTTGACCTCGAGGATGGCCGGGGGAGCGGGTGCGCCGTTGACCGCGATGGTGGCGCTGGTGTCGTTGTGGCGGATCCGGATGGGGGGCTGGGAGAGGAACTCCCGGGCCTGGTCCGCGGTGGAATAGAAAACGATCTTTTCGGCCTCCATCCGGACGCTCCCCTGCTTCCAACCCACGACCCGCAGGGTCCCCGGGACGTCGAGGTTGATCCCCACCTTCCCGCCGGGGTAAAACCTGAATTCCTTCTCCTGCCGCTCCACGTAAGGGGCGGGGTCCGCCCCGGGCGGCTCCTGGGCGCCCAGGCAGGGAAGGAATCCGACCAGCATCAGCAGCACACCATAACGCATCGCACACTCCAGGAGAAAGTTACAGCCAGGTGATCTTGAGGCCTCCGACCCCGGTGACCGCCTTCACATTGACCTTGACGGCGGCCCGGTCGTAGTTTTCGCTGTACCAGGCGCCGTCCTTGAGGTTGAAGCCCTCGAGCCGGATCCCGCTCAGGAAATTCCTGGCCGCCTCCACCCTCACCCCCGCTTCCCGGGAGAAGCGCAGGTCGACGCCTCCCACTCCCACCTCAATATGAATATCGGCATCCCGGCGCCATTCCCCAGAAAAATCGAGAGTGCCGCCCCCCACCCCCCCTTCGAACCGGAGTTCCCGGAAATTGAGGTTGGCCAACCCGACCGCCTCCAGGCTCCCCACCCCGCTGCGGAAGCGGATGCGCCCGCAGCCGACCGGGTTCGGTTCGTAGGCCGAGATCTTCGCCGCCCCCACCCCCGATTCCACGTCGAGGCTCGCGAGGCGGAGGCCGGAGAGGGAGAGGCGCGTTTCCCCCACCCCGGAGACCAGGCGCAGGTCGAGCGGGACGGAGTCGCCGAGCCCGAGCCGCAGGAAGTTCTTGTGCTCCCGGCCGATCCTCCCCGCCTCCCGGTTTTGGAGCCGGCAAAAGAGCCTCCCCTGTGCGCCCGGGACGTATTCCACCCGGGGATCGTGGCGGCCGCGGTCGTATTCCAGGTCGAGAGAATAGAGGAGGTCGGTTTCCCGGGTGATTTCGACCGTCCCCAGGTCGAAGCGGATGTCGGCCTCGAGCCTGGTTTCACCGCCGAAGGGGCGGCTCCGGGACAGCGTGGCGATGTCAGGGGGGGCGGGGTTCCCCCTGGGAGCGCACCCGGCCGGGGCGAAGCCGAGCAGCCAGGCGAGCGTGATCCACAATGCCGTTTTCATAGCATGACCTTCCCGCGGGTCCGCGGGGCGTTCCCCCGCGCGGGCCCGCCGATGACGATGTCGCCGTTTTCAGTGGCGAGCGCGATGGCCGCCCCCCCGCCGCCGACCCGGGCCTCGAGCCGCGTCGCCGTCCCTTCCCGGACGGCCGCCGGAAGCCCCGGGTAGCCGGCGGCGATATTCCCGTTCCGGGCCTGGGCCGCCAGGGTGAAGCGGGCGTCCGCGGGGAGGGTCAGGTCGATGTTCCCGCCGCTGTTTCGGATATCGAGTGCCGCGAGCGGGTCCCGGGCGGAGACCCGGATGCCGCCGCGGCGGTTGACCAGGGAGGCCGCCCCCTCGAGGTCACCCACGAACAGCTCCCCCAGGCTCGTCTCGACGTCGGCCTTCCCCCGGATCCCGACCAGGCGCAGGGCGCTCGACTCCCCCTTCATCCGGAAATCCCCTTCGATCCCTTCGGCGTCGACCCGGTCGGAGCGGGAGTCGATCCGCACCCCGCCGCGGATCTCCTTGAGGGCGAGCGTGCCGTAGCGGCTGTCGACGGCGAGCCCGGCGTCGATGTCGGCCAGGCTTGCCTTGGCGTGGCCGGCGGTCAGGCGCAGCCCCCCCCTGCAGCCGCGCGCCGTCACCGTGGCCCCGCGCGTTTCAATGACCGCGGGGCCGGCGACCTCCTCCACCCGGATCCGGCCGTCGACGCCGGACAGGGTGAGCGCCCCCCCGATCCGGACGATCTCCACCGGGGAGTACTCGACCTTCACCGTCATGTTCCCCCGGATATTTTCGGCGAACACCTTCCCCCGGCTGTCGAGCCGCACGTCCCCCGAGAGGTTGGTGAGGCGGGTGTCGCCGTAGCGGGCCGAAAGGGTGAACGGCCCGGTCGAGTCGGCCACCTCGATCCGGCGGTGGGTGGTGGCCAGATCGAGCCCCCCGTGCAGATCCGCGGCCCGGATCTCCCCGAAGGCGTTCTGCACCTCCACCCGTACGGTGCGGGGGACCCGCACCTCCAGGTTGGTGTGGAAGCGCGCCCCGGGGTCGGCCAGGCGCCCGCGGTTGGTCCGGATCACGAACCGGTCCCCTTCCGGCGCCCCCTCGAGCCGGATCTCGGCGGCGAGAGCGGCGGCCTCCTCCTCCGGTGCGTAGATCACCTTGCCGAGCCGGACGGAGACTTCGCCGTCGGGGCCCGGGAGGACCGAGACCGACCCGTAGGCGTTTTCGATCCGGACGGGGCGCACCCGCTCCTGCGGGTAGGAGGCCTCCTCGGTATAGGTGTGGGAGGTGCCGAACCATTCCCCCGGCTGCACCGGGATGGAGCCGACCTGGAAGCGGGCGTTGTGCACGATCTCGCGGACCGGGCTCCGTTCAAGCCGGGTGACGGCCGACCCCAGGAGCACCAGGGCCAGGATGCCGATGATTTCCCCGGCGCCGACGGCCACCCCGCGGCGGCGCCGGCGGTAGTCCACGATTTTTCCGATCCCCAGCAGGATGAGCAGCAGCGGCCACCAGCGGGCGGCCAGGCGCCACACGTCGGGCCCCCCCCCGAGATTGTGCCACAGGAAAAGCAGGCCCAGGCCCGTCCAGAGCAGGGCGCCGAGCAGGGAAGGGGGATGGGCGGCCCGCACCCGCGTTGCGGGAGCCGGCGCCGCCGGACCCTCGGCCGGGGGAGCGTCCGGTTCCGCCCGCCAGGTGAAGTGGAGCCACAGGCGCCGGATTCCGATGCCGACCGGGATCAGCGGCCAGGCGCGGGCCAGGAGGCGCCAGGCTGAAAACGGGGCGTATAGGTTTTCGATCAGGAAGAGGATCCCGATGCCGACCAGGACCAGCCCGGCGGCAAGCCCCCCCCGCACGATGCGGTTGGACATGTCAGTACTCCCCTCTCTCCGCCGGCGGCAGGGCGCGAGCGCGCTTCTTCTCCCTGAGCGCGCGGTAGACGAGGTATCCACCCAGGCCGATGAAGAGCAGCGGCCACAGGCGGTGCAGGAAATGGAAGGGGATCAGGTTCTGCAGCAGCAGGAGCGCCCCCAGCAGCACGAGCACGACGCCCCAGGCGAGAATGGCCCGCTCCTCCCCGGGATCCTCCTCGGGGGGCCCGGCCGGCCGCAGCGCGCGCTCTTCGGCCGAGCGGTAGGAATCGAACATGGTGAAGACCAGGAACACCATGGCCCCGAAACCGAACACCCCGTGCGCCCCGCTCCCCAGCATGAGGAGGGCGGCGAACACGGCGAAATGGGTGGCGGCCTTCAGGTACTCGCCGTTGTAGACCGCTCCCATCCCCGGGATGAGCGCCAGCCAGGCCGCGCGCCGGGGCGCGTCCCCGGCCGGGCGGCCGCGGGCGGCCATCCAGTCGACCGCCCCCGCGAGGCAATCCTGGCAATACGGTTTGAGCCTGATCGTGTAGGTGCATTCGGCGCACAGCCCCTTGCCGCAGGCGGTGCAGAATTCCCGTTGTTCCCTGTCATCGTGATAGGAGCATTTCATGAACCATTCCTCCCGTTCCGTTGCAAAAGCCAAGCTATGCCGACGGCCTCCATCGCCGCCCCTCCCCGTTCTTCCCGGGCGGTTCCCCCGCCGGTTCCCGGCTGCTCTGCGCGGGGGTGTCCAGCCGTTCCCTGAGAAACCGGATCCGGTGGAAGGTGTTGTCCCTGAAGAAGCGGAACTCGGCCACCCACGCGCCGGCCCGGTCGTTCATCCTGAGGCACCGGTTGTAGACGCCCTGCACCCCGCGGTCGAGGATGCCGCGCGCCCCCAGCGCCGACAGCGAGGACCAGGAACCGGCCGGGCGCGGCATCCAGAGGTTGAGGACCAGGGCCAGGCAGAGGGCGGCCAGGCCCGAACCCACCGCCAGGCGGGGGACGGGCAGGGGGCGGCAAAGCGCCCGGACCCACTCCCCCGGCGCGCGCCTGCGCGCGCGGCCCGAGGTGGCGGCCAGGATGCGGTCACGCAGGGCCGGGTCCGGCTCGGGGACCGGGCTGCGGCGGCAAACGGCGACGACGGAGCGCATCTCCCCGAGGAGCGCGGCGCAGGCGGCGCACCGGTGGAGGTGCTCCTCGAGCCGCTCCGCCTCCCCCATCGGGAGCGAGGCCTCGAGGTAGGCACTCAACCTTTCTTCCACCTGGGTGCAATCCATGACATCCCTCCGGTCGGGCGCGGCGGGCCCGGCGCCGCTAAACCCGTTCTTTTGCCTGGGCGCGCCGCTTCTGGAGCAGGCGCGCCAATTCGATCCGGCCGCGGTTGATGCGGCTCTTGACCGTCCCTTCGGGAACGCCGAGCAGGCCGGCGATTTCCCGGTAATCCATCCCTTCCAGGTCCCTGAGGATGACGGCCTCCCTCATTTCGGGGGGGAGCGCCTCGAGCCCGGCGCGCACGAAACGCAGCTCCTCGGCCCGTTCGGCCGCCCGCTGGGGGGAGGGGGAGCGGGTGTCGCTGAGGTTCATCGCTTCCAGCTCCTCCGTCCCGCCCGCGCGCGCCAACCGGCGGTTGCGCCGGTAATGATCGATGATCAGGTTGCGGCCGACGCGCAGGAGCCAGTTCTCGAAGCTCCCCGCTTCGGGCCGGTAACTTGCCAGGTTCCGGTAAACGCGCACCATGATCTCCTGCGCCAGGTCCTCGGCCTCCTCCCGGCGGTTCACGTAACGGTAACTCAGGCGGTACAGCCGTCGGCCGTAGGTGTTGACGAGCGCCTCCCAGGCGTCGTCGTCCCCCTCGAGACAGCGCTCCACGATTCCGCGATCACCTGAGAGCAAGGGGAACTCCTTGTCGGCCATCCACTTTCAATCCATGCAAACGAAGCCGGGCCCCGCCCGGTTCAATAAAAATGAGCCCGGAACCGATCCGCCGGTTCCGGTTTATGCTTGACGTTTGTCCGGATTTTTTATTAATTCTCTTGAGATCAATGTTTTGGAGAGATTGTGCCATCCCGGCGGCACGAATGCGAGATTATTGTATCGTCGTCGACCGACGGACCATGAGGCGGGTACCATGAAATGCCCATATTGCGGTTTTTTGAAAGACCGGGTCGTGGACTCGCGCGAGAGCCGCGACGGTGACTCGATCCGGCGCCGGCGCCAATGTCTAAACTGCGGCCGGCGCTTCACCAGCTACGAACGCAGCGATGAAATCCCCTACATGGTGGTGAAAAAAGACGGCGGCCGGGAACGGTTCGACCGGAACAAGATCCTGAACGGGCTGCTGAAGGCGTGCGAGAAACGGCCCGTCACCCTCACCCAGCTGGAAAAGATTGTCGACAAGGTGGAACACACGGTCCAGGAGAGCCCCGAGCGGGAGATGGAATCGGTCCAGATCGGCCGGCTCCTGCTGTCGGAGCTGCGCCGCATCGACAAGGTGGCCTACCTCCGCTTCGCCTCCGTCTACCTGGAGTTCGAGGATGTCAGCGAGTTCATGACCGAAATCAACGAACTGTTCGAGAAGAAATGAAAAGCCCGGGTCGCGCGGCCCGGGAACCGCAGGTTATGACGCGATCGATGGACGAAGACCGGATCACCGGGTGGCTCGGCGCCCGCACCCCGGGAGGTTCACGGGTGCTCGTGGGGATCGGGGATGACGCCGCCGTGCTGCGCCCATCGCGCGAACACACTGTCGTTACCACCGACATGCTCGTGGAAGGGGTCGATTTCCGCCGCGACTGGACCACGCCGCGCGCCCTCGGACGCAAGGCCGTCGCCGTCAACATGAGCGACCTGGCCGCCATGGGCGCCCGCCCCCTATTCTTCACCGTCGCGCTCGCCCTCCCGCCGGACATCCCCTTCCGCTGGGTGCGGGAGCTGCACCGCGGCCTCATCGATCCCGCAAGCGCCCGGGGCGCGCACCTGGTCGGCGGGGACCTCTCCCGCTCCGAGGCGGGGGGCGTCATTTCCATCACCGCCATCGGGGAATCGATCGGGCGCAGGGTCATCCGCCGCTCCGGGGGGCGGGCGGGGGACCTCCTCTACGTCACCGGGACGCTGGGGCGCTCCGCGGCGGGGCTTGCGCTCCTCCGGGCGGGGCGGCTCCGGGGGCGCACCGCGGCCGAGCGGGAGGCGCTTCGGGCCCACCACCTGCCCGAGGCGCGGTGCGCGGAAGGGGTGTATCTCGCCATCCACGGGTTCGCGCGCGCCATGATGGACCTGAGCGACGGCCTCTCGACCGACCTGCCGCGTCTTTGTGCCGCAAGCGGCGTCGACGCCGAAATCGATCCCGGTCTTGTCCCGCTCTTCCCGGCCGCGCGCCGCTGGGGGTGCGACCCCCTCGCGCTGGCCCTCGACGGCGGGGAGGACTATGAACTCCTCTTTGCCGTGCCGAAAGCCCGGGCCCCCCGGCTCGAAAAAATCTGGCCCCCCCGCCTCGCCCCGATCACCCGGATCGGCCGCCTCGTCGCCGGCTCCGGCAAGGTATGGCTGGCCAAAGACGGGAGCCGCCGACCCCTCCCCAGGGGGGGGTATGATCACTTCCTTTCGTCGGTGCGGCCCCCTACTGCACCGTCCGTGCCTTAGCCATCGCGATCATCCGCAGGCGCTGCTCGCTGCGCCGGGGCGGGCGGGACAGGTCGATGATGGTCACCAGCTCCGGCCTCTTCTTCTTCACGTAGCAGCCGTCCCAGAGGGTATCCTCGAACAGCGTCCGGTAGAGCTGCCGCCCCGACAGGTGTTCGAAGCCCGTGAGCATGACCTGCAGGCCCAAAAGCGCCTGCATGATCTCGAACACCTTCTTCCGGCTCTGCCTCTCGTTGAGCCGCTCCGGGCGCGGGAGTTCGAGCCCGTGCATCTCGAGCCCCTCGAAGAGGCTGAGGCCCACCCCCACGTTCTCGAACGCCAGCACATCCTCCAGGTGCGCCTCCCACAGGTCGTCGGGGCAGTCGTGCGCCGTCCAGCAATCGGCGCTCCCCCCGCACAGCCGCCGGATCTCCTCCTCGAGCGCCCGGATCCGTTCCGGGGCCGGCGTGCCCCCTTCCTCCCGCACTTCCTCCGTCGATGGTTTCGTCATGCCTCCCCCTTTTCCATACCCTCTCTAATGAACCCGCCCCGGAATGAGCCACTTTTTTTCTCTCCCGGGCGGCGGAAACGGGGGAAACGGTGCATAATCCACAAGACATGAAGAAAAAACTGCGCAACCTCCTCCTTCTCCTCCTGGTCCTGGGCGCCGCCTGGCTCGGCTGGGAATGGCTCGCCTTCCCCGACACGGCCGCCCTGGCGCGCACCAATCCCGCATCGACCGCCTGGATGGAGCTGCGCGCGCGGGAAGCCGGGAAAGAAAAGCGCCCGGTGCGGCGCCGGCAGGAGTGGCGCCCCCTCTCCTCCATCTCCCCCCACCTCAAAAACGCGGTCCTGGTGAGCGAGGACGCGGCCTTCTTCCAGCACCAGGGGATCGACTACGCCGAGGTCCGGGAAGCGATGAAGCTCAACCTCGAAAAAGGGGAAATCGTGCGCGGGGCGAGCACCATCACCCAGCAGCTGGCCAAAAACCTCTACCTCTCCCCCGCGCGCACCCCGCGGCGCAAGGTGCGGGAACTGCTCATCACCCGCGCGCTCGAGAAAAACCTGACCAAGCACCGCATCTTCGAGCTCTACCTCAACGTGATCGAGTGGGGGGACGGGATCTACGGCGCGGAGGCGGCCGCGCGCGCGTACTACGGCAAGTCGGCGGCCCGGCTCGACCGGGACGAGGCCGCGGCGCTCGCGGCGGTGATCATCAACCCGCGCCGCTACAGCCCCGTGAACCCCAACCGGCGCATCCGGAACCGCATCCGCACCATCCGCGCCCGCATGGAGCGCGCGCGCTACTACCCCGCGGCCCCGGAACCGG
>JAAYAJ010000078.1 GCA_012719455.1 Acidobacteriota bacterium | reverse complement strand
TGCTGCGGGACCTACCCGCGGCATCCCACCGCGATCATGGAAGCGGCGGGCGTCATCAAAGGAGGCGCATAACATGGCCGATCTGGTTGGAGTCAACGGGCAGCGGGAGGATTTCCGGGTGGTGGGCAAGCCCAACCTGCCGGGCGTGTTGTCCTGGTCGCAGGCGACGGGGGTCGCGAAATTCGGTGCCGACTATGTCGTCCCCGACATGCTCGAGGCCAAGTTTCTCCTCTCCCCCTACGCGAACGCGCGCATCACGAAGCTCGACACCACCAAGGCCAGGGCCATCCCCGGCGTTGTCGACATCGTCACCTGGGAAGACGAGGACATGAAGAACCTGGGCGGCGGCGGCATGGGTGGATTCGGTGGAGGTGGGGCGCGCCCCGGGTTCCTCGGCAACCTCGCTGACCAGGAAGGAATGGAAGTCGGGGTGATCGTCGTGGCTGAAAACGCCGATATCTGTGACGAGGCGCTCCGGGCGCTCGAGATCGAATGGGAAGTCCTGCCCCACGTGGTGGACCTGCTCGAGGGGCGCAAGCCCGATGCGCCGGTCATCCGGCCGGTGACTCCCGCCCCCAAGGGGGGAGGGATGGGGGGCTTCGGCGGGGGTGGGGGGAACAACCCGCCCAAGAAGGGGAACGTATCCTTCTCCAACATGCTCGATGGCGACATCGAGAAAGGCTTCCGGGAAGCGGACCATATCATCGAATACGACATGAAGACCTCGGCATTTGCCGGGCATATCCCCAACCCGCTGGGCACGGTCGCCTGGTGGTTCGACGATCCCCTCCACGGGGAGGGCAAGAGCCTGCGGATCGAAGGGGTCCCCTGGGGCCACGACCAGGTCGCGGGGATGAACCGCGTCGCGCCGGAAAAGGTGTTCCAGGAATGCATGTTCGTGGGGGGGCGCTACTGCGATTGGGGAATCCGTAAGTCGCAGCAGATCACGCCGATGCTTGCCCGCCGGACGGGACGCCCGGTGCGGTGCGTCAACGAACGCCACGCCATGTACGACTTCAACCTGTGCGACCGCTACGTCCACATGAAGATAGGGTACAAGAGCAACGGCCTGATCACCGCCATCGATGATTTTTCGATCGCCGACGGCGGTGTCCAGGGGAGTTCCAACTTCGGCAACACCATGGACCAGACCTACGGCCCCTACTTCACCACCCGCTGCGAAAACATCAAGCAGAACATGGAAGTGGTCGACAGCAACCGCGGCAAGATGTATGTCAGCGGCCAGCACAACCCCATGGGGTGGGACACCCTGATGGTGGGACTCCACCTGATCGCGGACAAGCTGGGGAAGGACCCGATCGAGATCGCCACCCTGAACCTGCACGGGCCTACATCCCAGACCGACCCCGATCCCGTGCCGAGCTACGAAGCATGCGTGGCGGCGCTGAAGAAGCGGATGAACTGGCAGTGGCACGCGGCTGGGGCCAAAAAGCTCCCCGACGGACGGCTGCACGGGGCGAGCTTCCGCTACAACCAGTGCCCGCGCCACTCGGTCTCGGGCTACAACCCCAAGATCGAACTTCGGAACGGCGTCATCCACCTGGCATCCAAGGGGCCCATCATCGGGCACTACGGCCTGGAAGCCAACGCGATGGTCATCGCCGAGGAACTGGGGCTCGAGTACAAGGACATCAAGATCGACCTGGACCACCATGAAACCTACCGCCCCTTCGGCGGGGGGAGCGACGGTACGACGGCCTCCTCCTGGGCGATCAAGGAGTGCGCCAACAAGCTGAAGAAGATGATCCTGGAGGCGGCGGTCGAGGAAGCCAACAATCCTCCGGATGCAGGCGGGTTCGGCGGCTTCGGCGGTTTCGGCCGCAAGCAGGCGCCCAACCCCTTCAAGGGGTTGAAGCCTGAAGAGCTCGACATGCGGGACGGCAAGGTGGTCGTCAAGGCCGACCCCGGCAAGGGACTGCCGCTGGGGCAGGCGGTGCGCGCCAACCTCTTCGCCACCTACTCCGGCCGTCCGCCCGCTGCCCTCTGGACCCAGCGGGGGAAGGCGCTCGACACCATGAACGTCGCGGCGTGCGAGGTGGCCGTCGACACCGAGACCGGGGAGGTGGAGATCCTCCGCTTCGTCGTCGCCGCCGACCCGGGCAAGATCATGCGCCGCACCTCGCTCGAGAGCCAGATCGACCAGGTGATGGACT
>JAAYAJ010000006.1 GCA_012719455.1 Acidobacteriota bacterium | reverse complement strand
GGGTTTCTGCTCCAGCTGCCGTACGACCTGGTCAAGGTTGCCGATGGACAGCGCCTGGTCGAACTCGTCAGCCTTCTCTGGAGATAATAGGTTATGAGCGCTCAATCATTGTTGTGGGTCCCCGTCCTGGTCCCCCTGGCGGTGGCGGTTTTCCTCCTCCCCCTGTTCCGGAAAAGCCCCCGGGCGGCGGCGGGGATCGGGCTGGCGGCCGTGGCGGCCGCCGGGCTGGCGATATGGGTGGCGGCCCCTTCCTCCCCCGGCGTGAGCATCCCCTGGGTTGAAGGGTTCACCATCGCCTTCAGCCTGACCGGCTGGAAGACCTTCCTGCTCGGCTTCGTGTTCCTGTTCCAGCTCCTGGCGCTGGTGTACACGCTGGGCGCCGCGATGCGCCCCGAGCGCCCCTACCTGCACCTCTTTGCGCTCCTGGTCGCGTTCAGTTCCACCTACGCCGTCATCCTGACCGACAACCTGATGGTGCTGGTCATCGGCTGGGAGTTGTTCCTGGTCGCGCTCTACCTCCTGATCCATAGCGGCGGGGCCAAGGCCGAGGCGGCGGCCCACAAGGCCCTCGTCATCGGCGGGACGAGCGACTTCCTGATGCTGCTAGGGCTGATGTTCTACTTCCAGCTCGCTCCCGGGGGGGGGATGACAGCGGGGGTCGACACCGCCTCCGGGCCGATGGCGTTCTGGTCCTTCGTGCTCATCTTCCTGGGCGCCGGCGCCAAGGCCGGGATGTTCCCCTTCCATACCTGGATCCCCGACGCCGCCGAGGTGATGCCGGCGTCCGGCTTCGCCGCGTTGCCGGCTTCGCTCGAGAAGGTCCTGGGGATCTACTTCCTCTTCGTGGTGACGCAGCGCATGTTCGTAATCGACGCCGCGGCCCAGACGGTCATGTTCCTCTTCGGCATTGTCACGGTCTTCGTAACGATCGTTCCGGCGCTCGTGGAGAAGGATCTGCGCAGAATCCTCGCCCTGACGGCCATTTCGCCCGTTGGGTTCATGGTGTGCGGGATGGCGGTTTCCGAGGCCGCCGGTGTGGCGGGCGCCCTGCTGTACATGCTGGCGCACGCCGCCTACAAGTCGACCATGTTTTTCGCCGCCGGCAATTTCGTGGAGAAAGCGGGGGGTGCCGGGCTCGATCGGCTGCTGGGGATCGCCCGCAGCATGCCGTATTCGGGAGCCACGTTCTTCCTGGCCTTTCTCTCCGCCATCTCCCTTCCCCCGACGGGAGGGTTCATGGCCAAGGAGTTGATCCTGGAAGGGGCGCTGCACGGCGGGCACCTCGCGGTGCTGGCCCTGCTCGTTGTCGGCGCGGTCCTGAACGTGGCCGTTTTCGCCAAGGTGGTCGCCGTGCTCTGGGCGCCTGGCGGCGTCAACCGGGGCGAGGCGCCGGGCGCCTGCATCCTGGCTCCCCTGGTGATGGGCGCCGTCGCTGTTCTCGGCGGGTTTATCTTCTCCCGCTCCGATGCCCTCGTCAGCAGCGTGGCCGGGGCCCACGGGCCGGGCCTGACCGGGAACGTGTGGCATTTCTCGATCCTGGCCGTGGTGTCGCTCGGCATCTACGCCGTCGGCTTCATGATCTACGCGTCCGCGCGCACTGGGCGCGCGAGCGCGGCCGAAACCTTCGCCTCGCTCCGTACCTCCCCCGTGCTCGGGTCCGTCCTCACGCAGGCGGAAGCGGGGCGGTTCGACGGGTATGAAATCGGGGTCCGCACGGTTGATGCCATTACCCGGGTCGTGTTCCGGTTCATCGAGCGGAAGATCGACGTCGTCGGCGCCGGCGTCATTGCGCTCGGCTGCGCAGTGCTGCGCCCCCTGCTCAGTGGCGCGCACAACGGTATTTACGGCAATTACCTTTGCTGGGCGCTCGTGGGTTTTCTGGTCGTGCTGTTTCTCCTGTTCGGTTCCGCCGCCTAGGCGGGGCGGGGCGCGCCGCCGGAGGCAACGAGGTTTACTCTAGAACCCTTTTCTGATTCTGAGGTCGATGATGGAATCCTTCATAGGCTGGATCCTGCTGGTGCCGCCGGTCGCGGTGCTTCTCATGCCCTGGGCCTCCAGGCTGGGCAGGTGGGCCGCGAACACGCTGGCGGTCGTGGCGGCGGGGCTCCCTCTGTACTTCACGCTGCGGCTCATCCCCGCAGTGGGTGGCGGTTTGGAATACGAACTGTTCGGCGCGCGCTTCGCCCTGGACAGCGTCAGCCTCCTTTTCCTGGTGGTGGTCAACGCGGTCGCGTTCGCGTGCATGATCTACGCGACTTCCTACGTATCCCACCTCGGGGGGAGGGGGAAGTTTTTCGCTCTCCTGCTCATCATGGTCTTCGGCCTGAACGCCATGCTGTTGACCCGCGACCTGTTCAGCCTCTACCTCTTTCTCGAGGTGGCTTCCATCGCCTCCTACGTGTTGGTGGCCTTCGGCCTGGAGCACGACGGTATCGAGTCGGCCGTCAAGTACCTGCTCCTGTCGTCCGTGGCCACCTCTATGGTGCTGATTGGGATCATGCTGGTCTACATGAACGCCGGTACGCTCGAGTTCGCCTCTCTGGCCGCGGCGCTCGAGGGGACCGGTGGGCCGGTCCCGGGGATGCTCCTGCTGGCGGCCGCGCTCTTCATCGCCGGCTTCGGGCTGAAGGCGGCCGTGATGCCGTTTCACGCCTGGCTCCCCGACGCCCACCCGTCCGCCCCCGCCCCGATTTCGGCGATGCTGAGCGGCGTGGTGATCAAGGTCGCCGGCGTCTACGCGCTCGCCCGGATCTTTTTCGGGATCCTGCCTGAAATCGGCGAGGTCCGGACGGTCTTCCTGGTCCTGGGAACCATCTCCATGATCGCCGGGGCGGTGCTCGCCTACTTCCAGCGCGATTTTAAGCGGATACTGGCTTATTCGAGCATCAGCCAGATCGGCTACATCCTGCTCGGCCTGGGGCTGGGGAACCTGCTCGGCCTGATCGGCGCGCTCTTCCACGTGTTCAACCACGCGCTGTTCAAATCCCTCCTCTTCCTCAACAGCGGCGCGGTGCAGTACCGGCTGGGGACCCGTGACATCGAACAGATGGGGGGACTGGAAAACCGGATGCCCGTGACCGCGGCCACGAGCGTGTTCGGCACCCTCTCGATTGCCGGCATCCCCCCCTTCAACGGCTTCTGGAGCAAGCTGTTCATCATCATGGGGGCCCTGGCGGCGGGGCAGACGGCCGTCGCGACGCTTGCCATCCTCGTGAGCGTGTTCACCCTCGGGTACTTCCTCATCATCCAGCGCAAGGTGTTCTTCGGCCATCTGAACGAAAAGTGGCGCGACATCCGGGAGGCGCCGGCGGTCATGTCCCTGGCGGTGATTCTCCTGGCTGCCACCTGTCTCCTTACCGGGGTCTTCTTCCACAGCGTCACCAGCGGGATCGTGGAGCCGGCGGCCGTGATTTTACTGGGAGGGAATTAAGATGCTGCTTTGGGTTCTTCTGGGATTGCTGGTTCTGCTCGCAGTCGGCGCCTGCGTGTTCCGGGACCTGCTTTACGTCGCCATCTCGCTCGCCCTGGCGTCCGCGGTGCTGGCCGGCCTCCTCTTTCACTACGGCGCCAACATCGCCGGGGTGTTCGAACTGAGCGTGTGCGCGGGGCTGATCACGGTCCTTTTCGTTTCCACGGTCAGCATGACCAAGGATTCCGACCAGGGGAAGGAGACGCGGATGGGGCGGGGGTTCATTCCCCTGTTCCTGCTCGTGTTCATCGGCTTGGACATCTTCATCGTCCGCTGGCTGGCCGGCGCGCTCCCGGAGATCGTCCCCGGCGCCGGGTCCGGATCGTTCCAGGACATCTTCTGGACCCTGAGGAGCGCTGACATCCTGGGGCAGGTAGTGCTGATCCTGGCGGGGGTGTTCGGCATCAGCGCGCTCTTCCGGCTCAAAGCCAAGGAGAAGAAACATGAATAACGAAGTCCTGCTGCTGTTCGGGTGCGGCCTCCTGTTGATGATGGTGGGGGTGTACATGCTGGTGCTCTACCGCAACCTGATCCGCCTCATCATCGGGGTTGAGGTGGTAGCCAAGGGCGTCACCCTGGTCTTCCTTGCCGCCGGGCTGTTCAGGCAGGATGTCGCCTTCATCCAGGTGCTCATCGTCACCTTCATCATCGTCGAAACCGTCCTGGCCGCCGTGATGCTCGCGCTCGTCGTGGGCGTCCACCGGATCTACGGCTCCCTGGACATCCGGCATTTATCCAAGCTCAAAGGGTAGTGTGATGGATCTATCGATACTTTTGTCCCCCCCGGTCGCTTTCCTGGTCTGTTTCGGCATCTGCCTGGCCCTGTACGGGCTCGGTCGCCTGGTCGAGGAAAAAGCCCGCCCGACGCCGGGCAAGTACGAGCCCTACGCCTGCGGCGAGGAATACGTCGCCCGGAAGATGGAATTCGGCTACCGGCGCTTTTACATCGCCGCGATCTTTTTCACCATCATGCACGTGGCGGTGCTGACGGTCGCCACTATGCCGGGGGGCGCCGGCGCCTGGAGGGCGCTCGTCTACCTGGTGGCGATCGCGGCCTCGATTTCGTGCCTCTACGTCGATTTCGACTAGGAGCCGGGGAACCGGTCGAGTTCGGAAATCCTTTAACATTTGCCGGGCGGCCCGCCCCGGCGCGGAGAACACAAGAGGACCTATGCTGGAAAATCTCAAGACCTGGGCCAGGGTGAAATCCCCCTGGATCCTGCACTTCAACTCGGGGGCCTGCAACGGCTGCGACATCGAGACCCTGGCGGCGCTGATGCCCAACTACGACCTGGAACGGTTCGGGATCCTGCTCAAGGCCACCCCGCGGCACGCCGACGTGATGGTCTGCACCGGCCCGGTGACGCGGCAGATCGCCCGGAGGCTCAAGCGCATCTACGACCAGATGCCGGAACCGAAATTCGTTGTCGCGGTCGGCGCATGTGCCTGCAGCGGAGGAGCCTTCCGTGGGTGCTATAATGTCCTGGAAGGGATCGACCGTGTAGTACCGGTCTCGGCCTACATCCCCGGATGCCCGGTGCGGCCCGAGGCGATCATCGACGGAGTGGCCAAGCTGCTCGGCAGCTTGCAGAAGAAATCGGCGTAAGGGGAGGGCTCGGCATGACAGACGATTTTGAAGCCAGGTTGAAGGAGGCGTTCCCCGGCAGCACGGTGACGACGGGGTCCAAGGGGCGTTTATGGGTGTCCATGGCGCCCGAGGGGCTCATCGCCGCGGTCGACACCCTGCGGGAGCGTTTTTTGATCCGGCAGCTGGCCGTCATCGTCGGCGAGGACCTGCGCGACGCCCTGCAGGTGAACTACGTCTTCACGGGGGACCGGGTGATCGTCCTGCAGGTCCGCATCGACCGCGACAAGCCCGAGATCCCGTCGCTGGCCCTGCGCATCCCGGGGGCCATGGTCTACGAGCGGGAACTGAAGGACCTGCTGGGAATCATGCCGGTCGGGCACCCGGACCTGCGGCGCCAAGCCATTCCCGAGGACTGGCCGGAGGGAGTCTACCCGTTGCGCAAGGACGTGCAGATTCCCCGCCCGGGGGAAGAGACCGCACAGGAGGGAGTGTAACCATGGAAAAGTCGGTTTTTCGCATCCCGATCGGCCCCCAGCACCCGTTTCTCAAGGAGCCGGTCAAGTTTGACTTCGACATCCGGGGGGAGGAGATCGTCGGCGCCCGGATGAACCTGGGTTACAACCACCGCGGGATCGAAAAGGCGTGCGAGCAGAGGAACTACTACCAGTGCATGTACCTCCTGGAGCGGGTGTGCGGCATATGCTCGCACTCCCACACCTCCGCCTTCGTGCAGGCGGTCGAGGAGATCATGAATCTCGAGGTTCCCAAGCGGGGGCTCTACCTGCGCATGGTGAACGGCGAGCTGGAGCGGCTGCACAGCCACCTCCTCTGGCTCGGAGTCGCCGCCCACGAGGTCGGCTTCGAATCGCTCTTCATGCTGGTCTGGCGCGATCGCGAACTGATCATGGACATCCTGGAGAAGATCAGCGGCAACCGGGTCAACTACGCCATCAACACCATCGGCGGGGTGCGGCGTGACCTGACCGACGCACAGCGCAAGGAGATTCTGGGAATCCTGAAGACGGTGCGGCAGCGCCTGGACTACTATGCCAAGATCGGCACCAACGAGCCGAGCTTCGTCGGCCGCATCAAGGGGGTGGGCACCCTGTCGGCCGAGCGCGCGGCGGAGATGTGCGCCGTGGGGCCCTTCGCGCGGGCGAGCAACGTGGCGACCGACGTCCGCAAGGACGATCCGTACGCCTGCTACGCGGAGATGGATTTCCAGCTGATCACCCATGACTCCTGCGACGTCCTGGGCCGCGTCATCGTGCGCGTGCTGGAAATGATCGAGTCCTGCAAGATCATCGAGCAGTTGCTCGAAACCCTCCCCGAGGGGGAGATCGCCCTGGCCAAGGTGTCGCGCAGGGTGCCCGAGGGGGTGGCGGTGAGCCGCTACGAGGCGCCGCGGGGGGAGGATGTCCATTTCGTGCGCGGCAACGGCACCGACAAGCCCGAGCGGGTGCGCGTGCGCGCCCCCACGATGGCCAACCTGGAAGTCGCCACCGAGTCGGTCATCGGCTCCTATGTCGCCGATATCCCGATCGCCATCGCCTCGATCGACCCCTGCTATTCCTGCACGGACCGGATGGCCATCGTGCTGCGTGATCCGAAGCGCGGCACTGAGGTGACGACGTGGGAACAGCTGCGCCGCCGCGGCATCGAATGGTATAGCAAGAACAAGGGAATTCGTTTCTGATTCATGGGGGATCGGATGGACGTCGTCAAACCGCTGCTCTATATCCTGGTGTATCCCGGCCTGCTCTTCCAGCTGGTCTTTTCGACCTTCCTGGAGTGGATGGACCGGAAATTCTACGCGCGCATGCAGAATCGGCGCGGGCCGCTCCATACGGGCTACGCCGGTCTGCTACAGCCGGTGGCCGATATCCTGAAGCTCTTCTTCAAGGAGGACATCGTGCCGGCGCGGGCCGACCGCTTCATGTTCAGCCTGATGCCGATCCTGGGGCTGGCGGCGGTGGTCACCGCGGGGCTCTACCTGCCGGTCTGGCTCGTCACCCCCTACAACTCCTTCGAGGGTGACCTCATCGTGGTGCTCTACCTCCTCTCCCTCCCCTCGCTGGTGCTCTTTCTGGCGGGCTGGTTTTCGGTCAGCCCCTACAGCCTGATCGGGGCGACGCGGGTGCTGACGCAGCTGTTTGCCTACGAGGTCCCCTTCTTCCTGGCCCTCCTCACCCCCGCCGTGGTCGCCGGGAGCTGGCAGATCCGGACGATCGCGGTCTATCCTTGGACCAGCGGCGCCTGGTGGGTGATCGTGATCCAGGTGCTGGCCTTCCTGGTCGCGCTCCTGACGCTGCAAGCCAAGCTCGAGCGGACGCCGTTTGACATCCCAGAGGCGGAAACGGAAGTGGTCGGTGGGCCGCTCACCGAGTACACCGGCAAGAAGCTGGCGCTGTTCCGCATCCAGAAGGACATCCTGATGATGGTCGGGTCTGCCTTCATCGCCGCGCTCTTCCTTGGCGGGTTCCCCGGCGGTCTCTGGATCGGCGGGTTGTGGCTGATCGTCAAGACGTCGTTCGTGGTCTTCCTCCTGAGCGTCATCCGCGCCTCCTTCGCGCGCCTCCGCATCGACCAGATCGTGACCTTCAGCTGGAAGTACCTGGCCCCAGCGAGCCTCATCCAACTCCTGGCGGTGCTCATACTCAAGGGAAACGGAGTTATATAACATGTTGAAGGCAGGCATCTTTATTCCCGAACTCCTGGGAAACCTGGGGCAATCCCCGGTGACCCGGGTCTACCCATTTGTCGAATCGGTGGTGCCGGAGGGCTTCCGCGGCACCCCGCGGCTGCGGCCGGGCGCCTGCATCGGCTGCAAGGCGTGCGTGCGCGACTGCACGGCGGAGGCGATCGAGATCGAGCAGCTCCCCCCCGATCCCAACGCCCCGCCGCCGGAGCCGGGGAAGAAGAACGTGGGCAAGAAGTTCAAGATGATCCTCTACCTCGACCGCTGCGTCCACTGCGCCCGCTGCGCCGATGTCTGTCCCAAGGACGCGATCTGGCTCGACGAGGAGTTTGAAGTGGCGAGCTTCACCCGGGACGCCCTGCGCCTGGAGATGGAGTAGCGCCGGCGTTCATGGGAGGGCCGGCGCTTTCAGACATCCTGCGCATCCGCCCGCTCCTCCTCCTGGGGGTGGGGAACCCCCTGCGCGGCGACGACGCGATCGGCCATGCCCTGGCCGAAGCGCTCGCGCCGGAGAGCGGAGGCGGGTTCAAAGCCCGCGCGGTCGGAGTCTCAGTCGAGGGTGCGCTCCGGTGGGTACGGGAGGAGGCGGGCGGGACCGTGCTCGTGGTCGACGCCGTCTTCGACGAGGAACTTGCGGAGGGGGACTGGGCCCTCTACCCGGCCGACCGCCTCGATTCGATCTGCCACACGGCCCATTCCATCCCGCTGTCGCTCCTGTTCGCCTTCTGGAAAAACGAGATCCCGGGCCTCGTGGTTCACTTTCTCGGGATCGGCATCCGCTCGAGCGAGGAGCTGGCCCCTCTTTCCCCCAGGCTCCGGAACACGCTCGATTCCCTGACGGCGCTCTGCCGCGCGGCGCTGGGGCGCCGGTAGCTACATTCCGACCTCGATGCCGGCGCCTTCCGCCACCTCCCCGACGATCCAGAACGGTTGCCCGGCGGCGGCAAAGAGCTCCTGCGCCCGTTCGATCCTTGCGGGCGGGATGGCCGCGAGCAGGCCCCCGGAGGTTTCCGGAGTGAAGAGGAGCTCGCGCATCTCTTCGGGCACCCCGGGGGCAAAGTCCACCCCGCTGCCGTAGCATTTCCGGTTCCGCCCCGCCCCCCCCGGGAAGAGCCAATCCCCGGCATACTCCCGCGCACCCGCCAGGAAGGGGAGGCGTTCGAGCGCAAACCGGAGCCGCACCCCGCTCTTTTCGGCCATTTCCGACCCGTGTCCGAGCAGGGCGAAGCCGGTGATGTCGGTGGCCGCGCGGATTCCGGTCTCCATGAGCAGCCGGGCCGCCTTGCGGTTGAGCTTTTTCATGCTTTCCACCGCCCCGGCGACATGTGCCCGATCGGCCGCGTCGGCCTTGGCGGCGGTGGAGATGATTCCCACCCCCAACGGCTTGGTCAGGACGAGGAGATCGCCCGGCCGGGCGGCCGCCTTGGTCCAGAAGCGCTCCGGGTGGACCCGCCCGAGTACCGACAGCCCGTATTTCGGCTCGCGGTCATCGACGGTGTGGCCGCCGGCGATTACGCCGCCCGCCTCTTGTACCTTTTCCGCCCCCCCGCGCAGGATCTCGGTGATCATCGCCGGCTCGAGGCCGCAGGGGAAGCCGCAGATGTTGAGCGCCAGCATCACCTCCCCCCCCATGGCGTAGACGTCGCTCATGGAGTTGGCTGCGGCGATCGCCCCATAGTCGTAGGGATCGTCCACGATGGGGGTGAAAAAATCGAGGGTCTGGATCAGGGCCAGATCGTCGCTGATTTTAAAGACGGCGGCATCGTCGCTGATATCAAGGCCGACCAGCAGGTCGGGGTGATCTTTAGGCAGGAAGATGCCGGTGAGCGGGCGCAGCACCTGCGCCAGGGTCTCAGGCCCCATCTTGGCCGCTCAACCGGCCGCCGTCGTCAACTGCGTGAGCCGGATCGGCCCTTCGGGGCTTGCAGGGCTCATACGCTCACCACCTTCCCGGCGCCAAGCAGGGTCTCGGCGATCGAATACATGTTGGAAACCTCGCCGACCGCCACTTTATCCTTCAGTTCGTAATGGCCCAGGCAGGTGCCGCAGATCAGGAGCCGCATCCCGGCTTGCGCGAGCGCCCGCAGGTCTTCGAGCACCGGCGACCCCTCCACGGCGAGCCTGACCCCGCTGTTGTAAAATACCAGGACATCGGGGACCGGCTCCACCTCCCCCAGGGTGTGGAAGAAGGCCCGGATCAGGATGTTGCCCAGGACGTCGTCTCCCCGCCCCATGAATTCGCTCGCCACGGAGACGACCAGCGGCCCCGCCGGGGGGGGCGCATCCAGCATGACCGCCGCCTCCGGCGCCGGCTCCCCTTCCCGGGAGATGTTGAGGTAGATCCCGTCCTCCCGCTCTTCGACCCGAACGAGGCACCCTTGTTTTTCAGCCATCCGGGTGACATTCTGCTGCGCCGTTTCGCCGTCGACGATGGTCGTCACCCGATTCTCCTCCGCGAGGGCCTTCTTCGTCAGCAACACCGGCTGCGGGCAGGCAAGGCCGCGCGCATCGATCACTTTGGACATACCTTCCCCCTGCTTTGAACCTCTTCCGCAATACCTGTGTGAATCCGGGGTTTATCCCTTCACGGGCAGCACGTGAATGGCCTTGATCACCAGGGTCACGGTGTCGCCGACCTTGAGGCCCATCTCCTGGACCGACTCGGTGGTGATGACCGAAGCCATCCCTTGCGGCGCCGTGGCCTCGAATTTCACCAGCGACATGATGTTATCGCTCTGGATGGACGTGACCTTCGCCTGCAGCTTGTTGCGCGCTCCTGTTTTCATCTGGGTTCTCCCTGTCGTTTAATGGTTTTCCACGGTTTGACTTATGCCATTGTTGCCCCGTTCCCCGCAAAGGTCAATCCCCGGCGGGGGGCGGGAGGGCGAATCAGGGTGCTTCGGCTTTTTCGATGCGCCGGATGGAGAAGTGCCGGCATGGGAAACAGGGCGCCGCGGGCCCGGTCGGTCGGGACTCCTCACCGCCGCCGGATTTCCGCAATATCGCCGACGGCTTCGACGGCGCGATCCACGTCCTCCTCGGTGTTGAAGGGGCCCAGGCTGAACCGGACGGTTCCGAGGATCCGGTCGGTGCCGAGCTGCCGGTGTGCAAGCGGCGCGCATTGCAGGCCGGTGCGGCAGGCGATGCCGTAATCCACGTCCAGAATGGCGCCTACATCCCCCGCTTCCCACCCGGTGAGGTTGAAGCTCAGTACGGCGTTTTTGTCCGCCGGCCCTTCCGCACAGTAGGTGACGACGCCCTCGATCGCCTGCAGTCCGCGCCGAAGTCTGTCCCAAAGCGCCATCTCCCGGTTGTGGATCCGCTCCGGGTCGTTTTTGCGGAGCCACAACTGGCCGGCGTAGAGCCCGGCGACCCCAAGGATGTTCAGGGTGCCGCATTCGAGGCGGTATGGAAATTCCTCGAGATGAAAACGCTCCGCTGAGCGCACCCCGGTGCCGCCGAAGCGCGTGGGCCGGATAGCGACGTTTTCCGCGACGCAGAGCCCCCCGATGCCCGTCGGGCCCAGCAGGCCCTTGTGTCCCGTAAACGCCAGGAGATCGATCTGCATGCGCTGCATGTCGATCGGGTTGACGCCCGCCGTCTGGCTCGCGTCCACGGCGAAGAGGACTCCGGATTCGCGGCAGATCGTGCCAATTTCCGCCAGCGGCTGGACGGTGCCGATGACGTTCGAGGCGTGGTTCAAAATGACCAATTTCGTGTTTTTTCTGATGGCGGCTCTGACATCGCCGGGGTCCAGGTATCCGGCTCCGTCGAAGGGGAGGTAGGTGACTTCGATGTCCCCCTCCATTTCCATGTGGTACAACGGCCGCAGCACGGAGTTGTGCTCCAGCCGGCTGGTGACGACATGGTCGCCGCGCTCGAGCACGCCCTGGATGATCTGGTTCAGCGCGTCGCTGGCATTGTAACTGAAGGTTACGCGGTTCGGGTCGCCGCCGTGGAACAGGTCGCAGAGGAGCTTGCGCGTGTGCAGTACCATTTCCTCCGTTTCCAGGGCCCCGCAGTGTTCGGATCGTCCCGGGTTCCCCCCGCAGGTCCGGTAGAATTCGTTCATGAAGTCGTAGACTTCGTTGGGCTTCGGGAATGAAGTCGCCGCGTTGTCGAGATAGATCCTTTCCGCCATTGTTCCTCCTGGTGCCGCGGGGCCACACTGTACTATTTCGTGATCCGGGATTGCCAACGGTTTTTAAGCTGGGGCCGCCCCCGTTTATCGGAAGGGGGGGAGCCTTCTGTAGAGGACGGGCGGATTTCGATGCCCGCCTTGGGATAAATAATG
>JAAYAJ010000077.1 GCA_012719455.1 Acidobacteriota bacterium | reverse complement strand
CGCGGATCCCGGTCGGCTCCTCATCCTCTGTTCGCCTGTTTATGCCTGCCCCTTCGTAGGCTATTTCAGCAACCGGAACAGGTTGCTGTAGTCGTCGGTGAACATGAGGGGCTTGTGGTCGCCCGCGCCCCAGGGCGTGACTGCCGCCATTACCTTCCGGTTCGCCGGCAACTCCCGGTTGGCTCTACCCTTGTCCGCCTGTTTGTGCCTGGCGAACACGCCAAAAACTAACGTGTAAGAACGCGGATCCCGGTCGGCTCCTCATCCTGTTCGCCTGTTTGTGCCTGCCCCTTCGTAGGCTATTTCAGCAACCGGAACAGGTTGCTGTAGTCGTCGGTGAACATGAGGGGCTTGTGGTCGCCCGCGCCCCAGGGGGTGACTGCCGCCATTACCTTCCGGTTCGCCAGAAACTCCCGGTTCGCGGTGAGAAGCACCCAGCTGGTGGGGTCGGTCTTGAGTAGCCCGCTGCCGGGGTCCTCCACGAGCAGCACCTGCATCCCCTCCCCCTCGTGGAGCCGCCCAAGACTCCTGAGGACCGGGTTCAGGTTGAAATAGCGGCTGCTGGTGTGTACGGCCAGGATCCCGTCCTCTTTGAGATGGCGCCGGTAGACTTCGTAGCACTCCCGGGTGAGGAGGTGCACCGGGACGGCGTCGCTCGAAAAAGCGTCCAGCACCAGGAGGTCGAACTCCCCCGGCCGGCCCTGGCGGAGTTCTCGCTCCATGGAGATCCGCGCGTCGCCCGGTACGATCTCCACCCGGGCGGGAGTGTCGCCGAGGTAGGTGAAATGATTTTGCGCAAAGCGCGTCACCTCGGGGTTGATTTCATAAAAGCGGAAAAGATCCCCCCCCTCCCCGTAGGTCACGATCGTCCCCGTCCCCAGCCCGATGACGCCGATCCGCAGGCTGCGCCGCTCCGGGTCGAGCCGCCGGGGGTGGTTCATGACGGCGAGCCCGACGCCGCTCGCCGGGCCGTAGTAGGAGACGGGCCAGTAGCGCTTCTCCTCGTGGTCATACTGGTAGCCGTGCACAATGCGCCCGTGCATGAGCGTCCGGTGACGATCCCCGGGATCCCCCCGGTCGTCGTTGAAGACCTTGATCACCCCGAAAAAATTCCGCTTCACCTCCACGGCATCCTCGAGGCCCCTGGAGACGTGAAGGCCGAGTGCGGTTGTCAGCCCAATGAGGAACAGGACGGCGAAAACCCTTAGCGGAAGGAGCCGGTTTTTTAACGCCCGGTCCTGGAACAGGAGGGCGAGCATCACCAGGGCGATCACGACGATTCCCAGGTGAAATTCCCAGTAGCCCCGGAACAACCGGGGGGCCAGCAGGTTCACGAACACCCCCCCCAGCGCCCCCCCGGCGGAAATCATCAGGTAGAAGGATGTCAGGTGGCGCGGAGCGGGCCTGCGCCGCACCAGCTCCCCGTGGCACACCATTGAGCAGACGAAGAGGGTGATGGTGTAAGCCGCGATCTGGATGGGGAGGGGGACGAAGACGTCCTTGTAAAGGATCACGCAGATCCCGGCCAGGGACACGGCCAGGGCCACGCCGAAAGGGGCGCGCGGGTACCAGCGCTCGCTGTGAAAGCAGAGGATGAACGAGAGGAGATACACCCCCATGGGGAGGAGCCACAGGAGCGGGATCGCGGCGGTGTCCAGGCAAAGCTGGTTGGTCGTCGCCAGCAGCATGAGGGAGCTGAGCGCGGGGAGGAGGAGCCAGAGCCCCCAGTCCCGCGCCGTTGGCGATTCGGACGCTTCCCTGGGGACGGCGGGCGTCGGACTCCCGGCGATGACGGGTGTCGTCATCCCGGGGAATGCAGTCCTCTCCGCCGCCGGGGGCAAAACCTCCGCCGCACCAGGCGGGGAGGATTCCCAGAGGCGCCAGGCGCAGCCGGTGCACATCAGGGCGAAGCCCGCGTAGAGGAGCGACCAGAGCAAAGTCTGGCTCCCCAATTTCAGGTTGGGTTCCACCAGGAAGGGGTAGCCGGCGATGGCCGCGAGCGAACCCAGGTTGGAGAACGTGTAGAGGCGATAGGGCTCGACCCCGGGCCGGATACGGCTGTGCCACGCCTGCAGCATGGGGCTGGTGGCCGACAGGAGAAAGCAGGCGGCGCCCACGCTGGCGAGAAGCACCCGGAGGATGTCCAGGGTCGGGGTGGCGATCTCCTCCGCCAGCCCGCTCCGGGAGGGGGCCAGGGGCAGGAAGGCGAGCGACAGCGCGAGGAGGGCCCAGGCGGCCAGAGCCTGAGCCCGTGCGTGGAGCCGGCGCGCCACCAGGTGGGCCCAGGCGTAGCCGGCCGTGAGGACGACCTGGAAAAAAAGAAGCGACGTCGTCCAGACCCCGGGGCTGCCGCCGAACCAGGGGAGGATGAATTTCGCCAGGAGCGGCTGCACGATAAAGAGCAGGAATGAGCTGAGAAACACCGTTGTTCCGTAGATGCCCATGCTCCCCTGTCCGTGGTGGCGGCTCGCCCGGCCGTACGCCCTAATCAATCTCTCCGATCGTTGGCCGCGGCGGTTTGCTTCGGTTGTCCCCAGCGTGACGCCCGGCTTCCCGGTCATGCGAGGTTACACTCATTACCCTGTAAAAGCTGTCCAAACAACCGGAGCCATCGCTCCCTGCGGTGGTCCGCCGCAGCACTTTGTTCCACCGTCGGCCGCGGGTGTTCGCGGCGATGGCTCCGCGTCCGCATTATAGGAAAGAGCGCCGCTTTCTGTCCGGAAAAAATCTGTTCCCTCCGGGACGTCGTTTTTCCTGCGAGCTTCCGCCGGTGCTTTTTCTCTTATTCCGGGAGGGGGCATGCCCAATAAGGCGGGAACTCATTCGCAGCCCCAAAACCTGGATCCAGATGGGCCAACGTCCGCCGGAAACGACGGATTCCATTTCTACGGGTGGCTCAATCCCGACCTCCCAGCTCCGGTTCCGGGAGAGCCGAAGCAGCGCAGGCTCTCCATGAGTGAGCTCGAAGAAGCGGAGACCGGCCTCGGTGCGAGCTAGTTTTCTGCGATGGGGGGGGGGGATATCATGGATGTCTGCGGGGTCTGTCGCTGTTTTTCCGTGATGGTGATGTTGGGCAACGGCTTCCTCTCCCTGAGCGGGGTGCCCGCTTGCGGCAGGGGCGGATCCTATCCAGATGGCGCGCTTGGATGGGGTGTAGAGGCTGTAGCTGCTCCGGATTAGTATCCGAAGGCCGGACGGGTCGGGGAGGTCGTAGTAGAGCGGAGTCGCGCGCGACAGGCCCGATCCCCGGGCTGCATCGATATGATGACCATGTCTCCCTGGTCGTTCCCTGCGGGTGCATTATTTCCGGCTCCGCGACCGAAGGGGATGCTAGAGTATGAAGCGATGGACGGGCCAGATCCCCGCCGTCTTTTTCGAGGTGAAACCTTGCCGCTTCTGATTCTGCTCCTCATTCTCCTGCTGCTTTTCGGCGCCCGCACTCTCCCCAGGATAGGACAGGAACTCGGGGAAAAGGCCCGCAAGCCCGTGCGCCGCGCCCGTTGGATGATGGCGTGGGCTTCGGGTACGGAAGAGGAGGCGCAGGCGGCCGAGACCGAGTACGGGCGGGAATGCGCGCGGGAGTTTGCGGCGCAGTTTCCGGGCGGGGTTTCGGAGCGGGACCGCGAACTGGTCGAGGGGATCGGGGCGAAACTCGCCGGTGCGGTCGGGGAGGGGGGACTCCGCTTCACCTTCCGGGTGGTGGCGGCGCCGGTGGCCAACGCCTACGCGCTCCCCGGGGGGTTCGTGTTCATCACGGCGCCGCTCCTCGACCTGTGTGGGCGCCGGCGGGACGAGGTCGCCTTTTTCCTGGCGCACGAGATCGGGCACGTCATCGGCGGGCATGCCCGGGACCAGTTGACGGCGGGCGTTCTCCTTGACGCCGTCGCCCGGCGCCTCTCCGGCGTCGGGCTCCTGCTGCGCGAGGCCCTGGGGAAAGGGTATTCGCGCGCGCTCGAACTCGAGGCCGACCAGGAAGCTGTGCGGCTGCTGCGTGCGGCGGGGTTCGACGCCGGCGCCGCCAAAAGCGCCCTCGGGCGCCTCGCCGGTGTGGCTCCCGACGACTCGGGGATCGCGGAATATTTCTCCACCCACCCGCCGCTCGGCGAACGGATCCGCGCGCTCGGGGTCTGAACCCCGTTTCCCGCCGGTTGCCCGGATTCTGCCCCCGCCCGGTCACAATGAAGCCCGGACCAGGCGATGATCGTGGCGAGGACGGTCGCTCGTCCCTCTTTCTGCGCGGCGCGCGCGTCCGAGCGCCCGCTCCAGTTGCTCCGACCGGGTTGCGGTCTACCGAAGGCTCCCGTGGCGCCGCGCGCCGGCTACGAAACCGGGGAAGCGCTGTTACAGCCCACGCGCCCGGTGTCGCCGCCTCCCCGCTGCAGACGCCCGGGTTTTCAGCCCCGGCCTGGTATCGGCTGTTGTTGTCGGCGATGTACGGGGAGGGGGCGTCGTACTTCTGCGCCGTGCAGAATGGCGCTTCAGGGTCGGCAAAGAGGGGGCGGGCGTTGCCGGTGGGAGGGATCGGCTTGTGTCCCGTGCGGCGCAGGTCGGAGGTGAAGGAGGGAAGGGTTTTCCGGGTTTGCGGCCAAGGCGCCCCGGATCCCTCCGGCGCGCGCGCCGGAGGGGGGGAGGCAGGGGTCAGATCCCTGCCCAGAATTTGCGCGTTTCCCTGAACGGGTCTTTCCTGGCTTCGCTCTTGACGTCGAAGACCATGGTCTCGAAACCGTCGAGAGTGAAGGCGGGCCAGGGGAGCGCGCGGGTGCCGGGGGCCCCGGTGCGGGCGAACGCGACCCAGGCCCCCATCATCGCCTGCGCCACCTGGAGCGATTCGGGCACTCCCCCCGTGTAGGGGGCCCAGACGGGATCGTCGGCGAGGTTGAAGATGAGCGGCAGGTCAAGCGAATGGGGGGTGCGCAGCAGGCCGTCGTAGACCGGGGTGCTCCAGGTCAGCTCGTACAGGTAGGCGGGGGTGACCCCCTGGGCCGTTTTCAGCTCCGCGATCTCGATCGCCGCGCGCCGCCCGCGGTCGCTCGTCATCTCGAAATAGAGGTCCGACGGGGAGGCTCCGGGCATCAACTTCCGGTAGAGGGCGACGGCGGCCGCGCCGTTCTGGTCTCCCAAAGTCGACTTCATCCGTGCCTCGAGCCCGGCGTCGTCCAGGTTATAGGCCGCTTCATCGGCCAGCTGGAAAGCCGTCCCCTCGGTCCGCACCGTTCCGATGACGAGGGGGACCGAGGCGGCCAGGGGGTTGGCCGTCGGGTAGAAGGGGTGACGGGGGATGACGGCGCCGTCGCGGACAGGGGCGTAGCGCCCCCCGCCGCCGGGGCGTTTGGAGGCGGCGAAATGGGCCGCCATCAGCCGCTCGAGCGGCACCTGCTGCAACTCCCGTCCCTGGTCCGGCCGCAGCCCCAGCTCGGCGTAGAGGCCGCGCGGGGCCTCCACCGCCTCGTCCGGGTCCTGGAAGCGGCGCGTGGAGCCGCTTTGCATGGCCGCACGCTGGAACAGTCCCCGGGCCGAAGGCATTGACAGGAGCGCCGCCACCTTGCCTCCCCCTCCCGACTGGCCGAAGATCAGGACCTTGTTCGGGTCTCCCCCGAAGCGCCGGATGTTTTTCTTCACCCACTCGAGCGCCAGGACGATATCGAGCATCCCCACATTTCCGGAAGAGGCGAAGTCAGGTCCCGACTCGGCCAGGTGTGCGAAGCCGAGGACGTTCAGCCGGTGGGTGACGCTGACGACGACGACGTCGCCGGCGCGGGCGAGCGCGGCGCCATGGTACATCTTCGCCGAGCCCGATCCCTGGGCGTAGCCGCCGCCGTGACACCAGAACATGACGGGGCGGCGGGCGTTGTCGAGCCCGGGGGTATAGATGGTGAGGTTCAGGCAGTCCTCGGTTTCGACGCTCCCCTCTTCGCTCCCGATCGACATCATCCCGATCAGGGCCGGAATATTCGGTCTCGGGGCGGGTGCGGGGTCGGTCTGCGGCGCGATCGCCCGCTTTGACGGGATCTCGCGCACCCCCGCCCAGGGCTTGGGCGGGCGCGGGGGCATGAAGCGCCCGGCGCCCGAGGTGTCCGCGCCGTAGGGGACGCACAGGAAGGTGTAGGCCCCGTCGGCATAGGAACCGCGCACCTTGCCAGCCGTCGTCTCCACGACCGGGGCGCCCGCCGCAAAGAGGTCCCGGATGAAGACGGGCGCCATGACCGCCGCCGCCGTCAATCCCCCGATCACCTCGCGCCGCGAGACGATCAACCCGCTCTCATTCCTATCCCTGTCGATCATGGTGCGCCCTCCGGTTTTTGCGTTGTGGTCCTGGATCGTTCTCCCGGTTGCCGGGAACGGGGTTCATCATAATACAGGAGGCGGAGGCATTTCACGCATGTTGTGGTTTGCGGCCTTCGCCCCCGTGGTGTTACCCTGTACCTGTTTCGCATCCGCAGGGTTCCATCCGACAAAGACCGGGAGCCAGGACCATGGAAGACTTCGAAAAACTCGGCCAGTTTTACCTGGGGAAGAAATACAGCCTCGAGGCCAGGGCCCCGGAAGGGGGGCTGCTGCTGTACGACGCGCGCGATCTGGTGACCCACGGAGTGTGCGTCGGCATGACCGGGAGCGGGAAGACGGGCCTCTGCGTCGCGTTGCTCGAGGAAGCGGCCATCGACGGCATCCCCTCCATCGTGATCGACCCGAAAGGGGACATGGCCAACCTCCTGCTCACCTTCCCCAAACTCCGCGCGGAGGACTTTCTCCCCTGGGTCAACACCGACGACGCGGCGCGCGCCAACCAGGCCCCGGAGGAGTATGCCGCGGCCCAGGCCGGACTGTGGACAAAAGGGCTGGCTTCATGGGGGCAGGACGGGGAACGGATCCGCAAGCTTCGGGATGCGGCGCACTTTACGATCTACACCCCCGGGAGCCGGGCGGGGACGCCGGTGGCGCTGCTTGACGGCTTCCGCCGCCCCGGGCCGGAGGTGCTCGAGGACCGGGAGGCGCTCGCCGACATGATGGTTTCCTCCGCCACGGGCCTGCTCGGCCTGGTCGGCTTGACGGGGGACCCGGTCACCAGCAGGGAGAACATCCTGGTGTCCAACATCCTCGGGCACCACTGGGCCGGGGGACGGGACGTTTCGATCGCAACGCTCCTGCACTCCATCCAGGCTCCCCCCTTCGAGCGGCTGGGCGCCTTCGACATGGAATCGTTCTTCCCTTCCAGGGACCGTTTCGAACTGGCCCTGCGGCTCAACGGCCTGCTGGCCTCGCCGGGATTCGAGGCGTGGCTCCAAGGGGAACCGATGGACGTGGGGCGATTCCTGCATACGCCGGAAGGGAAGCCCAAAGTCTCCATCTTCAGCATCGCCCACCTGGGTGAACAGGAACGGATGTTTTTCGTGACGCTGCTGCTGAACCAGGTGGTGGCCTGGATGCGGTCGCAGCCGGGGACCACCAGCCTGCGGGCCCTCGTCTACATGGACGAGGTCGCCGGTTATCTCCCCCCGGTGGCCAACCCCCCATCCAAGAAGCCGTTCATGATCCTCTTCAAGCAGGCGCGCGCCTTCGGCGTCGGGGTGCTGCTGGCGACCCAGAACCCGGTGGACCTCGATTACAAGGCGCTGTCAAACGCCGGGACCTGGTTCATCGGCCGGCTGCAGACGCCGCAGGATATCGACCGGCTCGTCGAAGGGATCGCCGCGGGATCGGCCGCGGAGCAGTCGGATTTGCGGCAGACCATTGCCGCGCTCGGGAAGCGCGTTTTCCTGATGCAGAACATCCACGACGAGGCGCCCGCGGTTTTCCAGACCCGGTGGTGCCTCTCCTACCTGAGGGGGCCGCTCACGCTCGGGCAGATCAGTCTCCTCGCGGCGCCGCCGGCTCCTCAACCGGCGATGCAGGCTCCCGTTCCGGCGGCACCGACCCCGGTTGCCGAAGAGACGATGGCGTCGGCACGCCCCATCGTCCCTCCCGGGGTCCCCGAGTATTTCCTCCCATTCACGGGAGCGGCGGGAGAGGTGATCTATGTCCCGAAGGTATGCGCCTTCGGCGAGGTGCACTACCCCGGGGGGGCGTCCGAACCGGCGGTCCGCGCCGCTGCCGTCGGGGAAACGGGGGTGATCGACTGGACCGCGGCCGAGAGCGTGGCACTTGCCGAGGAGGACCTGGTGAAAGAACCCGCCGGTGCGGCCGGCTTCAGACTCCCGGCCGCCGCAGCCTTCCAGCCGGGGAACTACAAGGCCTGGGCGAAGGAATACACCGATTTTCTCTACCGCACCTCGAGCCTGGGGCTCTACCGCAGCACCGAATTCAAGCTGACCTCCGATCCGGGAGAGAGTGAGGGCGACTTCCGCGTTCGCCTGGCCCAGCTGGCGCGGGAGCGGCGGGACCGCCAGGTGGATGCCCTGAGGGCCAGGTACGGTCCCAAAATCGCCGCGCTCGAGGAGCGGATGCGCAAGGCGGAACAGAAGTTGGAAAAGGAGAAAGGGGACGTGCGCCGGGCGGGGGTGCAGACGGCGCTCAACCTGGGGGCCACGCTGCTGGGGGCCTTCATGGGGCGTAAGAAATTGTCCGCCGGCACCATCGGGCGGGCCTCGACCACCATGCGTTCGGGGGTGCGCACGGCGAAAGAAAAGGCCGATATCGCCGCGGCCGAGGAGAACCTGGATGCGCTGCGGCTGCAGAAGGAGGCGCTCGAGGGGGAATTCGCCGCGGAGGTACAAACCCTGGAGGGTTCGGCCGACCCTACCCGGCAGGCGGTGGAACCCGCTCCCCTCAAACCGCGCAAGGCGGATGTCCGGGTCCGGCTGGTGGCGCTGGTCTGGTTCCCCTGCCGGAATGGGCCCGACGGGCGCGTCGTGCAGGTTTGAGGGTGTGACCGGCGCTGCGGGCCGACCCGCAACATTATTTGCATGTTGCGGTCCGAATGGTTACCTTTGTATGCGGTTTTTCGGGGTGTCCAGGCAACGATCGGTTCATGCCGGCCGGCTTTGCGGACCCCGATGGTAACAGGCCTCGGAGCGGCCGGATGCGGCAGGGGAGAACGGGATAATGTCCACCGATCCTAGAGACGATCTGACTCAAATTGCCACCGCTTCCGACCTGCGCGACGTGTGGCCGCTGCTTTCGGCCGAGGAGCGGCACCCGACGTTCGGCCAGTTGCCACGCACCGAGCGGGAGGACTTCTTCATCAGCCTCTCGGCGCGCGAACAGGCCCGGATGCTGCTGGAATTCCCCCCCAACCGGCGCCGGGTGTGGATGCGCCTGCTCGCCCCCGACGACGTCGCCGACTTGATCCAGGAAGCCCCCCCCGAGGATCGGGAAGGGCTGCTGGAACTGCTGGACGATTTCACCCGGAAAGAGGTCCACGCCCTGCTGGCCTACGCCGAGGACGAGGCGGGCGGGCTGATGAACCCCCGTTACGCCCGCGTGCGCGCGGAGATGACGGCGGACGAGGCGATCAGCTACCTGCGCCGCCAAACCCGGGAGCACGCCGAGACGGTGCAGTACGTATACGTGACCGACCCGAACCAGCGCCTGCTGGGGGTCTTCTCCTTCCGCGACCTGTTCGCCGCCCTGCCCGGAACCCTGGTACGGGACATCATGAACACCGACCTGGTGACCGTGGGGGAAACCGACGACCAGGAGTCGGTCAGCCGGCTTTTCGCCGAATACAGCCTGGCGGCCATGCCGGTGGTGGACGCCGAGGGGCGCATGAAGGGGATCGTCACCCTCGATGACATCGTCGATGTCGTGCATGAGGAGGCGACGGAGGATATCCAGAAATACGGCGGGATGGAGGCCCTGGACGCTCCCTACCTGGACACCGGATTCTTCAGCATGATCAAGAAGCGGGCCGGGTGGCTGGCCGCCCTTTTCGTCGGGGAAACCTTCACCGCCTCGGCCATGGGACGCTTCGAGGAGGAGATCGCCAGGGCCGTCGTGCTGGCCCTCTTCATCCCCCTGATCATCTCGAGCGGCGGTAATTCCGGGTCGCAGGCGTCCACCCTGGTGGTGCGCGCCATGGCGCTCGGGGAAATCAAGCTGCGCGACTGGTTCCGGGTGGTGCGGCGCGAAATCGCATCAGGGTTTACGCTGGGAATGATCCTGGCCGTGGTCGGTTTCGTCCTGATCGTGATCTGGCAGCGCATGTTCCAGACCTACGGGGAGCACTACCTGCTGGTGGCGCTGGTGGTGGCCATCAGCCTGGTGGGGGTGGTGATGTTCGGGACCGTGATCGGCTCCCTCCTCCCCTTCGTGATGCGGCGGATGGGGTTCGACCCCGCCAGCGCCTCCGCTCCCCTGGTGGCGACGCTGGTAGATGTCACGGGGCTGGTGATCTACTTCACCACCGCCGCCATCATCCTGAGAGGGACGCTGCTGTAGGCGCCACCCGCGCCATCCGGGCGGCGGCGCGGACTATGCCCCCCTGCGGGAAGGGGAACTCGCCGCCGTGCGCCGCCAACTTATCGTGGATGCCGAAATCCAGGTCGCCGGTCGCTTTTCCTGCTACTCCGCCACGGACGGCAGGGTGGCCGCCGGGGCTTCTTCCTGCGGCAGGTCGGGCAGGAAGGCGTTTTTCCGGCGGAACCATTCGAAAACGGCCAGGGCCGCCGCGGCCGCGCCGACTCCGACTGTGACCGACAAACCGTAGGGGAGCTGGAGCCCTTCGGGCGCCATCAAGATGTAGGAGATGATCACCGCCGTCATGAACAGCGCCGGGACGAGGGTGACGGCCCATGCTTTCTTCGCTCCCGCGAGATAGACGGTGACGGCCCAGAGCACCACCGTGGCCAGCGTCTGGTTCGCCCAGGCGAAGTAGCGCCAGATGATGGCGAAATCGATCCGGGTCAGGATGAAACCCGCGGCGAAGAGGGGAATGCTGATGAGGAGCCGGTTGCGGATGCTCCCCTGTTTGAACTTCAAAAAATCGGCCACGATCAGCCGGGCTCCGCGAAACGCCGTGTCCCCGGAGGTGATAGGGGCGGCGACCACCCCGAGCAGCGCGAGCAGGGCGCCGAACCCCCCCAGGAGGGTGTGCGCCACCTGGTTGACCACCACGGCCGCGTTCCCCTGGTTGGCCACCATGGCCGCGTTCAGCTCCCTGACTCCGCCGAAGAAGCTCATGCCGATGGCGGCCCAGATCATGGCGACCACCCCCTCGGTGATCATGGCGCCGTAGAACACCCTGCGCCCGTAGCGCTCGTTGGTGATGCAGCGGGCCATCAGGGGGGACTGGGTGGCGTGGAAGCCGGAGATGGCGCCGCAGGCGATGGTGATGAACATCATCGGGAACACCGGGAAGCTCGCGGGGAGGTGGTGGAAATTCCGGAAGTTTTCACTGGTCAGTTCCGGGATCGGCAGCCCCTTGACGAACAAGGCGATGATGAGGGAGAAGGCCATGAAGAAGAGGGCGAAGCCGAACAGGGGGTAGAGCCGGCCGATGATTTTGTCGATCGGGAGCACGGTCGCCAGGACGTAGTAGGCGAAGACGACCCCTACCCAGAAGGTCATGTTGGCGAACCCGGGGGTGATGCCGGCCAGGATCTGCGCCGGGCCGGTGATGAAGACGGCGCCCACGAGCACCATCAGGACGACGGTGAAGCCCCGCATGAAATGCTTGACCGCCGGGCCGAGATAGATGCCGACGATTTCGGTGATGCTCAGTCCCCGGTGCTTGATCGAAAGCATCCCGGAGAAGTAATCGTGCACGGCGCCGGCGAAGATCGATCCGAGGACGATCCAGAGGAAGGCGACGGGGCCCCACAGGGCCCCGGAGATGGCGCCGAAGATCGGGCCGAGGCCGGCGATGTTCAGGAACTGGATCAGGAACACCCGCCACCAGGGGAGCGGCAGGTAGTCGACCCCGTCGGTCATGGTGGTGGCCGGGGTGGGACGCGCGGGGTCGGCCCCCGCCAGCCGTTCGATGAAGCGCGAGTAGAAGGCGTAGCCCAGGAGGAGCAGGACGATGCCGGTGATAAACGTGATCATGGCGGAAGCCCCCGTTTTTCGAATCAGGCGATGAACCTCACATTGTCTCCAACCGTGCGCCCAATTGCAACCCTCCGCATTGAGGTTGACAACCCGCGCCGCCTCCTCTACATATTGGAGCGCATCTCCTTCTGAAAGGATCGTCATGCCCCATTTTCCGATGAAGCCCGGGAACGAACCTCCGCGCGTCGTGGGGGTCGGATCGGCCCTGATGGACATCCTCCTCTCCGAAAGCGACCGTTTCCTGGACGATCACGGCGTTACCAGGGGTGGGATGCAGCTGGTCGGCCCGGGCCGGGCGGACGAACTCCTGTCGGCTTCCCCGAACCGGCCGAAAATGGTGCCCGGCGGCTCGGCCTGCAACACCGCCATCGGCCTGGGGCGGCTGGGCGCGCGGGCGGAGTTCGTGGGGACGCGGGGGGACGACGCCGTCGGCCGGACCCTGGAGGCCGCGCTCCGCTCCAACCAGGTCCTGCCGCGCCTGGAGACGGTCGCGACCCCCACGGGGCGCGTGCTCTCCATCGTGACTCCCGACGCCGAACGATCCATGCTGACCTGCCTGGGCGCTTCGTCGGAGATGTCGCCGCGGGTGTTCCGGCCGGAGCTGTTCGCCGGGGCCGCCCTGGTGCACGTGGAGGGGTATCTCCTGTTTAACGAGGCGCTCATCCGCGCCGCCCTCGAGGCGGCCCGGGAAGCCGGGGTCCCGGTCTCGCTCGACCTGGCCAGCTTCACCGTGGTGGACGCCCATCTCTCCCTGGTGCGCTCCCTCGTGCGGGAATATGTCGACGTGCTGCTGGCCAACGAGGACGAGGCGAGGAGCTACACCGGCGCCCGGGAGGAAGGAGAGGCGCTCCGGATCATGGCCGCGGACGCCGAATGCGCCGTCCTCAAGGTAGGGAAGCGGGGGAGCTATGTCCGCCTGCACGGGGAAACCACCGAGATTCCTCCGTACGGGGAGGGGGGGGTGGTCGACACCACCGGCGCGGGGGATCTCTGGGCTTCGGGCTTCCTCTTCGGCCTCACCTCCGGCCTGCCGGTCGGGGAGTGCGGGCGGATTGCGTCGATGTGCGGGTACGAAGTGTGCCGGGTCGAAGGCGCCCACATTCCCGAGGAGGGGTGGGCGCGGATCCGGTCGGCCATCGGCCGGTAGCTATTCGAGTTCGACGAGCACCTGTCCCTTGGATACCTTTTCGCCCGCCTTTACCCGGACAGCCTTGACCGTGCCGGGAACCGGGGCGGTGATCCGGTTGAGCATCTTCATGGCTTCGAGCGTCATCAGGCCGTCCCCCCGGCGGACGGTCTGTCCCTTGTGGGCCGAGATTTCGGCCACCACGCCGGGGATGAGGGCCTTGATGATGCGCGGGTCCTGCCTTTCAAACAATCGGCGCTTTTCGAACTTGCGGGTCAGCCGGGTTTCATAGACCCCGTTTTCCAGCGCGATCCGGCCGAGCTTGTCCTGTTCCTTCACACCCACACTCCTTCCTAGAACGGCGGGATCCCGTGCTTGCGGGCGGGCCGGGTCTCCTGCTTGTCGCGCGTCAGATGGAGCGCGTGGACGATGTAGCCGCGGGTCTCCCCCGGAGCGATCACCGCGTCGACGTAGCCGCTGGAAGCCGCCACGTAGGGGTTGGCGAACTTGTCGGTGTACTCCTTGACCTTCTGCCGACGGGTTTCCTCCGGGTTTTTGGACGCCTGGATTTCGTTGCGGAAGATGATGTTGGCCGCACCCTCGGGGCCCATGACGGCGATTTCGGCCGTGGGCCAGGCGAAGACGAAGTCCGCGCGCAGGTGGTGGCTGCACATGGCGATGTAGCCTCCCCCGTAGGCCTTGCGCAGGATCACGGTGATCTTGGGGACCGTGGCCTCGCTGTAGGCGTACAGCACCTTGGCGCCGTGGCGGATCACGCCGCCGTGCTCCTGGTCCGATCCAGGGAGGTAGCCCGGGATGTCCACCAGGGTCAGGAGCGGGATGTTGAAGGCGTCGCAGAAGCGGATGAAGCGGGCGATCTTGTCGGAGGCGTCGATGTCGAGCACCCCGGCCAGCACCAGCGCCTGGTTGCCGATGATGCCGACGGTCT
>JAAYAJ010000076.1 GCA_012719455.1 Acidobacteriota bacterium | reverse complement strand
CCGGCAACGCATCAGCGGGCTTGATGGGAGTGGTGTGCGCGTTATCGCCGGGGAGATAGCCTGAATTTGCTCTCGGGTCCATTCGGACCCATTTCAATGGTCCCTGGTCTCCGTTTTCCCTGAAATCTCCGCCGCAATCTCGTTTCCAGGGAGCCGGAACTGCACTACAATGCCGTTTTTCGGGCGCTTCATGAATAAAGCGGGCTAATCGCCCCGAGCGACGAAGTTCCATTCCGGCATCGCGGGATCTTGCGAGGTGAAACCATGAAAGCATTATGGATTCTGGTGGCGGCGCTACTGCCAGCCGCAGTCGGCGCCCAAGAGCGGGCCACGGAGCAGACGCTTCCCCTGAGCCTCCGCCAGGCGGTGGAGATCGCCCTGGCCCCGGAAGGCAACATCCGGACCCGGCTGGCCCGGGAAGGGCTCGACCAGGCCGGCGCCCGTTCGGCCCAGGCCCGCGCCGCCCTGCTGCCCAATCTGTCGTCATCACTCAACTACCGCGACCAGACCGTCAACCTCCGGGCGAACGGGCTGAGGTTTCAGATCCCCATCGAGGGCACCGCCTTCTCCTTCCCGGAGCTGGTGGGGCCCTATACCGTCATGGACGCCCGGATCTCCGGCACCCAGAGCATCTTCGACTACGGAGCCATCCGCCGGTTCCAGTCGGCGCGCGCCGCCGTCTCCGCAGCGCAGAGGGAGGTGGAAGGGGCCGAGGAGGAGGTCGCCGCCCGCATCGCCCGCGCCTACCTTTCAGCCGTCAGGGCCGACGCGGACCTGGACGCGGCCGGCGCCAACGTCACCCTCTCCGAGGGGGTGCTGTCGCTGGCCGAGAACCGGAAGGCGGCGGGGACCTCCACCGGCATCGAGATCACCCGCGCCCGCGTGCAACTGGCCAACGACCGGCAACGGCTGCTGGTTGCCGCCGCCGCCCGCCGCCGCGCCCACATGGAGCTGCTGCGCGCCATGAACCTCGAACTCGCCGTCGCACTCGAACTGACCGACCGTCTGGGCTACGTCCCCGTGGACCCGGCCACACTCGAGAGCGCCACCGCCCTGGCGCTGGCAGGGCGACCGGATCTCGGGGCGCAGCGGGAGCGTGAGCGGAGCGCCCGGCTGGCCGCGAGCGCCGTGAAAATGGAACGTCTCCCCTCGCTCTCCTTCTTCGGCGAATACGGCACGATCGGCGGCGGTTTCGACGACGCCCTGCCGACGCGGGCTTACGGGATCACGCTCCGGCTCCCGATCTTCGACGGCGGGCGCATGGACGCGCGGCGGGCCGAGGCCGTGTCGCTCCACCGCGCGGAGAAGGCACGGACGGCCGACCTCGAAAAGGAGATCGAACTGGACGTCCGCCTGGCGCTTGACGCCCTGAACTCGGCCCGGGAACAGATAGAAGTCTCCCGCGAGGGGCTGGGCCTTGCGGAAAACGAGCTCGCGCAGGCCCGCCGGCGCTACGAAGCCGGCGTCGCCATCGGACTCGAGGTGACCGACGCCCAGACGCGGCTCGAACGGGCCCGGGACAACCAGATCCAGGCCCTGTATAATTACAACCTCGCCCGTATCGACCTGGAACAGGCGATGGGTGCGGCAAGAGGGCGGCTGCCCTAGCCCGCGCGCCGGCGGCTTCACCGGAGGAACCGAGGATGAAAAAACGGATCACCCTCATCGTCGTTGCGCTGGCCGTCGCAGGCATTGCCGTCTTCCTGCTCACCCGGACAGGGGACGAGGCCCCGAACCGGATCCCGGTCTCCGGGAACATCGAGCTGACCGAAATCCAGATCGCCTTCAAGACCACGGGCCGGCTGCTCGAGCGCACCGTGGACGAAGGGGACGAGGTCAAGAAGGGGATGGTCGTCGCCCGGCTCGACCGGGACCATCTCGAGGCCCAGCGGGAACGGGAAGCGGCCTCCCTCGCCCTGGCCAGGGCACAGCTCGCCCAGGCGGAAACCGCCCTCGCCTGGCAGCGGGAGAGCTTCGCCGCGAACCTCGCCGAGCGCAGGGCCGACCTGGCGGCCGTGGAAGCCCGGCTCGGGGAACTCCGCAACGGCTCCCGCCCCGAGGAGATCGAGGAGGCCAGGGCCGCCGTGACCGCGGCCGAAGCCGAATTCGAGCGCGCGCGCCGCGACTGGGAGCGGGCGGAGCGGCTCTACGAGGACGACGACATCTCCACCGCCCAGTTCGACCAGTACCGCAGCCGCCGGGAAGCGGCGGAGTCGGCGCTCACCCAGGCGCGGCAGCGCCAGGCCCTGGCCCTGGCCGGGCCGCGCCGTGAGCAGGTCGAAGCCGCCGCCGCCCAGGTGGAGAGAGCGCGCGCCGCCGTCCGGACGGCCGAAAACAACCGCCTGGAAATCAGGAAGCGGGAGCAGGAACTCCCCCTGCGCCGGGCCGAGATCGACCGCGCGGCGGCGAACCTCGCCCTCATCGACGCCCAGATCGCCGACACCGTGGCCGTGTCCCCGGTCGACGGGGTGGTCCTGGTGAAATCGGCCGAGCCCGGGGAGATCCTCCCCGCCGGGACCCCGGTCCTTGCCATCGGGGACATCAGGCACCCGTGGCTGCGCGCCTATATCGGCGCGACCGACTACGGCAGGGTCAAGCTCGGAACCCGGGCCCGGGTCACCACCGACTCCTACCCGGACAAGGTTTACGAGGGCCGGGTGAGCTTCATCTCCTCCGAGGCGGAATTCACCCCCAAGCAGATCCAGACCCGCGAGGAGCGCGTGAAGCTGGTCTACCGGATCAAGATCGACCTGGCCAACCCGGACCAGGAGCTGAAATCGAACATGCCCGCGGACGCCGTCCTGGAAGTGGAGTAGGACATGGGCGCCATCATCCGGACACGGGGCCTGACGCGCCGCTTCGGGGAGCTGGTCGCGGTCGACGGCCTGGATCTCGAGGTGGCGCGCGGGGAGATCTTCGGGCTGGTCGGGCCGGACGGGGCCGGCAAGACGACGACGCTGCGCATGCTCTGCGGCCTGGTGGACCCCACCGACGGGAGCGCCGAGGTCGCCGGGCACGATGTCGCGCGCGCGCCGCAGGCCGTGAAGGACAGGATCGGGTACATGGCCCAGCGTTTCGGTCTCTACGCCGACCTCTCCGTCCGGGAAAACATGGACTTCTACGCCGACCTCTTCGGGATCACGGGAACGGAACGAACCGACCTGGCCCGGCGCCTGCTCGCCATGACGCGCATGGAGCCCTTCCGGGACCGCCGGGCGGGCCAGCTGTCGGGCGGAATGAAGCAGAAGCTGGCGCTGATGTGCACGCTGCTGCACCGGCCCGAGATCCTGTTTCTGGACGAGCCCACCAACGGCGTGGACCCGGTGTCGCGCAGGGATTTCTGGACCATCCTCTACCAGTTGCTCAAGGACGGGATCACCATCATGATGACGACGGCCTATCTCGACGAAGCCGAACGCTGCAACCGCGTGGGCCTGATGCACCAAGGCCGGCTGATCCGCTGCGACGCCCCCGAAGCGCTCAAGCGCGCCGCGGGGGTTGAAACCCTGGAGGCCGTCTTCGTCGGGACGGTGCGCGCGGCCGAGGCGGCGGAAATGCCATGAACGAATGGGCGGTGGCAACCGACGGGCTGGTCAAGAAGTTCGGCACCTTCACGGCCGTGGACGACGTCACCCTGCGGGTGGCGAAAGGGGAAATCTTCGGCTTCCTGGGACCGAACGGCGCGGGGAAGTCCACCACGATCCGGATGTTGTGCGGCCTGCTGACCCCCTCCTCGGGAAGCGCCCGCGTGGGGGGGATCGACGTGGCCGCCGACCCGGAGGGGGTGCGCCGGAACATCGGCTACATGTCGCAGAAATTCTCCCTGTACGACGACCTGACGGTCGAGCAGAACATCGATTTCTACGCCGGGATGTACGGGGTCGCGCGCGCGCTGCGCGCGGAGCGGAAACGGTACGTGCTCGAAATGGCCCGTCTCTCCCACAGGCGCACGGCGCTGACGCGCACCCTGTCGGGGGGGTGGAAACAGCGGCTGGCGCTCGGCTGCGCCATCCTGCACGACCCGCCCATCCTCTTCCTGGACGAACCCACCTCGGGGGTGGACCCGATCGCGCGCGCGGCCTTCTGGGACCTGATCCGCGACATGGCCGGGACCGGCCACACCATCTTCGTCAGCACCCACTACATGGACGAGGCGGAGTACTGCCACCGCCTGGCGCTGATGTACCACGGCCGCGTCATCGCCCTGGGCGCGCCTGCCCAGTTGCGGGCGGAAATCGCCGCCCACACCCTGGTGCAGTTGGACACCTCGGCGCCGCTTGACACCATGCGGGCGCTTGAAAAGCTCCCGGGGATACGGGAGGTCGCGGTCTTCGGCGGGGGGCTGCACGTGGGGGTCGACGACTTCGAGTCGGGCGCCGCCTCCATCCGCGCGCGCCTCGGCCAACTGGGGATCGACATTCACCGGCTCGAAAGGATCCAGCCCTCCCTCGAGGACGTCTTCGTCGCCCTGATCGAGGCCGAGGACCGACAGCCGGGCCGGTAACCTGTCGCGCCGACGGTTTCTTCATGCCGGATCCCGGTACCCGGCGGGCCCGATTTGAGCTAGAATACGCCCCATGCAGATCCACGGCGGCATCTCGGCCGAAGATGGCGGGGTCCGGGCGACCTGGGCGGAGGTGCGCCTCGGCCGCCTCGAGCGGAACCTCGAAGCCATCCGGAAAGCGGTCGCCCCGGCCGGAATCATGCTGGTGGTGAAGGCCAACGCTTACGGCCACGGGCTGGTGGAGGTAGCGCGCGCGCTTTCCCCCAGGACCGACTGCGTCGGTGTCGCGGTGCTCGAAGAGGGGATCCAGCTGCGCCGACTGGGGATCACCGCTCCTATCCTCGTCCTGGGAGGGGTCTGGGGGGACCAGATCGGGAGCTACCTGCGCCACGACCTCACCCTGACGGCATCGTCGGTGGAGCGTCTCGAGCAGATCGACGCCGTGGCGGGGTCGATGGGGCTCGAGGCGAAGGTGCACCTGAAGATCGACACCGGCATGGAGCGGGTGGGCGTCCACTGGTACAGCGCCGCGCGGCTGCAGGAGGCGGCGCTCCGGTGCGCGCACGTGAGGGTCGAGGGGATCTTCTCCCATTTCGCCAACTCCGACGCCCCGGACCTGGACGACGCGCGGCGCCAGCTGGATCGGTTCCAGGAGGTGCTCCGCTTCTACGAACGCCGCGGCCTCCCCATGCCGGTGCGCCACATCGCCAACTCCGCGGCGGTGCTGCGCCTCCCCGAAAGCCACCTGGACATGGTGCGCCCCGGCATCCTGCTCTACGGAGTCTACCCCTCCCCGGAAGTCGAGCGCACGATCGCCGTCGAACCGGCCCTCGCGTGGAAATCGCGCGTGGTCTATTTCAAGGTCGTGCAGCCGGGCCACGGCGTCAGCTACGGGTCCACCTGGCGGCCCGCACGGATGGCGCGCGTGGTGACCATCCCGGTCGGCTACGGCGACGGCTATTTCCGCGCCATGTCCAACCGGGCCGAGGTCATCATCCGGGGGAAGCGCTACCCCCAGGTCGGCGCCGTCTGCATGGACCAGATGATGGTCAATATCGGCTGGGATTCCGCCTACAACGGCGACGAGGTGGTGCTGCTCGGAGAATCGGGGGGGGAACGGATCTCCGTCGAAGACCTCGCCCGGTGGGCGGGGACGATCCCCTACGAGATCCTGACCGGCATCAACACCCGCGTGCCGCGGGTGTACGTGGACTGAGAGCTGTCCGCCCCGCGGCGCCTCAGTCGGCGTGGAGCCGGACCCAGGCCGCGAAGCGGTTCATCCATTTCTGCAGGAATTCCCGGCTTCCGGGACCCGCGTTCCCCTCCCCGTCGAAGAAATCCTCGGTGACCCGGACGAAGGCTTCCGGCTGGCCGAGGGTGGGCACGTTCAGGCACGCAAGGATGTTGCGCAGGTGCTGCTGGGCCGGCGCCGTGCCGATCATGCCGAAACTGGCCCCGATCACGCCCGCCGGGCGGCCGTTCCACACGCTCCGGCCGTAGGGACGCGACCCGTGATCGATGGCGTTCTTGAGGACGCCGGGGATCGACCGGTTGTACTCGGGGGTGACGAAGAGCAGCCCCTGCGCGGCCTCGATTTTCCCCTTCATTGCGAGCACCGCCGGCGACGGCCGCTCGTCGTCGTCCTGGTTGTAGAGCGGCAGGTCGCCGATCCCGACCCGCTCAAACGCCAGGTCCGCCGGCGCCAGCCGGATCAGCGCCTCCGACAGCTTGAGGTTGATCGATTCCCGGCGCAGGCTCCCGACGATGACGGCGATCCGGTATGTATCTCGGCCCATGGTGTCTCCTCCCCGGCGGCGGCGCCGCCCGTTGTGAATCTCCCGGCCTATTGCTCCGGAACGATCTCGATCCAGTAGCCGTCCGGGTCCTCGATGAAGTAGATCCCCATCCCGGGGTTTTCGTAACACACGCACCCCATCTCCTTGTGGCGGGCGAAGGCGGCGGCGTAATCGTCCGTCTTCAGGGCGAGATGGAATTCGTTGTCCCCCAGGTCGTACGGTTCGGTGCGGTCCCGGAGCCAGGTCAACTCGATCCGGTGCGGAGTCACGCCGTCCCCGAGGAATACGAGCTTGAAGCTCCTGTCCTCGGGCTCGTAGCTCCCGGTTTCGACCAGGCCCAGGGCGTCCCGATAAAAACGGAGGCTCCGGTCGAGGTCGAGGACGTTGAAGTTGTTGTGATTCAAGGTGAATTTCATGAATGCCTCCCGGGGCAATTATACCCGAAAACACCCCTCCGGGGACAGGGAGTCTCCGGCCGCCCGGGAAGCGGCGCGGGAGAAGTATCATTGAAAACCCGGGCGGGAAAGAAGCCGCTGGTTTCGCCACACTCTTGGGCCCGGGGGGAAATACTAGGTTTTAATGATTTGCCAAAAATTCCTTTACTTTTGGGTTCCCAGGTCGTTTAATGGCCCTTCCCGTGCGTTCCAGGGCTTGCGCCCCCCCGCCAGGAAGCGAGTGCGCCGCAAGGCGCAGCTGTGTGTTCATCCATCAACAACGGCCAATGACGGTGACTATGCGCGTTGCACTGTTTGTACCCTGCCTCTCGGAACATCTGTACCCCAAGGCGGCACTGGACATGGTCAAGGTCCTGCGCCACGTGGGGGCGGAGATCGAGTATGTCGACAACCAGACCTGCTGCGGCCAGCCGGCCTACAATTCCGGCTACCGCAAGGAGATCGTTCCCATAGCCGAACGCTTCATCGAGATGTTCAGCGACAAGGACGCCATCGTGGCGCCCAGCGGCTCCTGCGTGGCCATGGTCCGCAAATTCTATTTCGACCTCGACATCCGGCCCGGGCTCGCCGAAGCCCGCAAGAGGCTGGCCGGGCGCATCTTCGAATTTACGGAGTACCTCGTGGACGTGCTGGGCAGGGACGCGCTGGGGGGATCCTTCCCCCGCAAGGTCACCTACCACGACTCCTGCCACCTCAACCGCGAACTGGGCATCAACGCGCAGCCGCGCAAGCTGATCAGGGGCATCCCGGACATCGACTTCGTGGAGATGGGGATGCCCGACCTGTGCTGCGGGTTCGGCGGGACCTTCTCCTACAAGTTTCCCGAATTATCGATCGCCATGGTGGCGCGCAAATGCCGCTTGATCGAGGCCAGCGGAGCGGAATACTGCATCGGGGCCGACTCGAGCTGCCTCATGAACATCGAGGGTTACCTGCGCAAGCACGGGATGAAGGCAAAAACCCTGCACATTGCCGAACTGCTGGCGGAAAGTCTGGGACTGTAATGGAACTGCGGGCATCACAAACAAAAACATATATCAAGAAGGCGCTCAAGGACGATGCCGTCCGAGACGCGGTCGACAAGGCGACCCAGACGGCGCTCGCGAAGCGGGCCGAAAAGGTCGCGATCATCCCCTGCTGGGAGGATTTCCGGAAACTGGGACACGCGGCCAAGCGCGCGGTCATGGAGAGCCTGGACGAAAACCTGGTCCGGTTCGAGACGGAATGCCATAACAACGGGATGAAGGTCCACTGGGCCCGCGACGCGGCCGAGGCGCGCGCCATCGTGCTCGGGATCGCGCGCGGGAACAACGTCCGCACGGTGGTCAAGTCCAAGAGCCTGACCACGGAGGAGATCCACCTCAACAAGTTCCTGATCGACGAGGGGATCGAGACGCTCGAAACCGACCTGGGCGAGTATATCGTCCAGCTCCTCGACCAGATCCCATCGCACCTGACGGCGCCCGCGCTGCACCTGACGCGCAAGGACATCGGCCGCGTTTTCCACGAAAAGCTCGGGGTGGAGTACACCGAGGTCCCGACGGAGCTGCTGGCGATCGCGCGGGCCAAGCTGAGGGAGAAGTTCCTCGCCGCCGACATGGGGATTTCGGGGGTCAATTTCGGAATCGTCGATTCCGGGTGCTGCGTCGTCCTGGAAAACGAGTGCAACGCACGCCTGAGCATCGGGGTGCCGAAGATCCACGTCGCCGTGATGGGGATCGAAAAGCTGGTGCCGTCGTTCGACCTCCTCCCGGCATTCCTCAAGCTGCTGCCGGTGAGCGCCACGGGGCAGAAACAGACTGTGTATGTCAACATCGTCGGCGGTCCCCAGCGTCCAAAAAGCGGCGAGGGCCCGGAGCAGGTGCACGTCGTCCTGCTCGACAACGGCCGTTCGAAGATCCTGGCCGACCCGCAGCTGCGCGAGACGCTCTTCTGCATCCGCTGCGGCGCCTGTCTGAACACCTGCCCGATCTACCAGCAGGTCGGGGGGCACGCCTACGGCTGGGTCTACATGGGCCCGATCGGAGCGACCCTCATCCCCCAATACCTCGGCACGCACGAGGGACGCCATGCCCCCTTCATATCCAGCCTGTGCGGCGCGTGCCGCCAGATCTGCCCCATGAACATCGACATCCCCCACCACCTGCTCAAGCTGCGCAATCGGGTGGTCGAAGCGGGCGAATCGATGGCGGTGGAACGCGCCGGCATCGCCGTCTGGGCCTTCCTCGCAAAACGCCCGCTGCTGTACCGGCTGGCCACGTGGTTCCCCGGAAGATTCCAGAAACTCCTGAAGGGGTCATTCCCCGTCCCGGGCTGGTCGGGCGCACGCGCCCTGGGACGCTTCGACGGCAAGGGGTTCCGGAAACGGTTCCTGGAACTCGAAAAGAAATCCCGCTAATAACCGCCTGACCTGATTAGGAACAAGACATGGATTCACGGCAGCAGATACTCGATTCGATCCGCCGGGCGCTCAAGACGCCCTCCCATCTCCCCGACGAAGCGGCACCCGAAACGCTCTCCCGGGCCCTGGCCGTCCCGGCCCTCGGCATCGAGGAGAAGATCGCCCTTTTCCGGAACGAGATGAAGGCGGTGGCGGGGGAATATATCGAAGCCGCCTCGGCGGAGGAAGCGGCGGAAAAGATCGCCGCGCTCGTGCGCGAGGTCCCGGCCGAGGAAGCCTCCGTCTCCGCCGGCCCCCTGGTCGACGCCGTTTCGGCCGCCCTGACCGCCAAGGGGATCCGCCTGGTGAAGCCGGAAAGCCTGGAGGGGGACGCGCGCAAGAACACGGTCGCCCGGATCCCGGCCGGGATTGTCGAGACCCCCTGCGCGGTGGCCGACACCGCCACGCTCGCCATCCCGCTCGACGGGCGCAGCATGCAGCCCTACTTCCTGCCGGAGGTGGTCATAGCGCTGGTGTCCGCCAAAAACCTGCTCGCCAACCATTTCGAGCTGTTCCAGCGGATGCCGCCCGAGGAGCGCAAAAACCTCCTGCTCATCACCGGTCCCAGCCGCACCGCCGATATCGAGAAGATCCTCATTCTCGGCGCACACGGCCCCCGGCGCCTGGTGGCCTGCCTGATGAGGGACTGACACAGGGGCGACGCCCTTCAGTCGACCACCCTGACCGGGACCGGTTTCCGGTGGAACGCCTGGAATTCGTAGGTCGCCCCCGCTACGATCCCAGTCCGGGGATCGTCCCGGGTCAGGCCCGCCACCCCCCCGATGTCCCAGCGCACCGCCCCGGTCCGGAACTGCACTCCCGCCCGGGCCTGCGATTTGTTCTCGTTGCCGATCCGTCCCAACGGCCCGTGGCGCCCATTGACCTCCGCCACCAGGTTCAGGTTGCGGCCGAGCGGGGCCAGGACGGCCGCGCCGTAGGTCAACGGGTCGGCCTGCCTTCCGGCGGCGACGGGAGACCCCAGGATGGCAAACCCGACCTCGCCCATCACCTCGGCCCGCGTAAAGCTCTTTTTGAACAGGAGGCTGGAGTAAAAGCCCATTTCATCGTTCGCCAGCCCGCTCTTCTGGTTGGCATTGGGGAGTTCGACCGCGAACTTGAAACCGACGGCCGGCCGCCGCCCCTTCTCGTTCACGAGCCGGAGTTTCGTTCCCAGCCTCAGGTTCCCGAAGGTGCTCGTGGAATTCCCGGAAAAATCGGGGTCCACCACCGCTGCGGTCCGGCTCGTCACCGACAGAACCTCCTGGATCACTCCCGACAGCTGGAACTCCGCGTATTCCCCCACCCCCACGTGGACCGCCGCCACACCCAGGCGGGAGAGATCCCCTTCGAGCCCGGAAAGATTGTAGCGTTGCCGCTGCAGGAACTCGACCCCGACCTGGGCCCTGACCCT
>JAAYAJ010000075.1 GCA_012719455.1 Acidobacteriota bacterium | reverse complement strand
CTCCCACGTTATTGGCTGTTGTCTTTGTTTCCACTCCCGTCTGGGTATTGATCGCTGTAATACCCGCTCCGGGAAGCACCGCCTGCGACGTATCCATTACAGTCCCGCTCAAGGAAGCGCCGGCCTGCCCGAATGCGTTCACAGACATAAGCAACAAAGGCAAAAGCGCAATCGCGAGGATCGCTCTCATGCTCCGTTTTGCATTAGACATTGAATTAGCCACCTCGTAAAACTTTGACCTGTTCTCCTGCCAGGACAGAGACGGCTTTGAATGCGATTCAAGCGCTTTTGGGACCCTTCAACCCCAAAAGCCTTCTGTTTTCATGAAAAATCCTTTGCCTTGCAAAACAGCAACGGACTCTTCATGAAAAATCAATACTACTAGTTTTATATCCTATCCGGGATTGTACGGGTGTCAAGAACCTATTAATTCATTAGGACTTAGGCGGAAAAGGCGGAGGGAGGAACCACATTTAAAAATTGGATCCCGGGCCTGTAGCAGGAACCGGCAGCCCTGGGCAAACACCGCGAAATCCGCGCAGTTCATATCGGCTCATTCCCCGACTGGAGCCTCAAATCACAACCGCCGCCGCACTAAGGCAGAGACCCCGACGGTAACACCGAAAGAGGCGCCGTCGTAGTATATGGTGAAGCTCCAAAGTCACATGGGCGCCAAAGTATAAAACCGGGAGAATTCCATGACAAAGAAAGCTTGTTTACTGCTGGTTGCTTTCTGTCTTTTTGCGATTCAGCCTCCAAAATCGCATGCCGCAAAAAATGAAGACATTACGGCGGAACAGCTGATCGCCGCTCACGTCAAGTCGATCGGCGGTCCGGAGCTGCTGGCAAAGGTGAAATCCCTGACTTTCGGCGGGACTTCCAATGTCAAGTTCATACAGAGGATACAAGGCACGATGGACGGGTTATCCATGGTGGTATCCGAGGGCCCCAAGATGGGAATCATCCTCAAGTTTCCGGACACCAACAACTATCCCGGGGAGTATTTCGCCTACGACGGCAAGGATGTGACCGTGGCGCATATCAGGCCTGGGGTAAAATCACCCATCGCCGATTTCTTCTTTCGATTCAACCAAATAATGAAACAGGGTTTAGTCGGAGGAGTTTATTCCACCGCATGGCCCCTGCTGGACATCAAAGACACCGCTTTGGACATGAAATGCCGAAAGACCAGGGTCGAGGGCCGCGAACTGTACGAACTCGAGTACCGGCCGAAAGACCCCATCGCCTACATGAAGATCAAGATATATTTCGACCCGGCGACCTTTCAGCATGTAAGAACCGAATACAAGGTGCGAACGCATGAGGACGTCACGACCGGGGCCAATCCGGCGCTTTTTTCGGAAGAAGACTTTATCATCGGCCAAGTCCGCGGCGAATCCATTTATACCCTCACCGAAAAATTCGATAATTTTAAAAAGGTCGGGGGCTTGACGATGCCCCACCGGTACGTGTTGGACTATGCAATCGAAGGAACCGCCCAGTCCGCATTTATCGCCCACTGGACCCTGGAAGCCCAGGAGTGGGGCTTCAATATGTCCAACCTGGACGAGAAACTTTTCAAGGCGGAAAAGTAGGTTCCAGGCTCGAAACCTGGAACCGGTTTTAAGCTCCGCCGATTGACAACCCGTATGGAACCGCTATAGAGTCTCTTCATATGCAAATACGTAGGCTGGAGGCGCCAAGAAAACCAGGCTCCGCAAATTCATTGTATCGACTGCATTCGTCGCGGGGTTACTTGTGACGATGTCGGCGCCGTTGCCTGTGCCAAGCCGCTCGATCCATGGCAAAGGCAATGACGCCAAGGATCTACCGGCAGCCGGCGCCACCAAGGGCGCGGCAGGCGCCTTCAAGCAGGCGATTGCGGCGGATGCAAAGTATGCCGAAGCCCACTCGGGGCGTGTCTCATGAATGATGACCATCCCCACGGCTGTCGATGCCCTGAAAAAACACACCGAGCTCGGCCGAAAACGGGCCGGGTGCAGGTTGCAGGAAAATCATCCATAAACTGGGAGGGAAATAAAAATTCCTTAGTTCCAGGCAGGCGGGATTATTTGCTTGTGCAACAGGCCGGAACATCCCGTAACCGCATACAAGGTTCACTTTATTTCCGAGGGATTAACTATGAACTCTCCTAAAAATCCGTATCCAGCGCTCACAGGCACCGCCGGAAGAACTCTCTGCCTGTTGATTTCCGTATTGCTGTTTGCCGGCGTCACCCTCTATGCCAAGGAAGTCTGGGAAACCAAGCCTCCCGATGAATGGTCCCAGAGAGATTGCCAGAAGCTGTTGACAAACTCACCATGGGCCAAAGAATTGAGCCTGGTCGGCGCCGACTATGGCCAGGGAGGAGGCGCCGCGTCCTCCGACGCCCAAGCGCCCTACATTACATACACCATCCGTTTGACCTCCGCGGAGCCGGTGCGGCAGGCCGTTGTCCGGCAGATGAAGATCCTGAACAAGTACGACTCGCTCCCTGCGGAGCAAAAACAGGAGTTCGACCGGAGCACGCAGGCGTTCCTGGCCGGGCCGCCTTCCGATTACGTTGTCGCGACCGTTTCCTTTGAGACCAACCACCGGGATTTCCTGCGCGACCTGCTCCGGCACTGGCAGTCCCAGACCACGGACCTGCTGCAGAATTCCGTTTACCTGAGCGGCTCCAAGGGAGAGAAGGTCCGCCTGGCCCAGTTTGTTCCGGTACAGGGAGCAAATCAGGAATTCCAGTTTGTTTTCCCGCGCTCGGTCGACGGCAAAGAGGTTTTGCAGCCTGATGACAAGGCTCTCCATCTGGAATTCGATTACCCGCAGGTTGGAAGACTCGGCAACGGGAAGGGATTCATTGAATTCAAGACCAATAAAATGAAAATCAACAATGAAGTGGTTTATTAGCCCGCTTTGTTCACCAAGCGCGCTGTAATCGGCATTGCAATGCTGTTCCGGCTCCCGGGGAACGAGCTTGTGACATGCAACTTGATTGGTTTCAAGTCGTTATAACCACAAAGAGGCTTTTTCTCTTCCAGAGTCGAGGATGGGCGCGGCAGCCGCCTGAACGACGGCTCCGTCACCCATCCCGCTCAGGGAACTGGACTTGTGGATTTCCCGCAGCCGGCTCTCCAACAGGGTTCATCGCCGGACCCACGGACGGGCGCCCAGTTGCGCGCAGCACAAATGCAGCACTCCCGGCGCGCCCAAGATCACCCGGTTCGCCGGAACATGAACGACCCGCGCATGGCGCATCTGTTTCAAAAAAAGCCGAACACGCGCCGCAACATGGTTCTCCCCCGTACGCTACACCGGCATTCGATTGCCGTGACCGAAGCAGCCTGGTCAACCATAGGGAGCGGCCGGGGCAACAGGGGGCGCAGGGGTCGAACAGGGGAGGATTTTCGCAACGGCCGGGGCTCAGGAGTAACCCTTTTGGATGCCGAGCTTCTTCATGCGCGCCTGCAGCGTGGTCCGCTTGAGCCCGAGCCGCCGGGCGGCGCCGTGCGGCCCCCCGACCACGCCCGCCGATTCACGGAGCGCGGCAAGGATCCGCTCCCGCTCGAGCGCCGGTTCCGGCGCAGACGAGGGGCGGGCTGCGGTCTCGGGCATCGCCAGTTCCAGCGTACGCCCGCGGGAGAGGATGACCGAACGCTCGAGGATGTTCTGCAGTTCGCGGATGTTCCCGGGCCATTCGTAGCGACGGAGGACATCCATGGCCTCGGCGGGGATCGTGTCGATCCTCCGCCCTGTCCGACGCGCATACTTCCGGGTGAAATGGTCGACAAGGAGCGGGATGTCCTCCCGCCGCTCCCGCAAGGGGGGCACCGAGAGGGGAAAGACGTGCAAGCGGTAGTAGAGGTCGCTGCGAAAACCGCCGGCATCGACCATGGCCTTGAGGTCGCGGTTGCTGGCGGCGATGATGCGGACGTCGACTTTGTGGGTGCGGTCCCCCCCGAGGCGCTCGAACTCCCGCTCCTGGATCGCGCGCAGGAGCTTGGACTGCAGCTCGTAGGGGATCTCCCCGATCTCGTCCAGGAACAGGGTCCCCTTGTCGGCCAGCTCGAACCTGCCGACCCGCCGGGCCACGGCCCCGGTGAAAGCCCCCTTTTCGTGCCCGAACAGCTCGCTTTCCAGGAGGCTGGCGGGGATGGCGGCGCAGTTGACCTTGACGAAACTGTTCCCACCCCGCAGGCTTTGCTGGTGGATGGCGCGGGCCACCAGTTCCTTACCGGTGCCGGTCTCCCCGAGGATCAGGACCGTCGCCCCGGTGGGCGCGACAATCCGGATATTCTCGAGAACGGCCTGGAACGCGGGGGACTCCCCCAGCATCTCCCCGACGTCGCGGTCGGAACGGATTTCGTCCTCCAGGTAGCGCTTCTCGACCGCAAGTTTCTCCTTCATCTCGGCCAACTCGGCGTAGGCGAGGGAGTTTTCCAGGGCTATGGCCACCTGGCGCGAAATCTGCACCAGCAGCCCCACATCCTCGTCGCGGAACCCCCGCCCGTCGATCCGTCCCAGTTCCAGGGTGCCCAGGACCGCGTTCCGGGTGGCAAGGGGGAGGGAGCAGGTGGAACGGAACCCCGCCTCGACCCAGAGCCGGTAGAGGGGCGAGGTGAACCGGTCGAAATCAACCCCGTCCGTCCGGACCGGCAGCCCCGTGGCGATCGCCTCGGCGGCGGGAAGCCCTTCGGGGCGCACCGAGGTCCGTTTGACCCTGAGCCCCAGGGCCGGATCGCACCAGGTCCCACCGACGCGCAGTTCACCGGTGATGCGGTCGCAGAGCATGACGGCCGCCAGGTCGAAGTCGATCGTTCGGTGGAGTTGTTCAATCATGGCTGCGAAGAGTTCGTCCGGGGCGAGCTTGGAGACCAGGGCGTTGGTCAGGTCGAACAGCAGCTGCAGCCGGTCGCGCTCGCGCAGGTAGCGTTGGCGCGTCAGGTGCGAATCAAGGGTGACCGCGAACTCCGAGGCCACCCGCTGGATGAACTCCCTCTCCTCCCCGCTTGCGCAAGCCTCGGAAACGAAGGCGAAGGCCAGCACCCCCAGGCGGTGCTCCCCCGCCGTCAACGGGACTATGAAGAGGGCAGTCAGGCCGCGCCGGCGGATTGGATCGAGCAACTCCCGCCAGCGTTCTTCCCGGTCCACCCGGGGGATGAAGAGGGGCTGCTGATGCGTCCAGACCCACCCTGCGGGAGTGGCGTCCCCGGGCGGGATCCGTCGCTCGAGACCCCGTTCGCCGACCCCCTCATCGGGGGCCAGCGCCTGCATCCGCAGGGTGTCGCTCTCCGCATCGTGGAGCAGAAGCGCTAGGTAATCGAAGGGGACCACGCGCCGGAGGGACCCGGCCAGCGCCCGGCAGAAACCGCCGAGGTCGTCATGCCCCGAAATCGCCTGGGACAATTCGAACAGGGCCTCGAAAAGCTTTGATTTGTCATTGTTCACGATGGGATTATACACCCGCGTCGGCGACAATTCATCGGCAGACGACATTGGCACCTGCCAACAAGTGCCATCCTAAATGGGTTAGGGAAGGATCCGCCGGAATCGCACCACCCCCCTTTTTTTGTGGGATGATTGGATGTAGACTATGCGATTCCGTCATTATTGCAGCGGGGGTGTCAACGGCACGAAAATTGCTAGCTACCCAGTTTCGAGGCTGTATTTGATCGTCGCACCGAGGAGTGGTTCTATGATGGCCAAAAATCGCATGTACTGTTTTATCGCCGCAGGATGCCTCCTGGCGGGAGTCATTCTGTCGGGATGCCGGAACGAGGTCGCACCGCCGGCGGCTGGTCCGGCGGAAGTGGCCGTGGTCACCGTTGCAACCGAACGCATCGTCCTGAACACCGAGTTACCCGGCAGGATCAACCCCTACCTGGTGGCCGGAATCACGCCCCAGGTGAGTGGGCTCCTGCAGAAGCGCCTGTTCCAGGAAGGGGCCCTGGTGCGGGAAGGCGACATCCTCTACCAGATCGACCCGACCCCCTACCAGGTGGCACTCGACCAGGCCACGGCGGCGCTCGCGCTCTCCGAATCGGAGATCGCCCTGGCCGAAGCCAACATGCCCGCCATCCGTTCCCGGGCCGAAAGGCTCAAGGAACTCGCGGCTATCCGCGCCGTCGGGGCGCAGGACGCCGACGACGCCCAAGCCGCGCTCCGGCAGGCCGAAGCCAACCTGGCCGTGCGCAGGACGGCCGTGGCGGTCAACCGGGCCGCCGTGGAAAGCGCCCGGATCAACCTCTCCTACACGCCGATCAAGGCGCCGATTTCGGGCCGCATCGGAAAATCGAACATCACCGTCGGGGCCATGGTGACAGCCTACCAGCCCACACCCCTGGCCGTGGTACAGCAGCTCGATCCCATCTACGTGGACGTCACCCAGGCCAGCGCCGAGCTGATCAGGTTGAGGCAGCGCCTCGAGGAGGGGGATCTCAAGCGCTCCCGATCAGGCATGAGCAGGGTCAGGCTCCTACTCGAGGACGGCACCCCCTACGAAAAGACAGGTTCCCTGAAGTTCCGCGACGTGACGGTCGACCCGACCACCGGGTCGGTCACCCTCCGGCTGGTATTCCCAAACCCTGAGCAGCTCCTCCTCCCCGGGATGTTCGTGCGGGCGGTGGTGGAAGAGGGGGTGAGGGAAAACGCCATGCTGATCCCCCAGCAGAGCGTGAACAGGGATAACAAAGGGAATCCCTTCGCGCTGGTGGTGGACGCCGGCGGAAAGGTGGAACAACGGGCCCTGGAACTCGACCGCGCCCTTGGGGACCGGTGGCTCGTGACCGACGGGCTCCAGCCGGGAGACCGCGTGATCGTCGAAGGGATGCAGAATGTGCGCCCCGGCGTCGAAGTCAGGGCCGTTCCTTTTGTACCCGCCCCCCGGCAATCCCCAACGGCAGCCCGATAGGAGAGGAACTTCATGGCACGATTTTTTCTTAACCGCCCGGTGTTCGCCTGGGTCATCGCCATCGGCATTATGCTGGCAGGCGTCATCGCCATCAACATGTTGCCGGTTTCCCAGTACCCTCCCATCGCTCCCCCATCGATCAGTATCCGGGGAATGTACCCGGGCGCATCGGCGAAAACCGTTGAGGACACGGTCGTCCAGGTCATCGAACAGAATATGACGGGGCTCGACCGGATGCTCTACATGTCCTCCAAGAGCAATTCCATGGGCATAGCCCAGATCGAACTCACCTTCGCCCCGGGCACCGACCCGGACATGGCTTGGGCCAAGGTGCAGAACAAGCTCCAGCTGGCCATGCCGAGCCTCCCCGAGACGGTGCAGCGGCTGGGACTGTCGGTAGCAAAATCGACCCGCAATTTCCTGATGATCGTCGCGTTGACGTGCGAGGACGGGAGCCTGGACCAGGACGACCTGATGGATTACGCGATCTCCCAGGTGCAGACGACGCTCGCCCGCGTGCCGGGAGTAGGGGAGGTGGAGGCATTGGCGGCCCAGTACGCTATGCGCATCTGGCTCGACCCGCACAAGCTGACCAATTACGGGATGACCCCGAGCGACATCATCGCGGGGATCCGGACCCACAACGTGCAGGTGTCCGCGGGCCAGTACGGCGGAACCCCGGCCGTGCCGGGGCAGCGGCTCAACGCCACCATCACCGTGCAGAACCTGCTGAAGACGCCGGAGGAGTTCGGCGCCATCCCCCTGCGCAATAACCCCGACGGTTCGGTGGTGCGGGTGCGGGACGTCGCCCGCGCCGAACTGGGGACGGAGTTCTCCCAGTTCAAGCTGACTTACAACGACGGGCACCCGGCAGCAGCGCTGGCCATCCGCCAGATGGCCGGGGCCAACGCGCTCGACACGGCGGACAACGTCAAGGCGGCGATGGAGGAACTTTCGCGTTACTTCCCCGCCGGGATGAAGGTCGCATACCCCAACGACACGACCCCGTTCATCCGCGTCGCCATCTCCGAGGTGGTCCACACCCTGATCGTAGCCATCATCCTGGTCTTCCTGGTCATGTACCTCTTCCTCGGGAACATTCGCGCCACCATCATCCCCACGATCGCGGTCCCCGTGGTCATCCTGGG
>JAAYAJ010000074.1 GCA_012719455.1 Acidobacteriota bacterium | reverse complement strand
GGCGCATGACGAACACCAAGCGCGGTGGGCATGTGACGAATACCGAGCGCGACAGGTGCGTGACGAACACCAGGCGCGGCGAGCGTGTGACGGATACCGAGCGCGACAGGTGCATGACGGACACCAGGCGCGGTGGGCATGTGACGGATACCGAGTGCGACAGGGGCATGACGAACACCAGGCGCGGCGAGCGTGTGACGGATACCGAGTGCGACAGGTGCATGACGAACACCAGGCGCGGCGGGCATGTGACGGATACCGAGCACGACAGGTGTATGACGAACACCAGGCGCGGTGGGCATGTGACGAACATCCGGGAGCGCAAAAAAACGGGAGAAGAAGGAGATGAAACGGGTGATGTGGCTTTTGCCGCTGCTCGCGGGCGTTTCGTGGGGTTCGGTAGGAATATTCGTGCGCACTCTCACGGCGGCCGGCATGGACAACCCCACGGTGCTCTCGTCGAGAATGGGGGGCGCCGCCCTCCTGTTGTTTGTCGGCATGCTCGTGCATGACAAGTCCCTGCTCAGGATGCGTCTCCAGGACGCCTGGATGTTCATCGCCGCCGGGTTGCTCGGAATGCTGGGGCTGAACTTCTACTACAACGAGGCGATCAACCGCCTGACCCTGTCGCTTGCGGCGGTGCTGCTCAGCCTCGCGCCGGCGTTCGTCCTGCTCTGGGCGGCCGTGCTTTTCGGGGAGAGGATCACTCTCCGGAAGATCGCGAGCGCCGCTCTGGCGGTCCTGGGCTGCTCCCTGATCGGCGGCCTCATGGAAGGCGGCGGCCCAAGGTGGACGGCGGCGGGAATCTTCATGGGACTCGCGGCGGCCTTTTTCTACGCGCTCTACAGCGTATTTTCGAGAATCGCCACGAAAAAGGGATACCACGTCTTCACCATCACTTTTTACAGCACCCTGACGATGGCCCTGGCCCTGCTCCCGTTTACCGACTGGGGGATGATAGGCGGGTTCGTGGCCGCGGCCCCCGCCGGCCGCACCTTCTTTTTGGCGCTCCACTCCCTCTTCGCGTCCGTGCTCCCCTACGTGCTCTTCACAGGATCGCTCCGCTACGTGGAAACGGGGAAGGCCGCGATCCTTGCCGCGGGGGGCGAGCCCTCGGCCGCCATGCTTTTCGGCATGCTCTTCTTCGCGGAAATGCCGACCCTCCTCTCCCTCGCGGGCCTGGTCCTCACCGTCATCGCGCTTTGGTTCCTATGCACCCCCGACAGAAGAGAAGGAGCCCCCCATCCCGCTTGAGGTCTCAGCGGGAGCAAGTCGCACAACCCGGGCCGCCCACCGGAACGGGAGCGTCCCGGCGCCCATCATCGCTCCATCGACCGGGTCGCCCGCCCACCACCCGGCCGTGGCGCCGGACATGCCGCGTCCCCAATGAAACCGGTTTCGCACACCCGGCTGCGGATGACTCCGGAGGCAGCCGCATTACCCGTATCCCGGTGGGGGATACTTCAAAACCGCCTCAGGGCGGGACCGAACCTGTTCAGGACGCCGGATCGTTTTCGATCAACATGGTGGTCCACGGGATGGTGACGGACATCGGAGGAAGTCCCGAACGTGAGTACCGCCGCGCTGCACCCTGCCTGCGGCGCCGCCATCGATCGTACCCCGGATGCCATTCGTAATGCTGACGCTTCCGTCGGCGGCAAACGTGCCCGCGGCGCCCGGGAAATTTCCGGCTGAAGTAACGCCATTGCAGGCAAAGACAAAGCGCCCCGACAGCCAGCCGGAAAAGCTTTCCGGGTCCCGGCAATCGATAAATCCCATACCCGAGTCCCCGTCCCCGAAGGCGTTGAGTTTCGCCGAATCGGGACCGATTCTCACGAGGCGCCCCCCGATGTCGTTCGCACCGTAGAAAACATTCAAGCTGCCGCGACCGCCAGGCAGGATCGGGAGAGAGGCGCAGGGGTCGCCGTGCCCCGGGAACGCGGGAAAATGCCCGGGAAGCCGCAAAGGAGTTCCTGAAAGGCCGGGTGGAGCCGCCGGCGATAAAACGTTTCCGCCCGGGGGAGCGTGGCGACCATTGACCCGGCCTCCACACGCGACGGGGCGAAACACGCGCAATTTGAGGTTGCCCGGGGCGGTGCCGGGATGCCAGTATTGAATCGTCGATCGTTCGGGAATTCCCGGGGAGGCAGCGCGTGAAAATCGCCACGTGGAACGTCAACGGTATCCGCGCCCGCGAGGAGCAGGTGCTCGAGTGGATCGGGCGCGACCGGCCCGCCGTCTTCTGCCTGCAGGAGCTGAAGGCCCGTACGGACCAGGTCCCAGCCTCGCTCAGGGAACTCGACGGCTACTGGAGCTGCTGGCACGGAGAGCGCGCCTACTCCGGCGTGGGCCTCGCGGTCCGGCGCGACCTGTTGCCATCCCCCGCCCGCTTCGAGCACCCCGACTTCGATTTCGAGACCCGCATCGCCGTGGTCCGGATCGGCCGCACCGTCATCGGGTCGGTCTACGTCCCGAACGGGGGCAAGGATTACGACGCCAAGCTCCGCTTCCTCGCTGAGATGGAGCGCTACGCCGCCGCCTGCCGCTCCGAGCGACTCGAGCTCATCCTGTGCGGAGACATGAACGTGACCCGCACCGATCGGGACGTCCACCCGAAGGAGCGGCGGGTGGACGCCATCGGCCAGCGCCCCGACGAGCGCGCGGCCTTCGAGCGGCTCCTGGCATCGGGCGCGCTCACCGATGTCGGCCGCGAGCTCGATCCCGACAACGACGCGCTCTATACCTGGTGGCCCCCCTGGCGACAGATGCGGGCCAAAAACATCGGCTGGCGCCTCGACTACGTTCTGTCAAGCCCTGCCGCGGCCGCCGCGATCACGTCCTGCTCGGTACTGGCTGAATTCGGCACCAGCGACCACGCCCCCGTCGTCGCTGAAATCGCGACGCTGGAGGGGCGGTGAAAGTCCGCATCCCCGGCCGCATCGTTTCTGCGTGGAAGAACGCCCTTCCCTCGAGGAAGGGCTCTCTCCCGTCAAGCGAATGCTCCCTGCGGTCGGGCAGGAGTCCGCTTTTGTCGCAGAAGGTCTCCATCCCGCCGGAAAACGATTCCTTCCCGTCGGGCAGGGAATTCCTTCTGTCGATCAAGGACTCCCTCCCGTCAAGCGAAGCTTCCCCGCGGTCGAGAAGAAGTTCGCTACCGTCGATTAATCTCTCCCTGCCGCCGGACAAGATCTTCCCCCCGGGAGGCAGGGGCTTCATCCCGGGGCAGGAGGGATTCATTCGAGGATGGAAGTGCCTCCTCCCCGCCCTCCTCATTACCGCCGCCGCCGGCCTGGGCTTGCTGTGGGGGGTGCAGCCGTCCACACCCGGCCGGCCTCCCGGGGCCGCTCCCATCGTGTCCGATGACGATTCGGGTGAGATCGCCCGGGCCTTGCGCCGCTGGTACGCCGAGGGGACAGCGGCGGGCAACCGGGGGGACTATTACGACAACCGCGACCGGGGGCACTCGCGGCTCGACCTCGCACGCTACCCTCAGTTGACGGCCGTCACCTACACCGAGGCGGAGCGGAAGCGCAACGCGGACTACGCGCTCCAATCGCGGATCCTGCCCCAGGTCGTGATCGGGAACTCCTCGACTTCGGCCGCCCCGGAGGCGGGGGGGAGCCTGCCGAGGCATTACTATGCCCAGCCCCGGGGGCTTGAATTCCTCTTCGCGCAATACTCCCGCAACAACCTATATGTCTACCCCGAGCACCGCGACCACGATCCCGGCCACAACGGACCCGGGGGTGACGGCCCCGACGGCCGCGCGCGCACCGGCTACGGGGACCTTTTCCCCACCAACACCCCATACCTCATCATTTCGCAGGGGAGTTCGGGTTCGGACCAGCCCTTCCTGCGCGCCATCGCCTCGACCCTCGCCGCCTTCCGCCCCGAGGTCAAACGGAAGCTGATCGATGCGGGGATGCTGATGCCAACGGTCCAGATGCTCCTGCGCACCACCTCAAAACGGCTCCAGGCTTCCGGGGACTACCTGACCGGCCGTGCCCACCCCACGGTCTTCAGGGGCTCCGACCTCGACCCAAGAGCCATGGTGGAGGCGGCGCACCGGATCACCCTTTCGAGTCTCCCCCCCATCGCCCTGATCCGGGTGGAGCGGGAGGAAAGGGCCCGGAGCGGGATCGATTACTTTGAACCGGGGCGGACCGAGGTGCTGGGCGACACCCCCGCAGTAATCGCCCGCGTCTTCCGCGGCTCGGCACGCGAGCGGCGCATCATCGTCAGTGCCGCGGAGAGCCGGGACCTCAACGGGAAGCCTCTGCGCTTTTTCTGGTCGGTGCTGCGCGGCGACCCCGCCGCGATCGGGATCCGATATCTCAACGAGGAGCGCTCCCGGGCCGAAATCACGGTCCCGTTCCACGATCGCTTCGCGCTCCCCTTCGACCCGGAACTGGAAACCAACCGGGTGGACATCGGTGTGTTCGTTCATAACGGCGACTGGTACTCCCCCCCCGCTTTCGTCACTTTCACCATGCTCGACAACGAGGCCCGGACCTACCTGGGGGACGGCCGCCTGGTCGACATCGGCTACGGCGCCGGCTCCACCCGCCTGTCGGTAGCCGACTGGGAAAAATTCCTCGCCGTCCTGGAAGCAAGGGACTCCCTTCCCGCCCGTCTTCTTGAAGGGCACCTCGGAGCCGCAGCCGACCGCCTCCGCTCGCTAGCCCCGGAATACCGCGCGGCGCGGGCCGCCGTCCTCCGGGCAACGGAGCGGAAGTCGGCGATCGAAGCCGCGGGCAAAGGGGGGGGAAAGACCGACCGGAAGGCGCTGGCCGCCGCGCGCGAGGAACTTGCGAAGGCCCAGAAGACCGAGCGGGCGATCCTCGAGCGCAGGGAGCGGGACCTCCCAGCCGGGGCCGCCGCGGCCGCGGCGCAGGCGCTCCACCGCCTCGTGGGCGACCCCGATCTCTACAGCGGCAACACGGTGGCCTTTGCCCGCCTCGAAGCCGCCGCCGGCAAGGAGGCGCAAGCAGCGCTCGCCGAGGTGAGGGAGGCGCTTGTGCGCTCAGGGCTCGCCGAAGAGAGCGCGGGCCGATTCCGGCTGACCCGGCTGCGCAAACAGGGGAGGGAGGAAGCGGAACTCCACACCCGTTTCGGGCTCTCCATGATCGAACGACTGAACGCGGCGCTCCTCGGGCACCTCCTCTTCCCCGGCGTGGTTAAGGCCGAGTGGCGCCCCAACTACGTCGATCCCCGCATCGCCTCCTCCACCGACTGGCGCGACGTGTATCTCTACGCCCCCGACGGGAGCCGCGCCGGCTGGCGCCGTTTCTCCCCCGACGGAATCCGCGAATTCCACGCCGACGGATGGCTGGTGCGGGAGCGGGACGGGCAGGGACGCTGCATCCGGGCCCAGGCCGTGCGTTACGAGGTCAAAAACCAGGGGAAGGCGGGGAGAACGATCCGGATGGTCCCCACCAGCGAATTCCGCACCTATTCGTACAAGAGCCCCGACGACTGGAAGGGCTCGGCGAAGAAGTAGGACCTCCGCCCCACCCGTCAGGACAGCAATCCGGACGGTTCAGCAGAGCGGCCCTGCCTACCGGTCCCTCCCCGCTATCCGCAATCGTGGACATCCACCTATTGCCGCAATTGTGGACATCCACGAAATCGGAAACTGGTGGATGTCCACAATTGCATGGTTGATGGGTGTCCGGGATTCGGATTTCCGTGCTCTGGCCCACCGGTCGTCGGCTAGTGGCAGGTTTTCCAGATTCATCCCTGGAGTCCTGATCCGTCCCTGGGTTTCGCAATTATGGACATCCACCCATTGCTGCATTCCTGGACATCCAAGTCTGAACTAGGTGGGTGTCCAGGATTTTGCGGAAAATGGGTGTCCAAAAAAGATGCCCGGTGTTGAAAGAACGGGGAACTAGGGTGTACCGCCAAGGGCGTCATAAAGCTGGCGGGCGAAGGAGTCGAGGTTGCCGTAGCTGCGATAAGGGAATAGGGTGGGCATAGAGAGGAGCCGTTCCAGGCTGCGCCCGACCTGAACCGCCCGGGTGATCTCCCGCCGCAGCTTTTGGCAATCCTCGAGCAAGTCCTTCATGTTCTGTAGGTTGCTCGGCACATCGCGGGCCGAGATCACGGTCACTGTTTCCTCCAGGGTCACCCCTTCCTTCGGCTGGTTGCGGGCAATAGCGGGCTTCAACAGCGGGACCGCGCCGATGACTTCGCCCATTCCCTCGAACCAGCCCGAGGCGTCCCCCCGGGCCGCAACGTTAATTTCGGGGTAGCGAGCTGATTCATACAAGTCGCCAACCAGCAGGACCTTTTCGGTTGGCAGGTACAGGGCGACATCCCCGCCCGAGCGCGCCCGGTTCCTCACAGAAAAGATCTGCACCTCCAGGCCCCCGGGATAGATCCGCATACGATCGTCGAACAGGAACCAGGGCAGGGGAGCCTCGGGCTGGGAAATGCCGGACTGACCTTTTCCCTCCCCAGCCCTCTTGCCAACCGCCCCAGTGCCGTCCGGCCGTTTGCCCGTGGCATCACGAACCCAGCCTTCGGCCTTCGTTGACCCGGTTTCCCTCGTCGGCATTTCCGGTCGATTCCAGTCCGCCCGGCTCTCCTTCTCGCCTTCCCGCGTTGCCCCCCTTTCTCCCGTCATGGCCAAGGCACCTTTGTCTTTGCTGATCCCCGGCAGGCCGCGAGCGCCCTCCGCTTGCCCAGCCCCATCCGCTTCCCCGTTCAATTCCATAAAGAGCCGGTATAGGTTTCTGTTTCCCACCAGTTGGGCCCCCAGCCCGGCGTAGTGGCGCGTCCCTGCCCGGTTGACATAGCGCGGTTCGGTAAAGGCAAGCCAGCGCACGGGGGCCGAACTCAGCCGACCGAGCGCCTCCCGAACCCGGCCAAGACCGACCTCATCGGGCGGGTTCACCATCAGGACCCCATCGGCGCCGACCACGACAGCCACGTTCCCACCGTCCAGGCGCATGTAGTGGCAGCTCTCGCTCACCTTCTCAAAACGGGTCGATTCGCCAGCCTGCATTACGACCGGGACCGCGACAACCCAGACGAGCAAATGGAGGAAGACAACCGCCGGCCCCTGCCGGAAAATAGACCAAAGGCGCTTCATGACGCGATTGTAAACCAGCGTGTTGATGAATGACAGCCTGGAAAACCACCTCCTCCAACCCGGGCTTCTGCAGGAGCCCCGGACAAGTCGGTCAGTCGCCCCTCATTGGCGATCGGGTTGCCCAGTTCTCGGTTCGTCCCCGGTTTTGGCAATCCTGGACATCCACTCATTCCGAAATAGCCGGATGTTCACTCTTTTCCAGATGGTGGATGTCCAGGATTTGTACTGCAGCACCGGCACCCTCCAACCTTTCTCCTTTCGGCGCGGGTCGGCATCCCCAGGTTTCCCGGTCTGTCCCCAAGATTAACGATCTTGGACACCCACTCTTTCTGACACACTCCTGAAGACATTCATGGACCTCACTTCTCTGCAATAGGTGGATGTCCAGGATTTAGCTTTTCGTGGGGGAATAGATCGGCCCGGACTTGCGCCGCCGCGGCCCGGGACGATAGAATTGACTCCTTTCAACGCCGGCCGGAGCGCGAGCCGGCCGACAGGAGCATGCCATGATCATCGCCAGTGAGGTCCGGAGCCAGATCGAGCGATCCTCTCTCATCCGCAAGATGTTCGAGGAAGGAATACGGATGAGGGCCGAAAGAGGAGCGGAAAACGTGTTCGATTTCTCGCTCGGAAACCCCTCCGAGGACCCGCCGGCGGGGGTAATCCGCACGTTCCGGGCCCTGGCCGAACGCAACGCGCCCGGATCGCACGGCTACATGCCAAACGCCGGTTTTCCCGAGGCGCGCGGGACGGTGGCTCGGCGGCTGCGAGAAACAACGGGGTTGGAGTTCACCCCGGACCACGTACTGATGACTGCAGGGTGCGCCGGCGCCATGAACGCGGCGCTCAAGGCCATCCTCAACCCCGGGGACGAAGTGATCGTTCCCATGCCCTGCTTCCCCGACTACGCTTTCTATATCAGCAACTACGGCGGGGTCATGGTGCCGGTGGAGACTCGGGAGGATTTCTCGCTCGACGTCGGGGCTATTGCGGCGAAGATCGGCCCGCGCACCCGCGCCATCATCCTGAATTCGCCCCACAATCCGAGCGGCGTCATCTACCCCGAGGCAACGTTGCGTGAACTTGAGGCAGTGCTGGCAAAGGCGCCCGCGCCTGTCCTGGTGTTGAGCGACGAGCCGTATACATCCATCGTATACGATGGCGCCCACTGTCCGCAGTTGGCTTCGATCATCTCCAACTGCATGATCACCACCTCCTGGTCGAAGAAATGGGGGCTCGCGGGGGAACGGATCGGCTACTTGGCGATCTCGCCGCTAGTGCCGGACGCCCTCGCCCTGGCCCAGGCCTGCGCCTTCACCGGCCGCATCCTCGGCTTCATCAACGCCCCTGCGATCTGGCAGCTCGTGGTAGCCGAAGCGCCGGACGAATCGACCAACCTGGCCGTCTACCAGGAAAAGCGCGACCTGATGTGCGACGGCCTCGAGCGCGCCGGCTACGAGGTACACCGACCCCAGGGGGCTTTCTACGTCTTTCTGAAGACACCGATCCCGGACGATTTCGAGTTCGTGCGCCGGCTACAGGAGGAGGGGGTACTGGCTGTCCCCGGAAGCGGTTTCGGGCGCAAGGGTTACATGCGCCTGTCGCTGACTGTTCCCAGGGACACCATCATCCGATCGCTCCCCGCTTTCGCCCGTACCCTGGATAAGCTGCGCGGGTAGTGGCCCCAACCGAACCTGCGGAGCCAATCGGTGCAGAAGGCAAGGTGCAGGACAACCTGGTCTTCAGTGACGAGTGGCCGCCGGGTGCATACCTGCATCGACACGCTACCGAAAACAGATGACACATCTGCAGACTGACATGCGGCAGCTACAGGCAACCGGCGATTGATTCCCGGCTGTCGCATTTACTCAGAGCGGCGCTGCCCACAGAGGGCGCAATCGGGATTACGGCTGATGCGAAACTCCCGAAAGGTCATGTCGTAGCCGTAGAAGGAAAGGAGGCGTCCGGTCAGCAGTCCCTGGATCCCCACGATCCACTTGATCGCCTCGATCGCCTGCAAACAGGCGATCACCCCGGCCGCCGGACCGAGGATCCCGGGAGTTTCGGGAGGAATCGTGGAGCCGTCATCGGGGAAGACGCACTCCAGGCAGGGGGTCTGGCCGGGAATGAAGGTGGAGATCAACCCGTCGAGCTGGTGCACACCGCCGTAGATATAGGGGATCCCCAGCTGCACGCTGGCGGCATTGAGGGCGCGGCGCCCCTCCATGTTGTCCATGGCATCCACGATCAGTCCGCAGTCGCCGACCAGCGCTACGCAATTTTTGCGCGTGATCTTCTGCTGCACCGTTTCGACCCGGCAGTGGGGGTTCAGGTTCATCAACTTGCGAGCCCCCGATTCGGTCTTGGGCACCCCGATATCTTCGGTCCAATGGATGATCTGCCGGTTCAGGTTGCTGAAATCGACCGTATCCATGTCCGCGATCTTCAGATGTCCGATTCCTGCAGCCGCCAGGTAGTAACAGGAGATCGAGCCGAGCCCACCGACTCCGGCCACGAAGACCTTCGCGCCGGCCAGCTTCCGCTGCCCCTCTTCGCCGATGTCGGGAATGATCAGTTGCCGGTTGTAGCGCCGCAATTCTTCCGACGTGAATTCCATCCGATCCTCCTGTACACCGCTTTTTAGGATTTTATTTCCGGAAGGTCGCCCGGCCCCCGGCTCATCCCCGATCTCAGCCCCCTCCTTCACCCGGATGCCGGCGTCGGACAACCTCCAGCGGGGTGACACCACCCCTCCGTCAAGCGGGCGCCGTCCTAGATGCCGGATGACTCTCTTCTTTCCGGCACGTTCCCGGATCCCCCATTCATCCCCGAACTTCTGTCGATACTCTGAACCCCTGGGTCTGACCCCGATTCCTGATTCCCCGAATTTGTGGTCCGTCCCCAAATTATGAGTTATGCCCCTCTTCTCCCGGATACCGGCGTCGGACAACATCCGGC
>JAAYAJ010000073.1 GCA_012719455.1 Acidobacteriota bacterium | reverse complement strand
TATCCGTCACACGCTCGCCGCGCCTGGTGTTCGTCACGCACCTGTCGCGCTCGGTATTCGTCACATGCCCACCGCGCTTGGTGTTCGTCATGCGCCTGTCGCGCTAGGTATCCGTCACACGCTCGCCGCGCCTGGTGTTCGTCATGCCCCTGTCGCACTCGGTATCCGTCGCACGCTCGCCGCGCCTGGTGTCCGTCATGCCCCTGTCGCACTGGGTATTCGTCACATGCCCACCGCGCCTGGTGTTCGTCATACACCTGTCGTGCTCGGTATCCGTCACATGCCCGCCGCGCCTGGTGTTCGTCGCACGCCGCTGTGCTCGGACTGTCCCGCCCGCTCCGCTCCCGATCGGATCAGGAGGCGGGGGCGCGGCTATTCCTGGTACAGGTTGTCGAACTTGGTGAACTGGCGGCTGAAGGCGAGCTGGATGATGCCGGTGGGGCCGTTGCGCTGCTTGCCAATGATGATCTCTGCCAGCCCCTGGTTTTCCTCGGTGGGGTTCGACATCTCCTCGCGGTAGATGAACAAGACAATGTCGGCGTCCTGCTCGATCGAGCCCGATTCCCTGAGGTCGGAGAGCTGGGGACGGCGGTCGTCGCCGCGGCGCGATTCCACCGCGCGGCTGAGCTGGCTGACGGCGATGAGGGGGATGTCGAGGTCCTTGGCGATCCCTTTCAGCCCGCGCGAGATCTGGCCGATTTCCTGGGTGCGGTTCTCGTAGCGCTGGGCGGTTCCCGACATCAATTGCAGGTAATCGACGATGATGAGGTCGAGCCCGTGTTCCAGGCTTAGGCGGCGCGACTTGGAGCGCAGCTCCGCGATGTTGATGCTGGCGGTGTCGTCGATGAAAATCTTGGCATCGGAGAGGGCGCTGGAAACCTGGCCCAGGCGCGTCCAGTCGTCCTTGCTCAAAAACCCGGTGTTGATCCGCTGCTGGTCGATGCGGGCTTCGCTCGACAGGAAGCGCTTGACCAGCTGCTCCTTGCTCATCTCGAGGCTGAAGATCCCCACCGTCTTGCGCTTGCGCAGGGCCAGGTGCACCGCGATGTTGAGGCAGAGGCTGGTCTTGCCGAGCCCGGGGCGCGCGGCCACGATGATGAGGTCCGAGGGGTGGAGCCCCGCCGTCATCCGGTCCAGGTCCACGAACCCCGTTTCGAGCCCCGTCACCGGGGCCTTGCGGTTGGACAATTCCTCGATCTGCTTGTAGACGTCGCTGACGATCGGGGGGATCGGGGTGAAGCCGGAACGGAACTGGGCGTTGGAGATGTCGTAGATAGCCTTTTCGGCCGACTGCAGGATCTCCTCGGTGGGGTCCTCGTCCCGGTAGCTGCGGGACATGGTCTCGCTGGAGATCTGGATGAGGCGCCGCAGGGTCGACTTATCCTTGACGATGCGGGCGTAGTGCTCAATGTTCAGGGCCCGCGGCAGGCCGTCGGTGAGGCTGGCGAGATAGGCGGCTCCCCCAACGCTTTCCAGTTCGCCCGCCCGCTGCAGCTCCTCGTTGAGCGTGACCAGGTCGATCGGCTGGGAGAGGTTCATCAGCTGGACCATCTTCTCGAACACCCGGCGGTGCCCCTCGAGGTAGAAGTCCTGCGACTTGACGATCTCGAACACGGTGAGCAGCGCCCTGTCGTCGAGAAGTACCGCCCCCAGGATCGAGCGCTCGGCTTCGAGGTTGTGCGGGAGGGTTTTTTCCAGACTGATGTCGGCCATGGCGAACGGCAATCCCAAAGCGCCGTACGATGGACGGCCCCGCCGGATCGTACCGCGAAAATTGTCAATTGCCGGGTGTTTCCGGTCTCCAAACTGCCCGGTGGTTCCCGGATCCCGGATTGCCGGGCGGCCCCTGGCTTCCGGGGCGGCTCCCGGCTCCCCGGCTACTCGGCCGCTTCCGGCTCCTGTTCCGGTTCCACGACGACGCGGATGGGAACGCTGACCTCCCGGTGCAGGCGGACCGGCACCTGGTATTCCCCGACAGCCTTGATCGGTTCGTCGAGCTGGATCTTGCGCTTGTCGACGTCGATGTTGCGTGCAGTGAGAAATTCGGCGATGTCAAGCGCGGTCACCGACCCGTACAGTGCGCCCTCCTCGCCGGTCTTGCGCTGGATGGACACCGTGAGCTTGACGATTTCGGAGGCCACGAGCGATGCCGCTTCCTTGTCGCGGAGGTCGCGCTTGGCCTGGGCCAGCTTCTCGACCTCCACGGCTTTGATGTTGCCGGGGGTGGCGATGACGGCGAGCTTTCTCGGGATGAGATAATTGCGTCCATACCCGGGAGCCACCTTGACGATATCGCCGACCTGGCCTAGTTTTTCAACATCCTGCTTCAAAATGACCTTCATGTTTCATGCCCTCTGGGGAAAAGAAGCCTAGTCCGAAAGGAACGGGAGGATGGCCATGTGCCTGGCGCGCTTGATGGCCTCCGTGAGCAAACGCTGGTGCGTCGAGCAGACGCCGCTGATTCTCCTGGGGAGGATCTTACCCCGCTCAGGGATGAAATTGTTCAGGAGCTTCGCGTCCTTGAAATCAATGTAGGAGATCTTCTCGGCGCAGAACTTGCACACCCGCTTGCGCCGAACGCTGAACCGTCTTTGAGCTGCCATAATGTATCGCCTTTCTGTTGGGATCCCGGTCGGGATCCAGGATCGGGTCCCTTACGCCTCTTGCCCTTCGGCCCCGACCGAGGGCTCCGCGGTCTCCGGGGCGAACGGCGCCTGAGCTTCCGGCTTGGGCGCCTTGCGCTGCCTGGCCGCCTTGATCTTCTCGGAGCGTTTGAGGTCGAGATCGGTGCGGACGGAGATGTAGCGCATGATGTAATCGGTCACCCGGAAGCGGCGTTCCAGTTCCGCGATGACGGGGCCGTCCCCCTCGATGGTAAGGACCACGTAGTAGCCCTCCCGGAATTTGTTGATCTTGTAGGCCAGGGACTTCTTGCCCCAGTTGTCCACCTTGACCACTTTGCCGTTTTTGCCCTCGACCACGGTCTGGGCGTGGTCGATGAAGCTGTCCAGCTCCTCGCTGGTCAGGGTGGGCGCGGCGACAAAGACCACTTCATAATTTCTCACGGTCTTCTCCTTGCTTCGTCATGCGTTATACAGCGCCATAGTTTTGGCAACGCCCTCTCTCAGTATCGATGTGACGGCGTTGACTCCTTTGCCGATCATCTCTTCCAGTTCCGCCGCCTGCTCCGCGGCGAAGTCCGAGAGGACGAACCCGGCCTTGTCTTCCGGCATCCGCTCCTCGGCGATCCCCAGTCGCACCCGCACGATATCGTCGGTGCCGGCGTACTCCAGGACCGATTCCAGTCCGTGGTGCCCGCCCGCGCTCCCGCGCGGCCGCACCCGCACGCGGCCCAGCGGCAGACTGAAGTCGTCCAGGACCACGATGAGGTTTCCGGGGCCCAGCCCCAGTTCCTCGAGCAGCGCCCGTGCCGCCCGCCCGCTGTGGTTCATGTAGGTCAGCGGCTCGGCCAGCAGCACCGTCCGCCCGGCGATCGCGGCCCGGCAGGTGCGGGCGATCCCCCGCGCCTGCCAGCGCCCGGAGGCTGCACGGGCCAGGGCCTCCAGGACCATGAAACCGACGTTGTGCCGGTTGCGGGCGTAGGACGCGCCCGGGTTCCCCAGGCCGAGGATAATGATCTCCGGGGTTCCGGTTTTCGGGTCACGGGTTTTGGCCATCCTGCGCGCTGCCTGCGCCTACTTGGACTCGGGCTTCTTGGAATCGTCCTTCTTCCCCTCCGCGGCTCCTTCCTCGCCCTTCGCCTGCTTGTCGACCTCGGGTTCGTCCGGTGCGGCCTCTTCGTCCGGCACCTCTTCCTTCGCCGGCGGCGCGACGGTCACGACGACGACGTCGGGTTCGCTGAGGATGACGACCTTATCCCCCAGGTCGAGATCCCTGACCCGGACGTAGTCGTTGATCTTCAGCTGGCTGACATCGACCTTGATCGATTCCGGGATGTCGGCCGGCAGGCATTCGATATCGATGGCGCGGGTCACGAAGTCCAGGATGCCCCCCTCGAGCTTGACCCCCCGCGCTTCACCCTGCAGTTCCACGTTGACCGAAAGAACGAGCCTACGGTCCATGGCGATTTCCATCAAGTCGACGTGCAGGAGGTTTCCCTTGACCGGGTGGCGCTGGTAGTCCTTCACCATCGCGGGGCTCTCGGCGGAGCCGTCCACGCTGATGTTGAAGATCGTGTTGCGCCCGGCATCCGAATGGAGGATGTTCCAGATCACGACGGGGTCGACGGAAACGGCCATGGATGCCTTCCCGCGCCCGTAGATGACGGCCGGGATCCGTCCCGACTGCCGGATCCGCCGGTTGGCGTTTTTCCCTTCCGGGGTCCGTGCGGTAGCTTCGATGACTGTTGGCATGAATCCAACTCCTTTACTAGACGAAAAGATTGCTTATGCTGGTTTCTTCATGAATGCTCTGGATGGCGGTACCCAGCAGGGGCGCGACGCTCAAGACCTTCATGTTCGGGAGGATCTTCTCAGGGGCGAGCGGTATCGTGTTGGTTACGATAATTTCCTCGAGCGGCGCGCTCCGGAGCCGGTCGATCGCCGGCCCGCTCAGGATCCCGTGGGTCGCGCTGGCGAAAATCCGCTCCGCCTTCTTCTTCTTGAGCGCCAGGACGGTGTTGACCAAGGTCCCGGCGGTGTCGATCATGTCATCGCAGATGATGATGTTGCGCCCGCTCACGTGCCCGATCACGTGCAGCACTTCGGCCTTGTTCGGCCCCGTCCGCCGCTTATCCACCACGGCCAGGTCGGCGGCCAGGTGCTTGGCGAAGGCGCGCGCCCGCTCCACCCCTCCCGCGTCGGGGGAGACGACCGTGAGGTTGGGGATGTCCATCTTCCTGATATGCTCGACCAGGACCGGGTCCGCGTAGAGGTGGTCGACCGGGATGTTGAAGAATCCCTGGATCTGTCCCGCGTGCAGGTCCATGGAAAGAATCCGGTTCGTCCCGGCCGCCGTCAGCAGGTCGGCCACCAGCTTGGATGAGATCGGGACGCGGGGCTTGTCCTTGCGATCCTGGCGCGCGTACCCGTAATAGGGGATGACGGCGGTGATCCGGGCGGCCGAGGAACGCTTGAACGCGTCGATCATGATCAGCAGTTCCATCAGGTTGTTGTTCACCGGGGAGCAGGTGGGCTGGATGATGAACACGTCCTTGCCGCGCACGTTCTCAAGGATCTGGCAGTAAAGCTCCCCGTCGCTGAAACGGGTGAGGTTGATCGCGCCCAAGGGGATGTCGAGGTGATTGCAGATCTCCTCGGCCAGGGGCGGGTTGGCATTACCCGAAAAGATTCTCAATTCTCCGTTTGCCCGCATATATCCTGCGCTTTTCATCCATATTCTCCTGGAAGCTCCGCGAGATGGCTGGGGCGGGAGGATTCGAACCTCCGAATGCAGGTGCCAAAGACCTGTGTCTTACCGCTTGACGACGCCCCAGCAATATCCGCGGCGAAAGGCACACGAACGACCATTCGCGTTTAAGCCCCGGCGTCTACCCGAACATGCTTTGGAAGTACTCAGCTCGAGAAAGGGTCCTCGCCGGAAACACCCGCCAGGCCGACCCGGCTTTCTCCCGGGCGACGGCGAATGCTGATTCCTCACTTGGGAAGAATCCGAAGACAGATGATCCGCTGCCCGAAAGCAGCACCGCCGCCGCTCCCCTGGCCTCCAGGAAGAGTTTCGCTTCCCGGATAGGGGGATAAGCGGGCAGGATCGAAGTCTCAAAATCATTAAAGATCCCGGCCGGGAGGGGCTTCCCCTCTTGTATCCGGCTGCGGAAACGCTGAATTCTATGGTCCCGGCGCCCGGAAGTCAACCCCAAATTCAAGGAGCGGTAGGCGTCGCCGGTGGGGACGTGGACCCCGGGGTGGATGACCACCAGGTGCGCACGCGCCGGCGAGGGGAGGGGGGTGAGGATTTCGCCGCGGCCGGTTCCCAGGGCTGTTCCCCCGTGCAGGAAGAAGGGGACGTCGGAACCGAGAGCCCCGGCGATCGCTGCGAGTTCGGAATCGGGTGCGTCGACCTGCCAGAAACGGCGGAGCCCCAGGAGCACGGCGGCGGCGTTCCCGCTCCCCCCTCCCAGGCCGGCCCCGGTCGGGATCGATTTGACGAGCGTCATGGCGACCCCGCGCCCGGGGGCGAAACGGGCCGTGAAGGCCACGGCGGCTTTCCAGGCGAGATTCTCCTCCTCCGCCACTCCGGGGAGGTTTTTGGTCCGAAGCTTGATCCGGGCGCACTCCCGGAACTCGATTTCATCGGCGAGGTCGATCGCCTGGAACACGGTTTCAATGTCGTGGTAGCCGTCCGGCCGCCGCCCCAGCACGGCGAGGACCAGGTTGATCTTGGCGAAAGAGCGGATCCGCAGGGGCTGCATCGTCACCGGGCGGACTTTCTCCGGCGCTGGGTCCGTTCGAGCTTTTCCAGCTTTCGGCGTACCTTCTCGGCCTCCTCCGGGTTGGTCCCGATCCGAACGGAGCTCCGGTAGAAGTCGAGCGCCTTGTCCAGGTCGCCGAGCTTGTGGTAGAGGTCCCCCAGGTGCTCGTCGATGGTGGGGTCGTTCTGCACCATCCGTTTGGCTTCCAGGAGATATTTCTCGGCTTGCTCCAGGTCTTCGAGCTTGAAAAAGGCCCAGCCGAGCGAATCGAGGTAAGCGCCGTTGTTGGGCTCGATGGCCAGGGCTCCCCTGACGTAACGCACCGCCTCCTCGAGCCGGACCCCGCGGTCGGCCAGCATGTAGCCCAGGTAGTTCAGGACCATTGCGTTTTCCGGGTTCCGGGCCAGGAGTTCCTTGAACAGGGATTCCGCGCGATCGTAGTCCTTGCTCCGCTCGTATACCGCCGCCCGCTGGAACTTGAGCCTGTCGTCGGCCTCCGGGTTCACGCTTTCCGCCCGCAGCAGGATCCGCTCGGCCTCATCGAAGCGGCGGGCGTCCATGTGCAACTGGCTCAGGTTGACAATAATGTCGAGGTTGCCCGGGTGGGACGCGAGCATCCGGTTGAGTGCCTCGACCCCCTTGGAGGTCTGCCCCACCTCCCCAAGCACCAGGGCGTGGAGGATGCCTGCCTGGATGTTGTCCGGATCCTCGTCCAGGAGCCGCTGCCCGAGCTGGAGCGCTTCGTCGAAGCGCCGGCTGATCCGGTAGGCGTTCAGGAGCTGGATGTTGGCCCTGGGGTCCTCCTCGGCCAGCTCGCGGTAGAGGAGGATCGCGTTGTCATGCTCGCCGATTTCCAGGTAGAGGGCGGCCAGGTTATGCCGGAAGAGGGTGCGGTTGGGACCCTCCCGCTCGTCCCCCGCGGTTTCGCGGACCAGGTCGGAGAAGTGGCGCACGGCCTCCCGGTAGCGGCCGGTCTCGGCCAAGGCGCGCCCGAGGTAAAAGCGTGCTTCCGTGTCCCCGGGGAGCGGGGCGAGGAGCGCCTCGAAGGTCCGGATGGCGTCGGCATGCGCGCCCGATTCGAGCTGGGCGCGGCCGAGGAGGATGCGCGAATTCCGGTCGGGCGGCGTCTTCTCGGCGAGTTCTTCGAGGATGCGTATCGTCTCGGCGTATTCCCCGTCGTTGAACAACGCCTCGGCCAGGCTGCGGATCACCGGCGGGTTGTGCCCCGTGAGATCCAGGAGCGTCTGGAAGGCCTCGGCCGACTTCCGGTTCTCTCCTGCCTTGGCGTAAAGACTCCCCAGCTGCATGAGCCCCTCGGGGGAATTGGGTTCGACCTGGATCGCCCGGGTCATGGCTTCGAGCGCCTTTTCGAGATTCCCGGCCTCTTCGTGGTATTTGGCGATGGCCCGGTATCCGAGGCCGCCGACGCCGGGGAGACGCTGGTACTGCTCGTAGGCGGCGATCGCCTTTTCCGGTTCCCTGAGCTGGAAGTAGACTGAGCCCAGCAGATAATGAACCCGCTCGTCCTGGGGCGTCAGCTGTTTCAGGGCTTCCAGTTCCACCGCCGCCTTGGCGAGCCATTCCTGCGCTCTGGGACCCCGCTCGGAGGGGCGCAGGTAGATATTGGCCAGCAGCCACCGGGGGTCGGGGTTGGTGGGGTCGAGGCGCGCCGCCTTTTCGGCGTAGGCGATCGCTTCCCCGAGACTCCCCGTCTTTCCCAGCAGCATGGCCATTTCCATGTGGACGGCGCCGCTGCCGGGGTTGTGCTCCAGTGCCTGCTTCATCTCGGCGAGCGCCCGGCGCGGGTTCCCGTTGTTGTCGTACCACTGGGCCAGGGAATAGTGGTAGTAGCTGAGGGCCAGGCTGGCGGGGGGCGCCTCCGCCTTCTCCCCCGTTTCAGCCGGCGCCTCTTCGGCCAGCTTGGCGTCCAGGTCGATGGGCTGCGCGGCCGGGGCCTGCGGTGCGAGCCACACCCACGCGGCCAGCAGGCAAGCTGGAACGAAACGGGAAGGGTGAACGTTTTGAAAGAGCCCGGAATTCATAGGCAGAGGTTCCTTTTTAGACAGATGGCATAAGCCATTATGGCACAGGCGACAGGCGCTTACCAGCATCGCGCCCGGCGGCGCCCGCGCCGGCGCCCCGGGGAGGCGGGGGTGCGCACCGCATTTTTTTGGCTCAAAAGCGCCCCGGTTCATTAGATAAGCAAAAGGGAAACTGATCACTCTCCAAGGAGGAGATTTTATGAAGTCTTACCGGATGGGTATCGTCTGCGTTCTGGCGTTCTCGCTTTGCATGGTTTTCGGCTCGGTTTCGCTCCTGGCCCAGAAGGCTCCCGCGTCCTCGGACCAGGCTGCCGCGGCGGCCGCATCGGCGGCCAAGATCAACCTCAATTCGGCGACGGCCGATCAGCTCGAGTCGCTCCCCGGGATCGGTCCCGCGATGGCCAAAAGCATCATCGAGCACCGGAGCAGGGTGGGGAAGTTCCAGCGCATCGAGGAACTGATGAACGTCAAGGGGTTAGGGGAAAAGAAGTTTCTGAAGATCAAGGACCGGTTGACCGTCTAGTGATTGGCGCCCGACCCTGCCCGGCCGGGCGCCAATTGGTTCACTTGCCGGCGAGCACCACCGTGGGATGCACCCTGACCCAGCGGGCTGGCTGGCTGACGGCTGGGTCGAAGGACTGGACCCGGCGCCCCAGGGCGACGAGGTCTCCGGACGTATCGACCAGGCGCAACGTCTCCGCCTCCCAGTCGGAGGTCAGCAGGTTCAGGTCCATCCCGTGCAGGAGCTTGTTTCGGTCGCCGTCGGAGATGACGATGGCTGGGATTTCCGGGAGCAGGCTCCCGAGGGGAAGGAGGTGGCCGAGGAAGAAATCGCGCGGGTGGTATTCCAGCCCCTCTCCCGTTCCTGTGCCCAGCGCGACGGCGGCCTCGATGGGAAACTCGCCGCTTTTGGTGCGGCGCAGGCGTACGAGGTGCGCGCCGCAGCCGTATTCCGCCCCAATGTCGTGCGCCAGGCTGCGGGCATAGGTGCCGGCGGAGCAGGAGAGTTCGAACTCCGCCTCGCAGCCGTCGACGGCGATGAGCTCGAGTGCGTGGATGGTGACTTCCTTGGTCGGGGGGCTGACCTCGACCCCCGCCCGCGCGTAGGCGTACAGGGGCTTCCCCTTGAATTTCTTGGCCGAGAAGGGGGGGAGGGTTTGCTGCAGGGTTCCCTGGTAGCGGCCGAAGATTTCCTCGAGCCGGCCGCGATCCAGCTCCGGGCGGGTGTCCTCGCCCAGGGGGCGGCCGTCCACATCGTAGGTGTCGGTGGCGAAGCCGAAGCGCATGACACCCCGGTAGATCTTGTCGGACGCCTGGAAATAGTTGGTGAGGCGGGTGGCACGACCCAACGTCAACGGCAACACTCCCGTGGCGAAGGGATCCAGTGTCCCCGTGTGCCCCACCTTCCGGACCCGGGTCAGGTTGCGAATCTTGGCCACTACGTCGTGCGACGTCCAGCCGGCGGGTTTGTCGATGATGAGGACGCCGTCCGGGCTATTCATTGTCTTTTCCATGGATCTCGTCGAGCAGCCGGTCGATGCGCTCCCCGTACTCCTGCGAGTTGTCGATCAGGAAGGTGAGCTCGGGTACGAAGCGGGTGCGGATCCTCTGGCCGAGCTCGCGCCGGATCCATCCCGTGGCGTGATTCAGGGTTTTCAGCGAGACGGTCTTTTCTTCCTTGGACCCCATTGTGGAGATGAAGACACGGGCGTGCTTGAGGTCCGGGGTCAGCGTGACCCCGGTGACCGTTACGAACCCGATGCGCCGGTCCTTCATGTTGCGGGACAACATCAGGCTGATTTCGTGTTGAATTTGCAGCCCCAGTCGTTGGGGCCGTCTCGATGGCTGCATAGGCGCTTCAAGGCTCCAAATAAGTTACTTGGCAGTCGACGATCAGGTCCCCGAGGATATCCTCCGCCTCCCTCACGAACTTCCCGGCGACCCGTTCGAGGGTCGCGTAATCCGCCGCGACCGTCACGGCTTCCAGCCGCGCCCGTTGCCACAGCTCCTGGTGCGCTACTTCGGCGATCGAAAAATTCGACCGGCCCCGGAGCCGGTCCTGGGCTTGACGCAGAACCCGGCGCTTGTCCTTCAGCGAACGGGCGTAAGGAAGATGGATTTCCAGCGTGCAGAAGGCAATGGGCATGGGTCTCGTGGCAGCCGACACCCGGCGTCGGGCGTCGGCGGTCCGTTACAGAGAAGTCGGCTGGACCTTCTCGATGACGTACGCTTCGATGATATCACCCACCTTGACGTCGGAGAAGTGCTCGAACCCGATGCCGCACTCGAACCCCGACTTGACCTCCGTAACGTCATCCTTGAAACGTCGCAGCGAGGCGATCTTCCCTTCGTGAACCACCGCGTTGTCCCGGAGCAGGCGCGCCTCCGAATTGCGGCGGATGATGCCATCGACGACGTAGGATCCTGCGATGACGCCGAACTTGGGGACCCGGAAGGTGTCCCGGACCTCGGCCCGACCCAGATGTTTCTCCTGGGACGTCTTTTCCAGGATCCCGATCATCGCGGCCTTGATGTCGTTGGTCAGGTTGTATATCACGGTGTAGAGCCGGATTTCCACCCCCTCGGTGTCGGCCAGTTCCTGCGCCTTGGGCACCGGGCGCACGTTGAACCCGATGACGATGGCGTTGGAGGCGGAGGCCAGCAGCACGTCGGTCTCGGTCACCGCCCCCGCGCCGCTGTGGAGGATCTTCACCTTGGCCTTTTCCGTCCCCAGCTTGTTGAGCATCTCGCAGGCTACTTCCACCGAACCCTGGACGTCCGCCTTGATGATGAGGGGGAGTTCCTTGACCGTTCCCTCGCGCATCTGTTCGTACAGGGCCTGCAGCGACAGGCGGGCCGATTTCTGCAGCGACTGTTCGCGGTCCTTGGCCTTGCGGTATTCCACGACCTGGCGCGCCTTGGCTGCGTCCTCGAACACCTGGATGAGGTCACCCGCCATCGGGACCTCCTGCAGCCCCTGAATCTCGACTGGGACGGAGGGCCCGGCGGAATCGAGGTGGCGGCCGCGGTCGTTGATCAAGGCGCGCACGCGCCCGTGGACAGAGCCCGCAACGACGTTGTCCCCCAGCCGGAGGGTGCCGTTCTGGACCAGGACCGTCGCGACGCACCCGCGCCCCTTGTCGATCTTGGCCTCGAGCACCACCCCCGACGCCAGCCGCTTGGGGTTGGCCTTGAGGTCCTTCATGTCCGCAACCAGGAGGATCATCTCCAGCAGCAGATCGATGTTGGTCTTCTGCTTGGCTGACACCGGGACCATGACAGTGTCCCCGCCCCAGTCCTCGGCGAGCAACCCCTGGTCTGCCAGGGCCTGCTTCACCCGGTCGATCTGGGCCCCCGGCTTGTCGATCTTGTTGACGGCCACGATGAGGGGGACGCTGGCCGCCCGGGCGTGGTGGATCGCCTCGATCGTCTGAGGCATCACGCCGTCGTCGGCGGCGACGACCAGCACGACGATGTCCGTCGCCTGGGCCCCGCGGGAGCGCATCATGGTGAAGGCCTCGTGCCCCGGGGTGTCGAGGAAGGAGATGTTGCGATCATTGATCGCCACCTGGTAGGCGCCGATGTGCTGGGTGATTCCCCCCGCTTCCGATGCCTGCACGTTGGTTTCACGGATGGCGTCCAGCAGCGAAGTCTTACCGTGGTCCACGTGCCCCATGATGGTGACGACGGGGGGGCGCGCGACGTAGTCTTCTATGTTGTCGGGCACTTCCTGCTTGGATACCGCCTCTTCCTCGAAGCTGATGACGTCGGCCCGGAACCCGAATTCGGCGCACACCTCCCTGGCGGCTTCGACATCCAGCGTCTGGTTGATGGAGGCCAGGATTCCCTTGGAAATGAGCTTTTGGATGATGTACTTGGACTTGATGTCCATTTTCTCCGCCAGCTCCTTGATGGTGACTCCTTCGGTGATGGTCATCGGCTTGTAATCTTCCGGGTTGGCGGGCGGGCGCGGCAAATCCACGACCTTGGCGACCCTTTCGGGGGCCGGCGTCCTCTCCGACCGCCGCTTCCGGACCAGCCTCTTGGGTGCGCCCGGCTTTGAGAAGGCGGGCCTGGTGTCACGCAGTCCCTTGAGGACACGGCTGGGGGCTTCGGGGGTGACCGTTTTTTCGGCGCTGGTCCGCATGAGGATCTTGGTTTTGGTCTTCGGTACGACGATCTTCTTGATGGTCACCGCCCCGGTGCCCTGCGTGGCGCCTGGCGCGGCCTCGGCCGTTTGGGCTTCTTTGGCCGTCGCAGGGGGCGCGCTTTCGGGCGCCGGCTTGGGAGCGGGCTTGGGAGCCGGTTTCGGGGGGAGGAACCACGGTTCGAGCGGGGTCTCTTCTTCCTTGGCCGGTTTCTCTGGGGCGACGACCGCAGGCGCCGGTGCTTCAGCCGGGGCCGGATGATCCGCAGCTTCCGCCTCCGGAGGCGTCGGCGCGGGAGCCGTTTCTTCCATCGCTTCCGCCGCAGGTGCAGGCGTTTCTTCCGTTTTCGGCGCCTCCTCCTCCGGCTTGACTTCGGTCACATCCACCAGTTCGTCCGTTTCCCGGTCGTAATACTTGCGCCCCTTGCGGGGGGCGAGGGAGACCTTGGGGGCCTCCTCCTCCGGTTTTACCTCGGGAACCGGTTGCGGGCTTTTGCGCGCCTTGCGCGGTGCGGCGGGCTTGGGCGCGGCCTTCTTGGCGGCCGGCTTCTCAGCCGCTGACTTCTCAGCCGCCGACTTCTTGGCTGCGGGCTTCTTGGCTGCCGGCTTCTTGGCGGCCGGCTTGCTGGCTGCTTTCTTCTTCCCCGCGGCGGTCTTTCGGTCGGACTCCTTCTTCTTTTCCGCCTCGAGGGCCTTTGCGGCTTCGGCTTCGCGCTGGGAGAAGATCTTCTTCCGGATGGTTTCCGCGAAGCCGGCGTCGATGGTGGCGGTCGGTGAAAAAACATACAGTCCCATCCGCTTGAGTTCAGCGAGGACGACCTGATTTTTTACCGAACATTCTGTCGCCAGTTCCGCGACGGTTATTTTATCCATGTGCGCAAAGACCTCGGCCTCGTCCGCCTTGCGGCGATATTTTCAAATCAACCTAGAATTCTGCAACAGAACGCCGGTATGCTGCAAGGGCGGGCTGTTGTACTCCACCCGGAACAACCTTATTCGGCGGCATCCTCTTCCGGCTGAGTTTCCGTTTCCGCCGGGCGTTCCCCCCCTTCGGCTTCCGCCGTGGTCTCTTCCTCGACCGCCGGGGGCTCCAGCTCCTGTTCCCCCGCCTGCGGCTCATCTGCTTCCGCCGGGGTCTCTTCCACGACCGGGGCTTCCGCGTCCACCGGGGGTTCCGGCTCCTGTTCCTCCGCCTGTGGCTCGTCCGTTTCCGCCGTGGTCTCTTCCTCGACCGCCGCTATTGCCGTAGGCAATTCAACCCCCTCGGGGACCTCGATTTCCACCTCTTCAAAGAGGTCGTGGGCCACTTCCATGATCCTGGCCGCGGTCTTCTCGCCGATCCCCGGGATTTCCCGAAGCCCCGCCTCATCCAGCTCGAGGATACGTTCGACGTTTTCGATCCCCGCCTCGCGCAGGCTGGCGATGATCCGATCGCTGATCCCCTCGAGTTCGGACAGGGAGGTGGAGGAGGAGGTCAACGACTCCATGATGCCGAGCACCTCCTGCTTCTTTTGCTCCTCGCTCTTGACGTCGATCTGCCAGCCGATCAGGCGCGAGGCCAGGCGCACGTTCTGCCCCTTCTTGCCGATGGCCAGCGACTGCTGTTTCTCCTCGACGATCACTTCCATCCGTTTTTCGGCGGCGTCGATGATGAGGACCTTGGAGATCTTCGCCGGGTTCAGGGCGTTGGCCGCGTACTGGGCGATGTCCTCCGACCACTGGACGATGTCGATCTTCTCTCCCCGCAATTCGCGGATGACCGAGTTGATGCGCGACCCCTTCATCCCGACGCAGGCGCCGACCGGGTCGACGTCGCGGTCCGTGGAGGCGACGGCCACCTTGGCGCGGTCCCCCGCCTCGTGTACCGCGCTCTTGATCACGATCGTCCCGTCGTAGATTTCCGGGATCTCCATCTCGAACAGGCGCACCAGGATCTGCGGGTCGGTGCGCGACAGGATGACCTGCGGCCCCCTGGCTACGGGGAGCACGCGCGTGATCACGGCACGCACCCGTTCCCCCTGCTTGTAGGCGTCCGCCCGCGACTGTTCCCGCATCGGGAGGATCGCTTCGGTTTTACCGATGTCGACGATGATGTCCGGACCCTCGAAACGCTTGATCACCCCGTTGACCATCTCGCCGATCTTTTCGGAGTATTCGTTGTAGATGTTCTGTCGTTCCGCCTCCCGCACCTTCTGGAGGATGACCTGCTTGGCGGTCTGGGCGGAGATCCGGCCCAGGACGTCCGTGGGCTTGGGCATTTCAACCGTGTTGTCGATTTCCAGTGTCTCGTCGATTTCCTTGGCTTCCTGGAGCGAAATCTCCAGGTTGGGGTCCTCTACCGTCTCCACCACGCGCCTGACAGCGAAGATCTCCACTATGCCTGTTTCCTCGTCGAAGCGCGCGTGGATGTCCTCGGCGGTTTTGTAGAATTTTCGGGCCGCGGCCACCATCGCGTCTTCGAGCGCAGCAATGACGATTTGGGGATCGACGTTCTTATCCTTGCTGATCTGCTCGATCATCTGCGCAATAATGTTCGACATAATTCAGGACCCCTGCGGCTTTTTGCTTAAATCGGCGATCAATCTGGCCTTATCGATGTCCGTAATGGCAATTTCGACATGTCTGCCCGGCGCTACCTCGAGTGTTACCCCGCCCCCGCCGGCGATCACGATCTTGCCCTTGAAATTCTTCTGCCCCTCGATGGGAATCCGCGTCCGTACCCGGGCGTTTTCCCCCTGGAAACGGGCGAAATCCGCTTCCCTGACCAGGGGGCGGTCGACCCCCGGCGAGGAAACCTCCAGTGTGTATTTCGACGGGATCCAGTCTTCCACGTCGAGCGCCACGGAGAAGCGCTTGCTGTATCGCTCGCAGTCCTCCAAGGTGATGCCCGTTGGTTGATCGATGAAAACCCGGACAACCGACCGGGACCCTTCCCCCTTGACCTCGGCAAGCACGACTTCCATGCTCATGGAGGCGGCTACCTGCTCGGCCAGCCCCTTGATTTTCAGCTCCAGGGATTCGTCCGGTCCCGTCCCCCGTACGGCCATGTTTCGTCCCTGCCCGCAGTTTCAACGGCGGGCCAAACAAAAAAAGTGGGCACTTGCCCACTTTTTGCGAAAGCAGCAACGGAAAGTATACCCGACGCCCCATGAAATAGCAACTGCTAGGAACCTCCGCTACTCCCCCCCGGTTTCGGACCCGGCCGCCACCTCCAGGTATTCCTCCCGGGCGAGGTCCAGCCACCGGATCGCTTCAGGGTCGGCCACCTTGACCGTGGGATCGCCCGCGGCGCGGGCGTGGATGCCGTCCGGGGCCGCGCTCCCAAGCGACAGGTCGGCCAGCACCGCCCCCCCCTTCTTGACGACGACGCGGATCACGGGACGGTCGAGCCCGTAGGAAGCCGCCGCCGCCGGGCGGTCGATCCAGCGGAGCGCCGGGGAGCCCGGCGCGTCCAGGATCCCGTTGACGGCGTCCCACTTCGCCTTTTTCCGCTCCGCGCCCAGGTACCACTCTCCCTGCGATTTGTGGAACTCGAATTGTCCCTTGCTGTTCCAGACGAGGATCGTGTCCGCCTCCCAGCGCTGGAAGGAGGCCAGGGCCTTGTCCCGGATCTGCTCCGGTGTTTTCAGCAGCTTGTCGACCAGTTCCTGCCCGACGAAGAACGGGGCGGGGCGCGCGTCGTCGCGGGCCAGGTAGACTCCGTCGGCGGCGCGGGGGAGGGTGATCGAAGCCGCCGCGGCGCGGAGCTTCGACTGTTCGGTGCCGACGAGGAGGCGCGCGGTCGCCCCGGCGGGTCCGTACTTGACCCGGGCGTCGATGAGGGGGCGGTCGAACCCGGGGTTCGAATACTCTGCGGTTCCCAGGTCGCTGAATTCATGGATCCGGTCGAGCGACAGCGCGTTGAGGATCCCCCGGACTTCCGGGCCGCTGGCTTCCCGCTTTTCCACGTCCTCGAACCACCACCGGTCGTCCCCGTCCTTGACGACGGCGATCCGCCCCTTAGGGGTGACCAGTTCGAGCTGCCCGGCTTCGACTTGGTCAAAGGGGAGGAGAGTGCGGTCGCGCACGTCGTCCAGTTTCACGCGGAAGGACTCGGCGGCGGCACTCGGGACCTGGAACACCGTCTTCTCCCCGGTGCGGGCGGCATAGGTGAAGGTGCCGGTCGGGTTGTCGGCCCCGAAATCGACCCGGTATTTTTTCCCGTCACGGGCTGTCAGTTCGACCCCCGACCCGGGGGGCAGGAGCCCGAACCTGCCGAGGTCGGCGGCGTCCTCTTCCACGGTCTCCCCGCGGCTGAGGGTGGCGGCCGAGCGGGCCAGGCGGTCCAGCTCCGCCCCGTCGGCGTCGAGCTCGCGCGGGAGGGTGATGCGCCAGCCCCCCTCATCCTGCCGCCGGGCCTCGATCCGTTCGTCCGGGGAGATGAGGGCGATCGCCGCGACATCCTTCTCCTCAAGTGTCCAGAGCCGGCCTTCGGCCTCCTTCGCCTTTTCGCGGCCTTCCTTCCCCCGGACCTCGTAAAAGTAGAGCCAGGCGCCGATCGCGGCGGCCACCAGGACGAGGACCAGCGTGCCCTTGAAACGCATCCTATTTCCTCCGGCGGTTGAGATAGACCAGGACCCCGGCGACGAGGGCGGCGCCCGGGATGAGGAACATGCTGACGAGGCGCACCGCGCTCAACTGGCTCTGGGACAGGAGAATGCGCCGGTCTTCAGCCTGTTTGGGCCGGATCGAGATCAGGTCCTCGTCCTGGGCCAGCCAGCTGACCATGTTTAAAAAGAGGTTGCCGTTCCCCTGGTTGGCGAAATAGGCGTCGATGGCGAAATTCGAGGTGCCGACGACGACCAGGCGGGCGGTGAGCTCGGCGGCGTCATCGGTGCCGGCACGGAGCTCCCTCGTGGCCGCCACCGCCAGCGGCAGGGGGCCCTGGAGGTCCTCCGGATCAAAGGTGGCCTCGGGCTTGTTCATGTCGGTCTCGCCCCAGCTGTTGGGGTTGCTCTGAAACAGGGGTGCTACAGTGACCCCCTCCGGTGTTTCCTCCGCCGGCCGCACCGACCGGGTGAGGGGGAAGAAGGTCATGGCGTTGAAGCGTTCGGTGATCGGGTGATCCTCGTACTCCACCACGAGTGGAATGCTCGGACCTGCCCCCATGAGGCGCCCCGCCCCGCTGACATCGAGCACAACGTTGTCATCCACCTGGATGCCCCACGGCTCGAGGAAAAGGGCGTAGGAGGGGGCCGGGACCGGGTCCGTCATCAGCAGCACACCCCCTCCCGTCTGGAGGAAGTCGGCCACGAACTGCATCTCCTGGTCGAAAGGGGCGGTCCGGGCCCCGGCGATGACCAGGACCCCGGCGTCCGCGGGGACCCTCCCCTCGGTGGCAAGGTTCAGGGGTGCCACCTGGTACCCCTGCTCCTCGAGCGCTTTCCGGGCTTGGGAATAACCCGACTGCCCGGTGTCGGAGGGGTCCTTCTCCCCGTGCCCCTGGACGAAGTAGACCTTCTTGGTTTCGCTGCGCCCGAGCTTGATGATGGCGTTGGTCAGGTCCTGCTCCTGGACTTCCTCGTATCGCTTCTCGATCTTTTCCCGGCGGTCGCCGTAGGAGAGGACGAGGGTTCCGAACTTGAGCTGGGTCCCGGTCATGGGATCCCGGAAGGCGCCGTACACGCTGATGTCGTACTTCTTGGCGACGTCGGGCCGGCGGTCCGGGTCGATGAATTCATAGTGGACGCGCCGGTTGGCGGTTCGGTACTGGATCAGCAGGTCACGCAGCGGGGAGTAGTCCCCCCCGGGGAAGAAGGCCTTGACGTCGACGTCCCCCTTGAGATGCTCCAGGACCTGCAGGGTTTGTGGGGCCAGGCTGAACTGCCGGTTTCCGGTGGTGTCGAAGCGTTTTACGTGCCGCTGGCCGATGAAGTTCAGACCGGCGGCGATGGCGATCACCAGCAGGAGGGACACGACGTAGTTGGTGGCGTATTTACTGGAGCGTTTGCCCAGCGAGGCCATGATCTGCCGGTAGTTGGCGCCGATGCCGACAGCGAACAGGGTCGCCCCGGCGATGGCGAGCCCCAGGTTTCCCTTCCCCCACGTATTGGAGACCGAATACCAGATGACGGCCGCGACCAGCAGCACGAGGCCCAATATGTCGAGCTTCTGCAGAGTTTTTTTCATTAGCCTTTCCACCGCATGGACTCTAGTGAACGATAAGCCAGAAACAGTCCCACGAACGCGAAGGTCAAGTAGTAGATAATATGGGAGGTGTCAATCACCCCCTTGATGAAATCATCGAGGTGGCTGATCACTGAAAGGTAGTTGATGACGTCGCGGGTGGCCCCCGTCGCCGAGGAGGCGAACACGCTCACCAGCCACAGCATCAGGCCCAGACCGAAGGTGATCACCACCGCCACGATCTGGTTCTCGGTCAGGGTGGACACGAACAGGCCGAGGGCGAGCAGGGCGGCGCCGTAGAGCAGCATCCCCAGAAAGGCGGCCAGCATCGGCTTCCAGTCGGGCTGCCCGTAGATGAAGAGGGGGGAGAGGGTGACGGCGCCCGCGGCCAGCAGGATCACGAGAAAGGTGAGACTGGCCAGGTATTTGCCCATCAGGGCCTGAAAATTGCCGACCGGGGTGGTGAGGAGCAGTTCGATGGTCCCGCGTTTCTTCTCCTCCGAGAACAGCCCCATGGTCAGCATGGGGATCAGGAAGAGGAGGATGAGGCTCGTGGTCCGCATCAGCTGCTGAATCACGTAGGCGGGGACGTCGATCGGCTGTCCGCTCTGGCCGAACTGGGCCTGCATCATCGTGGTGTACTGCACCACTTCCGCGAGGTTGCCGAAGAAGAACAGGCCGAACAGGAAGAGGAAAACGGTCAGCACCACGTACGCGATCGGCGAGACGAAGTAGCTCTTCATCTCGCGCTGCCATATTGCCAAGATATTGTGCATTTCGGGCCTCTTGGATGAACCGGGGAAACTTATTCCTGGGTTATCAGGTTGATGAAGACGTCCTCGAGGCTCATGGACACGGCCCGGAGTTCGAGCAGCCCCCACCCCTCGTCGACGATCTGGCGAGCCAGGATGCGGCGCAGATCGCTGCCGAGCCGGCACTCCACGCTGCAGGTCGAGACCTCCCCCTTTTCCTCGGCATGGACGTCGAGCACCCCGTCGATGGCCAGGATTTTTTCCCGGACAGCGGCGGCGGGGGCTTCAACCGTGAGACTGATCCTTTCCGCCCCCTTCATCTGGTGTGCCAGCCCCTCGGGGGTGTCCTGGGCGACCACCTTCCCATTGTTGATGATGACGACGCGGCTGCACGTCATGCTGACCTCGGGGAGGATGTGGGTGGAGAGGATCACCGTGTGGGCTTCGCCGAGCCCCTTGATCAGGGAGCGGACTTCGTGGATCTGCCGCGGGTCGAGCCCGATGGTGGGTTCGTCCAGGATCAGGACCTCGGGGTTGCCGACGATGGCCTGGGCCAGCCCTACCCGCTGCTTGTATCCCTTGGACAGCCGGCCGATGATGCGGCGGCGGACGTCGCCCAGGTTACATTTTTCGATGGCATCCCCCACCCGAGCCTTCCGGGCGTTGGAGCGCACCCCCTTGATCCGGGCCACGAAATTCAGGTAGGAGTCCACCGTCATTTCAGGGTAGAGCGGCGGGTTTTCAGGGAGATAGCCGATGCGGCGGCGGACTTCGAGGCTCTCCTCGAACACGTCATGCCCGGCGATCCGGGCGGTCCCTTCCGTGGCCGGCATGTAGCAGGTGAGAATGCGCATGGTGGTGGTTTTTCCCGCCCCGTTGGGGCCGAGGAAGCCCAGAATCTCCCCTTTTTTCACTCTGAAGGAGATGTCGTCCACCACTTTGCGCCCGCCATAGGCTTTGCTTACATGTTCGACTTCGATCACGCTCATTCCTCCGGGGTAACGGCTCCGCCCGATGCCGGGCGGCCAGGGCAAACGTCTGCGCAAAGGGAAAGTTCGAAACCACAAATCATAATGAAAAGCCTGTGCCGAGTCAATCGACCGGAGCCCGGATCCAGGCTAATTATCTGCGGAATCAGGGGAAAATCGCCGCCAAGCCCAGAATTAAGTTGCGAAATCCGGGGGGCGGTGTTATAAAAAGGCCGGAACCAAACAGATGCTCTTCCGTATTATCATCGGGCGTTGCAAGGGGTTCCGGCAAAGCAGACGAGGTATAGCCATGAAAGCTATCAACAAATCATCCCGCCCGATGAAACAAAATCAAGGTCTCCATTATCTACTGATGTAGTTGCTCTCGGGCGTCGAAAAGTCAGAGCACTAAAAGCCACCTCCCCCGCGGTCTTGACGGGGCAATGTATTAAGAGGGTCGGTTTGAGGATTATCCTGGCGAGGATTCTAAGCTTATGATCGAAGTTAAACGGAACGGGCGTTTGGAAGACGCCGAATACGATCCCATCGAACTGGACGACGACGAGATGGATGCTTCCGAGGCGTTTCCGCGCCTGACGCGGGAGAACTACGTCGACAGGGTCAGGCTGGACCGTGTTCCCACCGAGGGAAGGCCGGCCGTCAAGGGGGAGGAGTCCGCGGCTTCGGCCGACCCCCTTTACATCTACTATCGGAGCATGAGCAAGATCCCCCTGCTGACGCGCGAACAGGAAGTTTACCTCGCCAAGAAGATCGAAACCGCCAAGCTCAATACCCTGCGCCTGCTCTCGCTCACGACCATCAACACCTACAAGATCATGGAACTGGCCGAGGAACTGCAACCCGCCGACGCCCCGGCGGACCAGACCCAGGCCCAGTCGGGGATGGAAGGGAAGAAGGAGGCCGAAAACAACGAGGTTTCGGCCGAGGAGCGCACGCGGTTGCGCCTGCGGCAGGTCCGCCGGATCATCTCCCGCCTGGAGAAGCTTGAAGCGAAGTACCGGGTGACCCGGGAAAGCCTGAAGAAATCGAAGGGCCGGAGCGCGAAGTCCCGGAAGGACCTGGAAAAGATCGAAAGCAACCGGGAAGCGATTTTCCATTCCCTGCAGCGGATCGATTTCAGCGAAAACCAGATCGCCATCCTGGTCGACGGCGTGGAAGAGGTGCTGCACCGGATGGAAGAAGCCCACGGGCGGCTCCAGCCCCGTTCCCGGCGCCAGCGCCCGAATCCCAAGGAGGTCAGGGAAGCGCGGGCGGAGATCCGTCGGCTCGAGGATCAGTACCTGACCAACATCGAAGAGCTGCGCAAGATCGTGGCCCTGATCAGCGAGAACAAGACGGAAATGCTCCACGCCAAGGACCAGTTCGTCCGTTCCAACCTTCGCCTGGTGCTGAGCATCGCCAAGAATTACTCCTATCCCGGGCTCGACCTGCTCGACTTGGTCCAGGAGGGGAACATCGGGCTCATGAAGGCGGTCGACAAGTTCAACTACCGCCTTGGGCACAAGTTCTCGACCTACGCCACTTGGTGGATCCGCCAGAGCATCACCCGCGCCATTGCGGACCAGGGGCGGACGATCCGTATCCCGGTGCACATGGTGGAAGCCATGAACCGGGTCCTCAAGGTGGCCAACGAACTGACCAAGCGGATGGGGCGGGAGCCTTCCATCCATGAGCTGGCCAAGGAGCTGAAGACCCCGGTCGCCAAGGTGACGCAGATCCTGAAGGCGGCCCAGGAGCCGATCTCTCTGGAAGCCAGCATCGCCGATAACAAGGACGCCGTGCTCAACAAGTTCATCGAGGACAAGAACGCGGTGTCGCCCGATGAAGACGTCATGAAGCACAACCTGCGCGAAGTGACCGATTCGGCGCTCGAGTCCCTCTCCCCCAGGGAGCAGGAGATCGTGCGCATGCGCTACGGGCTGAACGAGAACGGGAAGGAATATACCCTGCAGGAAGTGGGCGAGATTTTCCAGGTGACGCGCGAGCGGATCCGGCAGATCGAGGAGAAGGCCCTGCTCAAGCTCCGCAGCCCCTACCGTTCCAACAAGCTGCGCGAATTCGCCGATTTCATCAGCAAGAACTAGAGCTGTGGGCGCGGCCGGGCTCCGCGGGGCCCGGCCGCGGGTTTTCCCCCTCTCCCCGGCGCTTTTGTCTCCAGCCCATTGCCGTCTGAGTGCACAAAATGTAGACTTGCACTGTCCCTTCGCCGATGAAGCATAACAGCGGCGTCGTGGGCGGAATGGTACGACATCAGAAAGGAAGGACGAACTGAACAATTTTAATCCGTTTTTGCCGGTTGGGGAGACAAACAACCTGCTCGACAGGCTCCGGCGGCTGGCACGCAACCTCTACTGGACTTGGAACCAGGAGGCGTTGGAGATCTTCCGGGAGCTATCCCCCCGGGGCTGGCAGGACCTGTACCACAACGCGGTCGCGGTGCTCGAGGATATTTCCGAATACGAGCTCTCCGTGCGACTGCGCGACCCGTTTTTTGCCAGGCGCGTACGGAGGGTCCTGAACGATTTCGACGCCTACATGAACCGCCGGGACACCTGGGCTGCGCGCCATGCCCCGGAATTGCATGAGCGCCCGGTGGCCTATTTTACCGCCGAGTACGGTTTCCACGAAACCCTGCCGATCGCGGCCGGGGGGCTGGGGATCCTGGCCGGGGACCATGCGCGCGCGGCGAGCGACCTGGGGCTGGGCCTGGTGGGGATCAGCCTCTTTTACCGGGAAGGGTACTTCCACCAGGCGATCAATCGCGAAAACTGGCAGACGGAGTATTACGTCCCCCTCAACCCCGCTACCCTGCCGCTCGATCCGGTCCTGGACGCGGAGGGGAACCGGGTGGTGGGGGAAGTGGAGATCGGCCTGGCCCGGGTCCGCTTTCACGCCTGGCGCGTCAACGTCGGGCTCGTCCCCGTCTATCTGCTTGACACCAACCGCCCGGAGAACGAACCCCTCTTCCGCGAGCTGACCCTGCGCGTCTACGGCGGGGACAGCTCCACCCGGATCATGCAGGAGGTGCTGCTCGGCATCGGGGGGGTCCGGCTGCTGCGGGCGCTCGGGATCGACCCATCGGTCTATCACATGAACGAGGGGCACGCTGCGTTTCTCGGGCTGGAACTCATCCGGGAGGAGGTCGCCGCGGGGCGGACGTTCGAGGAGGCGCTCGAGCGGACGAGGGAGCGGTGCGTGTTCACCACCCACACCCCGGTCGAGGCCGGGCACGATTTCTTCGGGGCCGACCTGGTCAATTACGTGCTCAGGCAGATCCAACCGTGCATCCACCCCGATTTCGAACGCTTCATGGGGCTGGGGCGGGTCGACCCGGCCGACGGCGGGGAACCCTTCTGCATGACCGTGCTCGCGCTCCGGTCGGCGCGCGCGGCCAACGCCGTGAGCGAATTGCACGGCCGGGTCAGCCGCCGCATGTGGCACCGGCTCTATCCCGGCCGGACGGAGGAGGAGGTGCCGATCGGGCACATCACCAACGGGATCCACCTCGTGGGGTGGATGAAGGGGACCGTGCGCAGCTTCTGGCGGCACAAGCTGGGGGACGGTTGGCACCGGGACGTCCACTCGCCCGAATTCTGGCAGCGGGTGCTCGATCCCGAATTCATCTCGGACGAGGAGATTTGGGCGCTGCGCTACCGGCTGCGTCGGGCGCTGGTCGAGTTCGTGCGCCGGCGCTCGCTGATCGAGCGCGTGCGGGCGGGCGAGAGCGGCTTCTACGAGCGGGTGTTCGACCCCGACATCCTGACGATCGGGTTCGCCCGTCGCTTCGCCGTCTACAAGCGCGCGCCCCTGGTCTTTGAGAACTATGACGCGATCGTGAAGCTCGCGACCGACGCCCAGCGGCCGATCCAGTTCATCTTTTCCGGCAAGGCGCACCCGGCCGACGACGAGGGGAAGCGGCTCATCCAGAAGATCATCCACCTGGCCAAGTACAGCGGCCTGAAGGGGAGGGTGGTCTTCATCGAAGATTACGACGTGCATATCGCGCGCCAGATGACGGCGGGGTGCGACGTGTGGATGAACACCCCGCGGCGGCCGCTGGAGGCCTCGGGAACGAGCGGGCAGAAGATCGTCAGCAACGGCGGGTTGAACCTGAGCATCCTCGACGGCTGGTGGCGTGAAGGGTACGATGGCACCAACGGTTTCGCGATCGGGGGGGACGACCATCCCGATTCGGTCATAGAGCAGGACCGGCGGGACAATGCCGAACTGCTCCGGGTCCTCGGCGAGGAGGTCGTTCCCACTTTCTACGACCGGGACGAGCGGGGGATCCCGCGCGCCTGGATCGGGCGCATCCGTCGTTCCATGGCCACGCTCCTCCCCCAATTCACCACCTGGCGCATGGTCCAGGAATATACCCGGAACTATTATCTTCCCAGCCGCGCGCCGGAGGGGCGTGACACGGAGTAGGACGAAATGTCGGACAGGGGGCGCATGCGCATCGCGATGATTGCGGCCGAAGCGGCCCCCTACGTCAAGGTCGGCGGCTTGGGGGATGTCCTGGGGGCCCTGCCGAAGGCGCTCGAGCGCCTGGGGGGGGCGGTGTCGGTCATTGTCCCGCGCTACGGGGTCGACCCTTGGGAAGGGGCCGCCCCGGGCCGGGTGCCCCACCTCGAGGTCCCATTCGGGGGGCGGGTCGAACGGGCCGAAATCACCGAGACCCGCATGCGCGGGAGCGCGGTCAGGGTCTACGCGATCGCTTCCCGGAAATATTTCGACCGGGAGGGAGTGTACAACGATCCCGCGACCGGCGAGGGTTACCCGGACAACCCGGAACGCTTCACCTTCTTCACGAGGGCGGCGGTCGAACTGATCCGGGCGCTTGGGGTCCCCTTCGAAATCCTCCACTGCCACGATGCGCACGCCGCCCTCCTCCCCGCCCTTGTCGACCCGCGCTACGGAGGTCCCGGGGCCGCCGATTTCGCCCGGTCCGGGACCCTTTTGACCATCCACAACCTCGCCCACCAAGGGATCTGCCCCCCGGAGACGCTTGACCATGCCGGGATCGCCGCCGAGCATTTTTACCCGGGCTCCCCCTTCGAGTACTGGTGGCGGCTCAACTGCTTGAAGGTGGGGATCGAACTGGCGGACCGGATCAATACGGTCAGCCCGACCTACGCACTGGAGATTCAAAGCGGCGCCGAGGCGGGCTGCGGGCTCGAGGGAGTGCTCGCGGGCCGCTCCGCGGCACTTTGCGGGATCGTCAACGGCATCGATTACGAGGAGTGGAACCCGGAGACCGATCCGCATATCGCCGCCCGCTACTCGGTCCGGAACCTGGCCGGGAAGGAGGCGTGCCGGCGCGACCTGCGTGAGCACTTCCGCCTCGAGTCCCCCCCCCGCCGGGTGCCGATCGCGGGCATTGTCTCCCGGCTGGCGGACCAGAAGGGGCTCGACCTGGTCGCCGCGGCGGCCGAGGAACTGCTCGCGCTCGATCTCCAGCTGGTGGTTTTGGGAACCGGCCAGCGGAAATACCATGACTTGCTCGAAGCGCTCGCCGCGCGCTATCCCGGCCGGGTCGGGGTGCGGCTCGCCTTCGACAATGCCTTGGCCCACCGGATCGAGGCGGGCTGCGACCTCTTCCTGATGCCCTCCCGCTACGAGCCGTGCGGCCTGAACCAGCTTTACAGCCTGCGTTACGGGACGGTGCCCGTGGTGCGCAGGACCGGGGGGTTGGCCGACACCGTCTTCCCCTGGGACGGGGAGCGCGGAACAGGATTCCTGTTCGAGGATTACACCCCGGGTGCGCTGGTCGACGCCGTCCGACGCGCGCTCGCGGTCTACGCCGACCCGGGCGCCTGGCGGCGCCTGATGGTGCGGGGGATGCGGCAGGACTGGTCGTGGGAACGGTCGGCGCGCAGGTACCTGGACCTGTACCGGGAGATCGGGAGGATGGCCTCATGATGATGCGATGGCTCGGGCTCCTCTGCCTTTTTGGGGCGTGCGCCCCGGTGGCCGGGGCAGGGACGGGCCTGGACCCGGCGCGCCTGGAGCGGATCGGGGAGGCGGTCGGGGAGGCGATCCGGGCCGGGGAGATCCCCGGGGCGGTGGTGATCGTGGGCCGGCGCGGCGCGGCCGACTACTGCCGTGCCTTCGGCAACCGGGCTCTCGTCCCCGCGGTCGAGCCGATGACGGTCGACACGGTGTTCGACGTCTCCTCCCTGACCAAGGTCATGGCCACCACCCCCGCCGTCATGATCCTCGTCGAGGAGGGGCGGCTGCGCTTGGACGACCGGGTGTCGCGCTACCTGCCGGAGTTCACCGGGGGAGGGAAGGAAAAGATCACGGTGCGCCAGCTCCTGACCCACTATTCCGGGTTGCGCCCCGATTTCGACCTGTCCCGGGAATGGTCCGGAACCGCCGGGGCGCTCCGGGAGCTCTGGGGGATGAAGACGGAGGCCGAGCCGGGCACGAAGTTTGTCTACAGCGACCTCAATTTCATCGCCCTCGGGGAGGTGGTGCGCGCCCTCTCCGGGAAGAGCCTGGATGTCTTCGCCCGGGAGCGGGTCTTCGCCCCGCTGGGGATGAACGACACCGGGTTTCTCCCTCCCCAGGCTCTCCGCGGGCGGATCGCGCCCACGGAACCGCGCCGCAACACGCTGCGCTACCTGGGGGGGCGGGCGGAAGCGCTCGACACGATGGTGCGGGGGGAGGTCCACGACCCCACCGCCTGGCGCATGGCGGGGGTCGCCGGGCACGCGGGGGTCTTTTCCTGCGCGCGCGACCTCGCCCGGTACGCCCGGATGCTGCTCGGCGAGAGCGCCTACGGGGGGAAACGGATCCTGTCGCCGGCGACGGTCGAGGCCATGACCCGGCCGCAGTCCCCCGCGGGTGCGCGCCCCGAGCGGGGGTTCGGGTGGGACATCGGGTCGGATTATGCCTCCCCGCGCGGGGACCTGCTCGGCGGGGGGTACGGCCACACCGGTTTCACCGGGACCTCGCTCTGGATCTGGCCCGACGAGGGGCTCTATGTCGGGGTCCTGACCAACCGGGTGCACCCGGACGGCGGGAAGAATATCAACCATCTGCGCGGAGCGATCGCCAATATCGTCGCCGCGGCGCTCCTGCCCTGATAACGGCGGCCGGCCCCGCGCCGGGCCGGCCACGAAACCCTCTCCCGTATCGTCACCGGGCACTCACGCACCAACGTAGGAGACCTCCACATCCTCCTGGTCGGCTGAAGCCTATCCCGTCGTCTTCTCTTCGCTCCGGCAATCGGGCTCGAGGGGGCAGCGGGGACAGAGGGGGCGCCGGGCGCGACAGAGCGCCCGTCCGTGCAGTATCACCTGGTGGGAGAAGGAGATCCAGCGCGCGCGCGGGAGCGCGGCCATGAGGTCGCGCTCGATCCCCTCGGCGGTCCGCGCCCGGGAGAGATCGAGCCGGCGTGCCACGCGGGAGACGTGGGTGTCGACCACGACCCCCTCGGCCTTCCCAAAGGCGACGCCGAGCACCACGCTCGCTGTTTTGCGTGCCACGCCGGGCAGCCGGAGCAACTCTTCCATCGTGTCCGGCACCGCTCCCCCGAACGACTCGAGCAGCATCCGGCAGGCGCCCTGGATGTATTTGGCCTTGTTGCGATAGAACCCGGTTGAACGGATGTCGGCCTCCAACTCCTCCAGCGGCACGCGGACGTAATCCGCCGGCGTCCGGTACTTGGCGAACAGTTCCACGGTGACCCGGTTGACGCGTTCGTCGGTGCACTGGGCCGAGAGGATGGTGGCCACCAGCAGCTCCAGCGCGTTCTCGTGCCGGAGCGAACATCCCGCCCCGGGGTAGGCGGCGTCGAGCCCTTCGAGAATCCGCTTGAGCCGGCGCGCTGCTTCCGTCTGTCCCCCCTGCATCCCCCCTCCTCGGCGATGAAGCCCATTTAACCATCAACGGCGCCGTTTTCCAATCCTTCCGGGCCGGCCGGGGTTTTGCGAATTGACATTCATTCTCCGTGGTGCTATCAAGCAGCTAAACAATTTTAGGAGAATCCATGAGCGAACAATCGAGTACAGGTGAGAAGGCGTTGTTTTTGATGCTGGGTGCCATGATCGGGGCGGCGACTGCGTTGCTGCTGGCGCCGCGGAGCGGAGCGGAGACTCGCAAGCTGATCGCGACCAAGGCGCGCGAAGGGGCGGACGTGGTGTCGACACGGAGCCGGGCTGTTTCGGTCAAGGCGGGCGAATACGTCGAACGCGGCAAGGAACTGCTGCAGCACCAGAAGGACCAGCTGTCGGCCGCCATCGAGGCGGGTAAGCAGGCGTACCGGGAAGAGAAGGGCGGAGTGTAGGGCCCGATGCACGACACACTGCTGATCGTATTCATTGGAATCCTGGCCGTGGCCGTCCTGGCCCAGAGCGTGCTCTTCTACCTGATGTACCGGTCGATCCGCGCCCTCGGCACGAGGTTCGAGGATCTGGGTGGGGAGCTGGCCCGGCACGTGGAGAGCGTGAGCCGGGGGGCCGATTCGGTGATGGAATCGGTCCGGGGGCTCGCCGAGGCCGTCCGCCCGGCCGCCGGGATGTTCACCGAGTCGGTCGATACCCTGCATGGCAGGGTACGCGAGATCGACAACTTCCTGGGCGAAGTCACCGACATGGTGCGGGGCGAGATCGTCTTGATCCAGGACACCGTGCACACGGCCTCCTCCCGCATCCAGGAAACGATTGAGGTGGCGCGCGATTGCGTCCTCACCCCGGTCAGCCAGGTGAGCGCGATCGGGAAAGGGGTGCGCGCCGCGCTGGAAGTTCTCTTCCGGATGAAAAAGTCCCCCTCCCGTAGAATCGACGACGATCCTTTCTGAGCCGGGGGGGCGTCACCCCTCCCCCCTCCCTTCCCGACCCTAAAAACGCGATCCGGGAGTAACGCTGTCTCCGCCTCTCGCCGGTAAGAAGGCAAAATCACTTGACAAGCGTCATGAAGATATCATAAACGAAGGATGCCGTACCGGCGGGAAAGAGGGGGACATGACCGAAGAAAAGAAGGCGGGGGAAGTGGAACGGGGGGGGATCTCCCGGAGGAGTTTTCTCCGGGATGCCGGGCTGGCTGCGGCGGTGCCGGCTGTGGCCCCCATTGCCCGGGCGGGGGAGGCTCCCGCGCCCCGGACACCGGCGGCGCCGGCCGGGCCGGCGGCGTCCGAGGACTCCTGCGACGGCCCGACCATGGTGCAGCTGACGGTCAACAGCGGGCAATACCGGTGCGAGGTCCAGCCGCACTGGAGCCTGCGGCAGCTGCTGCGCGACGAGATCGGGCTTACCTCGCCCAAGGACTGGTGCGGCGGGCTGGGAGCCTGCGGCTCCTGCACCGTGATTCTTAACGGCCGCCCGGTCCTCTCCTGTCTCACCCTGGCCTGCGAATGCCACGGCGCCGCCGTGGAAACAGCCGAGGGGATCGCCAACACCAAGCACCCGGTGATCCAAGCCTATATCGACTACAACGCGTTCCAGTGCGGCTACTGCACCCCGGGTTTCGTTTGCACCGCCAAGGCGCTGCTCGACCGAAACCAGAATCCCACCGAGGCCGACGTGCGGGACGCCCTGGGGGGCAACCTCTGCCGGTGCGCCACCTACCAGCAACACCCCCCTGCGGTCATCGCGGCGGCCGCCGAGCTGCGGCGCGACAGGAGTCGGTCATGAAGACATGGAAGCGTTTCGCCCACATCGACGTGGGTTCGGTCGAACAGGCGGCGGATCTGCTCCGCCGGGGGAACGCCGCGCTCATCGCCGGCGGCACCGACCTGCTGGGGGGGATGAGGTTCGAGATCCTGCCCGATTACCCGGAATTGATCGTGAATCTGAAGACGATCCCCGGCCTGGATTACATCCGGGAGGAGGGGGGCGGGCTCCGGATCGGCGCCCTGACCCGGTTGGAGGACATCGCCCGGAGTGCGACGGTGCGCTCCCGCTGGACCGCGCTGGCCGATGCGGCGCACCGGACGGCCACTCCTCATATCCGGGAGATGGGGACGATCGGGGGGAACATCTGCCAGCTCAACCGCTGCTGGTATTTCCGGATTCCCGACAACCGCTTCCACTGCGTCCGCAAGGGGGGGAAGACCTGCTATGCCATGGCGGGGGACAACCGCTACCACTCCATCTTCGGCGCCCTCAAATCGTGCCTGGCGGTCAATCCGAGCGATACCGCCCCCGCCCTGGTGGCGCTCGGCGCCTCCATTCGGACCAACCGGCGCCTCGTCGAGGCCGAGAAGTTCTGGGACATGAGAGTCCCGGGGTCCACGGTCCTGGAGCCGGGCGAGATCGTGACCGCCATCGAAATCCCCGCCCCGCCGGCGGGGGCCAAGAGCGCGTTCCTCAAGTTCGCCATTCGCAAGTCGATCGACTTTCCGATCGTCAACTGCGCCGTCATGGTCGCGGGGGGGGAGGCGCGGGTCTGTCTCAACGCCGTCCATAACCGGCCCTGGAGGGCGACGGCGTCCGAGGATGTCGTCAGGGGGAAGGCGATCGACGAGGCGCTGGCCGACGCCGCCGGCGCCGCCGCGGTGGCCAAGGCGCTTGCGTTGCCGGGGGACCGGAACAAGTGGAAGATCCAGATCGCCCGGACCCTGGTCAAGCGCGCGCTCCTGGCCTCGGCCTGAGCGCGATGAGCGGGCTGGATTTTTCCGTTCCCTACAACAACGATCCCGAAACCCTCGACGAGATCATCCGCCTGAAGGAGCGTAACGGCAACCGTATCCGCGAGGTGTATCTCTCCGGGCCACAGGAGTACACGGGTGCGGGGAGGATCGTCCCCGCCATGGGGTACGATGATCTGGCCGCCGTCGTCGGGCGCATCCGTGGCGCGGGGCTCCGGGCCAACCTGCTCCTCAACTCCACCTGCGAAGGGGACGACTGGTATTGTCCCGCGGTCCTGGACCCGACGATGGAATACCTCCGCCGCGCGCACGAGGAAATGGGGGTGGAAGCGGTCACGATCGCCAACCCCCTTTACGTCCGGGAGGTGCGCCGCCGCTTTCCGGGGATCGAGATCTGCGCCTCTGTGCTCGGGGACATCGACTGCGTCTCGAAGGCCGTCATCTTCCGCCGGGCCGGCGCCGACGTCATCACCCCCTCGGTCGACATCAACCGCGACCCGGGGCTGCTCGCGAGGATCCGGGAAGTGACGGGGGCGGAGATCAAGCTGATGGTCAACGAGGGCTGTCTCTTCCGCTGCGCCTTCCGCAAGTTCCACTTCAACTACATCGCGCACCGGTCGCGCCGGCCCTACGAGGGACAGGCGCGGCCGGAGGACAACGTCTTCAGCCGCAACTGCATTGCGCTGTGCCGCGCCGACCCTTCCCAGATCCTCAAGTCGGGGTGGGTGCGGCCCGAAGACGCCCGGAAATACGGCGCGGCGACCTCCTATTTCAAGCTGGTCGGCCGCACGAGTTCCAGGACGATGATCGTGCGGGTGATCAAGGCCTACATGGACGAGCGCTGGGAGGGAGACCTGCTCGAACTGATGGCGGGCAGCCTCTATTCGGCCGGGATGTCCGGGTTGCTCCACCTGGACAACCGGAGCCTGGGCGCCCTGGGCTTTTTCGACCGCGTCACCTCCTGCGACCGGGAGTGCAGCCGCTGTACCTACTGCGCGGAGGTGGCGGGAAAACTCCTCCGGCGCGGGGTGTTCACCCCCGAAAAGATGATCGACCTGGGACTCAGCTAGCGGATCCTCGCCTTCACAGTCACGACGATGGCCAGAGCGCAGACCGGGATCATCAGGCGCCGCACCGCCGTCTTCGGCGTCGTTTGGGCATGGTACTCATCGCTTTTCCTCCCAAAGGGTGCGGAAGTGCCGCCGATCATGATTCATGGCGCCGGTTTCCGGCGGGCCTCATGGCTGGGGGGAAAAAGGCCCGCGGGTCTTCCCGTCCGGGGTTTTTCGCGCTATCGTCATGGAGCCGCCGAATATAAGCCCCGGGACGCCCCGGAGGATCGGCGCCGACAACGTTTCGGGGGAGACTGATTTCATGTCGCGAAAGTCTGTGCCGTTCACCAGGGAGTTCATCGAAGAGGTGACCCGCCGTTACCCTACCCCCTTCCATATCTACGACGAGAGGGGGCTCCGCGCGAACATGCGCTATTTCCGCGCCGCCTTTTCCTGGGTCGAGGGGTTCAAGGAGTATTTCGCCGTCAAGGCGTGCCCGAATCCCCATATCCTCCACCTCCTTCACCAGGAAGGGTGCGGCACCGACTGCAGTTCGTTGGCGGAACTGGTGATGTCGGAGCGGACGGGGATCACGGGGGAGGAGATCATGTTCTCCTCCAACGAGACGCCGGCGGAGGAGTACATCAAGGCCCGCGAGCTCGGGGCGATCATCAACGTGGACGACATCAGCCACATCCCCTACATCGAGCGGCACTGTGGCATCCCGGAGGTCCTCTCCTTCCGCTACAACCCCGGCCACCTGCGCCGCGGGAACGCCATCATCGGGAATCCGGCGGATGCGAAGTACGGCTTGACGCGCGCGCAGCTCTTCGAGGCCTACCCGCTGGCGCGCTCCAAGGGGGCCACCCGCTTCGGGTTGCACACCTTTATCATTTCCAACGAGCTCGAGCGCCGCTATTTCGTAGAGACGGCCCGGATGCTGTTCGAGCTGGCCGTGGAGGTGAAAGACCGGCTCGGGATCCGCCTGGAGTTCATCAACCTGAGCGGCGGCATCGGGATCCCCTACCGGCCCGAACAGGAGGCGGTCGATCTCGAGCGTCTCTCCGAGGAGATCCGGGCCGAATACGAGCGGCTCCTTGTGCCGGCCGGGCTCCACCCGATGAAGATCTTTTTCGAGAGCGGGCGGATGGTGTCCGGCCCCTACGGGTACCTGGTCACCCGGGCGATCCATCGCAAGGAGATCTACAAGCGCTATGTCGGCACCGACGCCTGCATGGCCCACCTGATGCGGCCGGCGCTCTACGGCGCCTACCACCACATCACCGTCATGGGGAAGGAGGACGCGCCCCACGACCAGGTGGTCGACGTGGTGGGGTCGCTGTGCGAGAACAACGACAAGTTCGCTGTGGACCGGCCGCTGCCGGAGATCGAGATCGGCGACCTGCTGGTTATCCACGACACCGGGGCCCACGGTTTCGCCATGGGGTTCAACTACAACGGGAAGCTGCGCAGCGCCGAACTGCTGTTGCGGGAGGACGGGAGCGTGGAGCTGATCCGCCGGGCGGAGACCCTGGACGACTACTTCGCCACCCTCGACTTCTCGAAGCTGGGGCGGCTGGGCGCCTAGGCGGCCGGCCGCCCGACTCTGGAACTAGAAATAGAAGAACTGCGCCTGCACCAGGAACTGGGAGCGGTCGGCGGCGTCGTCGGAGAAGAGCCTTCCGTAACCCGCCTTCAGGTTGACCCGGTGCTTTTGGACCCACCAAGAGATCCCCCCCTGGACCTTGCCGTCGTCCCTCGCCCCCGCTTCGGTCAGGTCGCGGGAGGCGAACTGGATGTAGGGGCCGAACCGGGCCCGGTGCAGGTAGTAGGCCCCCTCGAGGAGCCAGGTATTCTGCTTGGCGACCGACTGGAAGGGGTACTCCCCGCCGCCGTCGTAGCGGACGAAGTTGGCCTGCGCGGTGACGGCGTCGCCGTTCGGAAGCGGGTGGTCGAGGTAGAAGTCGACGGCGTTGGCGCTGTAGCTCCCCTGGCGGTCGATGCCGCCGCCGATGGCCACGACCTTTTTCGCCCCCAGCGAGGTCCCGGTGTAGAAATAACCGGTGTCGGCATCCAGCGGGTAGTAGACGACACGGGCGGTGAAGCGGTAGGGGAAATCCCTGTCATGGTTCCGGTTGCCGCGGAACACCCCAACGCGGTATTCCAGGTGATTGTTGATATAGCCGCGCGCCTGTATTCCGTAGTCGCGCCCCACCTTGGAGCGGGTGGGGGTCGAGGCGGCGAAGGCGTAGGGGCCGAAGTCGATCGTCATCAGGTTGGCCGCCGACTGGGTCGTGTTGTGTGACACCGGTACGATGATCATGCCGCCGTCGAGCTGGAATTCGGGGCGGAAGGCGTAGCTCAGGTAGGCGTCCTGCAAGAAGATGTCGGCTTCACGGTTGCCGGCGGCGTCCTTTTTCCCGAGGTTGGGGCTGTCGCTCTCGATAAAGTAGGAGAGTTTCGGCGTGAGCTTTCCCCCCGCCATCAGCCGCAGTCTGCGGAAGAAGACGTTGTGCTTGGTGTCGGTGCCGTTTTCCAGCGCCTCGTACTGCGGCTGGAGCAGGAAGCCGAGTTTGAGCGTGACGTCCCCGTCGCTCGTGGAAAACTCGAAGGGGGGCCCCCCGGCTTCGACTTCCGGGACCAGGACGACCGCGAGGATCGCGGCCGCGATTGCACACCACAAGCTTTTCATCATGTTCCGTCTCCTCCGCGCAAAAATTTCCCCGGGAGATTACGGCGTTTCCCCCCGCTTTTCAAGGAGGTCGCCGGGTAGGCGGGTCCGTTCGGGCCGCCCCCGGCGCATCCGCCCGACAGGGACCGGTCTACCGGTACGTCTTCGCGGTGTCGATGAACGCGTACAGGTTGTCGGGGTTCGCCTCGTCGCGCACCGCGCCGTCGCCGGCCAGGTTTGTCGGGCTCGGCGAAGAGCCGCGCGTGTTTCCGGCAACCCTTTTCGGCCAGGCTAATTCGCTCCTACCCATCCTTTGGACAGGGTCACCGCCGCCATCGCATCCTTGCCGTAGGCGTCCGCCTTGGCGTAAGCGGCCACCTGGTCGTCCATCTGCCCGCCGCCGATCATGATCTTGACGCTGTCGCGCAAGCCGGCGTCGGCTAGGGCCTGGACGGTGTTCTTCATCGGGTCGTAGGCCAGGGTCAGGAAGCCGCTGAGTCCGACGATCTGGGGCTTGAATTCCTTGACCGCTTCGACGAACCGGGCTACAGGGACGTCCACGCCGAGGTCCATGACCTCGAAACCGTTGATGTCGAGCATGAAGACCACGATGTCCTTGGCGATATCGTGAATGTCCCCTTCCACGGTGCCGAAGACGATGCGCCCCAGCTTCTTCTGTTCCCCCGCCTCGCCCGCGGCCAGCCGCGGCTTGACCATCGCCCCGATCTGCCGCAGCATTTCGCCGGCCAGGATCAGTTCGGGAACGAAGCACTCGCCGGCGGCGAAGCGGTCGCCGATGATGCCGAGCGCCGTGCGGCAGTCGTCGAGCAGGCTGAGGGGTTCCGCGCCTTCGTCGAGCAGTTTCTCGGCAAGCTTGACGGCTTCGTCCTCACGCATATCTACAACGAGATCGATTAATTCTTGCGACATGGACTCTCCTTTTTCACTTCCTAGATAATGGTTGGTGCATAATCCTTATACGGGCTTGTTGAAGACTCCCGCGCGGAAGGCGCGCGTGTAATTGAGGCAGTGCTTGTCTTTCGCCAGCAGGAGTTCAGTGGCCAGGATGGTGGTCTGGATATCGTGGTTGTTCGGGTCGCAGATGGCGCAGTCCATCCCCGCCTGCATCGAAAGCGCCAGGAATACGCGGTTGATGTACGTCCGGGCCGGCAGCCCGAACGAAATATTGCTCAGCCCGCAGGTGATGTGGACCTCGGGGAACCGCCTGCGGATCTCGCGGACGCTGTCGAAGAAGATCAGTCCATTCTGGATTCCGGACCCGATGGTCATTGCGAGCGGATCGACGTAGAGGTTGCTGTCCCTGATCCCCATCGACCGGGTCTTTTCGAGCAGCCGGGCGATGTTGTCCAGGCACTCTTCCTGCGTCTTTGGGAGCCCTTTCTCCCCGCTCGCCAGGGCCACCGTCGGGCAGTCATGTTCGGCGACGATGGGGAAGATGTCCCGGCGCCCCGGCTCCAGGCTGATCGAGTTGATCATCGGCTTGGTCTTGACCACCTTGATCGCCGCTTCCAGCGCCTTCGGATTGGCGCTGTCCAGGGCGATCGGCTTGTCAGTGGCGGACTGGATCGTTTCCACCAGCCAGATGAGGTCATCGGGTTCGCGCTGGGGCGCGGTGCCGGCGTTTGCGTCCACCCACGCGGTGTGGGAGACCGCAGCCTGTTCCCGGGCCAGGTTCTGGATGAAGGCCGCGTCGCGCTCCTGGATGGCCTGGGCCACCCGCTTGCGCGTGCCGTTGATTTTTTCTGCGATGATTTTCAAAGAATGGCTCCTTTCCGGTGAAGCTCCCGCCGGAGGCCGGCCCGCGGCGGCAAGGGCACGGTTGTTTCCCATCCCGGCGGCCGGGCGGGGAACGAAAGCCCGTGTTCACAGATCAGGTGTAAAGACTTGATTTATAAAATATTTCCGTTTCCGGCACAAGTGAATTCCGGCCGGGCGCTTCCCGGACCTCAGAGGTGTTCCAGCCGGTCGATCACCACGTTCCCGTTCTTGACGGTGACCACGCAGTGGTTGACGCCGAAGAAGGTGGCGATTTCACGGTAGTGGCCGACGTTCATCAGCACGATGTCGGCCTGCCGGTCCGCCTCGAGGGTTCCCACCCGGTCGGCGATTCCCAGGGAACAGGCGGCGTTGACGGTGGCCGCCGTGATTGCCTCCTCTGGTGTCATCCCCATTCGGGTAACGGCCAGCGCCACGACGAGTTGCATATTGAGCGTATGGCAGGAGCCGGGGTAGAAGCCGGTGGCCAGCGCCACCGGGACCCCCGCGTCGATCAGCCTGCGGGCCGGGGCGGGCTCGAGCCCCCCAAGGTGCGACGCGGTCGCCGGCAGCAGGGTGGCGACGGTGCCCGAGCGGGAGAGGGCCTCGATGCCGGCGTCGTCGATCCACTGAAGATGGTCGGCGCTTGCGGCTCCTGTCTCGACGGCCAGCCGGGCGCCCGTGCCCGGCCCCGATTCCTCTGCGTGTACCCTGATGCCGAGGCCGGCTGCGGCGGCCGCCTGCAGGATGGCGCGCGCCTCCTCGATGTCGTAGTGGGCGCTGTCGACCAGGCAGTCGCAGAACCGGGCCAGCCCTTCACGGGCCAGGCGCGGAAGGGCGGTCCGGATGGTTTGCTGCACCTGTTCGAGGCGCGTGCCGGTTTCGGCGCCCGGCGCGGCTGGGGCGCAGAGGAAGGTGGGGTGGATCTCCAGCCGGCTCCGTTCCCGGAGCGCGGCCAGGACCTGGAGGCTCCGGATCCCCTCGTCCAGCCCGGCGCCCGCGACGCTCTTGGCTTCTATGGTGGTGGTGCCGTGGGCCAGGAAGAGGCGGACGCAGCGCTCCGCCTTCGCAAGGTTCTGGTTCTGCGCCGCGGTGTGGAGCGCGTTCCCCCGGTCTCCGTCGCTCTCCGCCGGGCCGGAAGGGTCCTGGCGGCTTTCGGGTTTTGGGGCGGACAGCAGGGGGTGGGTGTGGGGGTCGATGAATCCGGGCAGGGCGACCAGGTCCAACCCGAGGCCGTCCACGGTCTGCCAGTGGACCCCCGGTTCGCGCGCCGGGACGTCCCGGGTGGGCCCCACCCACACGATCCGGCCGCCGTGAACGAGGATGGCCCCATTTTCGATGACTCCCAAGTCGGACATCGCCCCCCCGGTCCGGGGGACGCCCCCCCCCTTCATGGTGACGACTTGGGAGAGGTTTCTCAGCAGCAGCATAAAAACTCCTGTCGGGGCGTCCGCGCGGGCGCGGGTGCCGGCCCGTCGGGAGAATTCGCTCAGGCTCCGGGGTTGCCGCGGAGCTCGGCGGTGATCTCCGCGGCGATGACGCGCGCCTTTTCCAGTGCCGCGGGGGGGAACGAGATCGCTCCCACAACCGGGTGCCCCCCTCCGCCGTGGCGTTCGCACAGGTGCGCCAGGTTGTGGGTTCGCGGGACGGGGCTCCAGGGATTGGACCCGACCGAGATCTTGGTCCGGTAGCTCGACAGGCTCAGGCCCACACAATAGGTGGCTTCGGGGTAGAGGTAGTAGGGGATGAACTTGTTGTAGCCTTCCAGTTCGTACCCGGTGATGTCGAAGAATACAGTACGGTCTGCGTATTCGGCGTGCCGGCGGATGATGTCGATCGACTCGAGATGCCGCTCGTACAGGGGGTTGAAGGCGTCGCGCACCCAGGGGATCTCGATGATGTCCCCCAGGGGTCGGCTCCGGAATTCCCGAATCAGGCCGCAGATCTTTTCGCTGTCGCGGACCCCCTCGACCACCATCATGAGTTTCATCGCCGGCTGGGCGAGTTCGACGGCCGCCTGGGCGCTTTCGAACTGGGCGCCGTCGATGATGTCGGCCCAGTGGATCAGCTCCGTCAGCCGTCCGGAATCGAACGAGAAGTGCTTCCCGCACATTTCGGCGATGAGCTTGGTGCAGGAGCGGTAGGTTGGGTCGTGAAATTTCCGGCCGCTCCGGTCCGCCCGGAAGTGAGCCTCGTCCTCCTGGGTGAGGAAGGCGCTCTGGTGGTGGTCGAACCACCAGGTCAGGCGCGGGTCGCTGGAATACTTGAAGTCGACTATGGCGTTCTGGTCTCCGTCGAACCGGACGTCGAGGAAAAGCTCCCCGGCCCTGTGCGCCAGCCCCTCGTAGGCGAAAACACTCTTCTTGTCGATGCAGTCGACATGGAACTGGCTGAAGACGGCGGCCGAGGCGAGCCCGTCAAAACAGTTGTTGTGAAAGTATATCTTCATTTTCATAGGTATACCGTGGACCCCTAGAAGCCGCCCGGGGTATGCGCCGGCGGCGCGGAGGCCCCGGGCGAACTATCCACGGTACCACACTCGCCCACCCGGCGGAAGGATATTTGACGACCGCCGGTGCGCGGATGCGAGCCCGAGAACCGAAAAATGCTGGTATGAATGCGGCACCGATGCTATATTACCCGTTTATCTCCGGCTGTGGCCTGCCCACGTCGTCACCCGAGGGAGACCCAGGCCGGTTTGCGAGGCGGACCATGAAAGAAGGAATTCACCCCAAGTACCATGAAATCACCGTCAGCTGCGCCTGCGGCCACCAGTTCCAAACCCGCAGCACCAAGCCTGAAATCAGGCTGGAACTCTGCTCGAAATGCCATCCCTTCTACACCGGGAAGCAGAAGCTGGTCGACACGGCCGGCCGGATCGAACGCTTCCAGCGGCGCTACGGCCTGGACAAGGACGGGAAGCCCAAGGCCTAGTCCCCGCATGTGCCGTAGCGGCGCATCATCCCGCGCGGTCCCGGGGGACGGTGTGACAGATGTCCCATGATCGATAAGCTGAACTCCCTGGAAAAGAAACTCGAGGAGCTGGGCATGCTCCTGGCGGACCCGGCGGTGATCGCCGAGCAGCCGGTCTACCAGAGGCACGCCAAATCCTATCGGGACCTGGAACCGGTCGTGGAGAAGTTCCGCGAATACAAGGGCGTCCTCCGGGCGCTGGAGGAGGTCCGAGCCATGGGCGCCTCCGAAACCGATCCGGAGATGAGGAAGATGGCGGAGGAGGAATCGGTCGACCTCGCGGGGCGGGAAGAGGCGTGCCGCAAGGAACTGCAGCTGTTGCTGATGCCCCAGGATCCCAACGACGACAAGAACGTGCTGCTGGAAATCCGTGCCGGCACCGGCGGCAACGAGGCCACTCTTTTCGCCGCCGAACTCTTCCGCATGTATTCCCGGTTCACCGAGCGGACCGGGTGGCGCGTGGAGATCATGGAGGGGCACGAGTCGGAGGTGGGCGGGTTCAAGGAGATCATTGCGATCATCGAGGGGGACCGCGTCTACAGCAAGTTGAAATACGAAAGCGGCGTGCACCGGGTGCAACGGGTGCCGGAGACCGAGGCCAGCGGCAGGATCCACACCTCAGCCGTCACGGTGGCGGTGCTGCCGGAGGCTGACGATGTGGAGATCAACATCGACGCCAAGGACATCCGTATCGACACCTTCTGCTCCTCCGGCCCGGGCGGCCAGTCGGTCAACACCACCTACTCCGCGGTCCGGATCACCCATATCCCGACGGGGCTGGTCGTTTCCTGCCAGGACGAGAAGTCGCAGATCAAGAACCGGGCCAAGGCCATGCGCGTGCTCCGTTCGCGCTTGTACGATATCGCGCTGCAGGAGCAGCAGAAGACCATCGCCGAGGACCGCCGCAGCCAGGTCGGCTCGGGTGACCGGAGCGAGAAGATCCGGACCTACAACTATCCCCAGAACCGCGTCACCGACCATCGCATCGGCCTGACCGTCCACAACCTCACCGACTTCATGGACGGCAACATCCAGGCGATGCTTGAAGCCCTGGCGACGCACTACCAGGCCGAAAAGTTGAAGCAGTCGTTGTAGGTCGCCTTCGATGCACACCGTCGCTTCCACGCGCACGCGCATGATCGAGGAGCTGGGGCGGGCGGGAGTGGAGTCGCCCGCACTGACGGCCGACCTGTTGATCGGGTTCGCGCTCGGCTGGAGCCGGGAACGGGTGCTGGCCCACCCCGAACAGGGGTTGGACCGGGAGGCGCGGGAGCTCGTCGCCGGGCTCGCGGCGCGCCGGGCGGGGGGGGAGCCGCTGCAGTACCTGACGGGGGAGCGGGAGTTCTACGGCCGCTCCTTCCGGGTGACCCCCGACGTACTGATCCCCCGCCCCGAGACCGAGATCCTGGTGGAGGAGGCGCTCGGGAGGATGCGCGCCCTAGGGCGTCCCGGATTCCGCTACGCCGACATCGGCACCGGCAGCGGATGTATCGCCCTGTCGGTCGCCTGCGATTTTCCGCAAGCGTGCGGTTACGGGGTGGACGTTTCCCCCGCCGCGCTCCGGGTGGCTCGGGAAAACGGGCGACGGCTCGGAGCGGATGGGCGGGTGCTGTGGGTTGCGGCCGATTTACTCGAATGCTTTCCGGAGCGGGGGAGCCTCGATTTTATCCTGAGCAACCCCCCCTACGTGGCAATCGGGGATTATCATGATCTCCCGCGCGAGGTGAGGGATTTCGAGCCGCGCACCGCACTGTGCGCCGGCGGGGACGGGCTCGAAGTCTATCGCCGGCTGATCCCGGCCGGCGCGGCGCGGTTGGTTCCCGGGGGGATGCTGCTGCTCGAGGTCGGCCGGGGGCAGGCGGGCCCGGTGGTGCGGTTGATCGAAGCGGCGGGGCTGCAGCCGGAGACGGTGGTAGACGATTTGCAGGGCATTGCGCGGGTGGTGATTGCCGCGAAGCCCGTCCGGAGAAGTGATGGATAAGATTCGGGTGGTGGGAGGAGTGGCCCTGAGGGGGCGGGTGGAGACGAGCGGGGCGAAAAACGCGGCGCTGCCCGCCATGGCCGCGACACTCCTGACCGGGGACGCGGTGCAACTGGAGAACCTCCCGCGCGTGCGCGATATCCTGACCACGCGCGACCTGCTCGAGAAGATGGGGGCCGAAGCCGAGATCAGGGAGGATGGGACCGGGACCTTCCGGGCCGGAGAGATCAGCTCCCTGGAAGCGCCCTACGAACTGGTCAAGACGATGCGGGCGTCGATCCTGGTCCTCGGCCCGCTGCTCGGCCGCTTCCGCAAGGCGCGGGTATCCCTGCCGGGCGGGTGCGCCATCGGCGCGCGGCCCGTCAACATTCACCTCGCCGGGCTTGAGAAGATGGGGGCGGTGTGCGAGGTGGCCCACGGCTACGTGGAAGCATCCACCGCGGGGCTCACGGGCGCCTACATCCAAATGGAGACGGTGACGGTCACGGGGACGGAAAACCTGATGATGGCGGCGACCCTGGCCGACGGGGAGACCGTGCTTGACAACGCGGCTTGCGAACCGGAAGTCGTCGACCTGGCGGCCATGCTCCGTGCCATGGGGGCTCACATCGAGGGGGACGGGACGCGCACCATCCGCATCCGCGGCGTCCGGAGATTGCGCGGCTGCCGGCACCGCATCATCCCGGACCGGATCGAAGCGGGTACCTTTGCCGTGGCCGGCGCGATCACCCGGGGAGAGGTTGAGGTCGCCAACTGCAACCCTGAGCATCTGAAGGCGGTCCTGACACAGCTGGCCCAGGCCGGTGCGGAAATCTCCATCGGGAAGGACGGCTTCCGCATCCGGGGGCGGGACCCGATCTCGTCCAAGAACGTGACCACCTACCCCTATCCCGCGTTCCCTACCGATATGCAGGCCCAGTACATGGCGCTGATGACCCAGGGGGACGGGATCGCCATCATCACCGAGACGATCTTTGAAAACCGCTTCCTGCACGCGCTGGAAATGATCCGGATGGGGGCGGACATTACGGTCGAGGGGCGGCAGGCCCTGGTGCGCGGCGGTCGACCGCTGACCGGAGCCGCGGTCCTGGCTTCCGACCTGCGGGCCAGCGCTTCGCTCATCCTGGCGGGGCTGGTGGCCGAAGGGGAGACGGTCATCGACCGGGTTTACCACCTGGACCGGGGCTATTACCGCATCGAGGACAAGATGGCGCAGCTGGGGGCCCGCATCGAACGGATCCGTTGAGGGCGCCGGCCATGATTCCCTTTGCCGTCAAGAAGTTCTTTTTTTACGCCTACAAGCGAGGGATGATGAAACTGTTCGGGTGCATCTTCTGCCAGATGGCCGCGCACGAGCGACCGGCCGAGATCCTGTACGAGGACGAACACTGCGTCGTCTTTCCCGACATCCACCCGCAAGCGCCGGTGCACCTGCTGGTCATCCCGCGCCGGCACATCGGTTCCCTGAACGACCTCGTGGAGGCGGACCGGAACCTCATCGGCCACATGATGACGGTGGTGGGGCTCATGGCGCGCCGGCAGGGGATCGACCGGACCGGGTACCGGACCGTGATCAACACCAACGCCGAAGCCGGTCAGACCGTGTTTCACCTCCACATCCACGTCCTGGGAGGCCGGATCCTGAAATGGCCCCCGGGCTAGAAACCGAGGAACCGCAATGCCCAACGAAGAGAGACCGATTGAGATTGTGCCCGACCCGCACCGCAGTTCCGCGCGGGTCTACTCCAATTACGTGCAGGTGAGCGCTTCCCCCGTCGACTGCACCCTGACGTTCTGCGAGGTGATCGGGCCGCAGAACGAGGAGGAGGCGCGCGAGATGCGCCAAAAAGGGATCCTGCCGGCCCCGGTGAAGGCCGTGATCGCCATCCCTATGCAGATCCTGGAGGGGTTCATCCAGGCGCTCGAGGCCCAGCGGATGAAAAACGCCGGGGGCGGTGCCAGTTCCAGCGGGCCGAGTGTGCAGTAGGGGGTTCAGTCCTCTGCAGGCGCGGGGCTGGGGTACGTTTCGGCCAGCATCCGTTCCACCTCGGTTTCGGCGTCCAGCCAGTCCTGGAGTTCGTGGCCGGGGGCGAAACCGCGCTGCTCGGCGCGGTAGTAGGCGGCCTCGGAGATCAGAAGGTAGCGTTCCTTGTCGGTAATACCGGCGGGCGGAGGGGATGCCTGATTTTTCTTTGCGGGCGCACGGGGGTTGGCCTTTCTGCTCACCCTGGGCCCAGACGCCTTCCCGGACGCGGGTCTGCCGGTTCCGGTTTTTGATGTCTTGGCCATAACGACTCCTTTCTTAGGTAGTTATCAATATTATACCGTAGGCGCGGCGCCGAGTGAAGACGCATCGGGCCCTTTGCACCGGTGCGGGCCGATCCGTTTTAAAGGGTAAGTGTGCCCGCCAAGATCTGAACGGGGAGGCCCGGGGGCTAAACGCGCCGGAGGATGGCCAGCAGCAGGTCCCAGAATTTCTCCACCGTGTCGATCTGCACCCGCTCCTCGGGCGAATGGGCCCCCTCGAGGGTGGGGCCGAAGGAGATCATGTCCATTTCCGGGAAGCGCTCGCCGATGACGCCGCACTCGAGCCCCGCGTGGATCGCCTTCACCTGGGGCTCCTTGCCGTAAAGCTCGCGGTAAGCTTGGCGGGCGATCTTCAGGATGGGGGAGGAGAGGTCGGGCTTCCACCCGGGATAGGCGTCGGAGGTCTCGATGGCGGCACCCCCCAGTTCCATGATGGCGGCCACCGAGGCGGCGATCTCGTCAAGCTCCGACGATACCGGGCTGCGCTGGCTGGTGACGATCCGGGCGCTCTCCTTCCCGGTGTGGATCGCGGCCAGGTTGGTGGAGGTTTCGACCATGCCCGGGATTTCCGTGCTCATCCTGATGACACCGTGGGGGAGGGCCGACAGGAGGCGCAGGAGGGTGAGCTGATCCTCCCGGTGCAGGACCATGGCGGGCCGCTCTTCGGCCGGCGGGGCCAGGGTGATGCGAAGGTTCGGTTCCACGGCCGAAAACTCGGCCCGGATCGAGTCGGAGCACCGCTCGACCGTTCCGCCGGCGGCCTTGAGCTTTCCGGGGGGGAGGAAGAGCACTGCTTCGCACTCGCGGGGGATGGCGTTGTGTTTGTCTCCCCCGTCGATGGATGCGAGTTGGGCCCCGAGCGGGTCCAGGGCCGACAACACCCGGCCCATGACCTTGATGGCGTTGGCCCGGCCCCGGTCGATTTCGGTTCCCGAGTGGCCCCCCTTCAGCCCCGTCACCTTGACCGACAGCGCCGCATGACCTGGGTTCGCTTCCTCGTAACGGACCCCGAGCAAGCCGGTGGTGTCCTGCCCCCCGCTGCAGCCGATGTAGATCGTCCCCTCCTCCTCGCTGTCGAGGTTTAGCAGGATCCGGCCCCGTACGAAATGGGGCTCGAGGCCGACCGCCCCGGTCAGGCCGGTCTCCTCGTCGACGGTGAAGAGCAACTCCAGGGGGCCGTGCTCGAGCGACCGGTCTTCCATCACCGCCAGCATCGCCGCTACAGCGATGCCGTTGTCCGCCCCCAGGGTGGTGCCGTCGGCCATGATGACGTTGTCCCGGCGCACCAGCCGGATCGGGTCGGTCGCGAAATCGTGTCGCGTCTCCCGATTCTTCTCGCAGACCATGTCGAGGTGCCCTTGCAGCACCACGCCCGGTCGGTCGCCCGGGAGGGTGGGGGCCACGCGGACGACAACGTTACCCAGCGCGTCCGCCTCCGCCTCGAGCCCGAGGCGTCGAGCCTGGTCGAGCACGTAGCGGGAGGCGGCCGCCTCGTGTTTCGAGCAACGGGGGATTCGGGAGATTTCGGCGAAATATCTCCAGACGGGCTCCGGTTTCAGGCCTGCGATGGCGTCGGACATGAGGATCTCCTTTCCCGGGTTGATTCCCGATCTCATTTTACCGCATTTTACAGCATTCGGCGGTCCCGGGTTCCGGAGGAAACTCAAAAAATGGGTTTGTGCTCCGGTCCGGGAGGTATACAATGCCGGACGAACGGCATCGGGGACGCATCTGCCCGCGATTCCCGGACCAAGAAATACAAAAAACAAGGGAGGTAGGGGCATGAGCCGTCATGATGGTGCGCGGATGCCCCGGGTGAGTGCGGCCGAGGGGCTGGAACGCCTGCTTTCCGGCAACCGGCGGTATGCTTCGGGCCGGGGGGTGCACCCGCACCAGGATCCGGCCTGGAGGGAAGAGAATGTTTCCGGGCAGCACCCCTTTGCGGTGGTGCTCGGCTGCTCCGACTCGCGCGTCCCTCCGGAAATCCTTTTCGATTGCGGACTGGGAGACCTGTTCGTGGTCCGCACCGCGGGCCACTGCCTGGACGAGGCCGCCTTCGGCAGCATCCAGTACGCGGTCGAGCACCTGGGGGTGCCGCTGGTGGTGGTGCTGGGGCACGCCCGTTGCGGAGCCGTGACCTCGGCGCTGGAAAACGAGCCCGTCGAGGGGCACATGAAATACCTGATCGACCGGCTGCGGCCCGTCATCGATGCACTCCCTCCGCCTGGCGACCTCGAGCGGGCGATCGCCGAAAACGTTCGCCGGACGGTGGCTGAACTGAAATCGGAAGCATGGGCCCGGGAGGTCACGGTGCTGGGCCTGCACTATGACCTTCAAAGCGGAAGGGTGCGGCCGGAACCCCCGGCAGGCGACGAGGAGTAACGGGCCGCTTCTATGATTCTGGTAGAATGCAGCTGCTGGTTTTCCTATAATTTCCGGTTCTTTGAGCTTGGTAATTATTTCTAGTGTCGGAGTGAATGGTATGGAATCGCAAGCTTTGATGGTCATTCTGGTCCCCTTGCTCGGTTCTCTCCTGATACCGCTCGCGGGATGGACCGGGCTGAAGAAGGCCACCGGGCCAATGGCGGTGCTGCTCATCGGCGCTACCCACGTCCTGACATGGCCGCTGCTCGGGCCGACGCTGGCCGGCCGGACCGGGGAGGCGTCGATTCCCCTCTACCGGTGGATCGCCTTCTCCATGAACATCGACGCTCTGGCCGTGTTCATGGCCTTCACGGCCACCCTGATCGCCACCCTGATCGCCGTCTACTCCCTGGGCTACATCGAACATACCGATCACGAGCCGGAGTACTATTTCATCATCACCCTCTTCGTCGGGGCGATGATGGGGCTGGTCTTTTCCCGGAACATCGTCTTCCTTTACATGTTCTGGGAAATCTCGGCGCTCGCCTGCTGGCGGCTGATCGGCTACTTCCGGGATCCGGAATACGTCTGGAAGGCCGACAAGGCGTTTCTGATCACCTTCGGCGGCGCCGTGTTCATGCTCCTCGGCTTCGCCCTGATCTTCGCCCAGTACGGCACCTTCGACATCGCCCAACTGCAGGGGAAGGAGATCGGGACCGCCGCCCTGGTCCTGGTCATGGCCGGCATCTTCAGCAAGAGCGCCACCGTCCCGCTCCACACCTGGCTGCCCGACGCCGGGGTGGCGCCTTCAACTGTCACCTCTCTGCTGCACGCGGCCATCCTGGTCAAGATCGGCCTGTACGCCTTTGCGCGCTTGTTCTGTAACGGTATGGTCATCGCGCCCCAGGCGCAGAACTGGCTCCTCGTCCTGGCCCTGGTCAGCGCCTTCGTGAGCGCCGCCGCGGCCTTGCACGAGACCAACATCAAGCGCCTGCTCGCCTACTCGACCGTGAGCCAGATCGGGTACACTTTCCTCGGGCTGATAGTCCTCACCCACTTCGGCTACATCGGGGCGCTGCTGTACATCATGGCCCACGGTTTCGCCAAGGGGGGGCTCTTCCTCTGCGCCGGCATCATTGAGCACGGCACCCATACCAAGGATATGACGAAAATGGGGGGGCTGTTCCGGAAGATGCCGGTGACGGCCGTGAGCTACCTCATCTGCGCCCTGAGCATCGCCGGGATCCCGCCGATGATGGGGTTCTTCAGCAAATACTTCGTCATCAACGGCCTGGTGGAGGGGGGGCGTTTCGCCATCGCCACCCTGGCCATCCTGACGGCCGTGGTCACCCTCCTGTACATGCTCAAGAGCTTCCGCCTCGTCTTCCTGGGGCAGTCCCGGGGCGAGGCGCACGGCGAGGGGAGCCCGGTCATGGTGGGGGTCGTCGCGGTTCTTGCCGTCCTGACGGTGGCGAGTGGGTTTCTGCTCCAGCTGCCGTACGACCTGGTCAAGGTTGCCGATGGACAGCGCCTGGTCGAACTCGTCAGCCTTCTCTGGAGATAATAGGTTATGAGCGCTCAATCATTGTTGTGGGTCCCCGTCC
>JAAYAJ010000072.1 GCA_012719455.1 Acidobacteriota bacterium | reverse complement strand
TTACTCCAAAAGATCCGAAATGGTGCCGGCGCCCACGGTCCTGCCGCCTTCGCGGATCGCGAACCGCAAACCCTTTTCCATCGCTATCGGGGTGATCAGCTTGATGGTCAGCTGCACGTTGTCGCCGGGCATCACCATCTCCGTCCCCTCAGGAAGCTCCGCAACCCCGGTCACGTCGGTCGTACGGAAGTAAAACTGCGGACGGTAACCGTTGAAAAACGGCGTGTGACGACCACCCTCTTCCTTCGTCAACACATACGCCTGCGCCTTGAAATGCGTGTGAGGAGTGATGCTCCCCGGGGCCGCTATCACCTGCCCGCGCTCAACGTCCTTCTTGTCCGTACCCCGAAGCAGCAGACCAACGTTGTCTCCCGCCATCCCTTCGTCCAAAAGCTTCCGGAACATCTCAACGCCCGTCACCACACGCTTCACCGTCGGCTTGATCCCAACTATCTCGATCTCGTCACCAACGTGTACCTTCCCGCGCTCGATCCTCCCCGTCGCAACCGTCCCGCGACCGGATATCGTAAAAATATCTTCCACGGGCATCAGAAACGACTTGTCAACCTCCCGCGTCGGCTCAGGCAGGTACTCGTCCACAGCCTTCATCAGCTCAACAATCTGCTTCTCTGCTTCCGCGTCCCCCTCGATCGCCTTCAGCGCGCTCCCCCGAACCACCGGAGTGTCGTCCCCCGGAAATTCGTAAAACGACAGAAGCTCTCGCACTTCCAGCTCCACCAGGTCCAGAAGCTCAGGGTCGTCGACCATGTCGCACTTGTTCAAAAACACAACCACGTACGGCACCCCCACCTGGCGCGCAAGCAGAATGTGCTCCCGTGTCTGCGGCATCGGCCCGTCCGCCGCCGATACCACCAGAATCGCCCCGTCCATCTGGGCGGCACCGGTGATCATGTTCTTGATGTAGTCCGCGTGCCCCGGGCAGTCTACGTGCGCATAGTGACGGTTCGCCGTGGAGTATTCCACGTGCGACGTCGCGATCGTGATCCCTCGTTCCTTCTCCTCGGGCGCGTTGTCGATCGAGTCGAAGGACCGCGCCGCGTTCGCCTTCGGGTCCAGCTTGTTCATCACCGTCGTGATCGCCGCGGTCAAGGTCGTCTTGCCGTGATCGATGTGCCCGATCGTGCCTATGTTGACGTGCGGTTTACTGCGATCAAATTTCTCCTTGGCCATATTTCCTCCGAACCTAGTTGACTGACGCCCTTCCGCGCATTTTCGTGATCACTTCCTCGCTGACCGTCTTGGGCGCCTCGTCGTAATGGGAGAAGTGCATCGAGTGCGTCGCCCGCCCCTGGGTCATCGATCGCAGATCGGTCGAATAGCCGAACATTTCCGAAAGCGGCACCTTGCATTGAATCACGGTCGAACCCAGCCGGTTTTCCGCCGCTTCGACCCGTCCCCTGCGGGAGTGCAGGTCCCCGGTCACGCTCCCCATGTGCTCTTCCGGAACCACGACCTCCACCCGCATCATCGGTTCGAGCAGGACGGGACGCGCCCGCTTCGCGGCGTCCTTGAGAGCCATGGAACCGGCGATCTTGAACGCCATTTCCGAGGAATCCACCTCGTGGTAGGAGCCGTCCGTGAGCGTGACCTTCACGTCCACCATTTCGTAGCCAGCCAGCACGCCCGAGGTCAACGCCTCTCGAACGCCGTTCTCGACCGGGGAGATATATTCTCTCGGGATGGCCCCGCCCACGATCTCGTTGACGAACTCGAAGCCGCTTCCGGCCGCGGCGGGTTCCAGGATGATTCTAACATGCCCGTACTGCCCGCGCCCCCCGGTTTGACGCACGAATTTCCCTTCGGCCTCCGCGCGTTGCCGGATCGTCTCCCGGTACGCCACCTGCGGCTTGCCGATGTTGGCACCCACCCCGAACTCCCGGATCATCCGGTCCACCAGGATCTCCAGGTGCAGCTCCCCCATTCCCGAGAGGATCGTCTGGCCCGTATCCGGGTCGGTGTGCACCGTGAAGGTCGGATCCTCGCGCATCAGCTTGTCCAGCGAAAGCCCCAGCTTCTCCTGGTCGCTCTTGGTCTTCGGCTCCACGGCGACCGAAATCACCGGCGCCGGGAACTCGATGGCCTCGAGCACGACGGGATGCTGCCGATCGCAGATCGTGTCGCCGGTCGAGACGTTCTTGAGCCCGACGGCGGCGGCGATATCGCCGCTGTACACTTCCTTGATCTCCTCCCGCTTGTTGGCGTGCATCCTCAGGAGCCGCCCCACCCGTTCCACCGAATCCCGGGTGGAATTGTAGATCCCGCTCCCCGCCTGGAGCTTCCCCGAGTAGACCCGAAAGAAGGCCAGGTGCCCGACGAAGGGGTCGGTCATGATCTTGAAGATCAGGCCGGAGAAGGGCTCCGCGTCCGAAGCGCGCCTCACCGGCGGGGTCTCCCCCTCCCCGACGACGCCCGTCACCGGTGGAACGTCAAGCGGCGACGGGAGATAGGCGACAATGGCATCGAGCAGCTGCTGGATCCCCTTGTTCTTGAACGCCGCCCCGCACAGGACGGGCACGAACTGCAGCCCGATCGTCCCCTTGCGCAGGGCCCCCCGAAGATCCTCCTCCGTGACCGGCTCCCCCTCCAGGTACTTTTCCATCAACCCGTCGTCGGCCTCCGAGGCCGCCTCGATCATCTGGTCCCGGTAGGCGACCGCTTCCGCCTCGTACTCCGCCGGGATCTCCTCCACGTCGAAGTCCGCCCCGAGGGAATCGTCCTTGAAGATAAAAGCCTTTTTCGCGACCAGGTCGATGATGCCTCGGAACTCGTCCTCCTTGCCGAGAGGTATCTGCACCGCAACGGGCACCGTGTTCAACCGCGAGCGCATCATTTCCAGGACCCGGGGGAAGTTCGCGCCGACCCGGTCCATCTTGTTCACAAAACCGATGCGCGGCACGCGGTACTTGTCCGCCTGGCGCCACACCGTCTCCGATTGCGGCTCCACCCCTTCGACCGACCCGAAAATGCCCACGGCGCCGTCGAGCACCCGCAGGCTCCGCTCCACCTCGGCGGTGAAATCGACGTGCCCGGGCGTGTCTATGATGTTGACCCGGTGCTCCTTCCAGAAGCAGGTGGTGGCGGCAGAGGTGATGGTGATCCCGCGCTCCTGCTCCTGCTCCATCCAGTCCATGGTGGCGGTACCCTCGTGTACCTCGCCCAGCCTGTGCGTAATGCCGGTGTAATAGAGAATACGCTCCGTGGTCGTAGTCTTACCCGCATCGATGTGGGCCATGATGCCGATATTTCTGGTTCGTTCTAGGGATACCAAGCGTCCCACGGAGACAACCTCTTTTACTTGCGCCCGACAAGGCGCGAATTACCATCGATAATGGGCGAACGCCTTGTTGGCTTCCGCCATCCGGTGCGTGTCTTCCTTCTTCTTGATGGCGCCGCCGCGGTTGTTCGAGGCGTCCAGGATCTCGGCCGCCAGCCTCTCGCGCATGGTCTTTTCCCCGCGACTCCGGGCGTTCAGGATGATCCAGCGGATCGCCAGCGAGGTCCTGCGCTCCTGGGCGACCTCGACCGGCACCTGATAGGTCGCCCCACCCACGCGCCGTGACTTGACTTCGAGAACAGGCTTGACGTTGTCCATTGCCTTCCTGAAGATCTTGACCGGATCGTCCTTGGTCCTCTCCTTGACTATCTCGAGACTGCCGTAGAAAGTCCCCTCGGCAACGCTTTTCTTGCCCTTAACCATCATGCAGTTGACGAACTTGCTGATGAGGGTGCTTCCATAAATCGGGTCGGGCAGCGACTCTCTCTTCGGTACTTCTCTTCGCCTCGGCATACTTAAAGATTCTCCCAAGCTCTCGGATACTCAGCTGCGCGGAGTGAGGACGCCCGTCGATACCGAATCCCGTCGACCGCCCGAAGGAGCCGATTGGGAGACATGGTCGGGAGCGGATCGCTCACCCTGAAACAGTGATTATGAAGAAGTGATTAGCTTTTAGGTCGCTTGGCACCATACTTGGAACGGGATTTCTTGCGATCCTGAACTCCAACCGAATCCAGCGTCCCACGAACCACATGATACCGAACCCCGGGGAGGTCCTTGACACGTCCACCGCGAATCAACACGATGGAGTGTTCCTGCAGGTTGTGCCCGATTCCCGGGATATAGGTCGTAACCTCGATCCCGTTGGTCAAACGGACACGCGCGACTTTTCGCAGAGCGGAGTTGGGCTTTTTGGGCGTAGACGTGTACACCCTCGTGCAAACTCCCCTCCGCTGGGGACTCCCCTGTAAAGCCGGACTCTTCGTCTTGTAACGAATCTTCTTTCGGCCAGATCTTACCAGCTGATTGAAGGTCGGCAAACTATGATCTCCTCATAAAAAGCAACACACGGCGGGAAAGACTCCACCATTACAGTATTTCCGAACCGTGACGGACACAGCGAAAAACCCGACGAATATAACAAACAGCCATAATCCTGTCAAGCAAAGGAAATACTTGGATATTCTTTTATTCCGGCGGGCCCGGGAATCCTCCCCATTCGCCCCGTCCCGGGAGGATATTTTTACATTTCCAGCGCCTTTTTCATCCGCCGGAGCCCTTCGACCAGCTTTTCCCGGGGACAGGCGAAATTCAGCCGGACAAAAAACTCCCCCCCCTTCCCGAAATCGGTCCCATCGTTGAGTGCCACTCTCCCCCGTTCGAGGAAGAATTCGGACATTTTTCCCGTCACCCCGGTCGCGGAACAATCAAGCCAGGCGAGGTAAGTGGCTTCCACCCGGCACATCCGGACCGACGGGAGCTCGCGCGGCAGGGCCTCGGCCAGGAAGTCCCGGTTGGCCCGCAGGTAGGCGAGCGCCTGGCCGAGCCACTCCTCCCCACGGGAGAGGGCCGCAAGCGCCGCCGTATGCCCCATGATGTTGACCCCCGGGACGATTCCGGCGCTCACCTCCATCCAGCGCCGCCGCAGCCGGAGGTTGGGGATCACGGCAAAACCGCAATCGAGCCCGGCGATGTTGTAGGTCTTGCTGGGCGCCATCAGGGTGACGGTCCGGTCCGCCACTTCCCGGTCGAGCGTGGCGATCGGAATATGGCGGTGGGGGGGGTAGAGGAGCTCGCAGTGGATTTCATCCGAACAGAGAACGAGGCGGTGACGGAGGCAGATTTCCGCCATCCTCTCCAGTTCGGCCCTCGTCCAGACCCGCCCCACGGGGTTGTGGGGGTTGCAAAGGAGGAAGAGCCGGGTCCGCGGGGTGATCGCCCGCTCGAAACGCTCGAAATCGATCTCGTAGCTGTCACCTCTCGGGACCAGGGGCGGGTCCGCCAGCACGCGCCCATGTTGCACCGGGTCCCGCAGGAGGTGAAAATAGACCGGAGGCTGCGCCAGCACCCCCTCCCCCGGGGCGGCAAAGGCCTGGATGGCCACGTTGAGGCCCGTGACGATGCCGGGGAGATATATAATGTCGGGCTCCGCCACCTCCCAACCGTAGAGCCGGAGCAGCCTGCCGCGCAACACCCGGCCGAGGTCGGGCGCGGGCCGGCTGTAGCCGAAGACCCCATGCTCCGCCCGCTCCCTGAGGGCCTCGATCACGGGCTCCGGGGAGCGGAAATCCATATCCGCCACCCACATGGGGAGGACGTCTTCGGAATAGAGCGACCACTTGACGCTGTCGGTCCCCCGGCGATCGATCAATCGGTCGAAATCGTACTTCATTCCATGGAGGTTACAGCTTCCCTGCCGCCCGCCGCAAGGGTCAAGGCGGGCGGCCGAAGCATTTTTTTTGGCTCAAACCGGCGCCGTTTCATTTAAATAGGAAAAGGAGAAGGCGTCATGGGAACCATCAACAAGGTATTGCTCATCGGACGGCTGGGGAAGGACCCGGAGGAACGGACCACGGCGGGGGGAACCTGCGTATCGAGCTTCAGCCTGGCCACCGACAGTTACCGCGGCGGCACGGCGGAAAAAAACGCCGAGTGGCACCGGGTGGTGGTCTTCGGCAAGGTCGCCGGCCTCTGCAACCAGTACCTCAAAAAGGGGCGCCTGGTTTGCGTGGAGGGCTCGCTGCAAACCCGCTGCTGGGAGAAAAGCCCGGGGGAAAAGCACTATTTCACCGACGTCGTCGCCTCCCGCGTGACCTTTCTCGGGCCGGGGGGCGCCGATGCCACCCCTTCCCCGCCGGAGGAGACAGCAGCACCCGGCTAGGCAACGCGGTGCTATATGCTATAATTGACTCCCGATGACGGCCCCCAGCAAAAAAGCAGACGACATACGGTCGGCCCGCCGGGGCAGGATCGGGCTCTGGGCTTTTTTCCTCTTCCTGGCTCTCCTCTTCATCACGGCCGGGCTGGGGTTTGGGAGCCTCGTGGGCTACCAGTACAACCTGCCCCCCATCCAGAGCCTGGAGGATTACCGGCCCGACGTCATCACGAGCATCTATTCCGACGACAACAAGGTCATCGGCGAATTCGCCATCGAAAGACGCATCGTCGCCTCCTTCGAGGAGATCCCCCCCTACCTCCAACTCGCCCTCATCGCGGTCGAAGACGCGCAGTTCTATCACCACTCCGGGCTGAACTACTATTCCATCCTCAGGGCCGTCGTGAAGGACACGCTGAACCGGAGCTTTCCCATCGGCAAGGGGGCCAGCACCATAACGCTGCAGCTGGCCCGCATGCTCACCGGCCGGTACGAAAAGACCTGGGACCGCAAGATCAAGGACATCCTGATCGCCTGGAAGATTGAAAAACGGTACTCGAAACACCAGATCCTGACACTCTACGCGAACCTGCACAACATGGGGCCCGGCATCTACGGCGTCGCCGCGGCGGCCGACTATTACTTCGGAAAGCAGCTGAAGGACCTCACGCTCGAGGAGTGCGCCCTGATCGCCGGGCTGCCACGCAGCCCGGCGCGGTACAACCCCCGCACGCACCCCCGGGAGGCGCTCGCCCGGCGCAACCTGGTGCTCGGCAGGATGGCGGAGGAACGGATGATCTCCCCCGGCCTGGCCGAGGAGACGAAGCGGAAGTCGATCGTGCTCGCCCCCCTCCGCCGGAACGAACGGGAGCTGGCCCCGCATTTCGTGGAATGGGTGCGGGAAACGCTGACCAGCCGCTACTCGACCGACGAGATCTGGCGCAAGGGGATGCGGGTCTACACCACGCTCGACCTCGACATGCAGAACGCCGCACGCCGGGCGCTCGGCGAAGGGCTCCGCAGATACGACAAGCGGACCGGATGGCGCGGCCCCATAGGAAATGCCTTCGGGGACGCGCCGGCGGAGGCGGGCGCCTACGCGCATCCGAGCTGGCGCATCCCACCGCGGCCGGAGGATCTCTGCGTCGGGGTGGTCGAGGAAGTCGGCCGCACCCGGGCCGTCGTGCGTATCGGGGACTACCGGGGGGAGATCGGCGCCGCCGACATCGCCTGGACCGGGGCCAAATCCCCGGGAGATATCCTCGGGGCGGGGGACCTGGCCTGGTTCCGCGTCGTGTCGCTCGACGAAAACAAACGGTCGGCCGCGCTCCGGCTCGACCAGCAGCCGGAGGTCGAGGGGGCCCTGGTTATCCTCGAAAACGCCACCGGGAAGGTCCGGGCTCTGGTGGGGGGATACGATTTCTCGGCGAGCGAGTTCAACCGGGCGACCCAGGCCATGCGACAGGTGGGGTCGACCTTCAAGCCCATCGTCTACGCGGCCGCTTTCGAGCAGGGGCTGGGGCCCGAGAGCCCCCTGCTCGACACCCCGGTCAGCTACCCGGCATCGAACGGGAGTTCCTGGAGCCCCAGGAATTACGACGGCCGGTTCAAGGGAAAAATCACCGTCCGGCAGGCCCTGGCGGAATCGCGCAACGTCCCGACGGTGAAGGTAGCCTCCATGATCGGGATCAAAAACGTCGTCGTCATGGCGCGCCGCTTCGGCCTCGGCGGGCCGCTCGACCCCTACCTGCCGCTGGCGCTCGGCGCCTGCGAGGCCACGCCGCTCGAAATGGCCTCCGCCTTCACGGTCTTCCCCAACCTGGGGAACCAGGCCCGCCCCTGGTTTTTGCGCCGCGTCGAAGACTACGACCGCGTCGTGAAGGAGGAGCATGAGCCGCAGGTCCGGCGGGTGCTCCAACCGGAGCACGCGGCCGCCATGCTGGACCTGCTCCAGAACGTGGTCCAGAGCGGCACCGCGCAGGCGGCCCGGGTGCTGGAGTGGCCGGTGGGGGGAAAGACGGGAACGACCAACGATTTCACCGATGCCTGGTTCGTAGGGTTCACCCCGTCGCTGACAGCCGCCGTCTGGGTCGGCTACGACAAGGAGCGGAACCTGGGGGAGCGCCAATCGGGCTCGTCCGTCGCCCTGCCGATCTGGATCGAATGCATGCGCGAGATCCTGCGGGACGCGCCGGCCGAGCATTTCCCCGCGCCGGAAGCCGCCGGCCGGTTATCCGGGGAGGAGGGGGAAGCCGCTCCCGGGCGGCAGCGCATCTTCATCGAAGACCTTCCGTGAGGCGCCGGGTAGGCAGACGCCGCTAGCGGTCGCGTGCCACGATGTAATCGGGGATGGAGAGGAGGGCCTCCCTCGCCCGCCCCCGGGGAAAGTCCTCGAGGCACTCCTTGGCTTTCCGGGCGAAGTCCTGGGCCTTTTCCAGGGCGCGCTCATCCATCCGGTGCTCCCGCACCAGCCGGGCAATCATCTCCCGGCCCTCGGCGTCCGGGCCGGTCGACTGCAGGACGTCCTGGATGAGCGCGCGGTGCCGCGGGTTCCCCTCCCGCATCAGGTAGATCAGGGGGAGCGTCAGCTTCCCTTCCTTGAGGTCGCTCCGCACGGGCTTGCCCAGGGTCGACTCGTCCGAGGTGAGATCGAGCACGTCATCCACCAGCTGGAACGCCAGCCCGACGTTCAACCCGTACTGCCTCAGCCGCTCCTCGCGCTCTTCGCCGACGTTGCCCAGGACCCCGGCGAGCTGGGAACAGGCGGAGAAGAGCACGGCCGTCTTGCGCGTCGATATGTCCAGGTGCTGAGCCTCGGTGATATCCGGGTTGCCGTTCAAGGTGAGTTGGATGAGTTCCCCCTCCACCATCTTGCGCGTGACCTCGATCAGGACGTCCATCACCTTGATGCAGCGCTCGGCCAGCGCCAGCCGGAAGGAGGTCATGTAGAGCCAGTCTCCCATCAGCACGGTGATTTCATTCCCCCACCGGGCGTTGACGCTCGGGCGCCCGCGGCGCGTGGAGGCGTTGTCGATGATGTCGTCGTGGACCAGCGTGGCGGCGTGGATCATCTCCACCACTGCGCCCAGCCGGGCGCCGACCGGGCCCTCGTACCCGCACATCTGCGCCCCCAGCAACAGGATGGCGGGACGCACCCGCTTGCCGCCGCCGTGGCAGGCATACTGCCCGATGTCGTGGACCAGGGGGATCGCGGAACTGGCCTGGCGCACCAGTTCCTCCTCGACCTCGGCCATTCCGTTTTCGATCAGCCTGTAAATTTCGTGAGGAGTCAAGGAGCCCCCGGTCCCGTCTATTTGAGCAAGGCGCCGTTGGGCACGTCCGCGTCGAAGGTGGCCAGGACCGGCTTCCCGTCCGCGGTAGCCGCAATCACCATGCCGTCGGATTCGACACCCATGAGCCTGGCCGGCTTCAGGTTCGCCACGATCACGATCTTTTTGTTCACCAGGCTCTCCGGCTGGTAGGCCTCGGCGATCCCCGCCACGACCTGGCGCACTTCAGTCCCGATGTCCACGCGGAGCTTGAGGAGCTTGCGGGAGCCCTCGATCTTTTCCGCCTCCAGCACCTGCCCCACCCGCAGCTCGACCCGGGCGAACTCGTCGATGCCGATCCGGAGCGGAGTCTCCGCGCCGCCGGCCTGAGGTTGCGTTGCTTCACTCATTCTATGTCCTTCTGTGTCCTTCCGGATGGGTCGCCCGACCGGACCCGGGTCCCGAGATAGGCGTGCACGGCCGCAGCCTGGACCTCCTTCAGGGCGGCGCCGGCCCGGTCCGCCAAACGGCGGCAATCTTCGAATTCGGGGGAGAAGTTGACCGTCCTCCCGTCCAGGAGGGAGACCTTCACGGCCACGGCGCCGAAGGGGGTTTCGACCTTCACGAAATCGCGCCGGAGTGTCTTGCGCCGCTGGAGCGAGTAGCGCACCCCGATGGTCGTGGTCTCCCGGAACATCAGCTCCGCCATGCGGTCGATATCCCCGGGGGCGCACACGCACGTCACCTTCTGCCCCGGACGGTTCTTCTTCATCTGCACCGGCGTCGCGTACACGTCCAGGGCCCCCGCCTCGAGCGCCTTCTCCAGGAAACGGCCGTACAGCTGCGGGCTCATGTCGTCGATCGTCGCCTCGATCACCGCCACCTGCTCTTCGTTCCCGGCATCGGCCGCACCGGCCGCCACCCCGAGGCTGATCCTCAGGACGTTGGCGTTCCCCGGCGTTTCACGCGTCCCGGCGCCGTACCCCGTCGCCCCGATCCTCATCAATGGCCGGTCGCCGAAACTCCCGGCCAGCGTGACCAGCAGCGCCGCCCCCGTGGGCGTGGTCAGTTCGCCGTCGACGTTGTTGGAAAAAACCGGCACGTTCCGAAGCAACGCCTGGGCCGCCGGCCCGGGGACCGGGTAGGTCCCGTGCTGGCATACGAGCGTTCCCTTCCCCACGTTCACGGCCGAGGAAACAACGCGGGCGGCGCGGAGCGGTTCCATGGCGATCATCGTCCCCACGATATCCACGATGGAATCGACCGCGCCGACCTCGTGAAAATGGACCTTTTCCGGGGACTGGCCATGAATCTCCCCTTCGGCTTCGGCCAGGACCCTGAAGGCGGCGATCGATTTCTCGCGGACCCAGGGGGAGAGCGGGCTCGACTCGATCATCCGCCGGATGTCCTCGAAGGTCCGGTGATGGTGCGAGTGCGCGACCTTCACCTCGAACCGGGTCGCCCGAACCCCGCAACGGAGGCAGGAGCGCGCCGCGAGCTCGTACCCTTCGAGCGGCAGCAGGCGGAGCTTCTCCCGGAGCTCCTCGAAAGGGAAGCCGAGATCGAGCAGGGCGCCGATGAACATGTCGCCGCTGGCGCCCGACACCGGTTCAATGAACAGGACGCCGTCGCCGCAAACCGGGGGTAATGTGCCCACACTTTCTCCTATCCAAGCTATCGGATTGAGTCTATGGGCCAACCGGCCTCAAGTCAAGGCGGCCGTTGCGCGCCGCCGCGCCCCGGGGACCGACGCGCGAACTGTAACCCCGCGGGGGAATCGTGTATCATGGACTGCATCGCACGACGGCAACGCCAACAAGGACGGAAAGAGACCCATGCTGCTGACCATCACCAGAAACCTCGAGCACGCGCTGCTGCAAAGCATTTTCGAAAAATACGGGGTCCGTTACGACTCCCTGAGTTTCACCGTCCCCCCCAGGATCGAGCTCGGGGAACTGGCGCTTCCCGTCGCCTTCGACCTGGCCCGCAAGGTGCGGCAACCGCCCTCCCGGATCGCCGGGGAACTCGCCGCGGATGCCGGCCGGCTCCCCGGCGTCGGGGGGGTGGAGGTCGCCGGGGGCGGGTACCTGAACTTCCACCTCGACCGGGAGGCGCTGGCAATCGCCCTGGCCCGCAGCATCGCCGAGGGGAAGTTCGGGCTCGAGGCAGGGGAGCCGGCCGGCAAGACCATCGTCGAACACACCAACATCAACCCCAACAAGGCCGCCCACATCGGGCACCTGCGCAATGCCACCCTGGGGGACTCCTTCGTCCGCTGCCTGCGCTTCCTGGGACGGCAGGTCGAGGTGCAGAACTATCTTGACAACACCGGGGTCCAGGTCGCCGACGTCGTCGTGGGGCTGGAACGGATGCAGAACCGGACACTAGCCGAGGTGGCGGCCATCGGGGGAAAATTCGACTATTTCTGCTGGGACGTCTACGCCCAGGTGTCCGACTTCTACCAGCGGTCGGAAGAAAACAAGCAGTGGCGCAGCCGGACGCTGCAGGCGGTGGAGGCGGGCGGCAACCCCACCGCCGAGCTGGCCCAGCACGTGGCCATGCGCATCGTCGACGCGCACTTGGCGACCATGGCCCGCATCAACGTCAGTTACGACCTCCTCCCGCGCGAAAGCGAAATCCTCCACCTCCACTTCTGGGACACCGCCTTCCGGCTCCTGAAGGAGCGGGGGGCCGTGTACTACGTCGACGAGGGGAAAAACCGCGGCTGCTGGGTTATGAACACCGGGGAGGCGCAGCAGGAGGCGGTGCGCGCGGAGGTCGAGGACGACGAGAAGATCATCGTCCGGTCCGACGGGACCGTCACCTACGTCGGCAAGGACATCGCCTACCAGCTCTGGAAATTCGGACTGCTGGGCCTCGATTTCCATTACCGGCGCTACCCCCTGCCGCCCGGGCACCCGGGCGGACCCGGGCACCGGCTCTGGATCACCGCCATGGAAGGGGACGGGACCCCCGCGCCCCGGTTCGGGCATGCCGAGCGCGTTTACAACGTCATCGACACCCGCCAGGCCTACCTGCAATCGATCGTGGTCCAGGGGCTGCGGGCGCTCGGGTACACGGCCCAGGCGGAAAACTCGATCCATTACTCCTACGAGATGGTCGCCCTGACCCCGGCCTGCTGCGAGGAACTCGGATTCCCCCTTTCAGAATCGGACCGGAAACGCCCCTACGTGGAGGTGTCCGGACGGAAGGGGCTCGGGGTCAAGGCAGACGACCTTCTGGACGCCCTCGAGGAGAAAGCGCTGGGCGAGGTCGAGGCACGGCACACCCTCCCCGCAGAAGAGGCGCGGCGGATCGCGCACGCGATCGCCGTAGGCGCCCTGCGCTATTTCCTGCTCCGATTCTCCCGCAACACCGTCATCGCCTTCGACCTCAAGGAGGCGCTCAGCTTCGACGGGGAAACGGGGCCCTATGTCCAGTATGCCGTCGTGCGGGCGGGGAACATTTTCCGGAAGCTCGAGGAGACGGGGGAAAAGGCGCCCGCCCTGGCGGGGGACCATCCCGGCCTGGATGACTTCCTGCGGGAAAACGACGAAATCTGGGACCTCGTCTACCAGGCGGCGCGATTGCCCGAGGTCGTCCGCCAGATCTCACAGAACCTGGAACTGGGCCAGCTGTGCAAATACGCTTTCTCGCTGGCGCAAAAGTTCAACCTCTTCTATCACAAGTACCATATTCTCTCGGAAACGGACCCGCAGAAGAAACGCCACCTCCTGCTGGTGACGGACCTGGTCCGCCGCCAGATCGAAAAGGCGCTCGACCTGCTCGGCTGCGAGGTCCCGTCGAAGATGTGACCGCCATGGCGTTATGGGGCCCGTTGTTGTTCCTGCTGCTGCTCGACCTGTCGTCGGCGGCGTTCCCCGCCGCGCCCGCCGCCGACGGATCGCTCTTCAGTCCCGCCGAGAGCGCCCGTCTCGCCGGCGCCAAATCCCTGGACGACCGGATCAAAGTCTACGAATCCGCCTCCGGGCGGATGCGGGAGACGATCGAGAAGCTGGCGCGCCGCGAGGCCTTCGGAGCGATCCCGGACGCGCTTGAAACCTGGACCTCCCTGCTCGGGCAATCGCTCGAAGACATCCGCGCCCACACCCCGCCGGGCCGGAAAAAATCGAAGCGCCTCATCAGGTACGAGATCCAGGTGCGCAAGGCGGTCGCCGGCATGAAAGAACTGAAGATCAAATCGCCGGTCGAACTTGCCGACGCCTTCGACACCTTCCTCGCCCGGGCGGAAAGTGTGCGCAAGGAGTTTATCGACATCCTGTTCCTGGGGAAATGAGACCGCCCCGGGCGTATTCATCGGACGGGAGTGCGATGTTCGTAAAATGGATGGCACCGCTGCTCGTTTTCCTCCTGGTCCCGCCCCCCGCCTCCCGGGCGCGCGATTTTCTCACCGCCGGAGAGGTGGAAAGCATCCAGGGCGCCCCCGGCATCGACGCCCGGGTCAATCTCTACATGGACGCGGCCGAGCGGCGCCTCCGTTCGGCCGCCGAGCGGGTGACGGGGGGGGAATCGGACGAGGGGGATCCGCTCGAGTTTCTCACGGCCGAGCAGATGCTCGAGGACTACCTCCGGATCCTCCGGAGCGTGATGTTCGCCGTCGACGACGCCTTCCAGGAGCCGAAAAGGGCGAAAGGGGATATTTCCACGGCGCTCCGGCGGCTGAAGGGACGGACCGGAGAACTCCTCAAGAGGCTCCGCGACCTCCGGAGACTGTCGGAGGAGAAGCAGAAGGAAGCGCTCTGGAACCTCGTCAACCAGGCCGATGAAATCACCGAGGCCGCCCGCGCCGGGGCCGAAGAAGGGCTTTCCATCCTGCGCGCACAGCGATCCCGGTAATTGAACCTTGGCCCCACCCTCAAAGAAGATATAATACCCCTTTTTTGCCCGCGGGACCGCGCGCCCGGAAGAAGGGGGCCAGTGCCGGAAGAAGGGGACCTGTGAAGGAAGTGAAAGACATCCGAACCCGAAGCGACATGCTTGCGCGCGAAAAGATCGGCAAGCTCCTGTGGAAGCTGTCATACCCCGCCATCATCGGGATGGTGGTCCAGGGGATGTACAACATCGTCGACACCTTCTTCGTGGGGCGTTACACCGGGACCCTCGGCATCGGGGGGACTGCCGTCGCCTTCCCCATCCAGATGATCGTCATGGGGATCGGGATGACGATCGGGATCGGGGGGGCCTCCATCCTTTCCCGGCGCATGGGGGAGAGGAACCACGAAGGCGCCTCCACCGCGCTCGGGAACATGATCCTCCTTTCCCTCATCACCGGCGTCGTCTGCGCCGCCGCCGGCCTGGCCGGAATCAACCCCCTGTTGCGCCTGTTCGGCGCCAACGACGCGCTGATGCCCTATGCCACCGATTACATCACGGTGATCCTGATGGGGAGCCCGCTCTTCACCTTTTCCACGGTCGCCAGTGCGGCCGCCAGGGCCGAGGGGAACGCCAAGGTCGCCATGAACTCGCTCCTGCTCGGCGGCATCCTCAACGTCATCCTCGACCCCATCTTTATCATCGCTCTCGACATGGGGGTCAGGGGCGCGGCCATCGCCACGGTGATCGCCATCGCGGCCTCCTGCGTCTTTCTCCTCGCTTACCTGCAAAGCGGCCGGAGCGAGATCCGGCTGGGCTGGGGACACATGCGGCTGAAGGCTCCGATCGTGCGGGAGATCATCGCCGTGGGCGCCTCCGATTTCGCCCGGACGGCGGCCATGAGCCTGACCTCGGCCATCTTCAACAACATCCTGCGCACCCTGGGGGGTGAACTCCCGATCGCCGTGTTCGGTATCACCTTCCGTATCATCAGCTTCGTGTTCATGCCCATAGCCGGCATCGCCCAGGGGGTGCAACCGATTCTCGGGTTCAACTTCGGCGCCCGGCAGTTCGACCGGATCCGGGAAGGGCTCAGCCTGGCGAGCCGGAGCGCCACCGCCCTGGCCCTGGTTGGATTCACGGTGTTCCTCGCCTTCCCGGCACCCATCCTGGGTATATTCAGCACCGACCCGAAACTCCTCGAAATGGGGAGCTCGGCCATGCGCTGGCTGGTCCTCGGCCTCCCGCTGGTCGCGCCCCAGAACATCGGCACCAGCCTCTTCCAGGCGATCGGCAAGGCGAGGCCGGCCATCTTCCTCGCCTTTTCGCGCCAGGTGCTGTTTTTGATCCCGGTGGTGATCGTGCTGTCGCGGCTGCTGGGGCTGCAGGGGGTCTGGCTCTCCTTCCCCGTTTCCGACGTGATCGCGTTCGTCGTCACCTACGCCATGGTCCGCCGCGAGCTGCGGCTGCTGGCGCGCATGAAGGAAAGCGGACCGCCGGAGCGGAGGGTGGGCGTTCGGCCGGAGCGGGGCATCACCCCTCCGGCTTCCTGAAGCGGAGGAGGGGAAAAGGGGCGGCCGGCAGCCGCCCTTTTTTTATTTCAGGCTCGAAAGATAGGCGACCAGGTCGCGGAGGTCCTTCTCGGGGAGGTTCGGGTAGGCCTTCATCGTGGTGTCCGCCTTCATGCTCTTCGGGTTCTGGACCCATTTCCGGATGTCTTCCGGTTTCAGCCGGGACCCCACCTCGTCGAGCGCCATCTTCTTCCCCCCGATGCCGGAAATGGAATGGCACAGGGCGCATTTCTGCATGGCGTAGACCTCCATCCCCCGACCCCCGGTCGAATCCAGGCTGAGCGCCATGGTCACACCGGCGACCAGGAGCGCGGCCGCGCAGATAATGATTACGGCAGGTTTCATGCGAAATCCTCCTCCTATAGAGCTTTCACTATACTACGGCCATGCCCTCGGGCTCAATTGTCCATCCTACCCCCGGTGGGCCTACCCCCGGTAGGCCTGCTCCCGGTGGGGCGGGTTGAAAAACCGCACGCTCCTCTTCTTGAACACCCCCACCAGGGCCATCCCTGCGACAAACCCGGCGATATGGGACCAGAACGCCACCCCGCCCGTCCCGCTCGAGGTCGTGGTCCCGCCCAGGAGCTGCAGCACGAACCAGTAGCCCAGGATGACCCCGGCGGGAAGATAAAGGATCCGGATGAAGACGAAGAGAAAGATCAGGGTCCAGACGCGCGCCCGCGGGTAGATCATGATATAGGCGCCCAGCACCCCGCTGATGGCGCCGCTGGCCCCGATGGCGGGGATGACCGAATCGGGATGCATCAGGACGTGGCCGGCGCCGGCCGCAATGCCGCACAAAAGGTAAAACAGGATGAACCGGAAGTGCCCCATCGCCTCCTCGATGTTGTTGCCGAAAACCCACAGGAACCACATGTTGCCGATGAGGTGCATCCAGCCGCCGTGCAGGAACATGCTGGTCAGCAGGCTCACGGGAGGGGCGACGGCTGTCAGCTCGGCTGACAGCCGTCCGAGCCCGGTGATCACCGCCGGGATGCTCCCGAACTGGTAGACGAACCGTTCGGCCGATGCAGGGGGCAGCGACAGCTGGTAGAAAAAAACCAGCACGTTGACCACGATCAGGGCGATCATGACAACGGGCGTGGTCTGGGTCGGGTTGTCGTCCTTCAATGGGAACATGGCGCTTGACGGGCGGCTCCCCGGGCGGGAAATCCACCGCTCCTCCCTTTCATTAGGTATAATAGCAGCTGGAACCTCAAAGATTCACCAGGGATCGTCACCCATGAACTTCGAATTCGCCACCGCCGCGCGCATCGTTTTCGGTCCGGGCAAGGTATCGGAAGCCGCCTCGGAAGCCGCGGCAATCGGGGGGCGCGCCCTGGTCGTCGCCGGGAGCCGGCCCGACCGGCTGGAACCGCTGCTGCAACCGCTGCGCGCCGCGCGCGTAGGATACACCCTCTTCTCCGTCGCCGGCGAACCGACCCTCCCCCTGGTGTCGGCCGGAATCGCACGGGCCCGGGATGAAGGGTGCACCACCGTCATCGGGTGCGGCGGCGGAAGCGTGCTCGACGCCGCCAAGGCGATCGCCGCGCTCCTCGCCAACCCCGGGGACCCCCTGGAGTACCTGGAGGTGGTCGGACGGGGGAACCCGCTCGTCCATCCCCCGGCCCCCTGCATCTGCCTCCCCACCACGGCGGGCACCGGCTGCGAGGTCACCCGCAACGCGGTCCTGATCGCGCCCGAACAGCGGGTCAAGGTCAGCCTGCGCAGCCCCATGATGCTCCCCCGCCTGGCGGTGGTGGACCCGGAACTCACCCGCTCCCTCCCTCCCGCCCTGACGGCCGCGACCGGCCTGGACGCGCTGACGCAACTGATCGAACCTCTCCTCAGCCTGAAGGCCAACCCACTGACCGACACTCTGTGCCGCGATGGGATCCGCCGCGTCGCCCTCTGGCTGCGCGCGGCCTGCTCCGACGGCAACGACATGGAGGCGCGCGCAAACATGGCGCTGGCCGGCCTGTTCGGCGGAATGGCCCTGGCCAACGCGGGACTCGGCGCCGTGCACGGACTGGCCGCCCCCCTCGGCGGCATGTTCCCCGTGCCACACGGAATCGTGTGTGCCCGCCTGCTGCCCGGCGCGCTGCGGGTCAACCACGCCGCCCTGCGTTCGCGCCTGCCCCGGTCGCCGGCGCTCGGGCGCATGGACGAAGTCGCCCGGCTGTTGACGGGGGACGCCCACGCCCGGGCCGGGGAGGGGATCGCCTGGATCGAACGGCTGGTGGCTGACCTCGGCCTCCCCCGCCTCGGAGCCTTCGGAATCGGGCACGGGGACCTGGGAGCCGTCGCCCGACAGGGGCTCCGGTCGAGCAGCATGCGGGGAAACCCCCTCCCGCTCGGGGAGGAGGAACTCCGCGCCATCCTGGCAAGCGCACTCTGACCCCCGCCGAGCGCTGAAATAGCCGATGTTCCCCTTGTCCGGATTGTATTAGAATATAGGTTCAGGCCCACATGGAGGAGATTGCCCGATGCTGGTCATGATGAAGGCGAACGCCACCCGCGAAGAGATCGACGCCGTTTGCCGCAGGATCGAGTCGATGGGCTACAAGCCCCATCCGATCCCGGGAAGCACCCGGACGGCCATCGGCATCACCGGCAACCGGGAGCCGGTGGAACCGGTCGCCCTGGAATCGCTCCCCGGCGTCGGCGAGTGCGTTCCTGTCTCCAAGCCCTACAAGCTGGTGGGGCGCGAACTCAAGGAGGACACGACCGTCATCGACCTCGGGGACGGGGTCGCCATCGGCGGACGGCAACTGGCCGTCATCGCCGGCCCCTGCGCCGTCGAAAGCCGGGAGCAGGCCCGCCTGACGGCCGCCCGGGTCGCCGCCGCAGGCGCCCGTCTCTTCCGGGGAGGGGCCTACAAGCCCCGCACCTCCCCCTACAGCTTCCAGGGCCTGGCCCGGGAGGGGCTCGAGATCCTGGCCGAGGTGCGGGAGGAGTTCGGCCTCAAGATCGTCACCGAGGCCATCGACGCCGAGAGCGTCGAGGAGGTGGAGCGTTACGCCGACGTCATCCAGATCGGCGCGCGCAACATGCAGAATTTCTCCCTGCTGAAACGGGCGGGCCGCGCCCGGCGCCCGGTGCTGCTCAAGCGCGGCAACGCGGCGACCCTGGACGAACTGCTCATGGCGGCCGAATACATCCTCTCCGAGGGGAACTACCGGGTGATCCTGTGCGAGCGGGGGATCCGCACCTTCGCCGACCATACCCGCAACACCCTCGACCTGAGCGTCGTCCCCGCCGTACAGCAACTGAGCCACCTCCCCATCATCGTCGACCCCAGCCACGGCACCGGCCGGAGGGAAAAGGTGATCGCCATGTCACGGGCCGCCGTGGCCGCCGGCGCCGACGGCCTGATCGTCGAGGTCCACCACCACCCCGAGCAGGCGCTCTCCGACGGAAACCAGTCCCTCGACCCGGCGGAGTTCGAGCAACTGCTGCGGGAAATCGGGCAGATCGCCCCGGTCCTGGGCCGCTCCATGGCCTGAAACCGGGAGCCGGATGCCGGAAATTCGAGGCCGCCATGAATGTCCTGATCACGGGATCCACCGGGCTCGTCGGATCCATCTCCGTCTTTGCGCGCAACCTGGAGCGGTCGGGCCGCCGGTTCCAACACCCGCGCCCGGAAGAGACCCCGGGACGACGGTTCGGACAGGAGGAGCGGAGATGAAGGAGCCCGATCCCCGGCTCCGTATCGACGGGGAGTTCCGCCTGGAGGATGTTTCGCGCGCCTTCCTGCGCGGCGACACCGTCAAGGCGGCGCGCGGGCTGATCGGCGCCTGGATCGCGCGCCGGCACAAAGGACATTGGTACGGGGCGCGGATCGTGGAGACGGAGGCCTACCTCGGACGCCACGACCCGGCGGCCCATTCGTACGGCGGGAGGCGCACGCCGCGGGTGGAGCCGATGTACCGCGACGGAGGCCACTTGTATGTCTACCTGGTCTACGGCCTGCACCATTGCGCCAACGTCGTCACCGGGACCGAGGGGGTGGCCGAGGCGGTGCTGCTGCGCGCGGCCGAAGGCCCGGAGGGGACCCCGGAAAAACTCCTGAGCGGACCGGGGCGGCTCTGCCGGGCACTGGGTATCACCACCGCGGCCAGCGGCCTGGACCTGCTCGCAGGGGGGGAGTTGCGCCTCGCCCGGGGACCGGGCCGACCGCGCGCCATCCGCGCGACCCCGCGCATCGGCGTGGATTACGCGGGGGAGGCGGCCCGGTGGCCGCTGCGCTTTTTCGACGCGCGCTCCCGGGCGGTTTCGGGCCCCGCACGCCTGAACCGGGCATGACATGACACATCTCCGGATAGGGACAGCGGTTCTGATCGCTCTCTGCGCCGGACTCCTTCCAGGCCCGGCGGCGCAGCCCCGCGCGCCCGAGGACCCGCCTCCGAAAGCCGGGCGCACGATCCGGGCGGCCGTGGACATGGTCTCCCTGCCGGTGGTGGTCACCTCCCGGGACGGCGGCTATACCACGGGGCTTACGAAAGAAGACTTCCAGGTTTTCGAGGACAACGTGCCGCAGGAGATCGCGGCGTTCTCCGCGGTCGAGGACCCCGTCTCGGTGGCGCTCGTGATCGATACCAGCGGGAGCACCGAATCGCAGCTTGCGCGGATCCAGGCGGAGGCGATGCGCTTCGTGAGGCTGCTGCGGGAGGAAGATGCGGCCGCCGTCGTATCCTTCGCCGACGAGGTCACCCTGATCGAGCCCTTCAGCATCACCCGCCGCAAGAACCCGGAGGCGATCCGGAAGATCCGGCCGGGGGGGCTGAGCGCGGTCTACGAGGCGGTCTGGCTCACGATGGAGCAGGTCCTGAAACTGGAGTACGGGCGCAAGGCCATGGTGATCCTGAGCGACGGGATCGACAACCGGAGCGAATCGGTGAGCCGGGAGGAAACACTGGAAGTCGCGCGCGCGACCGACACCCCCATCTACAGCGTCTATTTCCCCGCCCGCAAAAAACGGGCTCCGCGCTGGGGCCGCCTCCCCATCCCGGGGGACGCCCCGGAACGGGCCGACGGCCGGAAATACCTTGAAGCCCTGGCACGATCGAGCGGCGGGCTCTTGGTCGACGCCTCGCGCGAGGCCGACCTGGGCTCCGCGTTCGCACGCATCGCGCGCGAACTCCGCAGCCGGTACAGCCTCGGGTACTACCCCCGGAACCTGAAGCGCGACGGCTCCTTCCGCACACTGAAGGTCACCGTCGGGCGCCCGGGGCTCACGGCCCGCACCCGGGGCGGGTACGTGGACCGCTGACCACCCGGCCCCCTATTTCGGATACTCCATCGTCATCGGGTCGGGCAACGGGACGCGGACGACGTCCCCCCTCCCCATCTTCCCGAACGAGTCCTCGGGCCGCTCCGGGTCCCCCCGGAGCACCTCGTCGACATTGCCGACCGCGAGGATCACGAGCCTTTCCGGATGGAGATGGGTCCCGGCCGCACGATGGACGTCGTCGACCGTGACCGCCCGCACCCTGTCCCGATAGGTGTCCCAGAAAAGGGGATCCCGGCCGGTGTAGGCGTCCGCGGCAAAGGTTTCCGCCGTGGCGCGCGCCGTGGCGAAGACGCGGGGGAAGATCTCCACCGCCTGGTTCTTCACCGTTTCCAGCTCCTCGGGTTCCACCTTCGTCCGCCGCATCCGCTCGATCTCCTCGATCACGATGCGCGCCGCCCGGGCCGCGCTGGCGTTCCTGGTCTGGAACCACGCCCGGAATTCCCCCGGGTAATAGATGCCCGCCGAGTAGCGCGAACCGGTGTCGTAAGCCAGCCCCTCCTCCGTCCGCACCCGGCTCATGATCCGGGAGGTGAACCCGGAACCGCCCAGGATATCGTTCATGACGTCCACGACGATTTCGTCCGGGTCCCCGCGCCGGATCCCGCGGTGTCCGAGAGAAACCCGCGCCTGGTTCACGTCCGGCTTGTCGACCATGTAGATCCCGGGGGAAAGATCCGCGTCGGGCGCAGGCACCGGGGGCGCAAGCACGCCCGTATTTTCCCACCCGGCCATCGCCCGCTCCAGCGCCCCCTTCATCTCAGCGGTCCGGAAGTCGCCCGAGACCGCCAGGACCAGGTTCCCGGGATGAACATAGCGCCGGTGAAAATCGGCCAGGTCCTCCCGGGTGAGCGAGGAGATCGACGCCCGCGTACCGTACCGGTTGGAGAAGTGGCTCTCCCCGAAGAGGAGGCGGTTCCATTCCCGGCCTTCGATCTCTCCGGTCTGGTCGTTGCGCCGCTCCATGGCCTGCAGCTGCTGCCCCTTGTACAGGTCGAGCCGGTCCTGCTGGAAAGCGGGCCGGCGCAGCATGTCGAAGAAGAGAGCAAGCGCCCGGTCAGTGTCCTTGGCCATGAAATTGACCGAGGCCCGTCCCGCGGTCGAACCGACCGAACTGGCGAGGTCCGCGGCCAGGAAATCGGCTTCCTCGTCGAACTCCTCCGCCCGGCGGCCTGTCGTTCCACCCAAGCGCAGCTGGCTCCCCACGGCGGCCGCGAGCCCCTCCTTCCCGGCGGGGTCCAGGTAGGCGCCCATGCGAATGTAGGCCGACACGTGAACGAGCGGGAGATCGTGGTCCTCGACGAAGAACGCCTCCACTCCGCCGGCCAGCACCCGGCGGTGGTCCGCCGCCTTCGGAGGGGTATACTCGAGCGGCTGGTAGACGATATCCCGGGGATGCGGCGGGACCGCCCCTTCCCCCTGGCCGAAGAGCATCGACGCCCCGAACATCCAGACAATAAAGGAAAGGCATACCCTTGCGCTTTGTTGCATCATCGGCCTCCCTCCTGCGCGATCCGCTCTTCGAGCAGGCGGATGAGGGCGGCCACGAACGCCCGCTTCTCCGGCGGCGCCGAACCCTCCTGGACCCGGACCTTCTCCAGGATCGCCCGCGCCTCCTCGCTCCCCATGCGGGCCACCACCCCCTTGAACTGCACTATTTCCGCCCGCGCCTGGGGGTCCAGCCCCTCGAGCAGCGGGTCGGCGGCGGCTTCCGTTTCCTTCGTGTAATAGAGGGCGACCGCCCGGTTTTCCGGGCGGAAATAGCGGTTGGCCACGCGCAGGACATCCTCCGCGGTGACGGCCGCCACCCGCCGCGGGTCCTCGTTGAAGCTCTCCCAGCCGCGGTTGCTGTCGGCTACCAGGAGCTGCAGCATGAGATAGAGGCGGTTCTCCATCCGCCGCAGGTTGTCGGCCGCGAACCGGTTTTTGACCTTCTCCAGTTCCCGTTCCCCGACCGGCTCCCGCTGCAGTCTTTCGATTTCCGCGTAGAGCGCCCGCTCCACCTCCTCGGGACTGCTTTCGGGCTTCGCCACGCCCCCCAGGGAGAAGAACCCCTCGTACTTCATTCCATTCTGGCCGGCCGACACGCTGTTGGCGATCTTCCGGTCCAGGACCAGCGCCTTGTGCAGCCGCCCGGTCCTCCCGCTCAGCAGGGCGCCCATGACCAGGAGCGCCGGCTCATCCACGTGCCCATCGGCCACGGAATGGTAGCGGACTTCCACCTGGGGAAAGGTCTCGGCATACGCCGTCATCCGCTTTTCGACCGTTTGTTCGATCTCGCGGGTCCGGACCTCCGGGCGTCCCCGGGGATTCGGCCGGAGACGGCCGAAATACCGGTCCGCCAGCCGGCGCGCCTCGGCGGGGTCGAAGTCCCCCACGAGGCAGGCGCTCAGGTTGTTGGCGGCGTAGTGGAGCTTGAAATAATCTTCGGCCTCCTCCCGCGTGATCCCGCCCAGGTCGCTGGGCCACCCGATGACGGGCCAGGCATAGGGGGAGGAACTGAAAAACAGCGCGTCGAACTGCTCCTCGATCCGGCCGGTGGGAGTACTGTCGACCGTCAGGCGCCGTTCCTCCTGGACCACCTCCCGCTCCGGGTAGAATTCACGGAAGACGGGGTTCAGCAGCCGGTCCGACTCCATCCAGAACCAGAGTTCCAGCTTGTTGGCGGGAACGTTGATGAAATAAACGGTGTAATCGCGCCCCGTGCCCGCGTTCATGCCGCTGGCGCCCGCGTGGGTGTAGATCCGGTCGAACTCGTTGCGCACGATCAGCTCCGCGGCCTCCGCCTCGAGCCGGGCGAACTCTTCGAGCAGGGCGGCGTGCCGTCCACTCCGGCCGCCCGGTTCCGCAAGATCGGAGATCAGTCCCAGCCGGAGCCGTTCGATCTGCGCCCGCTCCTCCCGGCCGATCTCGGCCTTCACGGCGTCCATCTCGGCCATCAGCCGGAGGTCGCGTTCGATATCGGCGGTGCCGATGGCGCGCGTCCCCTTGAACATCATGTGTTCGAGCAGGTGGGAGATGCCGGTGATCCCCTGGCGCTCGTTGACCGAACCCACCCGCGCGATCCACCCGGCGGCGACGTTGGGATCCCCCTTTTTGGGCACCATCAGCAGGCGCATCCCGTTGGGCAGCACGTATTCCTCGACGGCCACCTGCTGCGCCAGGAGCCCGGGCACGCACAGAAGCCACATCCAGAGAACCGCCAGGTTGCGTTTCATATTTTTCTCCATTTCGCTTGCAATGGCCTACCCCCCTCCGGTCGCCCCTTGGATTCTAAGCGAAACCGCCCCCGGATCCAAGAATTACGGATGGCGGGCCGGAAACGGGGAGGGATTCCGGGAAAATTTCCCCGATCACCCGCCCTGCACCCGGAACTCATAAAGACAAGCGATTATTTATCTACAAGTTACGCGATCACTGGCATTGGCATGGTACTTGCCTTGGAGATAGTGGGCCGCAGTCGCGGATCGGACGACCCGGCCGGCCCGCACAGAGAGGAGGCATCATGAAAGCAATGGCACGTACAGCAGGAACCGTCCTTCTGATGGTGGTTTTTTCCCTGGCGCTCGCGATGGCGGGTTACGCCCAGGACGCAATAAAGGTCACCGAGGTGTCGACCGGCCAGAAGATGGAATTCGAAGGGGTCATCCTGGACCGGCAGGAGGATGTCCTGACGGTGCGCTCGCTCGCGGGCGGGGTCTACCGGGTGGAAATCGAAAACGACACCAAGTTGAAGGAAAAGAAGATCAACTTCCTCCGCGGAGCCAGGACCTATTCGAAGATGGACCTGGTCGCGGGCCTGCGGGTGGACGTCAAGGGGACGGGGGCGAGTTCGGGAGCCATCAGCGCCCGCGAAATCCGGTTCCGCAATGATGATTACATCGTCGCCCAGGCGATGGATGTCCGGGTCGACCCCGTGGAAGAGAACCTCAGGCAGACCCAGGTCCGGCTGGAAGAAACCGAGCAGAACGCGGAGCGGCTGTCGGGACAGATCCAGGAGCTCTCGTCGATCTCCAACTCGGCCCGCGGGGGCGCCAAGGCGGCCCAGGAAACCGCCGACTCGGCGCTCGTGGCCGCAGGCAGCGCCCAATCCGCCGCGGACCGCGCCCAGGCCGGCGTGCAGGCGGCCAACGAGCGGATCGGGCTGCTCGACGAGTATGACGTCAAGGAAACCGTGACGGTCCTGTTCCGCGCGGGGAGTTCGGTGCTCACGGCCGAGAGCCGGGCCGACCTGGACGCCTTCGCGCAGTCGACGGAGGGGGAGAGGGGCTTCGTGGTCGAAGTCGCCGGGTTTGCCTCCTCCGACGGCGACGCCGAGATGAACCGCCGGCTGAGCCGAAAGCGGGCCGACACGGTCATCCAGTACCTGGCCGAGAATCACCAGATCCCGCTGCGGCGCTTCATGACGCCGATGGGCTACGGCGCAACCCAGCCCGTCGCGGATAATTCGACCGTGGCCGGCCGCAAGGAAAACCGCCGCGTCGAAGTCCGCCTCCTCGTCAGCAAGGGGATCCTGGCGCCCGGCGGAAGCATTTCGGCTTCCGCGCGCTAGCCCGCGCTGCGCCCGAGGATCGACATGGCCCACAGACTGCGGCAAACAGGAAGGTCCGTCCCCCTGGTGTCGGCCGCAGTCTGCGGGCTGTTCTACCTGCTCGCGGCCCCCTTCGGCCTGCGCTCGCAGCCGGCCGCGGTCGACGGGCCCCGCGCGGACGCCATCCGGTCCCCAAACATCATCAGCGTCAGTTCGAGCCTGGTCTCCGTGCCCGTCTCGGTCACCGACCCGGCCGGCCGCATCATCCAGGATCTCGCTCCCGAAGATTTCCGGATATTCGAGGGGGGCAGGGCGGTCGAGATCAGCCGAGTGACCGGTTCGAAGCATTCGCCGCTGCACCTGGCCCTGCTCTTCGACCTGTCGGGCAGCGTGCATTCCCGGTTCGAATTCGAACGCGAGGCCGCGGCGCGCTTCCTCCGCACGGTGTGGAAACCGGGGGACACCATCACCCTGGTCACTTTCAGCGAGCGGCCGCTGACCCTCCTGGAGCGGGGGGAAAACCTCGAGGCCGCGCTGTCGGAGCTGGCGCTTTTGGAGCCCACCAAAGCGGGCACCGCCTTCTTCGACACGGTCGTGCTCGCCGCGCGCATGCTGGGCAAAGCCTCGGCGCCCGAAACCCGGCAGGCGCAGATCGTCCTGTCGGACGGGGCCGACAACCAGAGCGACCACGGCCTGGCATCGGCCGCGGAGGCGCTCCAGCGCTCCGACACCCTCTTTTACGCCATCAACCCCAGCGGGGCTTCCGTCCGGCTCAACGCCGTCAACCGCAAGGGGCACGAGGACCTGTCCCTGCTGGCCTCGGCCACCGGGGGGACCGCCTTCGTTTACGACCCGTCCTCCGATCTCGACTCCATGCTCGGCCGGATCGCGGCGGAACTCCGGGCCCAGTACCTGTTGAGCTACTACTCCCCCAGCTCCCGCAACGACGGGACCTTCCGGGCCATCCGCGTTTCCATCCCCGGGCGGCCCGAATTGAGCGTCCGCGCCCGCCAGGGCTATTACGCCGCCCCGTGAAGCGCGGGGGCAAAAAGCGCTTGTGCTTTCCCCCGCGCGGGCTACTATGAACGGATGCGCGAATCTCGCCGCTGCAAGACCGCTTTCATCCCGGGCGCCGGGCTCGGCACCCGCCTCCGGCCGCTGACGGAAAACTGCCCCAAGCCCCTGTTGCCGGTCGGCGGGCGCCCCGTCATCACCTACGCGATGGATCACCTGATCACAGTCGGGGTGGAGCGCTTCATCGTCAACACCCACCACCGCCCCGGGAGGTACCGGGAAACATTTCCCGATGGGGCCTGGAGGGGAAGACCCGTCCTCTTCCGCCATGAGCCGGTGCTGCTCGACACGGCCGGAGGATTGAAAAACATCGAGGATCTCCTGGCCGGCGACGAGGCCATCGTCTGCTACAACGGGGACGTGATCTCCGACCTTCCCCTGGGCCTCCTGCTCGAGGCCCACGAGCGGCTGCGGCCGGAGGCCACCCTGGCCCTGCGCAGCACGGGGCCGCTCCTGAACGTCGACGTCAACGCCCGGGGGGAAGTGTGCGACCTGCGGGGGGTCCTGCAGCGCCGCGGGACCGGCCGGTTCCTCTTTACGGGGATCTGCGCCCTGGAAACGGCCCTCCTGCGGCATATCGAGCCGGCCCGCCCCTCGTCCATCATCGACCTCTTCATCGGCCGGATCCGAAGCCATCCGGGGTCGGTCCGGGCGGCGGTGATCGACGGGGGGGAATGGACCGACATCGGCTCACCCGAGGCCTATCACCGGCTCCAGGGGGCCCCGGAGGCATGAAGATGATGACGGAAGCCGAAATCACGGCGCGCGCCCGGGAAATCCTGGATCTTCCCGCCGCAACGCCGGTCGAATGGATCCCCTTCGCGGACAGGGGGTCGGACCGGGCCTACTTCCGGCTCCGGTGCCCGGACGGCCAATCGATGATCCTGGTCCGGTACGGGCAAAGCCGGAAGGAAAACGGGTATTACGCCGCGATCTCCTGGTTCCTGGAGGAGAACGGGATCCCGGTCCCCCGGATCCTCTACCACGACGCCGATCGGGGCCTGATCCTCCAGGAGGACCTGGGGGACGAGGATCTCTGGGCGCTCCGAAACGAGCCCTGGGAGGTCCGGGGCCCCCTCTACCGGAAAACGCTCGAGGTGGTCGCGGCGCTCCACGCCATTCCCGAGGAGGATTTCGTCCGCGATCCCGTCCCCCTGATGGAAAGCTTCTCTCCCGAACTCTACCGCTGGGAGCGCGCTTACTTCAGGGAGCACTTCGTCGGCGCCCTGTGCGGGATCGCGCTTGCCCCGGGGGAAGAGGAGGCGCTGGAACGCGAACTCGCAGCGCTCGCCCTCCGGCTGGGCCGGCACCGGGAGAGCCTGATCCATCGCGACCTGCAGTCCCAGAACGTCATGATCCGCGGGGGGGACCCCGTTCTCATCGATTTCCAGGGGATGCGGTTCGGGAGCCGGTATTACGACCTGGGCTCGCTCCTGTGCGATCCCTATGTCCCCTTCTCGGACGCCGAACGGCAGGAGCTGCTCTCCTTCCGGCGGGGGCTGGGGGCGCCGGAAGAGCAGGAGGATTTCGCGGACGCTTTCTGGGAAGCTTCCGCCCAGCGCCTGATGCAGGCGCTCGGGGCCTACGGTTTCCTGGCCCGGGAGCGGGGGCTGACACGCTATCTCGCGCATGTCCCGGCGGGACTGGCCAACCTGCTGATGTCCGCAGGCCGGGCGCGCTCGCTCCCCCGCCTGGAAGAGCTCTGCCTCCGGTGCGGACTCGTCCTGCGGGAAACGGGGCGGCTGCAGGACAAGGGGGGAACCACGGATGGGGGGGAAGGCGCATGATCCGCCGCGGGCTGCTCGCGTTGCTTCTGCTGTCGGGCACGATGACGGCCGCGCCGGCCCAGGCCGGGCGCCCGCGCAGCCACGTCGTGCGACAGGTGGACCACATCGTCGTGGAATCGGACGACCCGGCCGGGCTTTTCCGCTTTTTCACCCGGACGCTCGGCCTGCCCGAAGCATGGCATACGGCCGAGGGGGGAACCTTTCGCACGGGCGG
>JAAYAJ010000071.1 GCA_012719455.1 Acidobacteriota bacterium | reverse complement strand
CTCCGCCGGCACGGCGCCGTGAGCGCCGAAACCGCCGAAGCCCTGGCCCGCGGGGTGCGCCGCGCCCTCGCGAGCTCCATCGGGTTGTCCGTCACCGGGATCGCGGGCCCCGGGGGCGGATCGGAGGAAAAGCCGGTGGGTCTGGTCCATATCGGCATCTCCGACGGGGAAAGAACCGCAAGCAGGCAACGGATCCTGGCCGGGGACCGGGAATCGGTGCGGGAGCGCTCGACCGCCCTCGCCCTCGACCTGCTGCGCCGCTTCCTGATGCGGGCGGGGGAGGACGGCTAGGGGCATGCGCGTCTTCGTAGCCATCCCCCTCTCCCCGGAATGCCGCGACACGCTCGGCGCAATGCAGAGAGCGCTCCGGGAAACCGGGGCCGATGTCCGCTGGGTCCCCCTCCCCTCCATTCATCTCACCCTCAAATTCCTGGGCGAAACCGATCCGGCGGCGGTCCCCGCCCTCAACCGGGGGCTCGTCCGGGAGGCGGGGACACTCCCCCCTTTCCGTATCCGGCTCGGCGGCCTGGGCGCGTTTCCCCACCCCGGCCGCCCGCGCGTTGTCTGGTGCGGACTGGACGGGGAGACCGGCGCGCTCGACCTTTTGCAGCGGCGGGTGGAAGCGGTCTGCGTCCGCGTCGGGTTCCCTCCGGAGGAACGCCCCTTCCGCCCCCACCTGACGCTGGGGCGGGTCACGGGCAAAAGAAATTTGTCCCTCCTCGTCGACTGCATTAAGATGGGGTCGGACCTGGAGGCCACCCTCTGCGTGGACCGGTTCCATATCTATCGAAGCGTCCTGAAACCGCAGGGGGCCGTGTACACGACGCTAGCCACCATCTCCTTGACCGGGGCTTGAACATGCAACCTGAAACCTGGATTCCGTTGACAGCCTACCTCCTGGGCTCCATCCCTTTCGGCTTCCTCCTGGTGCGCCTGGTCGAAGGGAAGGACATCCGCAGGTACGGAAGCGGCAACATCGGGGCCACCAATGTCTTCCGGAAAAACCGCGGAGCCGGCGTCCTGACGCTGGTCCTGGACGCCGCCAAGGGGTACCTGGCGGTGCTCGCGGCCGGCTGGCTCGGAGGGGGGGTGGAATGGCAGGCGGCCGCGGCTTTCTGCGCCATCGCCGGCCACGTTTTCACCGTCTGGCTGCGCTTCCGGGGGGGGAAGGGGGTGGCCACCGGGTGCGGCGCGTTTCTGGCGCTTTCGCCGCCGGCCCTGGCGACCACCCTGGGGGTGTTTGTGCTCGTGCTCGCGCTCTCGCGCTACGTCTCGGCCGCGTCGATCACAGCCGCGGCTCTATTCCCCCTCTGCGCCTTCCTCTACGGGGCGCCCGCGCCGGTGCTGTGCTGGTCCGCGCTGGGGGCGCTGTTGATCATCGTCAAGCATCACGCAAACATACGCAGGCTCCGGGCGGGGACCGAGAACCGGTTCCGATCGGGGGCACGGTCCTGAGACCAGGGAGATATACATGCCGATCAGCAAGGAGTTATTGGACATCCTCGTCTGTCCGCTCTGCCGGAAGGAGGTCGAACCGACCCCGGACGGGACCGGACTCAAGTGCGTCGAATGCCGTCGCGTCTACCCGATCCGCGACGACATCCCGGTCATGCTGATCGACGAGGCGCAGGTCGAGGAAACCTAGCGCGGCATTCCCCACAGGGCGGCCGTTAGTTCCCCCGTGGCGGCCGAGCGGCGCCTGGCTGGCGCGGCCTTCCCCGGGCCAGGCGCACCCTCCTCCTACAGGGTCAGGATGGAGCCCCCCTCCTCTTCCCCGGGGAAAAAGCGGGCAAGAAAATCGATATAGGCGGAATCCGCGCCGTACTCGGCCTGGAAGGCATCGACGAGCGACCGGATGAACCCCAGGCACTCGACGGCGACGCCGGCGGGCAATCCGGCCCCCTCCCCTTCCCGGGAACGGCCGAGCGCATCAACCGCCGCCCGGATTTCACGTCGCACCCCCTCCACGCGCGGGTTCTCCGAAGTCCGTTCATAGAGAATGCCCGCCTCCCCGGCCCGGTAGGATTCGAGCAGGAGGCCGACCGCCTCCCGCACGTCCCGGTCGGCCAGGTCGCGCTGCCGGAACCGCTGGCGCGCCAGCGTGTATTCGAGCCGCGCGATCGCCTCGGGGTGACGCTCCAGGGTCGCTTCGTGCCGCTCCCGTTCGAGCGGCGGCAGCCGGGCGAGGACCTTCCGGTAGACACGGGCGTCCCGCTCCCGCCCCGCCTCGAGAAAAGGGCAGGATTCGGGGCAGGCGGCGGACAGGACGCGCCTCTCCCCGCAGCACCGGGGGCAGACGGGCGCCCCCGCCGCGGGACATTCCCGCTTTCCCTTCCTCTCCCCGCACCAGATGCATTTCATACCCCGGACCTCCGCTTCACTTCCGCCGCCGGCAAAATCCGCGCAAAAACCCCCGGGCCCTTCCATAATCGGGATGCGCCCTCTCCGCCCTGCGGAACTCGGGGGGGTGGTGGCCGACCGATCCCCCGTTCTCGAACACGGCGTGCAGCATTTCATGATACACGATAAACTCCAGCACGAAGCGGGGGACTTCGGGGCAATCCAGGATCGGGCTTACGGTAATCGTGTGATGGACGGGATCGTAATGGCCCAGCCGGGTCCTGCTTCGGCGCAACCCCCAGCCGATCCGCTCGACCTGGACCTGGTCGTTGAAATAGCGGCGGTTGACCTCCGCGTAGATGTCGGGCAGGTGATGATGCGAACCCGCGTGGGGGGAGAAATGCTTTTTTCCCCTCTCGATGCGGCGCATCCTTACCGATTCCACGACCGACGCCTGGGTGCGGAAGCGTTCATAGACCTCCAGGGCCTCGGGTGAGGGTTTTCGACGCAGGATCTTGGCGGCCAGGATGGTGACGACGGCCTCGAGCACCGCCGGCGGCGCCAGGCGGCAATGGTCGCTGATACGGATCTCCCAGTCCCCCCGGCGGCTGCGCCGGATGGTGTGCGTCAGCCCGATGTAGGGATAGAAGCGGGCGTGCACCCGCCCCGGACCGAGCGCGGGGATGCAGCCGGCGAGGATTCGGCCGCAGAACGGCCCTAGGTCCGCCCCTTCCACCGCGTCGCCGGGGATCCGCCCCGGCGCGGAAACACCGCCGGTCATGATCCGCCGAGTGCCTCCCTGAGCCGCGCCACCTCTTTTTTCAATGATTCTATTTCGGACTTCATCCCGGGGAGCCTCCCGAACAGGGCGTTCAGGCGCTTGTACTCCCCCAGCGGCCGCACCGGCACGCCCCAGTAAACCCCCCCGCCGCGCACGATCTTCCCGGGGAGGACCCCGGCCTTCGACCCGATCACGACCCCCGGCTCCACCCGGGCATGGTCCCCGAAACCCACCTGCCCGCCGATCACGGCATGGTCCCCGATGACGGTACTCCCCGAAATCCCGGTCTGCGCCGCGATCACCACGTGGCGCCCGATCTCCACGTTGTGAGCGATCTGGACCAGGTTGTCGACCTTCGTCCCGGCGCCAATGCGCGTCGTCCCGAGCGAACCCCGGTCGATGGTGGAGTTGGCGCCGATTTCGACATCATCCCCGATGACCACCGACCCGATCTGGGGAAACTTCCAGTAGGCTTCGCCGTCGCTCACGTACCCAAACCCGTCCGCGCCCACGACGGCCCCGGCGTGCAGGATGACTCGGTTCCCGACCCGCACCCCGGGATAGAGCACGACGCCGGGATGGAGCACGCACCCGGAGCCCAGGACGCACCCCCGAGCGACGAAGACCCCGGCGCCCAGGATACTTCCCGGGCCGATGCGGACACCCGACTCCACGACGGAGCGCGGCCCCACGTCCACCCGGTCGCCGAGCGCGGCATCCGGGGCGATTTCAGCCGATGGATGCCGCACCCCGCTCCCCTCGGGTCTTGGGTGCAGCCACGCGGCGGCGCGGGTGAAATCGAGCTTGGGGCAAGGGGAGTGGATCACGTTGACGCCGGCGGGAGCGTAGTCCGGGGGCGCAATGACGCACCCGCATCCGGACGGGGGCGCCCCTTCCATCCCCGTTTCCAGGAAAACCAGGGAGGAGGGCCCGGACGAATCCCACCCCGACACCGAGGTGATCGGGAGTGCGCCGTCCCCCTGGAATTCGCGGCCGAGGCGCCCGGCCAGCTGTCGGATCGTGTAACTCATCGGTTCCCTCCCGGACCTGACAATCCGGCGCGGGCAGTGGGCCCCCGGGCGTCAGGGCAGGACGAGATCATGCTCCGTCGTGTCCAGCTCGACCCTCTTCCCGTTGGCGTAGACCTCGTGCCTGCCCCGTTGCCGGTGCCAATCGGCGATATCCGCCGTCCGGTGGGCGTTCTCGACGATCTGCCGCCACCCGATGCCGGTGTTGTAGGCGCAGAAGGAGATCTCCCCTTCCTGGGTACCGTAGGGGATGACGCACATTTCGGTGCGGCGGAAATCGTAGGTCCACAGATCCTGGAACCACATCCCCTCCACGCAGAGCACGCGCCATTCATCGCCGGCGGCACGCGCCTTCATGCGTTCGTTCCGGTCGCCGTCCGACCGCTCCTCGCTCGGCCGGAACAGGCCGAGGATCTGGGAGACGGGCAAACCCGCGGGCGCCAGCTCCGGCCGGTAGTTGCGCAGGGCGGCCAGCGCGAGCTGCACCCGGGTGAGCCGGCGCCCGCGCGCGGCGTTGGTGATGACCCTGACGTCGCGGATGAAGCGCTCGTAATCGAAGAACCGGAACACGGGCGTCCATTGCTTCGTGCGGCGGTTGACCAGCAGCAGGGTGAACACTCCGCAGTCCGGGTGGCAGTTGCAGGCGCTCCAGCCCCAGGGGGCGTCAGGCCCCTGGAGGATGTCCATGACGGTCGTGAACGCACTGTAGGTCGACAGCGGAAACCAGTCGCGCATCGGTTCCGGCTGCCCGCCGAGCTGCCGCTGGAGGTCCTCCACCAGTTGGGTCAGGGTGTAGCGCCGGGCGGCCCGCGCGGCGTCGTCGATCGCCTCGTCCCGGCCCGTGAACGAGACCGGCTGGAAAACGACGGTCTGCACCTTGTCGGCGTTGTTGACGGCGAAATCGACGATCGACCCGACGGCGTCCTGGTTCACGGTATTGATCACCGTGGTGACCAGCGTCGTCTTCATCCCGACCCGGGCCATGTTCTCGATGGCTCGAGCCTTGACGTCGAAGAGGTTGTCCACGCCGCGGTGCCGGTTCCGGTCGTTGCCGATGCCATCGAACTGCAGATAGGCGCCGTCGAGCCCCGCCGCGCGCGCCTGGCGGGTGAATTCCGCGCTCTGGGCGAAACGGATGCCGTTGGTGGCCGCCAGGATACGGTAAAAACCGATCTTTTTGGCGTAGGCGACCGCCTCCAGAAAGTGGGGCGCCAGGGTAGGTTCCCCCCCGGAGAACAGGATGATGATCTGCCGGCGCGGCTTGAAGGACACGGCGCGGTCGAGGATCGCCTGGATCTCCCCAAGCGAAGGTTCATGAACGAACCCCACCTGGTTGGCGTTGGTGAAGCAGGGGTTGCACATCATGTTGCAGCGGTTGGTCAGGTCGACCGTCAGCACCGTGCCCCGCCCGTACCGGATCGACGAGGAGCCGTGGTCGTGGATACCGTCTCCCGGGAGACACTCGAAATCACGGCCGAAAAAGAGCCCTTCGATCCTGCGGGTGAATTCGGGCCGGGTGGAAATCACGTCCGTGAACTCGCCGTGGACGGGGCAGGTCTTGCGGATCCGGATGCAGCCCTCTTCCTCGACCAGGCGGGCCTTGATCTCCCCGGCACGCCCCCGGAGCAGCTCTGCAAGCGGCATCTCCCCCCGGACCACCTTCCGGCGGATCTCCGGCACGCAGACCGGGCAGAGGGAATCGGTTTCCCGCGGAAATCCCAGCGGGGGGAAAGAGCGTTCCCGGCTCTTCGGAATCCTCCCCGGCGCCCAGCGCGGCTGGGGCAGCCGCCCTTCGGGAATCCTGGCGTTGACCGCCTGCAGCAGTTTCCAGGACACGTCGGCCGCCCGCGCCAAGAGAGCGCCCCCGGTCCGTTGGAGGGAAGAATCCTTGGGAGGAGAGTTTGGCGGGCAGTCCCCGCGCATCGTCTGCTTCGGTGCCATACAGCGGTAAAACTATCAGCAATTCCCCCCAGCGTCCATCCAATTCTTGGCCCCCGGAGCCGGCGCCGCCCACTGACCCTCCGGCGACGGAACCCACTCAAAACGATCGAGATCGGCGATCGCGCCCCGGGAAGGCGCAAGGGAGTGGAACGTCTAGAAATACCTCTCGAGCCACAGCCGCCCGACGAGAATCGCAAGCACCGCGAGCAGGCTGGAGCTGTTGCGGTGTTCGCGGTTGCGGACCACGCGGGACCAGAGGAAGGTGGAGCTTTCCGCCCGCGAAGCGGGCCAGCGGGGGAAAAACAATGGCACCCTGCGGGAGTATTCGAGGAACCGCTCCCCATGGGCGCGGTACAGGTCCCCCTCCTCCGCCCGCATGACGGGGAGGTAGAAAACCAGGAAAAAGGCGAAAAAGATGGGAAGGAGCCAGTACCCCTGGCCGGCGAGAATGACTCCCAGGGCCATGACGAAGGAGCCGAGGTAGAGGGGATTGCGGGTGAGGGCGTAAGGCCCCCCTTGGGCCAGGACCCGTCCCTTGTCGATGTGCCCCGCCGCCCACAGCCGCCAGAGCCCCCCAGCGACGGCGATCGTGCCTCCGATCCAGAGCGAACGAACCGAAGGGTGCATGAAGACGAGGAACACCACCCCCAGGGCGGTACCGACGGGAACCCGGAGCTTCTGGGCCGTTTTCTTCCAGGAACGCTCTCGATTCATAACCGTGCCTATTGTGGCGCGGGCGCATCCATGACGGTGCGCTCGCGGGTAAAGGGGGTTGTGAGCCACCGGGCCGCTTCCATCTGTGCGCCGTCGGTGTCATCGTTGGTGTTCAGCGCCTTGGTGTATTCGGCCATCGCCCGCTGCCGCTGCCCCAGGATATCGTAGATCTTCCCCAGGTGGATGTAGCACCACACCTCGATCCACTTCGGATCCAGGTCCCCGTTCAGGGCGTCCCGGAAGGAGTTGGCCGCGGACTGCAGGTTGAACTGCTCGTAGAAGACCTCCGCGAGCCGGAAGTGGGCCAGCGACCTCTGGGGTGACAGTTTGAGCGCGGCTTCATAGGCCCGGATCGCCTCGACGAAATTCTGGGCCCGCTTCAAATCGTCGCCGAGCGAGACCTGGACCGCGGTATTCCGCTCATTGGAATCCCGCAGCAGCTTGTCGCCCGGATCCAGCACCAGCCGGTCGGGCCGGGCGAAGACGTCGATGTCGAAGGGGGTCGAGGTCCCGGACAGTTCCACGGTTTTTACCGTCTCCCGGTCCCCGGTGACGACGGCGACCTCCACCGGCATCCGGAACAGGTCGCGCTCCTGCCGGAGCGATCCCGAAATCCGGAAGCCTTCGACGGTCCGGAGCACGACATAATCGGCCTCGAGGGAAGGAACACCGACGGAATCGATCCATTGCGAGAAAAACCACCCGAGGTCGGCGCCGTGAATCTCCTCGGCCAGGGCCCGGAACTTCGCCCGCCCCCCCCCTTCGGCACCCGACCCGGTGCGGTAATAGTCCCGCACCAGGCGGTCGAACTTCTCCTCCCCCAGGATCCCCTGCAGCATGTGGAGAACCCAGGCCCCTTTGCCGGCCACCACCGATTCGTACCGGTCGGACCGGTACCCCAGGTCGAGGCCCGAACGGACCGCCGCCTGCTTCTCGAACTTGAGCGCCAGCACGGCCAGTTGGTCGATCTCCTCCTTGAAAGCGGCGTCCCCCCCAGCGCTCCCCAGGTACCGGGCGGCGGAAAGATACGCCATCCCGTCGGCCAGCCACAGATCCTCGCTTCCCCGGACTTCGACTGCCTCCTGCCACCATTGGCCGGCGATGCGGCGCGCCAGCTGGCGCAGGGCGCCGGGCCCCTGGGACAACTCGCGCCGGGTTACGAAAAAGGTCCCGTACATGCCGTGCTGCCGCGCCTGCGCCTCGTCCACCTCCACCAGGCGGAAAGCGGTCCCCGCCGGTCCGAACGCTTCCGCGTACCAGCCCAGGATCTTTCCCGCCTCGTGGGCCATCCCCTCGATGGCTTCGAGATTGTTTTTCCGCGCGAAGCACTCGATTTCAAATTCTCCCGCCCGCACCGACCTGGGGAAGTAGTGGCCCGCGACCATGGACCCGGGCAGGATCGGGGTCTCCGATTTCCAGGCGAAGGTTTCCATGTCCCCCCGGGTCACGACGGGAAGCCGGCGTCCGGGGCCGATAACCGTCATCCCCAGGGGGACGGTGACCGAAAGGGTCCCCGTCGCCCGGTCGGCCAGAAACCGGTTGAGGGGGATCCATTTTGCCGCGTACATCAGCACGGTCCCCTCCATCCCGATGTAAGCCGACCCGAGGTCGCGCGAAAAGATACGGCTGTAGCGGTCGTTGTCGAACCCCCCGTCGTATTCGATCCGGATGGTGGCGGTCGTCCCCGGTTCCAGCCTGCGGGGGAAATGCACCGTCAGGGTTTCGGGCGCAGCCCGGTTGCGGTCGAATTCCATCTCCACTCCGTCCCCGTCGACCACCTTCGTCACGAACAGGTTGTCGTTCAGGTCGAAGACCGCGTAGTCGGCGGGCTCGAGCGGTTCAAACGTGATCGCCGCCACGGCCTCGAGTTCATGCACGTCGGGAAGGAGTTTCGCCTCGACATCGCAGTTCAGCACATCGATGCGCGGGGCGTTCCCGGGCGCCGCCGGCGCCTGCGCCGGCACGGCCGGAGCCAGCAGGGCGAGGCCCACGATGATCCCGGCAGCCCATGAGATTTTTCGAACCATGTCCCGTCCTTATAGATAGCCGTTTACAACCGCGGCCGCCCGTTCCGAGGCGCGGTGCGCGCCCAGCTGCCGTCGTACCAACCCCAGCCGCGCGCGCATCGCAGCGCTCTCCGCGGGGTTTTCCAGGTAGTGCAGCGCCACCTGTGCGAGCGCCTCCGGGGTGGCTTCCCCCTGGAACAGTTCCGGGACGATGCGTTCCCCGGCGATCAGGTTGACCAGCCCCTTGGTCGAGCTGCGGATCAGCAGCGACCCCACCCACCAGCTCACCCGGGAGATCTTGTAGGTGATCAGGAAAGGAACCCCGGCCAGCGCCGCTTCCAGGGTGCTCGTCCCGCTCTTGACGAAAGCGAAATCGGCCGCGGCGAGAATGGCCCTGGAACTGCCGGTGAGCACGTGAAAATGCCTCCTGCCTTCCCTCCCCCGGAGGGTCCTTTCGAGGATGCCCTCGACCTGCCCCGCGTCGACCGTGGGCGCCACCGAAACCAGGAACCGGGCCGGCGTCCGCTTCATCAGTTCGCACCCCGCCAACAGGAGCGTGGGCAGGATATGGTCGACCTCCCGCCGACGACTCCCGGGAAGGATGGCCACGGTCCGGCACTCCGGGCCGCCCGCCGCGGAAGGGAGCACGGGGTCCGGCCCCGGCGCGCTTTCAAGCAGGGGATGGCCCACGAATTCAGCCTCCACGCCGCGCTCGCGGTAGTAGGCCTCTTCGAAGGGGAGGATCACCAGCATCCGGTCCACGCACCTGCGAATCGTCCGGATGCGCCCCTTGCGCCACGCCCAGAGATGGGGGCCGATGTAGTAGACGACGGGGATCTCCAGCCGTTTCATCTTTTTCGCCAGCCTCAGGTTGAACTCCGGGAAATCGATGAGCACCGCAACCCGGGGCCGTTCCGCGGCCGCCGCCTCGAGGAGCAGTGTAAAGGTTTTCAGGTAGGTGCGCAACCCGGTGAGCGCTTCCTTCGGACCGATGTGGCCCAGGTCGCGTACATGGCGGAGGAGTTCCACCCCGGCCGCCTGCATGGCGTCCCCGCCGGTCCCGAAAAACCGGAGCCCTTCGTTGCCGGGAAGGGCACGCAGGCATCGCACCAGCTCCGCGCCGTACCGGTCCGCGGACGATTCCCCCGCCACGACCAGCACCCTTGCCGATTTCCCCGAAACTTCCGTCATCTCCCCTCCGCCTCGCCGCACCGGGCGCCGGCGTCAATCGCCGCGGGTGGATCTCCGGATCCACCCGCCCCCCACCACGGCCCCGTCCCGATAAAACACGCAGGCCTGTCCCGGGGTGATTGCCGGCTGTGGGGAATCGAAGACCACCTCCACGCCGCCGTCCCCGTGCGGCGTGATGAGAGCCGGAGCCGCCTCGTGCCGCGACCGGATCCGCGCCCGGACCGCGAGGGGCCCCTCCAGGGCGGGGATGGCAATCCAGTTGGGACGGATCACGCGGCAGCGGCGGGAACCGAGCCGCGCCCGTTCCCCCACGACCACGGTGTTGTCCTCCGGGCGCAGCTCGAGGACGTAGAGCGGTTCCCGGTGGGCAATGCCCAATCCCCGCCGCTGGCCGACCGTGTAACGGTGCACCCCTTGATGCTCCCCCAGGACGTTGCCGGCGGCGTCCACGACCGGGCCGGCGCCGGGCGCCCCCGCGCCGTCGGCGGCGCGGCGCCGCTCCACGAAAGACGCGTAATCGCCGTCGGGAATGAAGCAGATCTCCTGGCTCTCCGGCTTTTCGGCGACCGGAAGGTCGTGGGCGCGGGCGATCCGGCGCACTTCCTCCTTGTCGAGAGCGCCGAGCGGGAACAGGGTCCGCGAGAGTTGGGCCTGGGTGAGTTCGAACAGGAAATAGGACTGGTCCTTGTTGCGGTCCGCGGCCTCATAGAGCACGAACCGCCCGCACCGAGGGTCGCGTCTCACGCGCGCGTAGTGCCCGGTGGCGACGCGCGCGGCACCCGCCTGTTCCGCCAGTCCCAGCAGCCGGGCGAACTTCATCCGGGAGTTGCAGCGGATGCAGGGGGAGGGGGTCAGGCCGGCGAGGTAATCAGCGACGAAGGGGCGCACGATCTCCCGCTCGAACTCCTCCCGGAAATCGGCCACGTGGAACGGGACCCCCAGGTGCGCGGCCACCGCGCCGGCGTCCCGCAGATTGTCGGGGGAGCAGCATCGATCCGGGCCGGTATCCCCGGGCCGGCCGGCCGGGGCATGCTCCCAGAGCTTCATGGAGAAACCAACCAGGTCGCGGCCGGACTTCTTCAGGAGGAGGGCGGCGACCGAACTGTCCACGCCCCCGCTCATGGCGATGGCCACTCTTTCCATGGATCAGGTCCCCCGGGGCATCCATAAAACGCCGCTTCTGACAACATGGATGTCCTTCAGATTCGGATGGAGCAGGTATTCGTCAATGGCGTGGGCCTTTTCCTCGTACCGCGCCCGCAGTCCGTCGATTTCACGACGCGCGGCGTCCTCGAGGCCCTGCAGCCGCTCCTCCTGTTCCGATCCGGCGGACTCACCGGCACGGACAGCCGCGGAGCCGGGGGGGATTTCCCCCCGCAGGAAGAGCCCGACGATCCGTTCCGAAAAGTGGGAGAACAGGTCCCGGTTCCGGGACTCCAGCCGCGCCGAATCGAGGTCTTCCGCCCGGCCCGCGGGCGCGTATTTTTTCCGCAGCTGTTCGAGTCTCCGGTTGTAGCGGTCACGCAACAGGTCCAGTTCGCTCCGCACCGGCCCTTCGGCCAGCTCGAGGCAGCGGGCCAGAAAATCGGCGCGGGTCTCGCCGGAGGCGGACCAGGCGCCCAAATCGGAGTTCCGGTAGACGCGCACCGCGAAGGAACGGAGGAGGTAGCCGACGAACTGCGTCTCCATGAGCTTCAAAAACGGGGCGTCGACATGACCGGGGAGGGGGGACAGCCGGGCCTCTCCGGGGGGGGAGGAAACGGTCCTCGAGGGATCGACCTCGACAGTCATCTCTTCGACCCACGGCAATTCGGCCGCACCGCGGGAAAGCTCCACCGCCCTGGCCAGGTCGATGGTGGCCCGAAAACCGGTGCGTACATCGTTGAAGTCGATCCTTGCCTGGGCGTAATAGCGGGGCTCGTAATCCCCGCCCCCGGAGGGGAGGTACAGGCAGTCGATATCGCCGCAGGATTCCGGCCGCCGCCCCGGTTGTTCGTCGCCCCATCTCCCGTCGGTCATACGCCCCCGATCAGCTCCGTGTAAAAACCAATTTTATCATGAAGATAAAAGGATTCACAAATGCCGATCGCGGATCGGGCGCGTCCGGGAAAGTCTAATTCAGACTGGGCGCGGGAGTCCGTCCCCCCTGCATGAGGGAACAGAAGATACCCCTGAATTCCCGCCGTCCGTAGAAGAGGCGCGATTTGACGGTGCCGGCCGGACAGTCGAGGATTTCGGCGATCTCCTGGATGGTGTTCCCCTCCAGGTCGTGCAGGCGTACGACGTCCCGCTGTTTGGCCGACATGCGCCGGAAGGTCTCCCGGACCCGGGAACTCAGCTCCGCAAGCGAGGCTGAAGCCAGCGGATCGGTAAACGGCGTGGGCTCCGCCGGCAGGCGACGGACCAGGTCGTCGTCGAGGTCCACCTGCCGGCGCCCTTTCGTCTTGCGCAACATTCCCAGGCAGACGTTGATCGTAATGCGGCTGATCCAGGTGGAGAGCTTGGAATCCCCGCGAAAACGGGAAATCCCTCGGAAAACATTGATCAGGGTCTCCTGCAAGGCGTCTTCGGCCGAGGCTTCTTCCCCCAGAATCCGGTAGGCGGTATTGAAGATCTTCCGGTTGTAGCGGGAAAACAGCTCGCTGCAGGCTTCGGGATCGTTGGACTTGCAGCGGCGAAGCAGGGCCATGTTGGCTTCTTCGGTTCTCTGGGTCTCGATTGCCGGCATAACCTTCCTCCTTTTCTCGGTCCGACGCCCGGGGGTTATCGGCCGGGCCTCGTCCTGAGACAGGCAAATGAAGGGCCAGACTTCGATTCCGAGTTAATTGGCTTATTTTAAATACTTTATTTATTGCCTGCCGGGGAGGCGGCGCTTGTCGAACTGTCCAATTTTTAGACAGCATTCTGCTGTTTTAGCCTAAATGCATTGGGCAGAGGGGATTAGTAGTGTCTAATAATTTAACACTTATTGACTATAAATCAGTCAGGCCAGCCCATCCGGCGCAGCTTTTCCAGCAGGGACTGGCGGCTGATCCCGAGTTCCCGGGCCGTTCGCGACCGGTTCTGGCCACAGCGGGCCATCGTTTCGCGAATCATGGCCTCTTCCAGGCTCCGGATCGCCGATTTGAGATCCCCCCCGGCGGACAACGGCGCGGTGTGATGCCGGCGGATGTGGTCTCCAAGCAGTTCCGGGCCGATCGGCTTCCCCGGCTCGGCCATCAGCACGAGCCTTTCCACCTCGTTCTGGAGTTCCCGCACGTTCCCGGGCCACGGGTAGCCCAGCAGCAGCTGCCGCGTCTCCGCCGTAAAGTGTCCGGGGGGGCGGTTCAGCTTGAGCGAATAGTGCCGCAGGAAAAATTCGGCGATCGGGAGGATGTCCCCGGTGCGCTCCCGCAGGGGGGGAATGGTAACGGAGAAAACGTTGATCCGGAAAAAAAGGTCCTGGCGGAAACGGCCGGCCTCGACCTCGGCCCTCAGGTCCCGGTTGGTCGAGGCGATCAGGCGGACATCCACCTTGCGGGGCTGATGCGTGCCCACGGGCATGATCTCGTTCTCCTGGATGACCCGCAGCAGCTTCACCTGCAGTTCCGGCGGCGCCTCGCCGATCTCGTCCAGGAAGATGGTGCCCCCGTCGGCCATTTCGAAGTACCCTTTTTTATCCTGGGTGGCCCCGGTAAAGGCTCCTTTCGCATGCCCGAAAAACTCGCTTTCCACCAGGTCCTTCGGGATGGCGCCGCAGTTGACCGGGATGAATATCCGGTCCTTCCGGTTGCTCTCGGCGTGGATAAAACGGGCGATCAGTTCCTTGCCCGTACCGGTCTCCCCCTGGACGAGAACCGTCGTCTCCGTCCCGGTCACCCGGCGCAACAGTCCGAGGATATGCTCCATCTCCGGGCTGCCGTGGATCATGGCGCGGGGATAGGTCCGGCTCTCCATTTCACGGCGCAGGAGGATGTTCTCGGTGCGGAGCCGCTCGTTGGCCGACTGGAGCTGGGCGGCGAGACGTTCGTTTTCCCTCACGAGCTCCATCTTCTCGAGCGCATCCCGGACCGCCAGCCTGAGGCTGTCGGGCTCCCACGGCTTGGTGAGGTATTTGTGGACCTTGCCGGTGTTGATCGCGGCGATGAGATCGTCCACCTCCGTGAATCCCGTCAGCACGATGCGGACGATGTCGGGCCGGTGCTTCTGTGACCGCTCCAGCAGCTCGATGCCCGTCATGCCGGGCATTTTCTGGTCGGTGATGATCGCGTCGACGGGAACCCGGGCGAGGATCTCCAGGGCCTCCTCGCCCGAGCGCGCCCGGTGGATCCCGTAATGCCCCATGAAGGTCCGCTCGAGCTTCTGCAGGTTGGCCAGTTCGTCATCCACGAGCAGAAGCTCGTATTTCGTGGGGGTCACAGGGATTTCTCCTGATGGAGGGGGAGTCGCACGGTGAAAACGGTCCCGCCGCCGGGGGAGCCGATCACGTCGATCCTGCCCTGGTGTTGCTCGATGATGCCGTAGCTTATGCTCAAGCCCAGCCCCGTTCCCTGCCCGACCGGCTTGGTCGTGAAGAACGGCTCGAAGATCCGCTTGAGATTCTCCTTGGGGATGCCGACGCCGTTGTCCTCGATCTCGATTTCCACCCCGCCCCCCTGCAGGCGGGTGCGGATCCAGACATCCCCCTTCCCCCGGATGGCCGCGAAGGCGTTGGAAAGGAGGTTCATCATCACCTGGTTCAACTTGCCCGCGTAGCCTTGGATCTTGGGGAGGTCCCCGTATTCCTTGTGGATCTCGACCCGGTTCTTGTACTGGTTGTACAGCAGGTTGAGCGACATCTCGAGCGCGGCATGAAGATCCACGTCGGAGAGGGAGTCCGCGTCCATGCGGGAAAAGGTGCGCAAATCGGAAACGATGGTGTTGATCCTGCGCGCCCCCTCGGCGAAATTGCCGATCAGGATCTTGAGGTCCTCCCTGATGAAGTCGTAGTGGATCGCTTCCTTCCGGCGGGAGATTTCCCCCCGGTCCTCCTCGGAAAGGCTGGGGAGATTCTCCAGGCTTTCGACCAGCGACTGGAGTTTTTCAACATATTCGCCGAGGAACCCGGTGTTGCCGTAGATGAAGTTGAGCGGGTTCTTGATTTCGTGCGCGATCCCGGAAACCAGCTGCCCCAGGGACGCCATCTTCTCCGTCTGGACCAGTTGATCCTGGGCGCTCTGAAGATCGAGATACGCCCGCTTCAGGGCCTCGTGGGAATTTTCCAGCTCCAGCGTACGCTCCCGCACCATGGTTTCCAGGTTCCGCGTCAATTCCTGCAGTTGCACTTCCCGGGCGGACAGGGCATCGGCCATTTCGTTGAAGGTGGCCGCCAGCACCCCGAGTTCGTCCGAGGAACCGAGCGGCACCCTCTGCCGGAAATTGCCCTGGGCCATCGTCCGCGCGGACCGAATCAGGGTCCGCAGCGAAAGGGTGATGCCCCGCGCCGTCAACCAGGTGAAGAACACCACCGGCAGGGCCAGCGCCCCGGTGGTCAGGGCGAGCCAGAACCCCAGCCTGCGGTGGGGCCGGAGCACATCGCTCTCGTCCACCTCGACCCCCGCATTCCAGCCGAAGGCGGTGTCGGAAAGCGGGGCGATCCCCGAGAGCTTGCTCGCACCGTCCGGCATCCGGTAGCCGCAGCTGCGCTCCCGGTTACGCACCGCTTCACCCAGGGAGAGGACCGCATAGTCCTCAACGAATCGAGCGCCGTAGAAATCCGCCGTCCCCCCGCGCCCGGGCCGGTTTCCCCGGTCCCGGTGGCCGATGATGGTATTGGCGTCTCCGGCGGTCAGGAAACCGAATCCGGTCGGAAGCTCCATGCCGGCCAGGTCCAGTTCCACGTTGTCGAGCACGTTCTGGAAGAGGGACCAGTTCACGATATTGATCCAGACCCCCGTGATCTCGCGCGTTTCGGGATCGCGAATCGGCTCGGACAGGGCGATATTGTAGCGGGTGGCGCCGTCCTCGGGCCCGTAATCGCACAGGATCTCCGCGATCGGGGACGAATACCAGTCTGCATGGGAATTGTGGCCGGTGATCGAGGCCTCGAACAGCTTCCGCTCTGCCGGAAATTCCGCGATGTTCCGTCCGCGCACCCCCCGCAGCCTCGCCTCGGGAATGGGGACCATGTTCCGGTCGGTGGTGTTCACAGCGATCACGACTCCGGAGCGATCCAGCACCAGGAGCGCATCGTAGCCTTCGTGGTTGAAACCGTAATTGTTCAGCAGCGGGACCAGGCGCTCCCCCGCCCGGGGGCTCACGCCGCCCAGAACCAGGGGCGACGTCGTCGCCATGGAGTGCAGCTCCTCCTTCTTGGCACGCAGGAGCAGGTCCATCTTGTCGGCCGTGTCCTGGGCCATCTTTTCAAGCGAAAGCCGGATCCGCTCCTGGATCTGCCTGCCGCCCGCAACGTAGGAAAAGATCGACATGCCCGCCAGGGGAAGCAGGGCGAGCGCCGCCACCAGCAGCAGGAGCTTCCGCCTGACGCTGTGAAAAAACCTGATTTTCGGCTCTTCCGGTACCGCGCCCGTCCCGGCGTACCCCTGTCGCACCTGCCCCCCCGGATGAGCTGTTTAGATGGTTGCGCGCCGTGACAGTCTCATTTCAGGTCTCCGGCCCGCAATGTCCAAACAATGGACATTGCGATTGTCCATATTCTTAACATGAATGTCAACCTCCGGCCAGGACGCCCCCGGTTCCGGCGCGGGAGCATTTATTTGTTTCCAGGAATCCCACAAACAAGGTATGTTAGCGAGGCATGAATCGGAAAGATCGTTTCATTCGCCTCCAAATCCTCCTCTGCACCCTCACCTGCCTCCTGGCGGTGTCCGCCGGCTCCGCCGGGGCGCAATCCTATTTCGCGACCTCCCCCCCCTACGGAAGGATCGTGCGCGAAATCAGGATCCGGGGGCTGGTGCGGACGCCGGAATCCACCGTTGCCCGGATTTTGGCCTCGAAGGTGGGGGAACCCTATACGAAAGACACGGAAGACCGTGACCGCCGGCGCCTCGCCCGAATGCGGCTCTTCGCCACCGTGCAGGCCGATCCCGTCATCGTCGGTGAGGAGGTCTTTCTCACCCTCAACATCCGGGAACTCCCCCGTTTTGTCCCCTACCCAAGAATGAGCTGGAACAACACCAACGGGATATCGGGCGGCCTGGGGGGCAGGTTGACCCACTTTCCGAGACGCGCACTGTTTCTCTCGGGATCGGCCATGCTGGGGGGGATGACCCACGTGGACGCGGCGCTTGAAACCCCGTGGGGGGCGACCGGAGAAAAATCGTACGCCCTGAAGTATGACTACTACGACCGCAGGGACCAATACGACATCCACCGGGAGAATTCGCATGAACTGGAGGGGCGCTTCGGTGTGAACCTCCACCCCGAATGGATGCTGAGCGCCAGGGGGGGCTATCTATCCCTGGGAAGCGATACGCCCGGGATGACGCTCTCCCCCGATGGCCGGGACCACACTCCCTATTTCGGGGCGATGCTCGAATTCGACCGCCGCGATTCGGTGTCCGTTCCCCGCAACGGCTGGATGGGCATATTCGACGTGACGCAGAACGGCGGCTTCCTGGGAGGGGACGGGGATTTCGTGACAGCCCAGGTCGACCTCCGGCGCTACCAGCCCCTCGCCCCCCGGCACGGCCTGGTACTTTTCACCCTCGCCTCCCTGCAGAGCGGGCGGGTGGGGGGAGAGATTCCGGCGTACCGCGATTTTCACATCGGGGGCACCAACAGCGTGCGTGGATGGAATTGGGGCGCCCGCACGGGGAAAAACCAGTTCCTCAACACCATCGAGTACCGTTACGAACTGCTCCCCCCCCGGTTTTTCCGCGTACGGGAATACAGCCTCCATTACGGCCTGCAGCTGGCGGCCTTCGCCGACCTGGGAACCGCGTGGAGCCGGGGGGAGGACTTCACCCGGAACATGATCGGGGGGGCCGGAGTGGGGATCCGCTTCCTCGTCCCCTTCCTGGACATCATCCGCCTCGATTTCGGCTTCGGACAGGCCGGGGCGCGGATCCAACCGCACCTGCACCTCTACGAAAAGGCCCATTACAGCCGCAAGCGGATCCGCTAGGATGGCGGTTTTTACAGATCGGGGGGAAAAGAGCGCGGAGGGCGTGCGGCCGGCGCTCGGGCCGGCCGCACGGAAACCGGTCAGATATCGGCCCGCTACGGATTGAGGGCCCCGAGATCGAGGCTGGAAGCGAGGAGATCGCTTTCTTCCGTCCCCTCCGCCTCCGGCATCTCCATCGGGACCAGTTCCTCCGTCAACTTGATGTTGTGGTAGTACTCCATCCCGGTGCCGGCGGGGATGAGGCGCCCCATGATGACGTTTTCCTTCAACCCCCGCAGGTAATCGACCTTGCCGCTGATGGCGGCCTCGGTCAGCACGCGGGTGGTCTCCTGGAAGGAGGCCGCGGAGATGAAACTGTCGGTGGAGAGCGACGCCTTGGTGATGCCGAGCAGCAGCGGGCGCCCCTGGGCGGGAACGCCGCCCCCGGCCTCGACCCGCTCGTTTTCCTCGTGGAACCGGAACTTGTCGACCTGTTCGTCGAGCAGGAACTCCGTGTCCCCCACATCCTCGACCTTGATCCACCGCATCATCTGCCGGACGATGACCTCGATGTGCTTGTCGTTGATGTTGACCCCCTGCAGCCGATAGACCTCCTGGATCTCGTTGACCAGGTAGCTCTGCAGTTCCTTTTCCCCCAGGACCCGGAGGATGTCGTGCGGGTTGCGCGGCCCGTCCATCAGCGCCTCGCCCGCGCGCACGTACTCCCCTTCCTGCACGTTGACGTGTACGCCGCGCGGCAACAGGTATTCCTTGATCATGCCGCTCTCGTTATGCACTTCGATCTTGCGCTGGTTACGCACCCGGCCCGCGTAGCGCACGATGCCTTCGATTTCGGTGATAACCGCCGTTTCCTTCGGCTTCCGCGCCTCGAACAGTTCGACGATGCGGGGCAGACCGCCGGTGATATCCTTGGTCTTGCGGGTTTCCCGCGGGATCTTGGACAGGATGCTTCCGGGGTAGACCTCTTCGCCGTTGTCGACCCAGAGATGGGCCTTGGAGGGGAGCAGGTAGGTCTTGACGATCTCTCCCTTGTCATTCCGGATGCTCACCTGCGGCTGGTACTTTTCGTCGGCCGATTCCATGATCACCTGGCGCACCAGGCCGGTGTTCTCGTCGCGTTCTTCCTTGACGGTCACACCGTCGTGGATGTCCTTGAAAACGACGGTGCCGCCGAACTCGGTCAGAATGGCGAAGGAGTAGGGGTCCCATTCGATCAGCGTCTGGCCCGGCTTGATCCTCTGCCCTTCCTTCACCTTCATCGTGGCGCCGTAGGCCGCCGGGTAACGCTCCTTCTCCCGTCCCGCCTCGTCGATGATGATGAGTGTTCCGTTGCGGTTCATCACCACGAGGTTGCCGTCCTTGTTCGTCACGTGCTGCACGTTGAGGAACTTGACGATCCCCTCGTTTCTCGCCTCTTCCGTCGAATGCTCGTGCGTCCGGCTCGCCGTGCCGCCGATATGGAACGTACGCATGGTCAGCTGCGTTCCCGGCTCCCCGATCGACTGGGCCGCGATCACCCCCACGGCCTCGCCCAGGTCCACCAGCTTCCCGCTGGCCAGGTTGCGCCCGTAGCACTTGACGCAGACCCCGCGCTTGGCCTTGCACGTCAGCACCGACCGGATCTTCACCTTCTCGATCCCGGCGGCCTGGATCTCTTCCGCCAGCTCCTCGGAGATCTCCTCGTTGACCCCGAGGAGCGTTTCGCCCGTCAGCGGGTCCTTGATGTTATCGAGCGACACGCGGCCGACGATGCGGTCGCGCAGCGGCTCGATGATCTGTCCCCCCTCGATGATGGAGGTCACGGAAATGCCGTCCAGGGTGTTGCAGTCTTCCATGGAGATGATCACGTCCTGGGCGACATCCACCAGGCGCCGGGTCAGGTACCCCGAATCGGCCGTCTTCAGCGCCGTGTCGGCCAGCCCCTTGCGGGCGCCGTGAGTCGAGATGAAGTACTGCAGCACGGTCAGTCCTTCCCGGAAATTGGCGGTGATGGGGGTCTCGATGATTTCGCCCGAAGGCTTGGCCATCAGTCCACGCATGCCCGCGAGCTGGCGGATCTGCTGTTTGCTGCCGCGGGCCCCGGAGTCGGCCATGATGTAGATCGGGTTGAACTCGTACCCGCTCTCGTCCTGCTGGGCCATCTTGCCGAACATTTCTTCCGATACCTTCTCGGTCACGTCCGACCAGACGTCGATGATCTTGTTGTAGCGCTCGCCGTCGGTGATGGCCCCGTCCTGGTACTGTTTCTCGACCTCGATCACCGCCTCGCGGGCGGCGTCGACCAGTTCGCCCTTGTTGTCCGGGACGACCAGGTCGTCGATGCCGATCGATATCCCCGCCTTGGTGGCGTGGAGGAACCCCAGGTTCTTGAGGTTGTCGAGCATAGGCACCGTGGCGCTCAGGCCGAAGCGCAGGTAGCAGTAATTGACCAGTTGCTGCAGCCCTTTCTTCTTCATCAGCCCGTTGATGAAGGGGATGCCCTCCGGCAGGACGGAGTTGAAGATCAGGCGCCCGATCGTGGTGTTGATGAACTCGTTCTCTACCTGGCGCACGTGGGCCCGCATGACCGCCTGGTCGTCATTCTGCGTGGTCAGGTCCATCAGCGCGCCGGTGTACCGGTACCGGATGGGGGTCAAGCGCTCCACCACCCCATTCTCCAGCGCGAACATCGCCTCGTCGAACGAGCCGAAGATCCGGCCCTCGCCCCGGGTCCCGCGCTTGGCCTTGGTGAGGTAGTAGCACCCCAGCACGATGTCCTGGCTGGGGATGGCGATCGGCTGGCCGTTCGCCGGCGAGAGCACGTTGTGGCTGCTCAGCATGAGGACCGAGGCTTCGATCTGCGCTTCCGGGGAGAGCGGGATGTGCACCGCCATCTGGTCGCCGTCGAAATCGGCGTTGAAGGCGGCGCAGACCAGGGGTGGGATCTTGATCGCCTTCCCCTCCACCAGCACCGGCTCGAACGCCTGGATGCCCAGCCGGTGGAGCGTCGGCGCGCGGTTGAGCATCACGGGATGATCCCTGATCACCTCCTCGAGGATGTCCCAGACCACCGATTCCTGGCGCTCCACCATCTCCTTGGCGCCCTTGATCGTGGCCGCGTGGCCGTCCTTTTCCAGCCGGTTGTAAATGAAGGGCTTGAACAGTTCCAGCGCCATTTTCTTGGGGAGACCGCATTGGTGCAGCTTCAATTCCGGCCCCACCACGATGACCGAGCGCCCGGAATAATCCACGCGCTTCCCGAGCAGGTTCTGGCGGAACCGCCCCGATTTCCCCTTGAGCGTGTCGCTCAGCGACTTGAGCGGCCGGTTGTTGGCGCCGCGGAGCACGCGACCCCGCCGGCCGTTGTCGAACATGGCGTCGACGGCCTCCTGCAGCATCCGCTTCTCGTTGCGGATGATCACTTCCGGGGCGCGCAGCTCCATGAGCTTCTTCAGCCGGTTGTTCCGGTTGATCACGCGCCGGTAGAGATCGTTCAGGTCCGAAGTGGCGAACCGGCCGCCGTCGAGCGGGACCAGGGGCCGCAGTTCCGGGGGAATGACGGGGATGACGTCGAGGATCATCCATTCCGGCTTGTTGCCCGATTTCCGAAACGCGTCGACCACCTTCAGGCGCTTGGCGTGTTTGAGTTTTTTCAGCTGCGAGGTCTCCGTCTTCATCGCCACGCGGAGTTCATCGGCGACGACTTCCACGTCCACCTGCCGGAGCAGTTCCTTGATCGCCTCGGCCCCCATCATCGCCCGGAATTTCCCCGGGAAATCCTGGACCAGGGAACGGTACCTCTCCTCGTTCAGCAGTTCGCCGGCCTTGACCGGCGCTTCGCCCGGGTCCACCACGACGTAGGCCTCGAAATAGAGCACCCGTTCAAGGTCCTTGAGGCTGATGTCGAGCAGGTGCCCGATCCGGCTGGGGAGCCCCTTGAAAAACCAGACGTGGGAGCAGGGGGAGGCGAGCTCGATGTGCCCGAGCCGCTCGCGGCGCACCTTGGAAAGGGTGACTTCCACACCGCACTTGTCGCAGACCACGCCGCGGTACTTCATGCGCTTGTATTTGCCGCACAGGCATTCCCAGTCCGTGACCGGGCCGAAAATGCGCGCGCAGAAGAGCCCGTCCCTCTCCGGTTTGAAGGTGCGGTAGTTGATGGTTTCCGGCTTGGTGACCTCGCCGCGCGACCACGCCCTGATCTTTTCCGGAGACGCCAGGCTGATGCGGATGCTGTCGAAATCCGTACTTAAATCCGATTTTTCCATCATATCTTTAAAACTTCTCAATGGACTCTCCCAATCGTGGATGAAGTTTCCTTCATTTTCCCTTGCCCCTGCCTGACGCTCCCCTTCCGCTCTCATCGGGGATCCGGCGCGCCTCCCTTCATTCCTCCGCCGGCGCCTCGATGAGCCGGGGTTTCTGCTTCTGGATCAGTTCCACGTCCAGGCACAAGCTCTGGAGCTCGCGGATGAGAACGTTGAACGACTCGGGAATGCCGGGAGTGAACTGGGATTCCCCTTTGACGATGGCCCCGTAGATCTTGGTCCGGCCCTGGATATCGTCCGACTTGGCGGTCAGCAGCTCCTGCAGGATATTGGCGGCGCCGTAAGCCTCGAGCGCCCAGACCTCCATTTCACCGAAACGCTGGCCTCCGAACTGGGCCTTCCCGCCCAGCGGCTGCTGCGTAATGAGGGAGTAGGGGCCGATGCTCCGTGCGTGGATCTTGTCGTCGACGAGGTGGGACAGCTTGAGCATGTAGATATACCCCACGGTCACCTGCTGGTCGAACTTTTCCCCCGTCATTCCATCATGGAGGTCGATCTTCCCACTCTCGGGCAGCCCGGCGCGACGGAGCATCTCCTTGATCTCCGATTCCGAGGCGCCGTCGAAGACCGGGGTCGCGAAATGCAGCCCAAGCGCGGCCGCGGCCCATCCCAAGTGGGTTTCCAGGATCTGCCCCACGTTCATGCGCGAGGGGACCCCCAGGGGATTGAGCACGATCTCGGTCGGGGTGCCGTCGGGCATGTAAGGCATGTCCTCCTCCGGCAGGATGCGCGCGATCACGCCCTTGTTCCCGTGCCGTCCGGCCATCTTGTCCCCCACGGAGAGCTTCCGCTTCATGGCCACGTAAACCTTCACCATCTTGATGACGCCGGGGGAGAGCTCGTCGCCGCGCTGCAGCTTGGCGAGCTGTTCCTCGTGGAGGCTCTTGAGAATCTGGATCTGCTTCTCCGTTTTCTCCTCGAGGCTCTTGACGCTCTCGTAAACCTTCCCCTCCTTCTCGGCCTTGAAATCGTTCTTGATCCTGGCGAGCTCGGTGGAGCCGAGCCCCTGGAGCAGCGACCGGGTCAGCTTGGTGTTCTTCTTGATGACCACCTCGCCCGACCGGTTCACCACGTCTTCCGGCAGGACCTCGCCGCTGAAGATGTGGAAGAGCTTCTTGTTCCGCTCCTCCTTGATGATGCGGATCTCGTCGTTGAGATCCTTCTCCATCTTGTCGATCTGTTCCTGCTCGATCTGTTTTGCACGCTCGTCCTTCGGAACGCCCTTGCGCGAAAAGATCTTGACGTCGACGATCGTCCCCTCGATGCCCGGGGGGGTCACCAGGGAGGCATCCCGGACCTCTCCCGCCTTTTCCCCGAAGATGGCCCTCAGGAGCTTCTCTTCCGGAGACAGCTGGGTCTCCCCCTTCGGGGTCACCTTGCCGACCAGCACCGACCCCGGACGCACCTTGGCGCCGATCCGGATGATCCCGCTTTCGTCAAGATCGCGCAGGCTGGAGTCGCTTACGTTCGGGATGTCGCGCGTGATCTCCTCCGGTCCCAGCTTGGTGTCCCGGGCTTCGATTTCCAACTCCTCGATGTGAATGGACGTGTAGCTGTCTTCCTTGACCAGCTTTTCGCTCACCAGGATGGCGTCCTCGAAGTTGTACCCGCGCCAGGGCATGAACGCAACCAGCACGTTGCGTCCCAGGGCGAGTTCGCCCTTGTCCGTACACGGGCCGTCGGCCAGCACCTGCCCCCGGGCAACGACATCCCCCCGGCTTACCAGGGGGGTCTGGTTGATGCAGGTGTTTTGGTTGGAGCGTTTGAACTTGGTCAGCGAGTAGATATCCACCCCCGCGTCCCGCGCCGGGGATTTGCCCCCGTCGCTCACCCCATCGACTCGGACGATGATGCGGGTGGCATCGACGCTGTCGACCACGCCCGAGCGCTTGCAGATCACGACGGCCCCGGAGTCCTTGGCCGTGATATATTCCATCCCGGTGCCGATGTAGGGAGCTTCGGCCCGGACCAGGGGAACGGCCTGGCGCTGCATGTTGGACCCCATCAGCGCGCGGTTGGCGTCGTCATTTTCCAGGAACGGGATCAGGCTGGCGGCCACGCTCACCAGCTGCTTGGGGGAGACGTCGATATAATCCACCCCCTCGCGCTCCACGAGCACGAAATCCCCCTCGTTGCGGGCGTTGACCCGCTCCCGGACCAGCATCCCGTCGTCGCCGATCTCGGCGTTCGCCTGGGCGATGTTGTACTCCTCGGCTTCCCACGCGGTCTGGTAGAAGGAATAGGGCTCCCACTGGGCCGGGCGCTTCCCCGCCGCTTCCAACCGGCGGTTCTCCTTGTCCACGGATTCCTTTTCCACCTGCTCGCCCACCTTGAAGTGGGAGTCCCCCGGGAACACGACCTGCACGAAATCGAGCACCTTGCCGTTCTTGACCTTCCGGTAGGGGGATTCGATGAACCCGTACTCGTTGATCCGGGCGTAGCAGCTGAGCGAGGAGATCAGCCCGATATTGGGGCCTTCCGGCGTTTCGATCGGGCAGATGCGGCCGTAATGGGTCGGGTGCACGTCGCGCACTTCGAACCCGGCACGCTCGCGGCTCAACCCGCCCGGCCCCAGGGCGGACAGGCGCCGCTTGTGGGTGATCTCCGAAAGGGGGTTGGTCTGGTCCATGAACTGGGACAGCTGGCTGCTGCCGAAAAACTCCCGGATCGAGGCCATCACCGGCTTGGCGTTGATCAGGTCGTGCGGCATCGCCGTGGTCATTTCCTGGTGGACCGACATCTTCTCCTTGATCGCGCGTTCCATGCGCACGAGCCCGATGCGGAACTGGTTTTCGAGCAGTTCCCCCACGGCGCGCACCCGGCGGTTTCCGAGGTGGTCGATATCGTCAATCGCCCCGATGCCGCGGGGGAGCTTCAGCGCGTAGTTGATCACGGCGTAGAAGTCCTCCGCCTGCAGCGTGCGCTGCTCGAGCGGCGTGTTGAGCCCCAGCTTGATGTTGAACTTCAGCCTTCCGACCTTGGAGAAATCGTACTTGCGGGGATCGTAAAACATCCCCTCGAACAGGGCCGTCGCGGTCTCGATCGTCGGCGGGTCGCCCGGGCGCTGCTTCCGGTAGATCTCGATGAGGGCGTCCCCCTGCGACTTGATGGTATCCTTGCGCAGGGTCTGGGAGATGATCTCTCCGGTGTCTTCGTGCTCCGGGTAGAACACCTCAAGTGACCCTATCCCGTTCTCGGTCAGCACCGTGATCGTGCCCGAGGTCACCTCGGTGTTGGACTCGACCAGGATCTCGCCCGTTTCCTGGTTGATCACCTCGGAGATGGACAGCGCGCCCTCCAGCGCCTCCAGGTCGATGACGACCTCTCCGACCCCGGCCTTGACGAGCTGGTTGTACGCGCCGGCGGTGATGCGTTTCCCCTTGGCGACCAGGACGGTTTTCCCCTTCGGGTCCTGGATGTCCTCCGCCGCCTTGGAGCCGACAAGGTCGCGCCCGAGGGTGCGGTACAGCACGTTGTCCTCCCAGCGGATCGTGATCGGCGTGTAGAACGTCCGGAGGATCCCGGCGTCGTCGCCGAGGCCGAGGGCGCGCAGGAAGGTGGTCGCGAGGAATTTTCGCTTGCGGTCGATCCTCACGTAGAGGAGGTTCTTCTGATCGTATTCGAACTCCACCCAGGAGCCGCGGTAGGGGATGATCTTCGCGAGGAAGGAGGTATGCCCGGCGCTGGATTCGAAAAACACCCCGGGGGACCGGTGCAGCTGGCTGACGATGACGCGCTCGGTGCCGTTGACGATGAAGGTGCCGTTCTCGGTCATGAGCGGGATGTCGCCGAAATAGACCTCCTGCTCCTTGATGTCGCGCACGCTCTTCCCTTCGGTCTCGTCGTCCTTGTCCCAAACCACGAGCCGCACGGTCACCTTGAGGGGAACCGCGAAGGTCATGCCCCGTTCCTGGCACTCCTCGACCGAATACTTGACGTTCAGCTCCACCGTGCCGCCGCAGAATTCGCAGCGCGGGTTCTCGATCTCGTTCCTCGCCCCGCAGTGCCAGCAGGTGCCCGCGTCCGGGTTGTAGGGGCTGTTGATGATGGCCTTGCCGCACTCGCCGCAATTTGCTCGGAGGTAATTCAAGCCCTTCAGGTTACCGCACTTGCACTGCCAGTTGCCGATGGAGTATTCGACGAATTCCAGGGAGGAGGTGCCGCGAAAATCGTTGATCGGAAAAACGGAGTTGAACACCGCTTGCAGCCCGACATCCTCCCGTTCCGAGGAAGGGATGTCCATCTGCAGGAACCGATGGTACGATTTTCTCTGGACTTCGATCAAATTCGGAATGGGGATGCTGGTGTGGATCTTGCCGAAGTCCACCCGGTCCCGATACACATTCGAAGTGCTGATATTGGTCATTGAAGAGTATACCTCGAAAAGCTCGTTTAGGTTTTGACATGCCTTGTGGGAGAGCCCGGGCTATGGGGTGGAGGACGGGAGGCCCACTACTGCCTCTACCCTCCCGAGAGAGCACGAACTGTTCTGTCAGCTTCCCCGGATCTGAAGGCCTGTGCACCTTGACCTCAAATGGGGTTGACAACGCAAAAGCCTGCCGTAGCCGGCAGGCTTGAGCCCGGGAAAACCATGCGTGCGGAGAGGTCTGTTGGAGCCCTCCCCGCACGCATGCATCAGCAGGAACCCGATGACTACTTGATCTCCACGGTCGCGCCGGCTTCTTCGAATTTCTTCTTGATGGCCTCGGCCTCTTCCTTGGCGATGCCTTCCTTGATCGCCTTGGGAGCGGCTTCCACCAGGTCCTTGGCTTCCTTCAGCCCGAGGCTGGTGACTTCGCGCACAGCCTTGATCACGTTGATCTTCTTGTCGCCCACGGCGCTCAGGATGACATCGAACTCCGTCTTCTCCTCCGCCGCCGCCGGAGCTTCTCCGCCGGCGACCGCGCCGCCGGCAATGGCCACGGGCATGGCCGCCGCCGCGCTGATGCCGTATTTCTCCTCGAGGCTCTTGACCAGATCCGAGATTTCCAGCATGGTTGCCTGATCGATCCATTCTAAAACTTCAACCTTTGTAATCGCCATCATAGACTCCTGTGAGGAATGGGTAGAGATGTATTGCCGAATTCGTCCGGGCTCCCTACTTCGGAACCTGTTTCAAAACCAGGCCCAAATCTCGTAATGGAGCGTTCAGAACGGAAGTAAGCTTCTGCAAAGGCGCCTTGAGAAGGAAGGCCAACTTGCTCAACATCACCTCTCTGGAAGGCAACGAGGCTATCGCCTGGATTTCACCCGGCGACACCACCTTGCCTTCGACCAACGCCGCCTTGAATTCAAGGTGGGGGTTGCCCTTGCGGATATCGGTGAGGAGTTTGGCAATCCCCACGGCATCCTTGGGATGAAACGCGATGGCGGTCGGCCCCTGGAAGAACGACTCCAGCTGCTCCAGCGCCGTCTCCTTGACCGCCCGCAGGGCCAGGGTGTTCTTCACCACCACAAAGTGGCCGTCGATTTCCCTGATCTTTCGCCGCACCTCGGTCGCATCCACCACCTTCAGGCCGCTGTAATTGATCAGGAAGGCATTGTTTGTCGACCGGAAATACCCGTTCAGTACTTCCACGTTGTGCTGTTTTTCTTCTCTATTCATGAGCTCAGACCTTTTGGGCGCCCTTTCACGCCGCGGACCGTATCCGCGCCCGCCGGACGCCGGGCTTGTCCGGCACGGGCCGGACACGATTGTGCATGATTCTACAGCGCAGCCTCGTCCACCCAGATGCCGGGACTCATGGTGGAAGAAATCGAGATGCTCCGGATGTACTTGCCCTTGCTGCTGGCGGGTTTCGCCCGGATAACCGCGTCGATCAGGGCCCTGGCGTTCTCACGCAGGTTCTGTTCCTCGAACTGGATCTTTCCGCAGGGGGCGTGCACGATCCCCGTCTTGTCCACCCGGAATTCCACCTTCCCGGCCTTGATCTCCTGGACCGCCTTGCCGACGTCGAAGGTCACCGTTCCCGTCTTGGGATTCGGCATCAGCCCCCGGGGGCCGAGCACCTTCCCCAGCTTGCCGACGCTGCGCATCATGTCAGGCGTGGCCACGACGGCGTCGAAATCCATCCATCCGCCCGAGATCCGCTCCACGATATCGTCCCCGCCGACCTCTTCCGCACCGGCGTCCTGCGCTTCCTTCACCTTGTCCCCGGAAGCGATGACCACGACCCGCTTGCTCCGGCCCAGGCCGTTGGGAAGCACCACCGTGCCGCGCACCATCTGGTCCGCATGCTTCGGGTCGACCCCCAGTTTCATGGAAATCTCGACGGTTTCGTTGAATTTGGCGAAGGAAATCTTCTTGAGCAGCGCCACCGCCTCCTCAAGACTGTAGGCCTTGTTCTCCACGGCAGCGGCAGCCTTGGTATAGTTCTTTCCCGCCTTAGCCATTGCTTTACACCTCGCAAACAATTTACGACTCAAGATCGACGGTTGACGTCCCACCCGGGGCGCCGTCACCCGCAAAACGCAAATCGCTATTTTCCCTCGACCTCGACCCCCATGCTGCGGGCCGTGCCCATGACGATCTTCACGGCGGCGTCGATGTCCGAGGCGTTGAGGTCGGGCATTTTCAGCTGCGCGATTTCCCGCACATCCTTCATCGTCACCTTGGCCACCTTGCTCTTGTTCGGCTCGCCCGATCCCTTGGCTATGTTGGCCGCCTTCTTGAGCAGGATGGCCGCGGGCGGCGTCTTGGTCACGAAGGAGTAGGTACGATCGGCGTATACCGTAACCACCACAGGAATGATCAATCCATCCTGCTTGGCCGTCTTCGCGTTGAACGCCTTGCAGAAATCCATGATATTCAGCCCATGGGGCCCCAGGGCCGATCCCACCGGCGGTGCGGGGGTCGCCTTTCCCGCCGCGACCTGCAGTTTGATATTTGCCACAATCTTTTTAGCCATCGAACAACTCCATCGAGCGAGTTCCGAATAACAACTTACGAACGACGAACAGGGCCTGCCCCTTCGTAATTCGTCATTCGTAAACCGTCATTTTCAAATCTTTTCCACCTGCTCGGTTTCCAGTTCCACCGGTGTCGCGCGCCCAAGGATGGTGAGCATCACCTTCAGCGTGTTGCGCTCGGGGTTGATGTCCTCCACCACGCCCGAAAAATCCTTGAACGGACCGTCGATGATCTTGACCATCTCTCCGCGGTCGAAGCTGAATTTCGGCTTCGGCTGCTCAGCGGCGATCGAAACCCTGTTGACCACCTCGTCGATCTCCTCCTGGGTCAGAGGAGTGGGCTTCTTCCCCGTGCTGACAAAACCCGTCACCTTCGGCGTGCCGCGCACGGTGTGCCACGCCTGGTCGGTCATCTCCATTTCCACCAGGATGTACCCGGGAAACGTCAGCTTGGTGCTGATGACCTTTTTTCCCCCCTTCATCTCCACCACGTCTTCCGTGGGGATCAGGATCTGCCCGATACAATCCCCAAGGTCATACGCCTGGATCCGGTTCATGAGGCTTTCCGCCACCTTGCGTTCATATCCGGAGTAGGTGTGAATGATGTACCACTTTTTCGTACTATCCATACATCCGTTTCAAGGTTGTGCCGACAGCGCACTGAAAATGCAGGTCCCTCCGCTTTCGACGGCGGGATTCCCTACAAGAAGGATAAACTGAGAATGTATTTCATCCCAGCTCGCACAAAAAGGTCCACGACAAAGAGAAAAAGCCCGAAGAAAAACACCGTCACGATGACCACGATGGTGGTCCCGGTAACCTCCCGCCGACCCGGCCACGAAACGTTTTTCAGCTCTTTCCGCGTTTCCTTGAGGAACTCGAAGATGCCGCGAACCCGGGCCCCCAACCTGGAAAAAAATTGTTTCATTCGCTTGACTCCGCAGACGTTCAGCCGACGAAAACGATTCCGACGCCCGGAGCACAGGACCGGATCTGGCAGGCCAGGAGGGACTCGAACCCCCAACATGCGGTTTTGGAGACCGCCGCTCTACCAATTCGAGCTACTGGCCTGTTTGTCCGATCCAGTCGCCCGGAGCCTCACCGCGTTTCCTTGTGTGGCGTGTGCACGCGGCAGTGGTTGCAGAACTTCTTGAACTCCAACCGCTCCGTGGTGGTTTTCTTGTTCTTGGTCGACGTATAGTTACGGCGCTTGCACTTGGTGCACTCGAACGTGATGATATCTCGCATGGCTGCCTCGGATTACTCCAAAAGATCCGAAATGGTGCCGGCGCCCACGGTCCTGCCGCCTTCGCGGATCGCGAACCGCAAACCCTTTTCCATCGCTATCGGGGTGATCAGCTTGATGGTCAGCTGCACGTTGTCGCCG
>JAAYAJ010000070.1 GCA_012719455.1 Acidobacteriota bacterium | reverse complement strand
TCGCGGCCCGGGAGGCGGGCTGCAGGGAGGTGCTCCTCATCGAGCGCGACCGGATCCTGGGGGGAATCCTGAACCAGTGCATCCACGACGGCTTCGGGCTGCACGCGTTCAAGGAGGCGCTCTCCGGGCCGGAATACGCCGACCGCTACATCCGCAAGCTGCCGGACGCGGAGGTCGAGGTGATGGACAACACCATCGTCCTCTCCCTTTCCCCTGACCGGGTGCTCGAGGTGAGCGCCCGCGGCGCGCTCCGTTACATCGAGGCGGGCGCGGTGATCCTGGCCATGGGCTGCCGCGAACGGACCCGGGGCGCGATTTCCATCCCGGGGCACCGTCCCGCGGGGGTCTACACCGCCGGCGCGGCCCAGAACTTCATCAACCTCGAAAACATCATGGTGGGCAGCCGGGTGTGCATCCTCGGCTCCGGCGACATCGGCCTGATCATGGCGCGGCGCATGACGCTCGAGGGGGCGCGCGTGGAGGCGGTGTTCGAGATCCTTCCCTATTCCAGCGGCCTGCCGCGCAATATCCAGCAGTGCCTCAACGATTACAACATCCCCCTCTTCCTGAACACGACCGTGACCGACATCATCGGCAAGGGGCGGCTGGAGGCGATCCGGGTGGCGCAGGTGGACGGGGACCGGGTCCCGATCCCGGAGACCGAACGCCTCGTCCCCTGCGACACCCTCCTCCTTTCGGTGGGGCTGATCCCGGAAAACGAGTTGACGTTGCAGGCCGGGGTGTCGATGGACCCGGTTACGGGGGGGGCCCTGGTGGACGACACCTTCATGACCGACGTCCCGGGCATTTTCGCCTGCGGCAACGTGCTCCACGTGCACGACCTGGCCGACTGGGTGTCGGTGGAGGCGGAGGAGGCGGGTAGGTTCGCCGCGGCCTACGTGCAGGAGCGGCGCGAGGAGTCCGGGCGGCGGATCCCGGTCCGGGCGGGGGAGGGGGTGCGCTACGTCCTCCCCCAGACCATTTCGGGCGAGCGGGACTTCATCCTCTCCCTGCGCGTGACCGCCCCCTGGCGTGACCGGGCGGTCGTGATCCGGGACGGGAGCGGGAAGCAGATCAGGAAGAAGAAGATGATGCGGCTGCACCCGGCGGAGATGATCCGGATCCCGGTCAAGAAGGGGGCCGGCATGGACGGTTCCCACCTGGAGGTGTCGGTAGAATGATCAGGATGGAATATACATGCGTGCTCTGCCCCAACGGTTGCCCGCTGGTGGCCTACGTGGACGACAAGGAACCCCCGGAAATCACCCGGATCGAGGGGAGCGTGTGCCCGAAGGGGGATGATTGGGTGCGGCAGGAGATCCTGAACCCGATGCGCACGATCAGCTCGAGCGTGCGGGTGCAGGGGGGGGATTCGATCCTGGCGAGCGTCCGGACCGACCGTGCGATCCCGCTCGCCAAGATCATGGATGTCATGGAGGAGATCAAGCAGGTCGTCGTCGACGCTCCCCTGGAAATCGGGGCGGTGGTCCTCAGCCGGCCGGCCGGCTGCGACACCGACATCATCGTCACCCGGAGCGTCCGGAAATCGGCATAGCGTGCGTGGGACGCCGCATGGGGCTGGATTGATGCCCCGGACTTAACGCTTCAGGTACCTGGCGGTCCGTTCGTCCCGGACGACCCCCTGCCAGGAGAGACCGAAGCCGAATTCGTAGGTGTTCCCCTCCGTGTCGACATGGCATTTCATGTCGAAGGGGACGTCCTCCTCCTGCCGCTCCACCTCAGCCATGTCCGCCGGCATCCCGATCGGGAGGAGTCCCGACGGTTCCGCCCCGCCCGAAACAATTTCCATCAGCGCCTGGTCCTGGATGCCCAGGCAGAGCAGGATGGCGTCCGCCTCCCGTTCGAATTCGGCGAACACCATCGGGTTGGACAGGCGCACGGCGACCACGACCGGTTTCGGTCCCATCGCCCGCCGCGCGGCCAGGATCATTTCGAGATCGGTGTGATTGGCCGCCCGGACGGTCTTGCCCCGGTAGGAGCGGTCGGTGAAGGGTTCCAGCGGGTCCCCCCCGGCCAGGCTCGGGGCCCGGGCCGCGGCCGCCCGGTAGGGGCGGTACTGCAGGGTGACGGGGAGATAGCCGTTCCCCCCCTTCCTGGCGTCGTCCGCCGAGTAGCCGCTCCCCCCCTCGGGGCTGTCGACGACGACCAGGGCGAAATCGGCCGCGGCCGGATCGTCCGTGACCCGGAAGTATTTCTCCACGACCTCCCGGCTGACGGGGTGGTCGAGCCTGGCAGCTTCCTCGCGGCCGAAGAAGTCACGGCGTGCGGGGAAATATCTTTTCGGGAGGTAGACGGTCCCGCCCCGGGCGGCGGGGAGGGTCGCGGCGCGGTTTTTCAGCATCACCACCGAGCGGAGCTGTGCGGCGTACCCCGCCTTCATGAAATCGGGGCTGCCGACGGTGCGGGCGGTTTCCTCCGGGTCGAGGTAAGGGTTTTCAAACAACCCCACGCGGAAGATGTTGGTGAGGAGACGCACGGCCGATTGTTCCATCCGGGCGCGCATCCACTCCTCGCCGTGCTCGGCGACCCCCATCCGCCAGGCTTCGAGCACCGGCCCGGCCTCGTTGTTCCCCCCGAACTGATCCACCCCCGCCATCAGGATCTTGTAATGCCTTTGGGCTACGGTGAGAGTTTCCGCCCCCCAGGGGGTGGTGCCGAACCCGTCGACGGCCCGGACGTCGCGGGTGACGCCCCAGTCGGTGCAGACCACGCCGTCGTAGGCCGCATCGCCGCGCAGGAGACGGCCGATGATGTAGCGGCTGTAGCTGTTCCCCACGTTTTCCCCGTTTTCCCGGTCGATCCCGTGGGAGATGGTGTAGTAGGGCATCACGGCGGAAGCGGTGCGCGTCGGTCCCTCGAGCCGGAAGGCCCCTTCGAGGAAGGGGACCAGGTGCGCGGCGAAGTTGGCGCCGGGGTAGACGGCGTATTTCCCGAAGGCGTAGTGGGCGTCGCGCCCCCCCTCCCCGGTCCCCCCTCCCGGCCAGTGCTTGACCATGGCGTTGACGCTCGCGTAGCCCCACCCGTCCGCGATTTCATCCCGGCCGGTGGAGGTCTGGAACCCGTCGACGTAGGCGCGCGCCAGGTCGGCCGCGAGCCGGGGGTGCTCGCCGAAGGTGCCGCTGACGCGGCTCCAACGCGGGTCGGTCGCCAGGTCGACCTGGGGCGAGAGGGCGGTGGCGATCCCCAGGGCGCGGTACTCCCGGGCGGCGATCCGGCCGAATTCCCGGACCAGGCCGGGGTCGAAGGCGGCGGCCATTCCCAGGGCCGCGGGCCACATCGAGATCCGTCCCCCCGCGCCGGCGTTGTATTCGGCGTCGGCCTCCGGGAGGTGGCGCGGATCGGAGCTGACGTTGACCGGGATGCCGGGGACGACGCTCTCGGCGAGCGCTTGGAGGTTGTTGTTCCACTCCGCCGCGGTTGCGGGGCCGGCGATCAAGGTGACCAGGACGTGGCGCACGTTGTCTTCACGGAGGAACCGGACCTGGTCGTCGGTCAGCCCGGGTTCCGGCACCGCCTGGTGGCTGCTGTAGAGCATCAGGCCGGCGATCTGCTCGATCGTCATCCGCGACGCGAGGTCGCGTGCCCGCTCCTGGGCGGGGAGGCGCCAGTCCTCGTAACGGTCGAGCGCGCCGTTCCGGTTGAGGTCCTTGAAGGCGAAGCCGTTTTTGACCACCAGCCGTACCCCGGAGGCCGGGGAGTAGGC
>JAAYAJ010000069.1 GCA_012719455.1 Acidobacteriota bacterium | reverse complement strand
TCGCCAGGTAGGCCCCGCCGTAGCTCTTGCGCAGGATCACGGTGATTTTCGGCACCGTGGCGGCGGAATAGGCGAACAGGAGCTTGGCGCCGTGGCGGATGATCCCGTTGTGCTCCTGCTGCACCCCCGGGAGAAAGCCGGGGACGTCGACAAAGGTGAGGAGCGGGATGTTGAAGGCATTGCAGAAGCGGATGAGGCGGGAAGCCTTGTTCGAGGCGTTGATGTCGAGCACGCCCGCCTGGACCGCCGGCTGGTTGGCGATGATGCCGATCGGGCTGCCGCCGAGGCGGGCGAACCCGACGACGATGTTCATGGCGTAGCCCGACTGCACTTCCAGGAAGTCGCCGAAATCGACCACGCGCGTGATCACGTCGCGCACGTCATACCCCCTCTTGGGGTTGGTGGGGATGATGTCATCCAGCTCCGGGTTGGGGTCGATGTTGGGGTCCCCTTCCGCCTGCGGCGGATCCTCGAGGTTGTTGGCCGGCAGGAAGCTCAGGAGCTTCTGGCACAGGGCGATGGCGTGGTTGTCGTCCTCGGCGATGAAATGGATGACGCCCGAATTGGTCATGTGGGCGTCGGGCCCCCCGAGCTGTTCCGACGTCACGTTTTCCCCGGTGACGCTCTTGATCACCGAGGGGCCGGTGATGAACATCTGCGCCTGGCGGGTCTGGATGATGAAGTCGGTCAGGGCGGGGCTGTAGGCCGCGCCGCCGGCGCAGGGGCCGCAGATGAGCGAAATCTGCGGCACGGCGCCCGAGAGCATGACGTTGTTGTAGAAGACCTTTCCGTAGCCGGAGAGGGAATCGATCCCTTCCTGCACGCGGGCGCCGCCGGAATCGTTGATGAAGACGAAGGGGGAGCCGGTTTTCAGGGACTGTGTCATGATCTCGGCGACCTTTATGGAGTGGATCTCGCCGGCCGAACCGCCGGCGACGGAAAAGTCCTGGCTGGCCAGGTGCACCAGGCGGCCGTCGATGGAGGCCGCCCCGGTCACCACGCCGTCGGCGGCGTACTCCTTCTCCGCCATTCCGAACATGACGGAACGGTGCTCGGCAAACAGGCCCACTTCCTCGAAGCTGTTCGGGTCCACCAAGGCCTCGATCCGCTCGCGCGCCGTCAGTTTCCCTTGCTTGCGCTGCTTTTCAAGCTTGTCTGCGCCGCCCCCCAGCATGGCTTTCTCGCGCCGCTTGCGTAGTTCCTCGATTCTTTCCTGCATGGTCGTATCGGACATGTCGAATTATCTCCCTTCAGGCCGGTGTGACCGTGACCCGATGCGTGATTCCTTTGAGTTTTACGTTGTAGGTGATGGGCGAGCGCACGGGCCCCTTGCCGCTGTCGACAACGGGGGCCGCGCCCGGCGCGGCGGCCGGCTGGGCGCCCGGGGCCTTCCCCAGGTTCTTCGGCCCCTCGTCCCGGGTGGCGAAAAACTTTGGGGCCACCTGCGGGAACATGGCGAAGGTCAGTACGTCTTCGTCCGACCCGTTGCAGCCGGGGAGTTCCAGGGCCGCCTTGCGCAGGTCCTGCCATTCCGGCTTGAGCAGGTCCGCGGGGCGGCAGGTGATCGGTTCCTTGCTGGACTTGCCGGCCGCGATCGCGACCACCTCGGGGTTGCGCGGGCCGATGGTCTCGCCGTAATACCCCAGCATCAGGTCGACGAATTCGCCCGTCAGCACCTTGTACTTGCCCATCAGGACGTTGAACACCGCCTGCGTACCGACGATCTGGCTCGAAGGGGTGACCAGGGGGGGGAAGCCGGCGTCGGCGCGCACCTTCGGGACCTCCGCCAGCACCTCGGCCATGCGGTCTCCCGCCTTCTGCTGCTTCAGCTGGCTTTCCATGTTGGAAATCATGCCTCCGGGGATCTGGCTTTCGAAGATCTCGGTCTCCACCCCGGTGATGTTGGAGAGGAACTCCTGGTACCGGGGGCGGATCGTGTTGAAGTACTGCTTGAGTTTCAGGAGGCGGCCCTTGTCGAGGTCGGTGGTGAATTCGGTCCCCTGCAGCATCTCGACGACGCTTTCGGTCGGGTTGTGGCCGGGGCCTAGGCTGAGCGGGCTCAGCGCCGCGTCCACGCAGTCGGCGCCCGCCTCGATCGCCTTCATCAGGCTGACCAGGGTGACCCCGGTCGTGGCGTGCACGTGAACCTGGACGCGGGTCTTCTCCCCGCAGGCGTCCTTGATCCCCCTCACGAGGTCGTAGGCAGCCCGGGGCTTCAGCAGCGCCGCCATGTCCTTGATGCAGATCGAGTCGCAGCCGCGGTCCAGCAGCTTCTTGGCCAGGTCCACGAAGCCCTCGATGGTGTGCAGCGGGCTGACCGTGTAGCTGATGGCTCCCTGCGCGTGCTTGCCGGTGCGCCGCACGGCCGCGACCGCGCGCTCGAGGTTGCGGATGTCGTTGAGGGCGTCGAAGACGCGGAATACGTCGATCCCGCTCTCGGCCGCCTTTTCGACGAAGCGGTCCACCACCCCGTCTTCGTAGTGGCGGTACCCCAGCAGGTTCTGCCCGCGCAGCAGCATCTGCAGCCGCGTGTTGGGCATCAGCTTGCGGAAGGTGCGCAGCCGCTCCCAGGGGTCTTCATTCAAAAATCGGATGCAGGAGTCGAACGTGGCGCCCCCCCAGCATTCGACGGACCAGTACCCCGCCTTGTCCAGGT
>JAAYAJ010000068.1 GCA_012719455.1 Acidobacteriota bacterium | reverse complement strand
GGACCGAGGTGAAGTGCCCCTGCAGGGCCGCAAAAGTGGCGAAATCGGCGCTGCAGATGGGGCAGCGGAATATGGTCAGCGTGGTCGGCGCCACGGTGCCCGGCAGCGTCGACGCCGTCCCCTTCCCCAAGGTGAGCCCAGCACTCAGCGTGCCGCCGGTCACCGCGATCCCCGCGCTCTTGAGGAAATTCCTGCGGTCGAGCCCCCCCTCTTTTCCCGTTCTTTCGTCAGCCATCGATCCCCTCCTTATGAGTGCCTTGAACATTTCCGCATCGGCCGAGTGTATCACCGATCCCCCGTGCCGGAGCAAGCAAAAGGGCGACTGTCGCCGCTGCCCCCCGCTAATTATGGTGCAGCCAGGGGAGCTCGATCTTCATCAGCTCCTCCAGGTCCTGCACCGGGCGCTCCAGTTCGTAGGGGATCGGCATCCGGCTGAACTGCTGGAAGTAGAGGAGGCAGGCGTCCTTCCAGATCTGCGCGTCGCGGCAGTGGCGCCGCAGCTTGCTCTGCACGGCGGCGAAGCGCTCCGCGTCCACGTACGGCTCCACCCGGTCCCACACCTTCTGAAACTCCCGCACCTGGTCCAGGCCGCGCTGGTAACGGCAGGCGATTTCGTCCCACAGGGTGCGCCCGCTCTTCATCTTGTGGTTCCAGGGGAGGTGGTGAAACCAGAGCAGGTACATCTCCGGACAGGTTTCCGGATCGTCGAAGAGCGCCGCCAGCGGCCCGGCATACTGGCTGACCGCGTCGCTCCCGCGCCTGGTGCGGTCGAAACCGATCCCCCCGGCGTCGGCCTGGTGGTAATAAGGAGGGGTCCAGTCGGGCCGCATCCCCTCGGGGGCGTACCAGGGCCCCGGGCCGTAGTGGTGCACCCCGGCGAAGATGTGGTGCAGCCCGAGCGGCATCATGTAATCGATTGCCGCCTCCCAGCTCCGGAGCATCATCCCCCGGACGGGGCCGAGGAACTCGTCCTCCCACTGCGCCCTTTTCGCCCGGTTTCCCCCCGGGGGAGCGAAGGTGAGGCGGAGCCACTCGTCGGCGATCTCCCGCGACCCGAGCGTGTGGTCCCACGCCAGGCGCCCGAAGGCGTACCAGTTGGCCTGGGCGAAATGGTGGCCGCACCAGTTGTGGTCGAGACCGATATTGGCCACCCCGGCGATGGCCGAGTGCTCCTGCCCGAAGAGGGAGCCGTCGGTCGCGCGCGCCACCGTGCTCCCCGGCCCGGCGCCGTAGGTGTCGCTCCGCAGGAACTCCTCCCACATCGGCCCGAGGAAGACCAGGTGGATGGAATGGCCCAGGTACTCCTGGGTGATCTGCAGCTCGGGCATCACCGCCGTCTTCTTCATGGCGCCGAAGAGGGGGTTGAAGGGCTCGCGCGGCTGGAAATCCACGGGTCCGTTCTTGACCTGGACGATGACGTTCGGGCGGAAGCGCCCGTCGAGCGGCATGAACTCGGCATAGGCCTGCCGCGCGCGGTCCCGGTCCCCGGGGTTGTAGACGAAGGCGCGCCACATGACGATGCCGCCGTGGGGCGCCAGCGCGTCGGCCAGCATATTGGCCCCCTCGGCGTGGGTGCGCCCGAAATCCTGCGGCCCCGGCTGCCCCTCGCTGTTGGCCTTGACCAGCAAGCCGCCGAAATCGGGGATCCGGCGGTAGACCTCCGCCACCCGCTCCCGCCACCACGCCACCACCCGTTCGTCGAGCGGGTCGGAGGTGGGGAGCTTCCCCAGCTGCGCCGGGGAGGAGAACTTGACCGAGAGATAGACCCGGATCCCGTAGGGGCGCAGCACGTCGGCGATCGCCTGCACCCGCCCGAGACAGGCGTCGGAGAGCACCTCCGGGGCCGCGTTCACGTTGTTGATCACCGTGCCGTTGATCCCGATGGAGGCGTTGGCACGACCATATTCGGCCCAGAGCTCCCGGTCCCGCTCCGTGACGGCCAGCGCCGCCCCCCCGCCGCGCCAGAAGATGGAGCGGCCGCCGTAGCCCCGCTCCACGCTGCCGTCCAGGTTGTCCCAGTGGTTGAGGATGCGGCGCTCGTAGGCGGGGTTCGACACCCCCTCCCCGGCCGGCCGCCCGGTCCGCTGCCGGCGCAGCAGGTCGTAGACGCCGTAGAGGAGCCCCAAATCGGTGTTCGCCGTTACCCCGGACGCGGTCAACCGGTAGCCGTCCCCCCGGACCTCCGCTCCGGCCCCGAGCGCCAGGGTGACGGTGGCCCCCGCCTTCCCCCGCCACCCCCGCCGCAGTTCGCCGCGGGCAAGCTCGATGGCGGCCGAATCCCCGGCCGCGACAACGTGCACCGGGTCGGCCCCGCCCGCGCGCAGCCAGAGCTCGCGCCCGCTCTCGCCCCGCACCGGCGGGGCCATGATAACCATGTTAAAAACGATCAGTGCGCCGATGATGGCTCTCATTCCCCGACCTCGTTTGGAAAAGTTGGGTTATTCTGGCATACCGGGAAAGAAAAGGGGTACCCGAAAAGCCGCCGCCGCTCCCTCACCGGTCCCGAGGCGGCCGCGGCCGGCCGCCGGGTCGACCCGCCGCATCCCGCCCGCGGATCCGGTCGACAAAACCCCCCCGGCACGCCCCGCCCGTCAAGAGCTATCGGTGGACTTTGGCGCCCGAATCCCTTAAATTGTTCACGGCGGGACGCGGCCGTTCCCACGTCGTACCCAACCCGAAAATTGCGCGAAAGGCCTGCGATGATGACGCTCCGCACGGCGGCGTTGCCCGGGGTCCCCGGCGGCCCTGGTTTCAGATCCTTTTTCCCGCGCCCGGCGCCGCGGGGCGCATTCCCCCGACCCCGGCCCGGCTCGACTCCCAAAACCCCAGCGCGCGCTGGAATTTCCACAAGCAGTAAGCAGTAAAAGGAGACCCATGAAAAACCTGAGAAAGTCCTTCCTGTTCCGTTCGCTTTCAGTCACGGGGCTGCTTCTGGCCCTGACCCTCATTCCCTTCGCCTCGGCCCAGGCGCCGCAACCGAAGCGCGGCCCCATGCCCAAGCAGCCGATGCAGATCAAGCCCGATCCCCGGGTGGAGCAGCGGAGCTACCGGTTCGAGGCGACGGGCGAGACCCTGGGCTACGTGCTCTACGTCTCCTCGAAGGTCTCTCCCGCGAAGAAGAACCCGCTGATCGTGGCGCTGCACGGCCTGGGGGGGGACGGGAATTTCCTGTTGCGCGACCGGGTGGTGGACCTGGCGGAAGAGGGGGGATACATCGTCGTGGCTCCCCTGGGTTACAACGTGGCGGGCTGGTACGGTTCCCCCGTAATAGTGATGGGCGGCGGGTCCGTCGAACCGCCCAACCTGGCCGAGCTGAGTGAAAAGGACGTCATGACCGTGCTCGGAATGATACGCAAGGAATTCAACGTCGACCCGGAGCGCACCTACCTGATGGGACATTCGATGGGGGGCGCCGGCGCCCTGTTCCTGGGCGCCAAGCACCTTTCCGACTGGGCCGCGGTGGCCGCCATCGCCCCCGCCGCCTTCCTGATGCAGGAGAAGCAAAAGGACTACCTGGGCCGGATGCAGAAGGCGGGCATCCCCGTCATGATCGTGCAGGGGGCCAAGGACCCGGTCGTGCCGGCGACCAACACCCGCACCTGGGCCGACGCCATGAAGGAACTGGGAATGGAGCACGCCTACATCGAACACCCCGAAGGGGACCACGGCACGGTGATCGGCGACGGAATGCCGGCGATCTTCGAGTTTTTCGCCCGACACCCCAAGGCCGCCGCAAAATAGAAGTTGTGAAATAATGCGGCGCCTTCCCGAGGCGCCGCGGACCTGGGGGGCCGGCCCGCCCTTGTTGACGGGGCCGCTCCGGGATCGGAGCGGCCCCCGCGGCCGGAGAAGCGGACGCCCGGGCGGCCCTGTTCGAAAAACCGCCGTCCCCCGGCTGGACCCCTTTTTCGAGGGGATCTTCGCCTCCGGCGGTGCCATGCAAAAAAAAGCGCTCCTGTTCCCGGGATGGCCCCCGGATGTCACTCCCTCCCCTTATACTTTTTCCATAACGGGACCAACAGGGAGGGAACGACATGAGCAACAAAAAAAAGAAAGCTTTCAACGACTGCGACTGGTGCGGCCGCAAGATCTCCTACGGCAACGCCATGGTCACCATCTCTCACAGCATTGAACAGATCGACCGCACGCCGGACAACCCGGACGGCATCGTCTCGGTGATCTCGAGCCAAAGCCTGTTCGAACTCTGCGCCCAGTGCGGGAACCGGCTCAATACCAAGGCGCTCAGAAAGCTCCTGGTCGCCTCCGGCCGCTCCAAGAAAACGGCGCTGCCGCTTTATCTTGACAGTGCAACGGTGCACTGATAAATTAGGTGCACCATGACCCACGACCTCTACGACCTCAAGGAGCTGTGCGCCGTATCGGGGGTGACCCCGCGGACGGTGCACTTCTACATCCAGCAGGGGCTCCTCCCCCCGGCCGGTTCGGCCGGGCCGGGGCCCAAGTACGGCCCGGGGCACGCGGCAAGGCTCAAACTGATCAAGTTACTGCAAAAAGAGCACCTGCCCCTGGCCGAGATCCGCCGCCGGATCGAGCCCCTCGACGACGGGGAGATCCTCGGCCTGCTTGCGGAACAGGAGCGCAGGCCCGTCCCCGCCTCGGCCGTCGACTACATCCGGGGCATCCTGGGGAACTCCCCTTCCCCGGCGCGCGAATCGCTCCCGATGATGGCCATGGAACCGACCCAGGCCTACTCGTCCCGTCCCCAGGCGGAGCGCTCCCGCTGGGACCGCATCACCCTGGCGCCCGATGTCGAGCTGCACGTCCGGCGCCCGCTCACGCGCAGTGACCAGAAAAAAATCGACACCCTGACCCAGCTCGCCAGGGACATCCTTACGGAGGAATGATCATGAAAGCCGACATCCGATCCGACCGCAACCTCATCCGCACCGCGGGCGGGAGCCGCCGCTACGCCCTGGTGAAACTGACCGTCCCGCCCGCCCCATCCAGTATGGAGCGCGCGCCCGCCAACATCTCCTTCGTCCTGGACCGCTCCGGCTCCATGCATGGGGACCGGAAATTCGAACTGGTGCGGGAGGCGGTCGACCGGGCGCTCGGGCTTCTCCGGGAAGGGGACAGGTTCAGCGTGGTGGTGTACGACGACCAGATCGAACTCCTGATGGAATCGACCCCCGCCACGGCGGAAGCCAGGCAGGCGGCGCGCGCACGGCTCGAACGGATCTCCCCCCGGGGCTCGACCAACCTGGGGAAAGGGTGGCTGCTCGGGTGCGAACAAGTCGCCTTTTTCTGCAACGACGACGTCCTGGCCAAGTGCCTCCTCATGACCGACGGCCTGGCCAACGTGGGGATCACCGACGCGGATGAACTGGGGGGGCACGCAGCCGAATTGCGCAAACGGGGGGTGCTGACCTCCACCTTCGGCGTCGGCGCCGATTTCGACGAGGTGCTCCTGCAGAAAATGGCCGACGGCGGGGGGGGCCACTCCTACTATATCCAAAACGCTCTCCAGATCCCCGATTTCCTGGCAAGCGAACTGGGGGAAACGCTGGAAGTGGTCGCCCGCGGCGCCTCGCTCCGCCTCACGCTCCCGCCGGATGTGACCGCCGAGCCCCTCAACCCCTACACCTGGGAGCGTTCGGGCGATACGGTCGCGATCGCTCTCGGCGACCTGGTCTCAGGCCAGGAGCTCTCCCTCGTCCTCGAGTTCCGCTTTCCCGCCGGGGAATCGGGCCGTAAGCTCTCCGTCGGTTTCGCTCTTGCCGACTCGAAGGGCGCCTTGGACTTTCCCCCGGTCACCCTCGACTGGACCTTCGCCGACCACGCCTCCAACGACCGCCAGGCGAGAGACCGCACGGTGGACGCCGCCGTCGCCGAAATCTTCGCCGCGCGGGCGCGCCAAGAGGCCCTGGAGCAGAACCGGCGCGGCGATTACGACGCCGCCCGCCTGACGCTCAGCCGGACCGCCGCCCGGATCCGCCGATACGCCGGGAACGACGCCATCCTCAACGACATCGCCATGAGAGTTGCGGCGGACTCCCGGGAATACGCGATGTCGATGTCGAAGCTGCGGATGAAGACACGCTTCTACGAAGCCCAGTATGCGCTCCGCGACCGCGACACCGAGGGCAAATCGAAAAAACCGAGAACATAGGAGCCGCCGGGACCGGGTTAGCTTGACTCCGGCGGCCGGGTGGCTGAAGATCGGGGCTGAACAGGTGGAGTCCAGGCCGTTCACTGGGAGGTGGAGATGGAAACCGCCGCGGAGGAGATGAAAAAAGGTTACGCGCTCGCGGCGGCCGGGGCGCACGCGGAGGCGCTCGAGGCCTTCGCCCGGGCCGAAGCCGGGTTCGCGGCCGCGGGCGATGAACGGGGCGAGGCCCGCGCCGCCACCAACCGGGCGCTGGCGCTCGTGCGGCTCGGACGCTTCGCGGAGGCGCTCGAAGGCTTCCTGAAAGCACTCGGGCGCTTCGAAGCCCAGGGGGAGATCCTGCACGTGGCCGAGCAGCACGGGAACATCGGCTCGGTCCACCGCGACCTGGGGGAGCCTGACGCGGCGCTCGCGGGCTACGAGAAGGCGCTCGCACTCTACCGGCAGCTGGGGATGGACGAGCGCGCGGCCGACCAGCACACCAACATCGCCTACGTCCACTTCCTGAAAGAGGACTACCCGGAAGCCCACAGCCGGTACCGCGAGGCGCAGGAGCTCTACAGCCGGTCGGGCTGCGAGGAGAAGCGCGCCCTGGCGGCCGGGAACGCGGACCGGCTGGCCGAGGCGCTCGGGATGCCGGAATGAAGGGGCTGGAACTCGCTGAAAGCTACTACCGCGCAGTCGGGCGCCCGATGCTCGCCGCGCGCTTCGCGGGCTGGGAGGAGCGCCTGGCGGCGGGCCTGGCCGGACCCGGCTCGGAGTGCTTCGGCTTCGACGACGCGATTTCGCGCGACCACGACTGGGGCCCGGCCTTCTGCCTCTGGCTCGGCGACGAGGAGTACCTCGAGATCGGCGACCGGCTGCGGGAGGCCTACCAGGAACTCCCGCCGGTCTTCATGGGCTTCGGCCCCCGCAAGGCCGGCCCTGGGGAGGAATGGCGCGTGGGCCCCTGCCGCACCTCCGACTTCTTCCGGCGCTTCACCGGGCTCGACCGCCCCCCCGAAACCCTCCGGGAGTGGCTGCGGATCCCCGAAGCCAACCTGGCCGCCTGCACCAACGGGAAAGTCTTCTCCGACCCCGGGGGCGGTTTCACGCGCTGGCGGCAGGCCCTGCTCGACTATCCCGAGGACGTGCGCCGCGACAGGATCGCCTCCCTCTGCCTCAGCGTCAGCCAGACCGGGCAGTACAACTTCGCCCGCTCCGTGCGCCGCGCCGAACCGTTCGCGGCCGCCTACTCCGCCATCAAGTTCTGCGCCGACGCGATTGCGCTGGTGTTCCTCCTCAACCGGCGCTACGCCCCCTTTTATAAATGGCTCCACCGCGCCGTGCGCGACCTGCCGATCCTGGGGGCCGTCTTCCACGAGCGGGTCGGCGCCCTGGTGCAGACGGCCGAGCCGGCGCGCCGGGAGGAAATCATGGAAGCCCTCTGCGTCCTTTTGGCGGAGGAACTCCGGCGCCAGGGGCTGTCGGACTGCCCCGGCGATTTCCTGCTGGATCACGCCCCCCGGGTGCGGGCGCAGATTGCCGACCCGGACCTGAGAAGTCGCCCTTGACCCGCCTGGAGACGCCATGGACGAAAAAGACCGGCTCATCGAAGCGATCCTGGAAATCGAACTCCGGATGTTTTTGACCGTCAACCCCGTGCTGACGAGCGCGTGCCAGGAAGATCCCAAAGGCTTCCGACTCCACCGCCGCGCCCAGTTCCTCCCCTGGGCGGAAGAGACCCTCGCCAGCTACCTCGAGGACCTGCGCGCGGCCGACGGGCGCGGGGAGAACCTCATGCGCCGCAAATACGCCCTGATGCAGGGCCCGCGGGCCGAAAGCGGGCCGGACCTGGAAGAGATCGTGCGCCTTGAAATGGAATGGCAGCGCGCGATGTTCCGCGACTACCCCGCCCTCATGGGCGGCGCGCGCCCCCTCACCGACGACCGGACCCGGGCGGAGATGACATCCTTCGAAACCTACACCCGCGGGGAACTCGAAACCTATTCCCCCCGCACCCTGGAGCTGCTGCGGCGCGACCTCGCGGCGATGCGGGCCCGGGGGGAGAGCCTGTCGGAAAAGATCTACGACCGCCTCGTGCGCGCGCTCGGCTACGCCTCGCTCGCCGACGCGGAACAAAAACTGCAGGCCCGGATCAACCCCCGTGCTGACGGCCCTCACGTGGTGTCGCCCGCCCGGCCGAAATGATTCTGATGCCGGCGCCACTTTCCCCGCTTTCCGGTGAATCCGCCGGAACCTTACGGTGATATCATGGCGCCCGGGATTTGCCCTTGCAGCCGGGCGGGCAACGCTCCCTGCATGTTTGACCCGATCGGGGGTGAGGTGATCATGAAAAAATCGAGAATGCGCGTTCTCTCCTGCATGGCGGCCGTTGTGCTCCTTATCGGCCTGACCCTGGCGGCCGGGAACCAACTTCCCGCGATGCAGGCCCCCGCCCCGAGCGATCCCGTCCGCACGATCACCATCTTCTACACCAGCGACGAAGAAGGATACCTGGAGCCAACGAGGGACAGGGTGAAGTCCGCCGGCGGCTCGGCCCAGGTCATGGCCGCCCTGCGCCGGCGGGGGTATCTTCCCGGGGGCGGGCGGTCCCTGCTCCTGAGCGGGGGAGACATGTGGACGGGCCCGGCGATCTCCACCTGGTTCCAGGGAGAATCGACCGTCGAGGTCATGAACGCGATGGGCTACCAGGCCGCCGCCATCGGCAACCACGAGTTCGACTTCGGCCAGGAAAGACTGAGGACGAACAGCAAGGCCGCCCGGTTCCCCTTCCTTTCGGCCAACCTGGCGGTGAAAGACACCGGAGGACCGCCCGATTTTGCACTGCCCTATGTCATCCGCGAGGTGAACGGCGTCAGGGTGGCCGTCATCGGGCTGACCACCCGGCAGACCTCCGGCATCGTCTTTCCCGACAACATCGCCGGCCTGGCGCTGACCGACTACGCCGAAGCCCTTCGGCGCACGGTCCCCCGGGCGGCGGCCGAAGGGGCCGACCTGCCGGTTGTGATCGCCCACGTCTGCCCGACCGATCTCCAAACCCTGGCCCCGGTCGCTGCGGAGCTTTCCATCCCCCTGCTGCTCGGGGGCCATTGCCACTCCGAACTCCAAAATGTCGAGCAAAAAGGGGTCCGCATCATCGGGCCGGGCGCCCATTGGCAGTCATTCGCCCAGGTGGACATCGCCTTCGATACCGCCGCCCGCAAGGTGGTGCATACCAGGGCCGACCTGGTGCCGGTCGAGCATCCGCTCGACGGCGCCCCCCTTCCCTCCGACCCTGCGATTGCGGCTATTGTTGCCGAGTGGTCAAAGAAAGCGGAAGCGGCGTTGGGAGAAGTCATCGGCTACACCGCCACCGGGATCCCCAAAGGTCAGCCGTTGTACAACCTGCTGCTCGATTCCTGGCTGTGGGCCTACCCGGAGGCCGACATCGCCATCAGCAACCTCGGCGGCTTCCGGGCGGCCATTCCGCCGGGCGAGATCACCCGCGCCGACATTCTGACCACCTGGCCCTTCAACAATGAAATCGTATCGGTCGACCTGACCGGCGAGCAGCTGCTGGAAAACCTCCGCTGCTGCGGCGGCGCCGCGGCCGGTCTCACCTATCGCCGCTCCGGCGACCGGGTCGAGGCCACCCTCGACAACGGCCGCCCCCTCGACCCGGCCGCCACCTATCGGGTTCTCGTGAACAGTTTCATGTACGCGGGCGGAGACAAATACCTCTTCCGGACCCAGAACCCCAACGGCTACAACCTCGGCATCCCGATGCAGGACCCGGTAATACGATGGATCCAGGCCCGCAAGACATCGCCCCAGCACCCGCTCGAAACCCTGTTGCAGGACCGGCCCTCATCGCCTCGCCGCAACCCTTAAGCCTGCTTGGCAATGGCGTGAGAACTTGAAACAATGCCTGCCGAAATATGCATCTTTGCCGGGCATAATAGTCTACTGCGACAATCATCTTGTCATTGGTCAGCGCAGTATTGATGGAAATCAGTGAAGAATGGGAAACTGAAAAGCTTTACTTGCGAATGGAAAACAGCGGCCCGGTCACACAGGAAGAGTGAATTTACAGAAAATATGTTGCTTTGCCATCTCCGTTCCCGACGCCGTCGAAGCTTCCTTGCTCAGAACCGCCTGAAGCATTCCCGGCAACCTGCCCGAAGCATAAAACCCGACTTCATTGAGGATACATTCGTTCTCGGCAGTGGGCTATTGTACCCCTCGAGCACACCAACCTGGCTGGAACCTCAAAACGCGACGGACCCCTTTTCCCGAAATTGTGAGTTGTGTCCATCCTATGCCGTGCTTCCAATTCAGAATAACATATACGGTCCCCCATTCTGCCGGTAATTGCCAACCAAGGAAACAATTCACAAATGGATCATCTGCCAAAAAGTCATTCTTTACCTTTGCCACCCTAATTGGCTTGCCAGTCGAACCCAACTCAAGTGAATAGATGACTGGGAAACTGGCATTTGCTCTCGCAATGGCACTCGGCACCCCAAAGTCACATAGCTCGATTTCCTCAGAAGGATTTGCGCACACAGCCAATCCTGAAAAGCATAACCATAATTCACAGAAAACAATCACCTGCCTTTTTTGCCAATTACTTAGCTTCATAAAGCCGCCTCGTCCGATCCTCGATTTCCTTAATCCTTGCATCCACCGGTTTCCCAGGACCATCATGCATCCATGGCATCCCACGGAGATTTAGAAGTCCGTGCCCGTATATCTCATGGGCACTGGTTATGGCATGTTCAACCGCAGGGGTACCAGCAGCCTTCCCAGTTCCATCCGATAAAGTGACACGCGCAACTCCGGAGCCTGTTTCTTCTTTGCCATCAGTTACCCCGAGAAAAAGAGTTGGTATCATGTCGTCGGAATCCACGTCCGTGACGCCAGCGCTGTTTAGATCGCTCATTATTTGAATGACGCTTTTGTACTCATTATAGTTTTCGTTATCGGTTTTTACCTTGTTCAGACTATTTTTGTCGATGAATCCCTTTTTGTTTAGTTTGATGCTTGATCGGAGTTCTTCGGGAACTGTACTGCGGATTCTCTTTAATGCTTCTTCATCCAACACCCCAACTTCACGCCCGCTGGGATCGATAAGCTTCAGCGGATTATTTCTGGCATAGGAGTAGAGGTTCCATTGCTGGGGATCAAGAAGCCGTTGATTGCTTATTAGCACAGGATCGGTGGTCGCAAATCTCCCCATTGCTCCGGAGTAGTACCTCGCCCCGAAGTAATCCAGCCCGGTTTCGGCATCCCGTTCTTTGCCGGTGAACCAGCCGTGCTAAATAGCATCGGCGTAGTAGGGCATCATAAACAAAGGCTTCTCGTCATAAGGGTTTTGTCGCTGACCCAGGGGAGGCTGTACCTGAATTCCTTCTGGCCTTAAAAATTACGCTTGATCGCTCACAGATAGCCCCAATAATCAGCCACTGAATGGTACCGATAGCGATGACAAAAATGTAGTGAATTGCAGTTGTCAGGACTGCAAAGGTTTCAATATTAAGGGGTAGATGGACCAATTCTCGAACACGATCAACTCCACAGGCAAAGCTCTGAAAGTCCCAAAGCAGAATCGGGTCGATATACTTGAGAAACGTGAATTGATTAAGACTTAGTGGCCAGGTAATAAATCCCATGAGCAATACTAAGAAAAAGTTGAGGAGCGCTAACTTATAGCGTAGCTTCACCTTGCCGACCCCTCGTATTTCCTGTCGATAGGTTTCAACCGCTCTTCAATTGCTTTTTGGTCTTTGGGGTAAAGGGAGCGTATTTCGTTCGGATTAGCGTTGGGATTTGAATCATATAGCGTACCCCTCCGCGGACCGAAATACGGATCATTCGGGTGATCGGTCCCCAAGAGGTCGAATTGCTGAGTGCGGGGATCCTGTCCCAGCCTCAACTGATGTGCGAACACTTCGTGAAGCGCTGCATCAGCATTTACAGCGGCAAAAATATCGGAATCGTTTCTGTACTGAGCAAATTCAGAGGAGAACATCGTATCCGGTAAGTGCTTATTTTGCGAGGACATGTCGCTTGCGAATGCTATTTTGGCAAAATCAGGTGGGCCAGAAAACCAATCCTTGAGTCTTTGTATCGGGGTTCTCTTGTCTTCTTCCCCGGATTGCCGAACAAGGACGTCTCCAATATCAAGTTTTGACAAATACCCTTTTAGTTTCTTGAGGATCTTCTCCTTTTCGTCATCAGTAAAGTCGCCTTGAAACGTCACGACCAATTCTATGTCTTCGCCTTTTGGGTCCACATATTTGAGCGGATTATTCAAGGCATATGCATACATGTTCCAGGATTGTGGCTGAATTAGGTGCTTTGGAATCGGAACTCCAGTCAATTGGGGGTCGACGGCAGTAAACCTCCCCTGCGCCCCCGAGTAGTACCTCGCCCCAAAGTAATCCAGCCCCATCTCGGCATCCCGTTCTTTGCCGGTGAACTTCTGCGGAGCCCTGCTGTCATAGTTGGCATCGGGCGGGTCGGGGTAGCAACTCCCGCGCCCGCCGACGCCAGACCCCAGCATGCGGCCGAAGGGGAGGT
>JAAYAJ010000005.1 GCA_012719455.1 Acidobacteriota bacterium | reverse complement strand
GATGCTCCGGAATTTTGCCTGGAAGCGGAATAAGCTCTTCAGCGCCCGATTCCGATCAGGGTCAGGACCAGGAAGGCGGGCTGGTTCTGATCGTCGGTGATCCGGCGGAAGGCCGAGCCGTAGCTCTTAGCCCGGCTCTCGGGATTGCGATCGGGGAGGCGCAGGTTGCCGAGATTGCGCACCATCTGGACGACGGCCTCGAGCCGCGAGAGGTGGTTTTTCCCGGATTCCTGCAGGGTTCCGGCGGAAGCCTCGAGCAGGCTGCGGAGCTGAGTCCGGTCGTACGGCACGCTGAGAGACTGGACCGATTTCGAGGCGATTTCATGGAGCAGGGGGTCAGCTTCCATCGGGCCGTCCCCCTCGCGGCGCAGGTCTCGTACCTTGTCCTCGAGCAGGCTTTGAACCATCGAGTCGGGCTGTCGCTCGATCGGCCGGGTGAAAACCTCCGTGACGTAGAGGTATTCGTCGCAAAGGGACGGATGGCGGACCACCCCGATGCCGATCCGGGTGACGTCGGTCGCGAGAATGTTCTTCAGGTGCGGGGGGCTGGCGAGCAGGGCCTTGTGGGCTCGGCGGACCGTCCGGGCGCTGGCGACATTTTCCCTGGCGACTTCCGAATGGTACCCGGCGCGGACCAGGCGGGTCTGGAGGTTCCCGGAAGGGAGGTCGTGACTGATGAATCCCTGCCGGGCCATGTCCATGGAATGGCTGCGGGCGATCGCCATCAGCTCCTCGTCCATGACCAGGGGCGCAAGCCCCTGCTCCATTCGGTGCCGATTGGTGAACTCCAGCAATTCCTGTTCCCATGCTGTTGTAGCATAAGGAGTTGCCTGGTAGCCGGGGAGGCCTTCGGCCGCACGGCATTCCGCCGCCCGCCACGGCAGGACTCCGGTGAGCGCCAGGGCTCCAAGGAGAAGGCTGAGGATCCATTTGCGTGCCGATTGCTTTTTCATATGACCGTTTCACCCCGTTTCATGGATCTTATCGTCCAGGAGCCTTCGGGGATTAGGCCGAATCAGGAGGAAAAATAATACTGGACCCCTGGGGCCCAATTGCCGATAGTTATTAGTGACAGGCGTCACATTGCCGGGATCGGAAGAAATTTCATCCGGCGGGTGCGGACCAGCCCGATCGAGAGGACCGTATGAAGAATGTGATCTACATTCGCAAGAAGGTGAGAAAAAAGCGCTCCATCCTCAAGCGGCGCGGCTTCATGCTGCTGGGGCTCGTGGGAGCCGGGCTCCTGTTTCTTGCCGTTGCCCTGGCCGGCCGCATACAGACCGCCGTTCAGTCCCCCCTGCCCGCCGATCCGGTCGTGGCGGCCGATTCGGGCCTGGTGGGGAATTTCCAGGCCGCCCGGTACGACAGGGTCGTCTACCCCTACTCGGTCATTCCCGGCGGGGTGCGCAGCCGCGAGGAACTGGCAGCCTCCATGGCCGGGGACCGCGTGGTCGCCGATCACTTCGCCGACTTCAATGTCGACGCGGCCCGGATGGTGCGGGCCGCCGAGACCCGGAAGATGCACGTGTCCTACCGTCGGGACGACCAGGTCTACTGGACGGCCAACAAGGTGAACATCCCGGCAGGGGAGGCCCTGCTCACCGACGGCGAGTGCGAAGTGCGCGCCCGTTGCGGCAACCGGGTGTCGGCTTCGCCCCAGCTTCCCGTTTCCGACGAGGAGCCGTTGATGGAGTCGTTCGATTTCCCGGAATTGGCCCGGATGGCTCCGCCATCGGCCGACCCCGATCTCTCCCCGCTTCCTGAAACCGGCTTGGCCCTGGTCCCGGCGCCTCCGTTCGACTCCTTCGTCACGGCTCAGCGTCCCTCGTTCCTGCCGCATTATTATCGCCCGCTCTTCTCGGTCGGCTCCGTGGACGACGTCGTCGTGCCCGAAACCGGGACCCTGGCGCTCCTGCTGACCGGCCTGTCGGCGCTTTTCATTCTCCGGTGGCGGGTCGGAAAATAGACGCGCGGGGGGGAGAATCCCCGATTCTCCCCCTGTCTCCCCTCCCATGCTATTCTGAAAAGAGGGAGGAATCCCCTCCCGCCCCGCTCTCCCTGGAGGGGCCAACCCCGGGAATTGTCGAGGTGCAGGTGATATGGAGATCCCCAGCTGTTACGCAGGCAAAATTCTGAATGTCGATCTCACGCAAGGTCAAATCCGCGAGGAGCGGCTCTCCGCCGAGGTCTACCGGCATTTCGTGGGGGCCAACGGGCTGGGTGTCCGCGTCCTCTATGAAAGGATGCAGGCAGGGACCGATCCCCTGGGGCCCGGAAACATCCTCGGGTTTGTCGTCGGGGGACTGACCGGGACGGCATCCCCCGGCAGCGGACGTCACATGCTGGTGACCAAGTCGCCGCTTACGGGCACCTGGGCCGAATCCAATTCGGGCGGGACCCTGGGGCCCGAGCTCAAGAGTGCGGGCTACGACGCCGTCTTCTTCACCGGGATTTCCTCCCGCCCGGTTTACCTTGATATCCGGGACGGAGCCGCCGAGTTGAGGGACGCCTCGGAGCTCTGGGGCCTCGACGCCTACGAGACGGAGGACCGGCTGCACGAATCGCTGCGGGATCCCGAGGTCAAAATCGCCTGCATCGGCCCGGCGGGAGAGTCCAGGTCGCTTTTGGCCGGCATCGTCAGCGAGCGGGGGCGGATCGCGGCGCGCAACGGCGTCGGCGCCGTCATGGGGTCGAAGAACCTCAAGGCGGTCGCGATCCGGGGTGGAGCGTGCGCCATCCGGCCCGCCGACCCGGAACAATTCGCCGCCGCGCTCGAAAAATTCCTGGCCATCATCGACACCAACGAATTTGCCCGGGCCCTCTCCCGGTCTGGGACCGGCAACAACATCAGCTTCCTGGTCGCCGTCGGGGACGCGCCCCTCAAGAACTGGCAGTTGAGCGGGCTCGACGCCCTCCCCACCATCTCGAACCTGGACAGCGGGAACATGGACAAGTACAAGGTGGGCAGCTACGGCTGCTATGCCTGCCCGATCACCTGCGGCGCCATCATCCGGCAGGGGGAGGGGCGCTACGCCATCAGGGACGAGATGCACCGCCCTGAATACCAGTCACTGGCCGCCCTGGGCGGGATGCTGATGAACGACAACCTGGAGTCGGTGATCAAGGCCAACGACCTCTGCAACCGCTACGGCATCGATACCGTCGGGGTCGGGGGCACGATCGCCATGGCGATGGAGTGCTACGAAAGGGGGCTGATCGGCAGGGAGGACACCGACGGGCTGGATCTCTCCTGGGGAAACGCCGACGCCATCGTCGAGCTGGTGGAAAAGATCGCCCGGCGGGATGGGTTCGGCGCGGTGCTGGCCGACGGGACCGGGAAGGCGGCCGAGAGGATCGGCAAGGGGGCCGAGCGGTACGCCATCGCCATCCGCGGCAAGAGCCTGGCCTACCACGACCCGCGGATATCCCCGGCGCTCGGCACGGCGAACATCGCCGACGCCAATCCCGCGCACCACATGGACAGCCAGATTTCCGGCATGCTGGCCCAGGGCGCCTCGATTGGAACGGACCCCGCGCTGCGGGCTTCCGGGCAGAGCCCGTTCGCGCTGCATGCCATCGGAAGCAGTTACCACCAGCTCCTGAACGCCGCCGGTCTCTGTTCTCTTTATACCGTGGCCACCGCTCCCCCTCCCATCGCCGACCTGATCGCCGGGGCCACTGGGTGGGATTTCGGGTGGGAGGAGGCCCTGCGGGCGGGGCGCCGGATCCTGACCTTGCGCCAGGCGTTCAACGCCCGGGAAGGACTCACCCCGGACAAGTTCGAGCTTCCCAAGCGGATCAGGTCCACCACGAAAACCGATCATGGGGCGCTGCGCGACGGGTACTTCGCCGAGATGAAGTGGGACGTCCGCTCCGGGAAGCCTTCCCCGGAATGCCTCGCCGAACTGGGGCTCGCCGAGCTGGTTTCCGACCTGTAAGCGGGCCGCCGGGGCTGTCGACAGCCCCGGCGGCGGTGTTTCAGCGCCACTTGTCCACCGAGGCGCTAGAAACGTGGCCGAAGTCACCCGCCTGCCAGAAGAGGTTGGTCCCCCCTCCCACCGACAGGATGTGGATGTTGTCCGGGCTGGCGATCTGCGGGATCATCTCCTCGCGCGGGAGCTTGAGCCAGGAAGCGTAAGGCTCCACCCCCCTCCTCCCGACCGGGTGGACGAAGTTCTGGACGCTGTAGAAATTATCCAGCCAGTCCCCGACGCTCACCTTCGTGTTCTTGTGGATCCACTCGATCAGCTGCTCCTTGGAGTCGAACCCCTCCCGCTCCTTGAGCTGGTGGATGATGGTGGGGTCCAACAGGAGCGTGGCGGGGGAGAAGGGGCTGACGAACTTGAGCCAGAACGGGATCTGCGCGTGGAACGGTTTGCCGAAGCTCTGGTCGGGGTGGATGAAGGCCCAGCCGTTGAAGGTGCTGACGACGCTCTCCCCCGGCTTGTAACCCAACTGCACGTGGAACGGCTTCCACCCCTCGGGGAGCTCCTCCTCGTTTTCGGGCATGCACAGGTTGTTGTAGTTGTAGTTGTTCCCCTGGCTTCCCATGTAGGTTTCCCCCGCCTTTCCCGCGGCCGCCAGGTTGATCGACATCAGGGTCCAGGCCCTTCCGATGACGCTGTTGGCCTGGTTGAACGGGCCGAGGGCGCCGATCCCCGCGTTCATCCTGAGTTCGTTCCGGATGGGTCCGTTGACCACCACCATGCGCGCGAACGATGTCGTCGAGGTGTACAGGGAGGGGACCCCCGTGGAGGCCAGGGCCAGGATCACGGGGAGGTGCTCCGGGCGGGCGCCCGCCATCACGGCGTTGACGGCCACCCTTTCCACGTCGTAGCTCCAGGCTTCGTGCGGGGAGGAGGGCTGCATTTTCCCCACCGGCTCGTCCGGGGCGTGGCTGGTCCCCTTGAGCATTTCGGCCACGCGGGCCTCGGTCGGCAGCACGATGGGGAGACCGTCGGTCCATTGGTTTTCCAGGAAAAGGCGGTGCAGGTTCTCCTCCGTGTCGGGGGGCACCATCCTGGGGGTGGGCCTTTCGATGAATCCTTTTTTGGAGTCCTCGGCGCTGAGGGGGAGGGTGAGGGCGGCGATGATCTCATCGAGGACGGGCTTGCCCGTCAGCGGGTCGTTCCCCTGGAGGAACTTGCGGCAGGCGGCCGCCGGGATGCCCGTGATCGGGTGTGGTACGAAGGTGAAGCGCAGGTTGGGCATCCCCTTCTTGAAGGTGTAGGTTTTGACGAGTTCCTCGAACACCCGGGTGACGACCGGGGCGGTGGGGATTCCAAGCTTTTCGACTGTCCAGCTGTGGCCGACGACCGACGGCGAACAGGAGCTTCAATGCCCGATCCCCATGATCATGCCGTGCCCCTTCTCCTTGATCTCCGCCCAGAGCGCGGGGTCGTCGTCGAAATAGGTGCCTATCTTGGTCCGGACCACCCAGGTGGTCGCGGGGTACCTGGAGCTCAGCAGGTCGCGCATCTCGGTGAAGAACTGGTGGGTGTCGGTGAACCCGATGTCCACGATGTAGATGGTTTTCCCCTCGAGGCTGTCGATGCGGGGGGCCATGGGGACACGCGCGATCGCGGGGGGCTGCCCCAGCGGGTTGTGCACGGTGATTTTCGGCTCCCGGTCCCTGCCGGCGCCGGATAACACAACGGCGGCGACGAAGCCCAGGACCAGCAGCAGGCTCAATCCTCTTTTCATTGCCAACTCCTTTCGGTTCCGGGGCGCCTGGATGTTCGTGGTTCCCCTACTGTAGCAACCGCGCCGGCGTCAGCGGTCGCGGGTGTTCGTTCTGCGGCTGTATGCGAGGAGAGCCGCGTCGGTTAAAAAGCGGGGGAGGACGCGCCCCAGGGCCGCCGTCATTCGGTAGGTCCATCCGGGGAAGACGACGGCGTGGTTGCGCCCGAGCGCCCGGAGCGAAGCGTCGACCACTTCCTCGGCCGTCATCCAGAGCGGCCGAGGGATGGCGGCGGCGACCATCCCGGCCGCCTCGTGAAACCCGGAGCGGGTGAATCCGGGACAGAGCGCCTGTACGCGTACCGGGGAACCGATGCCTCGGAGCTCCAGGTGGAGGCCCGCGGTGAAGTGGATGATCCAGGCCTTGGTCGCTCCATAGGCGACGGCGCCCGGGACATGGAAGCAGCCGGATATCGAAGCGACATTGATGACGCCCCCCCGCCCCGCCGGCACCATCTTTTCCAGGGCGGCCCGGGTGAGCCGCTGGACACAGAGGACATGGAGACGGTGCATCCGGTCGAGCGTCCGCGCGTCCGTTTCCCAGAACCGGCCCGGAGCTCCGAACCCGGCGTTGTTGACCAGCAGTGCGGGACCGGGTTCGGCGGCGATGCGGACAGCGACGCGCTCGATCTCCCCGTCCAGGGCGAGATCGGCCCCGAGGGCTTCGGCGGGGGCCAGCTCGCGGGCTAGAGATTCCAAACGGTCCGTACGGCGTGCCACCAGGACCAGGCGGTATCCTTCCCTGTGGAGGCGCCGGGCGAACGCCTCCCCGATGCCGCTGGAAGCTCCGGTGACGATGGCCGTATGTTCCTTCATGCTGCGCCTTACCGCCCGGTCCGGGAGGCCGACCAGGTGCGTTTGCTCCCTCCGTCATTCACGGTCCCCTCCATCGCATCCCCCGCGATGCGTCCCTCGTAGGAAGCGGCGCCGGCACGGAAGGAGATCCGGTCCCCCAGGATCTGCCCGACCGCAATCGGGAGACCGGGCCGCACCGTCCCTTCGATCTTTTGGAAGTTCTGGACGATGCGCAGCTCGGAGGGCGCGCCCCCGTCCCGGAGGGCCCAGACCCCGTCCGCCCGGGCGGGGACGATCCAGAGATAGGCTTCCCGGTCGGCGACCAGGATGGTTTCATCGGGGGCCCATTCCGCCATGTGGAAGGCGTGGGAAATCACCCGGGTGCCGGGGGCGAGTCCCAGGAGGGTGGGACGCAGCCGGAGGTTCAGGTCCGGGAGCAGGTACATGGTGATGACGGTGGCCCGGCCGAGGTCGCTCGCGAAAATGTCGGCGGTAACGAAACGGGCCCGGTCCGCCACCCCGGCCGTTTCCGCCTTGTGCCTCGACAGTTCCGTCAGGTCCGGGTTGTATTCAATCCCCAGCGCGCGGGCTCCGCGCCGGGCGGCGGCGATGACGATGCGTCCGTCCCCCGAGCCCAGGTCGATGACGTAGTCGTCGGACGTCACCCTGGCGGCATCGAGCATCGCCTCGATGAAGTCCTCGGGGGTCGGCACCCAGATGACGTCCTTCCCCTGCTGCCCTACGACGGGACGGTAATCTTCAGCCGCCGTCGGCCGGGCGGCCGGAAGGAGCAGGAGGATGGCGAGCAGGCAGATTCCCTTTTTCATTTACGGTCTCCTTGTTCAGCACCTTGAGGCGACCCAGCCGCTGCCGCACAGGTTGAAGCATTCGCCGCAGGCCCGGCAGGTGAGTTCCGACCCCTCGACGAGGGCCGGGCGCCGGTCGACCCCCCGCCCCTCGAAGTAGATCCGGTTCTCTCCCTTGATTTCGGAACAGTACCGGAGGCAGAGGCCGCAGAGGCTGCAGTCGGTCGTACCTGTCTTGAAGCGGGACCCGGTGACCCCGTACTCCTCGGCGTATGCCTGCGAGGAGGGCCAGAGGAGTTCGATGACCATCCTGCGGACGCGCTTCACTTCTTCCGTGTCGGTCCGGACGAGGAGGCCCTCTTCCACGGGGTAGACGCAGGAGGCCACCAGCCTTTTGCGCCCCCACGAGGTTTCGATGTGCACCATGCACATGCGACATGCGCCGTACGGCTGCATCCGGGTGTCGTGGCACAGGGTGGGGATTTTGATGCCGACCGATTGGGCCGCCTCGAGGATAGTGGCCCCCTCCTCGACTTCAACGGTGCGACCGTCGATTTCCAGGGTTACATTCTTCATGGTGACCTCGCGCTACACTTGTTTTCCGGCCGGAGGCGGAGTGCCCGCGTACTCCCCGCGGAAATATTTGAGTGTGCTCAGGACGGGGAAAGGGGCCGACTGCGCCAGGGCCAGTCCTTCACGTCCGCTGCCTGCCGTGGTCACACTCGGGCCCGCCTCCTCGAGGGTGCGGCGGCAGGCGTCCGCGAAAAGATCCTCGTCGTCCATGATCAGCACATCGAGAGGTCTTTCCGCCGGCATGCGCCGGCCTCCGGTTTTCTGGTGTCCATAGGCTACCTCTGTGAGAGAAGAAATACTATTCCAATCGGGCCGGGGAGTGCGCCCAATTTTCTGTCCATCTTCCGATACACTACCACACCCTTTTCCATTCCATGTCCACCCATTATCCGATCCGGGAGAAAGCGGGACGGGACAATGGGTGGCACTTTTTGTACCACTGCGGGTGCGGGCGGGAGGAAGAAGAAGGATGCGGAAAGGGAAGGAAAGCACCGGAGGGGGACCGTTCGATCCCCCTCCGGTGCGAGGGCTTGCGTTCAGGCGGACGTGTCAAGAGGACCTGTCCGCCTAGGGAATCATTGGGACGCTTCCAGGGCGCTGATGATCTGCTTGGCCACCTCGACCTGCTCGGGCTTCTGTCCCAGTTCGAGGTATTTCTTCAGGGACGAGATGGCTTCCGGAATGGTCTTCAAATTTCCTGAGAGACTCATGCCCAGCTGGTAATACGATTCGGCGTAACCCGGGTCCGCCTCGATCGAGCGCCTGAACGCTGCGACGGCGTTATCAATGTCCCCGGTGTTGACCATGGTGACCCCGAGGTTGTAGAAATTCTGGGCCGCGGCCATCGGATCCAGTTCCGCCGCCTTCTTGAACATCTCCTGGGATTCTTCCGCCCTTCCCATCTGGCTCAGGATAACGCCCTTGTTGGTATAAAAGGAGGGGTCTTCCGGGTGGAGCTCGATGGCCTTGTTGTAGGAGTCCAGCGCTTCCTCCTTCCTGTCCAGCTTCAGGAGGCAGTCGCCGATGCGGGCCATGATGCCGGGCTGCTTGGGGTCGATTTCGAGGGCGGCCTGAAATTCCGCCAGGGCTTCCGCGTACTGGCCGGCGTCGAAGAATGTCACTCCCTGGTTGAACTTGGCCTGGACCTCGGCCGAGAATTTCATCCGCTTCTGCTGCTCTTCGTACTTCTTCATGTACTCGGCCTTGTCGGCATCGGACATCTCAAACGGCAGCTTCCGGTCCTTTCCCGGTGTGAGCTGGAAGTCGACCGCTTTTTCCTCCCCCATTTCGGCCCGGACATTTTCCTGGTACGCCGGCTGGAAGCCGTCTTTCCGGACGATGACGCGGTAGACGCCCGACTGGAGGCCCAGCAGGTGGAAATACTCCCCCTTCTTGTTGGTCTTCGTCTCGAACACCCGGTAGATGTCCGTTCCCTCGATTTTTATCTTCGCCCCTTCAACGGGCTGACCGTTTTCGTCGGTCACCTTTCCCTTGACCGCGCGGCTCTGCGCCATTCCGGGAGAGGTCCATACCATCAATAACCCCAGCAAAAGGGCGGACGACACGAACACCTTCGGTGGAAATAGTCTCATGCTGCCTCCTGATCATTTATGCAAAAAAGCCCAAATATCCGGTACGCCGTAATTTTATGGCGGCGGGGGCTTGCTTGTCAATCCAACCTGCTCCATGAGGTCTCTCGGGGGAAGGATCGGCGGACGGCGCACAGCACCGGACCTCAATTCCGCAGCGGGAGGCGGGGGGTCAATTTTCCACCTTGCAAAGATTAGGGTGGCGCCCCCGTTCCTTCTTCCGGGCGAAGGCGCGATACTTCAGGTTGGCCTGGCTCTCTCCCGCATAGACCTCTTTCAGGTTGTCTTCGGTCGTTGCCGTGAGTATTCCCTCGGTGATTGGTTGCGCCGCTTCCCAGAACCTAGACCGTCCGGCGCCTTCGCCAACCGCAAATCGTTAGCCGATCAGGCGCGCGGGAGCCAGGTCGGCGGCCGCCGGGTGAGCGCTCCCCCCGGTGGTGATCCATTCCGCCGCCAGGCGGCCGATGAAGGGGGCGCAGGTGATGCCGTGGCCGCCGAGCCCGGCGACCCAGAAGAGCCCCTCCAGGCGCGGGTCGGCGCCGATGACGAAGAGGTCGTCCGGCACGAAGGTGCGCATCCCCGCCCAGGAGCGGGCGATCCGGGTGTCGGCGAGCCCCGGGAGCCAATGGGCGGCCTTGGCGGCGGTCTTTTCCAGTTCGGCGGGATCGCTGACCGCCCCCTGCTCGGGCGCCACCTTCACCGCGTCGCACCCGCACAGGAGGAGCCCGCCGCTTTCCGGCCGAAAATAGAACTCCTCCCCCACGATCCACACGACGGGCCAGCGGGGGTCCACCTCGCGCAGCGGGGCGGTCACCATGAGGTGGCGGCGGTAGGGGGTGAATGGAAGTGCGTAGGGACCGAAGAGGTGCGCGGCCGCCGCCCACCCCCCGTTGGCGATCACGACCTTGTCCGCCGCGATGAACCCTTCGGCGGTCTCCACCCCCTCGAGCCGGCCGGCGGCGACCCTCAGTCCCAGGAACTCGCGTCCGAGGAGGAGCTCCGCCCCTTGCCGGCAGGCGCCGCGGATAAAGCCCTGCAGGATGGCGTGCACGTCCATCACCCCGTCATCGGCCTTGTGGGTGACGCGGGTAAGTCCCGGGGCCAGGATCGGGATCCGGTTGTACATCACGGAATGGTCCACCGGCACCTGCCCGTTTTCGGGATTCTCCTCGCACCACGAATCGAGCGTCGCGACGTGCCCCCCGCCGGCGGCGAGATAGACCCCTGTCCTTTCGACCAGCGGTTCGGTTGAGAACCCTTCCGGGGGGCGCAGGTAAAATTCCGCGGAGGTGCAGGCGATCCGGTTCAGCAGGGGATCGGGGATCATCGTGCGCAGGATGGCGGCATTGCGGCCCGTCGACTGGGTTCCGGCGATCTTTTCCTTTTCGAGCAGGCAGAGGTTGCGCCGGCCCCTCTCCGCCAGGAAGTAGGCGGTAGCGGCTCCCGCCATGCCGGCGCCGATAATCACAATCCGATCGTTGCTCATCGTGGACTCCCGCTGTCGTTTTTCCGCTCCGGCGCGACCGGTGCCTCGGTTTCCGGAATCGGGCATAATACCATAACAGACGGCTTGGGGAGCGCGACCGGGGCACATTCCATTCTCTGGGGCCGGGGCCCCGGCGGGCGAAGAATCGCTGACCCGTGGGGAGTCCGCTGCTACAATAAGAACATGGACGTTCTGGGAGGGTTTCTCGAACATTTCGGCATCGCGCGCGACGGCCCCCCGCGGCGGGTCTTGGGGGAGACAACCGCCGCTTTCGCCCGGCTCCCCTACGAGAATCTCACCAAGATCATCAAGTACGCCGGGTGCGGGATTCCCGAAAGGGCGCGCCGCGCGCCCGGGGAGGTCCTGGCCGATCACAAGGCTTGGGGGGCGGGGGGCACCTGCTTCGCCCTGACTTCGACCCTCCTCCACCTGGTGCGCGCCCTCGGCTGGGAGGCCGAGCCCATCCTGGCCGACCGCCCCTACGGGCCCGATACCCACTGCGCTCTCCTGGTGCGGATCGACGGGGTCCCCCACCTCCTCGACCCGGGCTACCTGGTCGTCGAGCCTATTCCGCTCGGGTTCGCCGGGGAGCGGGAATGCGCAACGGGGTGCCGCCCCCTGGTGCTCTCGGCCGACCCCGCGGGGGGGCGGATCGATCTGTCCACGGTGCGCCGCGGCGCACGGACCCTGCGCCTGACCTACAAGACCGCGCCCGCGCCGCGCATGCATTTCCATCGGGCCTGGGACGCTTCCTTCGGCTGGGAGATGATGCGCTACCCCCTGCTCGCGCGCGCGACGGAGTCCGGGCAGGTCTATGTGCGCGGGTCGATGCTGCAGGTCACCCGAGGCGAAGCGACCGGGCGCACCCGGGTGCCGGAGGGGGAGTGGGTGGCCCGCATCGCCGCCGAGTTCCGGATGGCGCCGGCGGTGATTGCGCGGGCGCTGGCGATTGTCGGGGAGCGGGGGTGACGCCATGGCCCAGCCTCGGGACGTCGACCCGGTCAAGCTTTTCGTCGCCATTTTGTGGGCAGGGGAGGCGGCGCTCGGCGCGGCGCTTGAGCGTTTGCGCGTCCGGTGGGGGGCGATCGATTTCGCCGGGGCGGACCGCCCCTTCGATCTGACCGGTTACTACGAGCCGGAGATGGGGCCGGGTCTCAGGCGCCGCCTGGTGTCCTTCGAGCCGCTGGTTCCCCCCGGCCGGCTGGTGGAGGCCAAGCACGAATCGAACGCCGTCGAGGCGGAACTGGCTGCGGGGAGAGGGAGGCGGGTGAACCTGGACGTGGGGTACCTGGACCTCCACAAGATCGTCCTGGGCAGCTTCAAGGGGGCGGGCCAGAAGCTCTACCTCGCCGACGGCGTCTGGGCCGACCTGGTTGCCCGCTACCGCGCCGGCCGTTACCAGCCTTTCGAGTGGACCTTCCCCGACTTCAGCGACGGCCGCTACGACGGGGACCTGGCGGAGATCCGCGCGCGCTACCGCCGGCAGCTGGCGGCTCTCGGCCGCCGGCGGACATCTCCGCCTTGACAATGCGTGGCGCCGATGGGCGAGAACGGGGCCGGGAATGTGCCACCGCTGCATTATCCCGGCTGACGTGCGGCCCGCCCTGTGCTATGCTCGCACTCTAAAATTGAAGGAGAACAGGTCATGACCGATAACAAGATCACTCTGCCGGAATCTGAAATTCCCACGCACTTTTACAATATCCAGGCTGATTTTCCGACCCCGTTGCCCCCGGCGCTCCATCCCGTCACCCGGAAGCCCGTCGGCCCCGCGGACCTGGCCCCGATCTTCCCCATGGGCCTGATCCAGCAGGAGGTCTCGCTCGAGCCCACGGTGGAAATCCCCGACCAGGTGAGGGACATTTACCGCCTCTACCGTCCGAGCCCGGTCTACCGCGCGCGCGCCCTCGAAGCGGCGCTGGACACACCGGCGCATATCTACTACAAGTCGGAGCATGTCAGCCCGGTGGGGAGCCACAAGCTCAACACGGCCCTCATGCAGGCCTGGGTCAACAAGCAGGAGGGGGTCAAGCGGCTGTCCACCGAGACTGGCGCCGGGCAGTGGGGGTGCGCGCTGGCGTGCGCCTGCAAGCTGATGGACCTCGAATGCATGGTCTACATGGTGCGCGTCAGCTACGATCAGAAGCCGTACCGCCGGATCATGGTCAACACCTACGGCGGGAACATCGTCGCCAGTCCCTCCGAACTGACGGAGGCCGGCCGCCGGGCCCTGGCCGAAAACCCCGATTCCCCCGGAAGCCTCGGCCTGGCCATTTCCGAGGCGGTCGAGGACGCCATCAAGCGGGACGATACCAAGTACGCCCTGGGGAGCGTGCTGAACCATGTCCTGCTCCACCAGACCATCATCGGCCTGGAAGCGATGAAGCAGATGGAAATGGCGGGGGAATATCCCGATTACGTGATCGGGTGCCACGGCGGCGGGAGCAATTTCGCCGGCCTGGCGTTCCCCTTCCTCAAGGGCCGCCTGAAAGGGACGGAATCGAAGTTGAGGGTGATCGCCGTGGAACCGCTCTCCTGCCCCACCCTGACCAAGGGGACGCGCGAGTACGACTTCGGCGACGTGGCGGGGAACACCCCGCTGCTGATGATGCACACGCTGGGGCACAAATTCATCCCTCCCCCGGTTCACACCGGTGGATTGCGCTACCACGGTTCCGCCCCCCTGGTGAGCCACCTGCTGGCCGGGAAGTTCATCGAGGCGGAAGCCTACAGCCAGGAGGACTGTTTCGCGAGCGCCATCCGCTTTGCCCAGTGCGAGGGGACCATTCCCGCGCCCGAAAGCGCCCACGCCATCCACAGCGCCATCGTGCACGCGCTGGAGGCGCGCGAAGCCGGGGAAAAGAAGGTCATTCTCTTCAACCTCTCCGGCCATGGGCACTTCGACATGGCGGCCTACGAAAAATACCTCAGTGGCAAGATGGGTTTGGATGCGTAAGGATCTTCGGATCCGGCGGGTCCGGGCCGCCGGCCCGGACCCGCGCTTTTCCCGGGCCGCGCCATTCCGTTTTTCAGCCGTTGCCGTCCTGGCCCCCCTCCTGCTGGCCCCCCCTTTTTTCGACGCCGCCCTGATGGGCGCCGGGAATCCTCCCGACGAGGAGGTGGTGGTGACGGCCAACGCTTACCCGGTCCCGTTCGGGAACCTGTCGCGGACGGTGTCCGTCCTGACCCGCGAGGATATCGCCGAACTCCCGGTTCACTCCATCCCCGACATCCTGGCGCACGCCGGCGCCGACATCGGCTCCCGCGCCCCCTCCGGCATGCAGGCGGACATCCGGCTGCGCGGGTCCTCGTTTTCCCAGGTCCTGGTCCTGGTCGACGGGGTGCGGCTCAACGATTCGCAGACGGGGCACCATAACGCCGACATCCCCATCCCCATGGAGGAGATCGAGCGGATCGAGGTCCTGCTCGGTCCCGGTTCCTCGATCTACGGGGCGGACGCCTTCGGCGGCACCGTCAACATCATCACGCGCGCCCCGGATCCGGGGGTGCGCGCGACCGTCGGCGCCGGAGCGCACGGGTTCGCCGGGGGCTCCTTCTCCGCCGGCATTGAAAAGGGCGCGCTCCGGCAGGCGCTCGGCGTCGCCTTCAGCCGCTCCTCGGGATTCCGCCCCGACCGTGATTTTCACGGCGTGACCCTTTCCGCCCGTTCGCGGATCGGGGACGCCACGACCCTGGCGGTGTCGCACGCCGACCGTGAATTCGGCGCCGAAGGGTTTTACGGGCCGGCCCCTTCCAGGGAATGGACGAACCAGACCCTGGTCTCCCTCTCCCGCAGCCACCAGGCGGCATCGGGCGTCCGAGCCGACGTCCGGGGCTGGTACCGGACGCACGGGGACCGCTTCCTGTACGATGTCCGCACTCCCGGTCTCTTCGAGAGCCGCCACCGCACGCACGCCACCGGGGTATCGGCCCGGGCGCTCAAGCCGCTGGGCGACTCGGCCGCCCTCACGCTGGGGGGCGAGGCGGGCGCGGACTGGATCGCCTCGACGAGCCTCGGGGACCACTCCTTTGCGTGGACGAGCCTGTTCGCCGAACTCGGATGGAGCGCGGGGAAGCGGGCGTTCCTCTACCCGGGGATCCGCGTCGACCGTTATTCCCGTTTCGGCTCCGCCCTGAGCCCCTCCCTCAGCGGCGGCCTGTGGGTCACCAAGCGCATCCGGCTTCGTTCCTCCATCGGCCGGGCGTTCCGGATCCCCACCTTCACCGAGCTCTATTACCGCGACCCGAATCACGAAGCGAGCCCCAGGCTCGGGCCCGAGCGGGCCTGGTCGGCCGAACTGGTCGCCGATTTCATTCCCGCCGACGGCTGGCTCGGGACCCTCGCCCTCTTCTCGCGCCGGGAGCGGGACGTCATCGATTGGGTCCGCCCCTCGCCCGGGGAGAAATGGCGCACCGCCAACATCCGCCGCCTCCGGACCGACGGGGTGGAAGTCGGGCTCAGGCACTCCCCGGGCCCGCGGGCGGGGGTGGAGACGCGCCTCGCTCTGCTCGCATCCGGCGCGAGCTCCGTGGATTACGTCTCCAAGTACGTGCTCGATTACGCGCGCGTCGCCTGGTCCTCCTCCGCTCATTTCTCCCTTCCGCTCGGGATCCGGTCCCGGCATTCCCTCATTTACAAACGGCGCGCGGACGGCCGCGCGTACTGGATCCTCGACGGCGCGCTGTCCCGTTCATTTCCCCGTTTCACCCTCGGGATCGAGGGGACCAACCTGCTCGACGGCGCCTACCAGGAGATCCGGGGGGTCGACATGCCCGGACGGTGGCTGGGCGTCACCCTGCGCACTCCCTAGCCCGCCGCCGCGGCTGGGCCTTGCATTCCCCCGAGGCGCGATAGTATTGTGATGACGGGGAATCATCCAAATACGACAATTGCCGCGCGGGTGTGCGCGCCGGACGCGATCCGGCCGCGGCGTGCGCCTGCTGCGGCGCATAGGGAGGACCAAAAATCATGGATATTTCGTCACCAGGGGACGCTGCGCAGGCGTCGGAGCCGAAGCGCATGACCAAGGAGGAATTGCTGGCCAAGGCCTACAAGCCGGCCGAGGATGCCATGAAGCTGCATCCTTATTACAAGGGGAAGCTGGAGACCTCGCCGAAGTGCTGCATCCGCGACTTCGACGACTTCGCCATCTGGTACACCCCGGGCGTGGCCGAGGTTTGCAAGGATATCCATGCAAATCCCGCAAAAGTGTACGAGCACACGAACAAGGGGAACATGGTGGCGGTGGTGAGTGACGGCACCCGGGTCCTGGGCCTGGGCGACATCGGTCCGGAAGCGGGCCTCCCCGTCATGGAAGGGAAGGGGGTCCTGTTCAAGTACCTGGGCGGGGTGGACGCGTTCCCGATCTGCCTTGACACCAAGGACCCCAAGGAGATTATCCGCACGGTGGAGGTGCTGCAACCCTCCTTCGGGGGGATCAACCTCGAGGACATCTCCCAGCCCAAGTGTTTCGAGATCCTGGCGGAACTGCGTCGGCGCTGCCGGATCCCGGTGTGGCACGACGATCAGCAGGGGACGGCGACCGTGTGCCTGGCCGGGCTGATCAACGCGCTGAAGATCGTCGGCAAGCGGATCGAGGATGTCAAGATCACCCTGGTCGGGTCCGGGGCGGCGAATATCCGCATCGGGGCGCTCTACATGGCCTACGGCGCCAAGCCCGGGAACCTGATTTACGTGGACAGCAAAGGCACGCTGCACAAGGGGCGCACGGAGCTCCGGGGGGTCTACCGGGAAAAATGGGAGATGTGCCAGATCACCAACCGCGACCAGCTGGTCGGCGGGGTAGCGGAAGCGATCGCCGGGGCCGACGTGCTCTCGGCCGCCTCCACCCCCGGGCCGGACACCCTCCGGAAGGAGTGGGTCGCCAGCATGGCCAAGGACGCCATCGTGTTCATCACCGCGAACCCGATCCCGGAGATGTGGCCGTGGGACGCCCATGAGGCGGGCGCCCGCGTGGTGGGCACCGGGAGAAGCGACTTCCCCAACCAGATCAACAATTCACTCGGGTTCCCGGGGATCTTCCGCGGCGCCCTCGACGTGGCCGCCACGACCATTACCGACGGGATGTGCATCGCCGCGGCCACCGAATTGGCCAAGTGCGCCGAGGACCGGGGTCTCCGGGCCGATTCCATCATCCCCAAGATGGACGAGCCCAACGTCTTCATCCGGGAAGCGGTGGCTGTCGGTATGAAGGCGATCGAGCAGGGGGTTGCCCGCAAGGTCCTGACGCGTGACCAGCTCTACCGGCAGGCCGAGCTCATGATCAGCCGCGCCCGCAGGGAGACCGAGGTCAAGATGAAGGAGGGGATCATCAGTCCGGTGGTTGACCGGTAGCGGAGCCGGGCCGGCCGCCCGCGCGGGCTAATCCTCCGCGGGCGGCCAAGGAGCGGGTCCTAGGTGAAGGTGATCTTGGGCGCTTTGCGCTCCGGGGCACGGAAGAACCTGACGTCCGGATACCCCAGCATCAGGGCGTAGTGGTGGGGATAGCCGTCGGGCACCCCCACGGCCGCCCTGGTTTCCGGGGAGTTGGCCATGGCTCCCTGGAGCAGGCCGGCCCAGCAGGTCCCCAGTCCCAGGACGGGGGCATAGAGGTCGAGGTGGGCCTGGGCGATCACCACGTCGGCCGAACCGGTCGCCACCTCCGCCGGGGCCATGGCGACGACCAGCACTGGAGCGCCCCGGAGCACCGTGTCCTGCCCCGCGTCCCAGGCGGCGATGGTGGGGAGCAGGTAGGGGGCGGCGGCGACGGCGCGCGGGTCCTTTGCGAGCTTGCGGATCCAGTCCACCGTGAGCGCCCCGATTTTCCGGAGCCGGCCCCGGTCGCCGATCACTAGCCACTCCACCCCCTGCCGGTTGCCGCCGGAGGGCGCGTAGCGCGCCGTCTCGATCAGCTTCCGAATCGTCTCCCGTTCCACCGGCTTGTCGGCAAAGTGCCGGATCGACCGGCGCGAGCGCAGGAATTGCGCCGCCTGGGCCTCGCTGAGGCGGAGGTCGTCCCGCAGCGCCGGGGACCCCGCCGCCGGGATGCGCTCGTGGCGGAGCGCATCGTGGGGGCAGACGGCTACGCAGTGGCCGCACTCCGTGCACCCTTCCTCCCGGCCGGGCTTGATGCGGGGGAATCCGTCCCCCGGAAGCTCGATGATGGCCGCCGGGCATTCCCGCGCGCAGAAGCCGTCCTTCCGGCACCTGCCTTCGTCGATCGTTATGAGCCCCATGCTGTTGGTTGTCTCCCTTCTGCCGATGTGATACCAGGCCCTTTTTCCGTGAAGCCCCGGGCGGGCGCTTTTCGGCACAGGATAGTGGGCCGTGAAGCCGTTGTCAAACCGTCGCACCCCTTTCGGCCGAGTTTTTCCTTTAAGGGGAGCGGAGCCGGCGACCGATTGAGGGGACATGAACAGAAGAACCCGGATGCGCTTTAAAACGGACCTTACGGTGAATGTGACCTGTGCGGAGCTTCCCGGCTCCCCGGTCCGTGCGCGCCTGGCGGATCTTTCGGTTCACGGCCTCAGCCTCATCCTGCAAGAAAGTCTCCCCGAGGGCACCCTCGTCAGGGTGGATTGGGGCGATGTCACCTTCACCGGGGAATTGATGTATTGCAAACCGCAGGCCGGGGATTATGTCATCGGGCTGAAGGTGGAAGACCCGGTCTACGAGACGGCGCGCAAGTGCGTCATGCAATAGGAACTTTTCGGCTCGCGGGCTTTGCCGCGGGGCGAAACAAGGTTCCATGTCGGGCGTATTTTCAAGCGTTGACCGTTGGGCGCCCGGCATTGATGCCATAGCCGCATCGGACGAAAACCATCCCCGGACGATTGCCCGCGATCCTGCGTGTTTTCAGTGCAAGATGTTTGTTTGCAATAATATGCCCTGGTCCGTCCCCATTTTTTGGAGGTTGCGATGATTGAGAGATCCCGTCGACCGGTGATCGTGGCGGCGCTTGCCCTGGCCTGGATGCTGCCCCGGACGTCGCTTTTCGCCCAGCCCGGACCGGAGCGTTTTTCCTTTTTCGGGACCGAGGGGGCGGCAACGGGAGGCGGCGCCAACCCCTTGCGGATTTTCAGTGCGCGCCCCGTTCCCACCCCGGTGCTGGAGAACTCCCCCCGGATCGAGAGCCTGATCCGCGGCGGGGGGCTCGAGCTGACCCTGTCCGACGCGCTCGCGCTGGCGCTCGAGAACAATCTCGACATCGCGGTGCAGCGCTTCGTCCCGGAGTACTCCGCAACCGACCTGCTGCGGAGCCGGGCGGGGCAGTCGCCGCGCGGGTTTACGGGGGGGTCGACCCCCGGGGGACTGACCTCGGGCGCCCTGGGCGCCGGGATCAGCGGATCGGGCGCCGGGTCCGGGGTAGGGAGCGCCGGGGGGATCACCGGCGGCGGCGGGTCGGTTCAGGTCGGCTCCGCGGGGAATTTCGATCCCACCCTGAGCGTGAATTTCAGCTACGACCACGTGACCTCGCCCCTGAATTCGAGCGTCGTTTCCGGGATCTACAACGTGACCGGGAAGAACACGGCTTTCAGCGCCAGCTACGCGCAGCTCTTCGGCCTGGGCACCAGCTATTCCCTGACCCTGACGGGCCAGCGCCAGAGTTCGACGCAGCGCAACCTGCTCTACAACCCCGCCTCCGTCACCCGCTTCGCGGTGGGGGTCAACCAGCCGCTCCTGAACGGGTTCGGACGGCTCCCCAACGAGCGCTACATCATGGTGGCCCGCAACAACACCCGGGTGGCCGAAAACGTGTTCCGGCTCCAGCTGATCAGCACCGTGGTGGCGGTGGAGAACGCCTACTGGGACCTGGCCGCCCTCGAGGAGAGCGTGAAGGTGGCGGAGCAATCCCTGGCGGTGGCGCGACAGCTGCTCGCAGACAACCGGATCCGGCTGGATGTCGGCACCATGTCCCCGCTTGACGTGACCGCCGCGGAATCGGAAGTGGCCGCCCGTATGCGCGACCTGACCGTGGCCCGGACGAACCTCCGGTTCCAGGAGGCCACCCTCAAGAACATGCTGGCGACCAGGGTGACCCCGGAACTGGACGCCGCCCGGATCGTGCTCCTCGACCGCATGCCGCAGCCGGGCGATCCGGACATCCCCGAGGTGGGGGAGGCGCTCGCCGTCGCCCTCGAGAAGCGGCTCGAACTCGAGCAGGCGGACATCAACCTCAAAAACCAGGATATCTCGGTCCGCTTCACCCGGAATGCGCTCAAGCCCAGCCTGGCCGTTTTCGGTTTTTACGCCGGCGCCGGACTCCAGGGGACCTCGGAGGAGTCGGAATCGGGGATCTTCGACGCCTTTTCCCAGAGCATGCGGGGGACCTATCCCGAATACGCCGGGGGGTTCAGCCTGAACATCCCGCTGCGCAACCGGGCGGCGCAGGCGGACAACCTCCGCTCGCAGCTCGAGCGCAACCAGCTGCTGATCAGCCGGCAGCGCTCCCGCAATTCGATCGAACTGGAGGTGCGCAAAGCCATCATCGGGCTGATCCAGGGGAAGGCACAGGTCGAGGCCGCGCGGAAGGCGACCGAGCTGGCGCGCCGGATCTGGGAGGGGGAGAAGATCCGGCTGGAGGAGGGGGCGTCCACCTCCTACCAGGTGATTTTGCGGGAGCGGGATTTCACCGCGGCCCGGCAGGCGGAGGTCGCCGCGCAGGCCGCCTGGGTGAAGGCGATGGTGGAGATGGACCGCGCCCGCGGCCTGGTGCTGGACCGAAACGGGATAGAATACGCCGAGGCGCTGCGCGGCGAACTCTCCCGGAATCCGGTGACCCCCTTTAGCCCCGACGGCGCGCGGGAGGTGGAGTGATGGCGGCGGCGCTGCGCCTCTTCGGCCGTCCGGCGCGGGCGGCCCTGCTGCTGTGTGTCTTCGCCGCAGCCGCCGGGGCGCAGGAGCCCGCGCGCGGTCTCGCGCGCAACCCGGAGTGGTTCCCGCGGGTCTACCGGCCCTACGTCATGCGGCCGCTCCCGGAACCGGATCTCTCCAACCCTGACGGGCTGCTGTCGTCCGCGGCGGGAAAAACGCTGCGCCTTTCCCTGGGTCGGCTCGAAACCGCCGTCAGGGAAAACAACCTGGACATCCTGTTCTCCAAAAACGCGGCCCGGTACGCCGAGACGGACCTGTTGCGGGTCAAGGGGGGCGGCGCCCCCCGCGGCGGAGCGGGAGTGCAGATCCCCAGCGGCCTTTTCGCGGGCGCCATCGGCGCCGGGGTCGGGGGGGCCGGGGGACTGGGCGGATTCGGGGGGGCGGGAGGGATCACGGGGGGCGCCCGCCAGGTGTTCGGGTTCCCGCGCGGAAGCTACGACCCGACCCTGGCCCTCGGGTTCAGCGTCGATCGCACGACCAGCCCGCTCAACTCGATCGTCGTCTCCGGCATCCCCGAGGTTTCGACCCGCTCGACCGCCCTGCTGGCGCGCTATTCGCAGGCCTTCACCACGGGGAGCAGTCTCAGCGTCTCCTTCAACAACATGCGCCAGAGTTCGACCCAGCGTTTCCTCTTCTACAATCCCGCTGTCGTTTCCCAGCTGTCCGTCAGCGTGACGCAGCAGTTGCTGAGCGGGTTCGGCAGGAAAATCGGCCGACGCTTCCTGGACGTGGTCAAAAACTCGGAGACAGTCATGAAGGAGGGAGTGCGGCTCCAGGTCAGCACCACCCTGGCCCGGGCGCAGGGGGCTTACTGGGACCTCGTCGCCGCCCGGGAGAGCCTTGGGGTCGCCGAGCAGTCCCTGGCCGTGGCCGAGCAGCTGCTCGAGGACACGAGGATCAAGGACGAGTTCGGGACCATGTCGGGGCTCGACGTGGTGACGGCCGAAAGCGAGGTCGCCGCCCGCCGGCGGGACCTGGTAAAGGCCCGCGCGACGCTTGAAATACGCGAAATGGACCTGAAGAACCTGATCAGCCGGGACCCGGGCCAATGGGACGCGGTGCGCATCGAGCCGGCCGACGGCCTCCCCGTCCTGCGGGATGGAGAGGTCCCGGAACTCGACGCGGCGCTCGACCTGGCCATGCGTCACCGGCCGGAGATCGTGCAGGAGGAGACCGGCTTGCGCATCCAGGAGATCGCCGTCCGCTACAGCAAGGACCTGCTTCGGCCCAGCCTCCTGGTCTTCGCGAATTTCAACAGCTCCGGCCTGCACGGCGACCGCCGCCTCCCCGACCTGGACGGGAACCCGGTGCTCTATCCCGGGGGGTTGTCCCAGGCGCTGCGGCAGGTGCGCGGCTGGAGCTACCCGGAGTATGCCGTCGGGTTCTCCTTCTCGCTCAATATCCGGAACCGGGCGGCGGAGGCGGATTATCACCGGGCGCGGCGGGAGCAAGCCCAGAGCAAGACGGAACTCGAGCGCACGCGCAACGGGATCGCCCTGGAAGTGCGCCGGGTCCTGATCGACCTGGCCCAGAGCCGGGCCCGGGTCGAGGCCGCCCGGGAGGCGGAACGGCTGAGCGGGGAGGTGATGGCGGCCGAGGAGGCGCGGCTGGGCGAAGGGGCCTCGGTGCCGTACGAAGTCATCCGCCGCCAGCGGGAGTACAGCGCCGCCCGGCTGGCCACCGTCGAGGCCCAGGCCGCGTACGCCAAGGCGCTGGTGGAGCTGAAGCGGGCGACGGGGACGCTGGACTGAGGGCCCGGTTTCAGGCCAGCGTCTTCAGGAGCTTGTAGCGAATGCCGTCGGCGAGGGCGATGTAGCTCGCCTCCAGGATGTTTACCGACACCCCTACCGTCGTCCAGATCTCCTCCCCGTCCGTCTGCTGGATGTGCACGCGCACCCGGGAGGCGGTGCCGTGGGACCCGGTCAGGACCCGGACCTTGTAGTCGATCAGCGTCACGGAGCGCAACGGTTCGAAGAACTGGTTCAGGGCGAGGCGCAGGGCCTTGTCCAGGGCGTGCACCGGTCCGTCCCCCTCCGCCACCGTGTGCACCGACTTGTCCCCCACGCGCGCCTTCACCGTGGCTTCGCAGATGACCTCCCCGGTCCGGTGCATGTCGGTGACCACGCGGAAATAGTCGACCCGGAAAAATTCCCGTTCCCCGTTGATGGCCGTTTCCAGCAGGACGCGCACGGAGCCTTCCGCCGCTTCGAACTCGTACCCCTGGTTCTCCAGCTTCTTGATCTGCTGGAGGGCGAGCTTGAGCTTTTCCTCGTGCTCGGCGATGTCCAGGTTCATCTCCCTGGCCTTGAACAGGAGGTTGCTCCTGCCGGAGAGCTCCGAGACCAGGATGCGGCGCTCGTTCCCCACCATTTCGGGGAGGATGTGTTCGTAAGTGGCGGCGTCACGGATGACGGCGCTGACGTGGACCCCCCCCTTGTGGGCGAAGGCGCTCTCCCCGACGAAGGGGAGGTCCTTGCGGTTCCGCAGGTTGGCGATCTGGCTGACGAACCGGGAAGCGCTGGTGAGCAGCCGGAGCCGATCCTCCCCGATGACGTCCAAGCCCATCTTCAGTTCCAGGTTGGGAATGATGGAGCACAGGTTTGCGTTTCCGCACCGTTCCCCGTAGCCGTTCATGGTCCCCTGCACCTGGACGACGCCGCACTCCACGGCGGCGATCGTATTGGCGATCGCGAGTTCGGAGTCGTTGTGGCAGTGGATCCCCAGGGGGAGCCGGACCGTCGCCTGGACCCGGCCGATGGCTTCCCTGATGCGCGAAGGGAGGGATCCCCCGTTGGTATCGCAGAGCGAGATCAGGTCGGCGCCCCCGTCGGCCGCCGCTTTGAGCGTCTGCAGGGCGTAGTCGGCATTGGCGGCGAACCCGTCGAAAAAGTGTTCGGCGTCGAAGATCACCTCCCGTCCCTGGGATTTCAGGTAGGCGACCGATGCCCGGATGAGCTCGCAGTTCCGCGTGAGGGGGATCCTCAAGGCCGCGTGCACGTGGAAATCCCAGGTCTTGCCGAAGATCGTGACCACGGGGGTCCGGGCCGCTAGCAGCGCTTGGAGGTTCGGGTCCTCGCTCGGCTGGTTTTTGGCCAGGGCGGTGCTGCCGAAGGCGGCGAGTTTGGCTGTCTGCCAGCTCCGGTCGGCGGCGAGCCGGAAGAATTCGGCGTCCTTTTCGTTCGAGCCGGGCCATCCCCCCTCGATGTAGTGGACCCCCAGTTCGTCCAGTTTCCGCGCCACCCTCAGCTTGTCCTGCACCGAGAACGACACGTTTTCGCCCTGGGCCCCATCCCTTAGGGTGGTGTCGTAAACGAATATCTTCTTCTCCACGCCTGCCTCCGCGGGCCCGCGGGCGACTCCGCGCGCCGGGGCCCAAAAAAAAAGCCCTCACCCGCCGACGGGTGAGGGCTGGGTGCACGCACCTTTGTACGCCTCTACCCGCCGGGAGTCCCCCCGGTAATGCCGGTAATGGCGATTCTGGTGTCTATTCCGCGGTCTGGATGCATCCTGTCCCCTGAAAATTTCCCTGCCCGTTTACGTTGCCACAGCGCGGGGCCGTTTGCAAGGGCCGGGCGGGCCCGGGTGGAGGAAAAGGGGATCAGTGCCGGAATACCACCAGCTTCGACTCGATCCCCTCGATTCCGTCGAGCGCCTTTTTGAGTTCTTTCGCCCGGGCTTCTCCCACGATGTCCAGCACCAGCACCCCCTCGGGGGAACTGTACCCTTCCCGGATCTCGTGGAGCCCGAGTCGCGTCCGGATTGCGTCGCCGAATGCCGAGAGCGATTTCTGGACGGAAGGGGCCTTCTTCAGGCGATCGGTGACATGGACTAGCAGAAGCACGTGCGCCGGTTTTTTAACGGCCATGGGAGAACCTCCAATTGTTTTTTTCCGGAGCGGTGGATCCGCGCCCGGCCTGGCGGGTCCATCATAAGGCCAAGAGCCCGGTTCCGGCAATCCGGAAATGGGCCCGGCTCCCGAAAGCGAAGGACCCCGCCGCGGCGGTCTACGGGAAGCGGAGGCGGATGTGCACGATTTCCGGGCGGTTCCCGATGCGCATGGGCGGCCCCCAGGTCCCGACCCCGGAGGACACGTAGTAGTGCGTGGCGCCGGTGCGCCGGTATCCCCAAGGGACTTCGTAAATCATCTTGACGACGAGGTGCAGGGGCCACAGCTGGCCGTAGTGCGTGTGGCCCGAAATCTGGAGCGTGACCCCGTGCTCCGCCGCTTCTTCCAGGTCGAAAGGCTGATGGTCGAGCAGGATGACGGGGCAGCCGTCGTCGATGCCGGAGGTGAGTTCGCCGAGCCCCTTGCGGCGGCGCCCGGTGAAACGGGTGATGGAGCGGTCCTCGCGCCCCACGAGGTGAAACGCGTCTCCGATCCGGACCCTCTCGTCCCGCAGGAGGGTGACGCCGTGGGCGCCGAGGTAGGCGGCGGCCTCCTCCACCCCGCCGATATACTCGTGGTTCCCGGTGACGGCGTAAGTCCCGAAGCGGGAACGGAGGCTCTCGATCGCCGCTCCGAGATCCTGCCGGATCACGGGGGCGAGGTCTTCGTCCACGATGTCCCCCGGCAGCAGCACGATGTCGGGGTGCAGGCGGTTGATCGTGGCGACGATGCCGTCCAGGCGGGAGCGCCCCATGATGGTCCCGAGGTGAATGTCGGAAGCGGCCACGATGTCGAGGCGCTCCATGCCGCCGCAATGGGCCGGTACCGTGATCTCGAGGGTCCGGACCCGCGGGAACAGGGAATTGACGTATCCCCCGGCCAGGCACGATGCCGTTGCGAGGAGGACCACCGCGAGGGTCCGGCGCTTCGCCCGGGCGGCATCGCGCGTGACGGCTGCGGGGAAGAAGGGGCGCAACCGGTGGACCAGCCGCAGCAGGTCGACGAAGAGGGCGGCGATCAGGAGGTAGACGACGGCGCCCAGCCAGAAGGAGCCGATCCAGATGAGGATGGTGGCCGGCGCGGAAGGGAGCAGGTGTTCAAAGACGCGTCCGCCGACGAAGGAGAGGGTCAGGAACCAGAAGAGGACGATGTAGGGACGGCGGAACGCGGAGCCGGGGGGGAAGGCGGCGAGCCCGCGGATGAAGAGGTACCAGCTGATCAGCCCCAGGACGGTGCAAGAGAGCGCGAAGAAAAGGATCATCGTCATCGTGGTCACGGCGCCCGAGAGGGTTCCGGCGGGAACCCGCTTCCCGTCCGAGACCCGCCGGTCGGGGGCGGCCGTCGGCATAATAAAACAGATTCCCGCCGGTCGGAAGGGATAAAGAATATGGGCGTTCTCCTCCGCGCTTCTGCTAGAATGGCTGGTGGCGTAGGAAGGTTTCGCCTTGAACCCGGCCCTTGGATGACTTATAAAAACCTTCCCATGCCTGGATGCAGGCGCCGGCGGCTGAACATTTACTACCCTAAAAAGGAGGGGACGCAATCATGGCTCTCATCGATTTTGGCGGCGTTAAGGAAGAGATCGTCACGCGCAAGGAGTTTCCTATGAGCCGGGCGCGCAAGGCGCTCAAGGGGGAGACGATTGCCGTCATCGGATACGGCGTTCAGGGGCCTGCCCAGGCCCTGAACATGAAGGACAACGGGTTCAACGTCATCGTCGGGCAGTCGAAGAAGTACCCGCAGGACTGGCAACGGGCCAGGAAGGACGGGTGGGTGCCCGGCAAGACCCTCTTCACGATCGAGGAGGCCTGCGAGCGGGGGACCATCATCGAGATGCTGGTGTCGGACGCGGCCCAGCGGGAGATCTGGCCCCTGGTCAAGGAACGCCTGGCCCCGGGCAAGGCGCTCTATTTCTCCCACGGCTTTTCCATCGTCTACCGCAAGCAGACGGGCGTCGTCCCGCCCAAGGACGTCGACGTCATCATGGTGGCCCCCAAGGGGTCAGGGACCTCCCTGCGCCGCAATTTCCTTTCCGGTGCGGGCATCAATTCGAGCTTCGCCGTGGAGCAGGACGCCACGGGCCGCGCCCTTGAACGCTGCCTGGCGCTCGGGATCGCGGTGGGGTCGGGGTACCTGTTTCCGACGACGTTCAAGAAGGAGGTCTACAGCGACCTGACCGGGGAGCGAGGCATCCTGATGGGGGCGCTGGCGGGGGTGATGGAGGCCCAGTACGACGTGCTCCGGCGCCGCGGCCACAGCCCCAGCGAGGCCTTCAACGAAACGGTCGAGGAACTGACCGAGAGCCTGATCCGCCTGGTCTCGGAAAACGGCATGGATTGGATGTACTCCAACTGCTCCGCCACAGCCCAGCGCGGCGCCCTGGACTGGCTGCCGAAATTCAAGAAGGCGGTGAAGCCGGTGTTCACGGAACTCTACAAGCGGGTGGCCAACGGGGAGGAGACCAAGCGGGTGCTCGAATCTTGCGGCAAGCCCAATTACCAGAAGCAGCTGGCCAAGGAACTGAACGCCATGGCCAACTCCGAGATGTGGCTGGCGGGCAAGGCGACGCGCGCCCTGAGGCCGAAGGAGCCGGCGAAGAAAAATATCGGCAAGGCCAAGGGGACGGCCGGCAGGGCATCCAGCTAGCCGTCGGCGCGGTCGGCTGGTGTACGGGAGGCCTCCCGGCGATTCCGGGGGGCGTTTCTTTATAGGCCCGCTTTGCGGGTCCATTCGGGAGGCGACAATGGGCGAGGTCAAATTGCCCCGGAATTTTGTGAGCAAGTATCCCCACAAGTTCTCCAAGGGGAAGCAGCAGTTCCTGCGCGGGCGGCGCATCCTGCCCGCGCCGATCACGGGGAAGGAGCCGCTCCCCGACCTGATCGACGGTGTATTCCTGGCCTACAACGGGGGGCGGCTGCAGGAAGCCTGCCGCCTGTTCACGGAGAAGATGACCCGGCCGAAGGTGACGGTGGGCATGAGCTTGGCGGGGGCGTTGACGCCGGCCGGACTGGGGGCCGCCGTGGTGGTCCCGTTGATCAAGGCCGGGTTCGTGGACTGGATCGTGGCCACCGGGGCCAACCTGTACCACGACATGCACTACGCGATGAACCTTCCTCTCTACCGCGGCTCCCCCTTTTCCCCCGACCAGGAGCTCAGGCGCATGGGCGTCGTGCGCATCTACGATATCCTGCTCGACTACAACGACGTCCTCATGGCCACGGACCATGTCCTGCGCCAGATGCTGATGCAGCCGGAGTTCCAGAAAGAGATGGGGACCACGGAGCTGCACTACCTCCTGGGGAAGTACTGCGCGGAGTTCGAGGAGCAGACGGGGCGCAAGGACAGCTCGCTGCTGGCCGCCGCCTACCGCGCCGGGGTCCCGTGCTTCTGCCCCTCACCGGGCGATTCCACCATCGGTATGAACGTGGCCGGGCTGGAGCTGCGCAAGAACGCCCTGCGCATCAACCCCTCGCGCGACGTCAACGAGAGCACCGGGATCGTGCTGGCCGCCAAGCGCGCGGGGCACAAGACCGGGACGCTGCTGATCGGCGGCGGTTCACCCAAGAACTTCACGCTCCAGACGGAGCCGCAGATCCAGGAAATCCTGCGCGTCAAGGAGGAGGGGCACGACTACTTCATCCAGTTCACCGACGCGCGCCCCGACACCGGAGGCCTTTCCGGTGCGACCCCGCAGGAAGCGGTCACCTGGGGCAAGGTGGACCCGTCGCAGCTCCCCGACGCCGTCGTCTGCTACGTCGATTCGACGGTGGCCTTTCCCCTGCTGGCGCACTACGCCCTTGCCCGTTCCAAGCCGCGGAAGCTCAAGCGGCTGTACGACCGGCTTCCGGAGATCATGGAACTGGTGAGTGAGGAGTACTGGAAGCACAACAAGACCTTGTAACGGGAGGACCGGCGGCGTGGAGGCCCCGCCGCCGGCTGCGCGCTTGCCTATGAAAACGTCGCAACTGAAAGAGCTGGCGAAGAAGCACGGGACGCCCCTGTTTGTCGTGGATCACGAGGTCCTGCGCGGAAATTTCCGGGCATTCCGGAGCTACCTGCCGCGGGTGCAGCCGTACTACGCGGTCAAGGCCAACCCCGACCCGGAGATCATCCGCACCCTCTTCCGGATCGGGTCGAGCTTCGACGTGGCTTCGATCGCCGAGTTCAACCTCGTTTACGAGAACATCCGCGCCCTCCCGGCCGAGGAGCAGCAGGACTTCATCTGGAACAAGGTCATCTACGCCAACCCCATCAAGGACCGGCGTACCCTGGAGGAGCTCGACCGCTACCGCCCCCTGGTGGTCTACGACAACGTCGAAGAGATAGGGAAGATCCGCCGGCATGCGCCCAATGCCGGGCTGGCGCTGCGCATCCGGGTTCCGAACACGGGCTCGATGGTGGAGCTGTCGAGCAAGTTCGGGGCCGCCCCGGGGGAAGCGGTGGACCTCATGGCCCGGGCGATCGACGCGGGCCTTGCGGTGGAGGGGCTTACATTTCACGTGGGCAGCCAGTGCACGAATTTCGATAACTATGTCCAGGCGCTGGCGACCTCGGCCGCCATCATGGAGGAAGCGGAGGCCCGCGGGATCAAGCTGAAGCTATTGGACATAGGGGGCGGCTTTCCGGCGCGCTACGACCGCAACGTGCGCCCCTTCCGGGACCTGGCCCGGATCCTGGGTGCGGAAATCCGGCGGCTGTTCCCGAAGGAACTGGAGATCATCGCCGAACCGGGGCGTTACATGGTGGGCACGGCCGCCACGGCGGTGGCCGAGGTGATCGGCAAATCGGAGCGCGACGGCAAGCGGTGCTACTACATCAACGACGGCATCTACCACACCTTCTCGGGGATCCTGTTCGACCACTGCCAGTACCACCTGAAGGCGTTCAAACGGGGGCCGAAGCGGATTTCGGCCGTCTTCGGCCCTACCTGCGACGCGCTGGACACGGTTTCGCGGGCCGAAGACCTGCCCGAACTCGAGCTGGGCGACCTGGTCTACTCTGAGAACATCGGGGCCTACAGCCACGCGTCTTCCACCTGGTTCAACGGCTTCCCCCCCGCGCAGGTGGTTCACATCAACGTGTGATCCGCCGGGGGCACGTTTCTCCGCGGGCGGCTACCCGTTTTTCCGCTCGAATTCCCGCATGAATTCCGCCAACGCCTCGACCGAAGCGGTCGGCACGGCGTTGTAGATGCTGGCCCGGATGCCGCCGACCGAGCGGTGCCCCTTGAGGCCGACCATTCCCGCCGCTTTGGCCTCGGCGATGAAGCGCGCCTCCAGTTCCTCGCTGCCCAGGCGCCAAACGACGTTCATGATGGAGCGGCTCTCCACCTCGACCGGGGAGCGCCAGAATGCGCTGGAATCCAGGACCCCGTAGAGGACCGCCGCCTTGCGCTCGTTCTCCCGCTCCATGGCGGCCACCCCCCCGCGCGCTTCCAGCCATTCGCAGGTGAGCTTGAGCATGTAGATGGCCCAGGTGTTCGGGGTGTTGTACAGGCTGCCGTCGGCGATATGGGTCGAGTAGCGCAGGAAGAGGGGGACGGTCTCCGGCACCCGTTCGGCGAGGTCGCGGCGCAGGATCACGACCGCCAAACCCGATGGCCCCAGGTTTTTCTGGGCGCCGGCGTAGACGGCTCCCAGCGGAGCGATGTCGATGTCGCGCGAGAGGATGTCGCTTGACATGTCCACGACCAGCGGGGCTTTCGTCTCGGGAAACCGGGTCCAGCGGATGCCGCCGATGGTCTCGTTCGAACAGATATGGACATACTCCGCGTCCGGGAGGAGAGCGAGTTCCCCGGGCTTGGGGATCCGGGCGTAATGGTCTTCTTTCCCGCTCCAGGCCACGTTGACGGCGCCCGTGATCCGGGCCTCCTTCAGGGCCCGGGTGGCCCAGTTCCCGGTGTCGACGTAGTCGGCGCTCCTGCCCGCCCGCCGCAGGTTCATCGGCAGCATGGCGAACTGCAGGCTGGCCCCTCCCTGGAGGAAGAGGATGACATGGTCCTCGGGCACCTTCATCAGGCGCCGGATCCCGGCCTCGGCGGCGTCCACGATGGACTGGAATTCCTTCGAGCGGTGGGAGATCTCCATGACGGACATGCCGATGCCTCCCAGGTCGGGCAGTTCCGCGCGCGCCTTCTCGATGACTTCCAGCGGCATCGCCGCCGGACCTGCGTTGAAATTATGTATGCGGGCCATCTGTCGTCTCCTTCAGGAAAACCGGATTGTCTTCCGTTGTACGCCGGGATCCGGACCCCGACGCGGAATTCCAATGATGCCACAACTCCTCCCGGGAAACAGACGCGAAATCGATTTTTCGTCCGGCGCCGCCGTGGGGCCGGCCGGTTTGGTCTTGACTTGGGGCGTGGGGCGGGTACAATTCGACCGGCGGCGGTAGGGGGGGCGACATACGCCCGCCGGCGCCTGCGGCCGGCGCTGGGCCGGGCTGCAAGTCCGGCTTGAGGTCCCGTTCCACCCGGCTTTATACCTCAGCTAAAGTGTGAGATATTCAAGTTTTATAACCCGACGGCACCCGTTTGCGGACCGCCCCCGGAAGGCGGCGGTCCGGGTCGTTTCGGTCTCCGTGCCCGGAATCGCGTTCCCGTCGCCTAAAGAATTCGTTGGAGCAGATCATGTCACTTTTAACCGAGCGTGTGCAGTGCAGGGAATTGTTGGATAAGCTGGTGCCCGTGGAAGAGGCGGTCAAGCTGGTCGGGGATCGGTCGAAGATCGCCATCAGCGGTTTTACCAAGACGGGGGAACCCAAGACCTTCATTCCCGCCCTGGCGCGCCACCTGGAGCAGCACGCGCCCGACACCAGGATCGGCCTCTTCAGCGGGGCCTCGCTTTCGGAGGAGGTGGAGGGACCGATCGCCCCGTTCATCGGCAAGCGCGGCCCGTACATGTCCTCCAAGGCTTCCCGGAAGCTGATCCACGCGGGGAAAATGGACTTCACCGACGTCCACCTCTCTTCCTTCGCCCGGAACCTCCTCTACGGGTTTTACGGCGGGATCGATCTCGCCGTGGTGGAGGTCTCACGCATCCGCCCCGATGGCAGCGTGGTCCTGTCCGGTTCGGTCGGAGTTTCGGCGGAAGCGCTGACCATTGCGAAGAAGATCGTCCTCGAGGTGAACACGGCGATCCCCGATTACACCGGGTTTCACGACATCGCCCTTCCGAGCGTCCACCCGAAGGTGGGCTGGCCCATCCCCATCGTCAATGTCGGTGACCGCGTCGGCCTTCCTTACGTGGAGATCGACAAGAGCCGGGTGGCCGCCATCATCCACTCCGAAAAGCCCGATTACCCCGTGAGCTTCAAGCCGACGACCGAAGTCGAGACCCGGATCGCCCAGAACGTCATCGAGTTCCTGATGTACTGCCACAAGACGTTCCACTGGGGCAGCCGCCTCCCCCCCATCCAGTCGGGAGTCGGCAACGTGGCCAACGCCATCGTGGGGGAACTCTATAAATCCCCGTTCCAGAAGATCCGCTTCTGGACCGAAGTGTTCCAGGACGGCATGATGCGCTACGTCGAGGACGACGAGAAGTTCGATCATGCCTCGGCCACTTCGGTTTCCTTCTCGGCGGAGTCCCGGCAGGAATTCATGCGGCTCTTTTCCCGGTGCCGCGAGAAGGTGGTCCTGCGGCCGATGTGGCTGTCGAACAACGCGGAGGTGATCACGCGCCTGTTCGTAATCGCCATGAACACCCCAATCGAGGTCGATATCTACGGGCATGTCAATTCGACCCATATCGACGGCTCCCGGGTGGTCAACGGCCTCGGCGGGAGCGGAGACTTTTTCCGGCACGCCTACCTCAGCGTCGTCCACACCCCCTCGGTCCGGCGCCTGAGGGACGGGAGGGTGGTCAGCTGCGTGCTGCCGTACGTGCGCCACATCGACCACACCGAACACGATATCCACTGCGTGGTCACCGAGCAGGGATTCGCCCTGAACACCGAGATCCGTTCGGCGCGCCGCCGTGCGGAAGACATCATCTCCAAGTGCGCACACCCCCATTTCCGCCCGGTCCTGCACGACTACCTGAAGATCGCAGGCGATGGGGACCAACCCCGGTTGGCCAACATGGATCTGCTCGAAGGTTGGTGGAAGGATTACGACGCCGCCTGCAGCTCCTTCCCCGAATCGGCCGCCTAGTCGGCATCCACCGCCGGGGGCGCGGCGCCGCGCCCCCGGT
>JAAYAJ010000067.1 GCA_012719455.1 Acidobacteriota bacterium | reverse complement strand
GCGATAGGTGGCGGAGAGGGTGGGATTCGAACCCACGTACCCCGGATTAGGGGGTAACTCGATTTCGAGTCGAGCCCGGTACGACCTCTTCGGTACCTCTCCGCGGCGCAGGCAAAGCCTACCAAAAATCGGGCGCCGAGCCAATCACTAATCGGCGGGAGCGCGCGTGGGGCGCGGCTCCCGCGCCCGGTCAGGACGGGCGCGGGCCGGATTCGAGCTCCCTGAGGGTCTCTTCGATCAGCGCGCTCTGGTCCTGAGGGGTGAAATTGCGTTGGATCAGCTTGGACGCGATCTCGACCGAGAGGTCCGCGACCTCGCCCCGGAGCTGCCGCAGCGCGCGGGCGGTCTCGGTCTCGATCCGAAGCTGGGCTTCCCGCACGACGGCCTCGGCGTCCTGGCGCGCCTGCAGCCGGATCTCCTCGCGCAGCTTCTCCGCATCGGCGCGGCTGCCGGCGATGATGGCCTCGGCGTCGACGTGCGCCTGGCGGAGGATGCGCTGCGACTCCTTGCCGAGCGCCTCCATCTCCGCGCGCGCTTTCTGGGCGTCATCGAGCGATTTCCGGATGGTCTCCTGCCGCGACTCCAGGGCACGGAGCAGCGGACGCCAGGCGAACTTGGCCAGGAGCGCCAGGAGCACCAGGAAGGTGACGATGGTCCAGATGGCCAGGCCCGGATCGGGTTGAACCAGGGGATTGTTCATGGCGCGCTTCCCCTACTTCAGCAGCACGATGAGGAGTACGAAGACCTCGGCGATGATGGCGACCCCTTCGAGCAGGAAGAGCGGGAGGTTGATGGCCCCGCTGATCTGGGACGCGGCCGCGGGCTGGCGGGCGATGCTCTCCGCGGCGGCCGCCGTGAACTTGCTGATGCCGAGGGCGGCGCCGATGACGATGAGGCCCAGCCCGATGGCCGCGCCGAAGTAGTGCCACACGGAGCCGGCGGCGGGAGCCGCGGCGGTATCCTGGGCGTATACGGGGGCGGCGACGAAGGCGGTTGCGGCCAGCAGGATCGACGCGAGCAGGGCGCCGCGGTAAAGGCCTGTCTTCTTCATTCTGGTGTCCTTTCGATGAACGTTCGGTTGAACGGGTTTAATGACGCACATTGATGACCATTCCGATGAATATGGCCGAGAGCAGGGTGAACACGTACGCCTGGACCAGGACCACGATCAGCTCGAGCGCGGTGATGGCGACGGCCAGCGGCACCGAGACGGCCAGCCCGACGCCGATGCCGAGCATGGCGTTCTTCATCATTTCGGTGAATAAAAATACGAGCGACAGCACCGCCAGGATGCCGATGTGCCCGCCGGTCATGTTGGCGGCGAGTCGCATGGTCAGGGTAAAGGGCTTGACGAACATGCTCAGCAGTTCGATCGGGACCAGGAGGATGTAGATGGGCCACGGCATGCCGCCGGGCACGATGTTCTTCCAGTGGTTGATGAACCCGTGGGCCTTGGAACCGGCGATGATGATGGCGAAGAAGGTGACGAGGGCCAGGCCCACCGTCACGTTGAAATTGGCCGTGGCCGTGGTCCCGCCCTGAAGCGCGCGCCCGAACAGCGAATCGGGCCCGGCGTGGAACACCCAGTGGTTGAGGAGGTTGAGTGCCTCGAAGATCGGAATCAGGCCGATGAGGTTGGCTGTGAAGATAAAGGCGAACAGGGTCAGGATCAGCGGAGCCCAGGTGGCGGCCCAGCGGTCGCCGATGCTGGGCCGGACGATGGAGTCGCGGATGAACTCCACGACCGCTTCCAGGGCGTTGCCGGCCCCGGAAGGGACGGGGCCGCGCGCGAGGCGGCGGCGCACGATCCAGGTGACGAGGGTGAAGACGACCAGGGCGACCAGCCAGAGCATCAGCACGTGCTTGCTGATCGACAGGTCGATCCCGAACACCGGGGGGATACGCACGATCGGATGCTCGGCGTTGTTGGCGAGATGGTGGATGATGGTCTCGCCGGCGTCGAACCCTCCGGCCGCAGCCGCTTCGACGTGTCCCTCCACTTCCGCTGTCTGCCACATGGTCAGGTGCCTACCCGTCGTTTGAGGGGCCCCGGAGCCCGCGGGCCTGGAGCCGGTAAAGCCCGGCCGCTTCCACGGCATGCAGGGCGAGATAAAACCCCGCGAAACTGATGGCGAAAGGGGTCGGCTCCACCCGGGCAACCCCGATCGCGGCGATGACGTACATCGCGAAAAAAACCATCTTGGCTGCAAATGCCTGCACGAGCAGGCGCGTCATGCCGCGGGGGTTTTTCCGGTACCGCCCGAGCATCAGGAGCCAGGATGCCAGCGCGGCCGCGAGCGGCCCGAGCATTCCCAGCCAGATCGCCCGCGGACTGACCGGGGCCAGCGATGCGGCGGCCGCCGCGATCACCGATCCCCCCACCATCCACCAAGCGAGTTTCATTTGCGCCAGATGACCTTGGCCAGTTCAAGGAACCCGACCGCCAGGCCGAGGATCAGCCCGCCCAGCAGAAACCAGGGGGCGGTGCCGCGCCAGGCGTCGAGGGCATACCCGATGCCTCCCAGCAGCAGGATGGCCCCCAGCAGGGTATACGCCGCTCCGGCCGCCGGCCCCGACTTGCGCAGGTTTTCCTGCATCACCCTCAGGGAGCGCGCCAGGAACCAATTGTTTTCCTTGTCGGCCATCTCCCCGTACCAAAAAACGATAAATTATAACAAAGATTTCACCACAAGCTCAATGACGGAAACCGCGCCCGGACCTATTCCTCGGTGTCGTGGATCGTCTTCAGCCCCCGCATTTCGTACTCCTTCTTCCCGGAAGGAGTTACGATTTCTATGGAGTCGCCCACGCTTTTTCCCACCAGGCTCCGGCCGATCGGGGAGGTGATGCTGATCATCCCGCGGGAGAGGTCCGATTCCTCCGGGGTGACCAGCCGGTACTCGATCTCCCGGTCGGTTTCGTACTCGTAGATCACCACCCGTGAGCCGTAGGCCGCGCGGTCGGTCGGGATCTTGTCCAGGTTCACCAGCGACAGCGAGGCCAGCCTCTGCTGCAGTTGCGCTTTTCTCCCCTCGAGGTAGGACTGCCGCTCCTTGGCCGACTTGTATTCGGCATTTTCGCTGAGGTCGCCATGTTCGCGCGCCTTGAGGATTTCCTTCGGCAGCTCGACCCTCAGTTCATGTTCGATGGCGTCGAGATCGTTCTGCAGCTTCTTGCGAATATCGAGCATTACGGACTCCAAAGAGAAGGGATGACTATTTTAGGCCGAGAATGGAGTGCCCGGCAAGGGCAAGGAAGCGGTCGGGTCCGACGCCGAGCCAGAGGATGAGGAAGACCCCGATGGCGAGGATGGCTCCGACCGGCCGGCTGATCGATTCGGCCCCCCCCTGCGGCGCATCTTTCATGTACATGTAGACCAGGAGCCGGAAGTAGTAATAGACGGAGAGGACGCTGTTGAGCACCGCGATGACGGCCAGGCCGACAAACCCCGCCTTGACGGCGGAGCCGAAGAGGAAGAATTTGCCCATGAACCCCCCCGTCAGCGGGATCCCAGCCAGGGCCAGCAGGGCGACGCCCAGCGCCGCCGCGACGAAGGGGGCCCGGCGCGCGAGCCCGGCGTAGTCTTCCAGGTGCACGCGGCGGTCCCCCGGGCCGCTCAGGGAGAGGACCACGCCGAACGCCATCAGGTTCATGACCGTGTAGACGACGAGGTAGAAGAGGATGGCCGTGAACCCTTCCCGGGTGTTGGCCACGACGCCGACGAGGATGTACCCCGCCTGGGCGATGGCCGAATAGGCCAGCATCCGCTTGACGTTCGACTGGACGAGGGCCGCCGCGTTCCCCAGGGTCATGGTCAGGACGGCCATCAGCCACAGGAGGCGGGTCCAGTCGGGGGCGAGGCCGGGGAGCGCCTCGACCAGGAGGCGCAGCAGGGCGGCGATCGCCGCGGCCTTCGGCCCCACGGACATGAAGGCCGTGACGGGGCTCGGCGCGCCCTGGTAGACGTCGGGGATCCAGGAGTGGAAGGGGACCAGGCCGATCTTGAAGCCGAGGCCCACCAGCAGCAGCCCCAGGCCCGGGAGGAGGAGCGCGGGGACCTCCCCCGCGGCCGCGGCCGCGCGGATGGCCTGGTATTGCGTGCTTCCGGCGGCGCCGTAGACGAGGGCGATCCCGTACAACAGGATGGCGGTGGCGAAGGAGCCGAGGAGGAAGTACTTGAGCGAAGATTCGCCCGAGGCGATGTCCCGGCGCTTGAACCCGGCGAGGATGTAGGTGGAGAGGGAAAGGATCTCGATCCCGATGAAGGTCAGGATCAGGTCAGCGCTCATCGCCATCAGGGACATGCCGGAGCAGGCCGTGAGCAGCAGGGCGTAGTACTCCCCGCGGTCGATCCCTTCCCGCTGGTTGAAGTCGGCGGCCAGGACGGCCGACAGTCCCGTGATGACGAGGAACAGCCACTGGAAAAAGAGGCTGAAGCCGTCGACCCGGATCATCCCGCCTCCGATGGAGCGCGGCCCGAGCCCCCACTGAAGCCGCAGGGCGTAGGCGGCGACGGCCACGGCGGCCACGGCGACCATCCGCAGGCGCCGCCGGCCTGCCTGCCGGCTGAACGGTTCCATCAGCATCAGGAGGACGGCGGCCCCGAGGAGGATCGACTGTGGAACCAGGAGGAACAGTTCGTCTGGGTTCATTTCGTCTCTTCGCCCGGCGTTCCGGGGGGGTCAATGAATTGCACGCGGTAGCTCCCCCCGGGGGTGCCCGCACTTTCCACGCGCTCCAGGATCCCGGCGACGGAGGCGTCCATGCGGCGGAGGAACGGGGCGGAGTAGACCCCGATCCAGAGCATCAGGCCCACTATCGGCAGCAGGAGGATCCTTTCCCGGGTCCCGATGTCGCCCAGGCCGGCGTTGGCCGGGTTTTTGGGGCCCCAGAAGATCCGCTGGTACATCCGGAGCATGTAGACGGCCCCCAGTATCATCCCCAGGGCCGCCAGCGTCCCGAAGACCTTGTTGCGGGCGAAGCTCCCCGCCAGGATCAGGATCTCGCCCACGAAACCGTTCAGGCCGGGGAGCGCGATGGCCGCGAGCGTCACCACCAGGAAGGCCGCGGCGAACACGGGACTCGTGTGCGCGACTCCGCCGAAGTCGGCGATCCGGCGCGTATGGCGGCGGTCGTAGAGCATTCCGACCAGGAGGAAGAGCGCGCCGGTCGACAAGCCGTGGTTGACCATCTGGATCAGGGCTCCCGTCATTCCGTGGGGGGTGAAGGTGAAAATGCCCAGCACCACCAACCCCATGTGGCTGACCGAGGAGTAGGCCACCAGCTTCTTCATGTCCGGCTGCACCATGGCGACCAGGGCGCCGTAAAGGATCCCGACGACGGCGAGGACCGAAATCCAGGGCGCCAGGGCCAGGGCGGCACCGGGGAAGAGGGGGAGGCAGAAACGCACGAGGCCGTAGGTTCCCATCTTCAGGAGCACCCCCGCCAGGATGACCGATCCGGCCGTCGGCGCCTCCACGTGGGCGTCGGGGAGCCAGGTGTGGAAGGGGAAGAGGGGGATCTTGATGGCGAAGGCGAGGCCGAACGCTAGGAAGAGCCAGAATTCCTCCCGGGAGGACCACGCGAGGGCGCCCCGCTCGAGGCGGGCGACGATTTCGACCAGGCTGAAGGTGTCCCCGCCCGCGGCGAAGAACAGGTACAGGATCCCGACCAGCATCAGGAGCGAGCCGGCCATGGTGTAGAGGATGAACTTGATGGCCGCGTACAGCCGCCGCTCCCCCCCCCAGATCCCGATCAGGAAATACATCGGGATGAGCATGACCTCCCAGAACACGTAGAAGAGCACCAGGTCGAGCGCGCAGAAAACCCCGGTCATGCCGGTTTCGAGCAGGAGGACGCAGGCGAGGAACGGCCTGACCCGCATCGTGACCGACTTCCAGGAGGAGAGGAGCGCCAGGGGGGTCAGGAAGGTCGTGAGCATCACCAGGAAGAGGCTGATGCCGTCTACGCCGAGATGGTGGCGGATCTCGAAGGCCGGAAAGCGGATCCAGGAAACCGATTCCTCGAACTGCATCCGGGAGGAGGACGCGTCGAAATGGAACCCCAGGTGGAGCGACAGGAGGAAGGCGGCCAGGGAACCCGAGAGCGCGATCCACCGCAGCGTCCGGTTGGAAGCGCGCGGCAGGGCCAGCAGGACGAGCGCGACTGCGGCCGGCAGGTAGGTGATCCAGGATAGGATGAACGGGACATCCATAAGCGCTCTTTCAGTTCCGGAACAGGGACAGGTAAAGGAGGACGGCCGCCGTCCCCGCCAGGATCCACGCGGCATAGCTGCGGATCAGGCCGTTTTGCATCCCCCTGAGGACGCCCCCGAGGCCCGCCATCGACGCGCCCACGCCGTTGACGGCCCGGTCGATCACGCCGACGTCCACCCGCTGCCAGAGCGTCCGTTCGGACAGCCTGAGCACCGGGCGAATAACGGCCCGGTCGTAGAATTCGTCGAAACGGTACTTGTCCCGGAGCAGGCGGTAGAGCGCCCCCCAGCGGGCGACGATCCGGCCGGCGGTGCCGGGTCGGACGACGTAGAGCCGGTAGGCGGCGAAGATGCCCGCCAGCGCCACTGCGACCGACAGCGCCGCGAACCCGAACTCCAGGGCGTGGGAGAGATGGGGCGCATCCCCCCTGCGGACCAGGGAGAGGGATGGCTCCAGGAAACGGGCGAAGCGGTTGGCCCCGAGCCAGGCGGGCAGCCCGATGAAGCCGGCCACGGCGGACAGGAGGGCGAGCGCCACCAGGGGGGCGGTCATGCTGCGCGGCGATTCGTGCGGATGCACCCCTTGCGCGTAGCGCGCTTCCCCGAAGAAGGCGAGGAAGATCAGCCGGAACATGTACAGGGCGGTCAGCCCCGCCGTCAGCAGGCCGACGATCCAGACGACGGGGTGGCCGCCGGCCCAGGCCGACCAGAGGATCTCGTCCTTGCTGAAGAACCCCGCGAGCGGGAAGATGCCGCTGATGGCCAGCGCGGCCGTGAGCATCGTCCAGAAGGTGATCGGGAGGCGGCGGCGGAGCCCCCCCATGCGCCGGAGGTCTTGTTCGCCCGACAGGGCATGGATCACGCTCCCGGCCCCGAGGAAGAGGAGGGCCTTGAAGAAGGCGTGGGTCATCAGGTGGAAGATGGCCGCGGAAAAGGCCCCCACCCCTGCGGCCGCGAACATGAACCCCAGCTGGCTCACGGTCGAATAGGCGAGCACCCGCTTGATGTCCGTCTGCACCAGGCCGATCGTGGCGGCCATGAGGGCCGTGGCGATGCCGACGACCAGGACCGCGTCGAGGGCCGCGGGGGCGCGGCTGAAAATGGGGGCGCAGCGGACGACCATGTAGACGCCGGCCGTGACCATGGTCGCGGCGTGGATCAGCGCGCTGACGGGCGTCGGCCCTTCCATGGCGTCGGGGAGCCAGACGTGGAGCGGGATCTGCGCGCTCTTGCCCGCGGCGCCCACGAACAGGAGCAGCGCGGTGGCGGTCAGGACGCCCGACCCGGGCGGAGCGAACGCGGAGTCGGCGGCGATCTCCCCGAACACCGGGCCGAACTCCAGGGAGCCGAAAGTCAAAAAGACCAGGAGGATCCCGAGGATGAAACCGACATCCCCGACGCGGTTGACGATGAAGGCCTTCTTGCCGGCGTCGGCCGCCGCGGGCCGGTCGAAGTAATACCCGATCAGGAGGTAGGAGCAGAGGCCGACCCCTTCCCACCCTACGAACATCAGGAGGAAGTTGCCGGCCAGGACCAGGACCAGCATCGAGAAGAGGAAGAGGTTCATGTAGGCGAAAAAGCGGTAATACCCCGCCTCGGCCCGCATGTAGCCGGTCGAATAGACGTGGATGAGAAACCCGACGCCCGTGACGACCAGCGCCATCACGGCCGACAGGGGATCGAGCAGGAACCCGGCCGATGCCGTGAAATCGCCCGCCGCGATCCAGGTGAAGAATTCGCGCTCGATGCGCCGGTCGCCGGGGGCCAGGGCGAGCAGCTCGAAAAAGGCGGCCAGGGCGAGGACGAAGGCGGCGCCAGACGCCGAGCAGGCCACGATCGTCACGGCCCGCTTCGGCAGCCGCCGCCCGGCGAGGCCGCACAGGGCGGCGCCGGCCAGGGGAACGAGCGGCAGGAGCCAGAGGAGTTCGGTCATCGTGTGCGCCCCTTACCCTTTCATGGTGTCCGCTTCGTCCGGGTTCAGCGTCCCGCGGCAGCGGTAGAGGACGATCATGATTGCCAGTCCCACGGCGGCCTCGGCCGCCGCCACGACCATGACCAGGAAGACGAAAACCTGTCCCTGGAGCTGGCCGAGGTCGCGCGCGAACGCCACGAAGGCGAGGTTCGCCGCGTTGAGCATCAGTTCGACGCAGAGAAACATCGCCAGGACGTTCTTCTTGACGATGAAGCCCACCGTTCCCACCAGGAAGAGAAGCAGGCTGAGGGTGAGGTAGTGGTTCATGGCCTCCCCCTCACGACCGCTTCCTGGCCAGCACGACGACGCCCATGATAGCCACCAGGATCAGGATCGACGTGGCCTCGAAGGGTATCAGATACCGGGTGAAGAGCAGCCGGCCCAGGCGGCCGACCGGGTCCGTTCCGCCCGGGGGCTCTCCCGCCAGCGGCGGCGTCGCCGGGTCGTGCGCCCGCATCAGGGTGAACAGCACCGCCAGGGCCACGAGTCCCAGCGCGACGGCCAGGAAGGTCAGGCGCTTGCGCTTGTCCCGCGCGGCGGCGGCGGAGAAGGGGTCGAGCAGCATGATGACGAAAAGAAAGAGCACCATGACGGCGCCCGCGTAGACGATGACCTGGACGGCGGCGATGAAGGGGGCCTCCAGGGCGAGGAAGAGAACGGCGATCGAACCAAGGCAGATGATGAGGGAAAGGGCCGAGTAGAAGATCTTTTTCTGCGCCACCACGCTCATGGCCGCGAGCAACGCGATTCCGCCGAACAGGTAAAAAAACAGGGTTTCCATTATTGCAGGCCGTCCAGGATATGGTCGATCTTTTCCGGCGTCAGATTGTCGTGGTAATCGTTGTTGATCTGCATGACGGGGCTCGTGCCGCAGGACCCCAGGCACTCCACCTCCAGGAGCGTGTATTTCATGTCGGGGGTGGTTTCCCCCGGGGCGATCCCCAGCCGGCACCGGAGGTGATGGAGGATTCCCTCGGCATCGCACAACTGGCAGGAGATGTTGGTGCACACCCGGATGACGTACCTTCCCGACGGCTGCTGGTGGAGCAGGGAATAGAAACTGACCACCTCCCGGACCTCGTTGGGGGAGAGGTCCATCAGCCGGGCGATTTCGACCATGGCCTCTTCGGAGACATACCCCGCTTCCCGCTGGGCGATCTGAAGCGAGGGGATCAGCGCGGATCGCTTGTGGGGGTACCTGGCCGACAATTCCTCGATCCTGAGCCTCGCCGATGGCGAAAGTTCCCGCATCCGATCCACCCGGAAATGGTTATGGTGTCCACAAACATATGCAAAATATATGGTTTGTGGTCACAGGCCTAAAGCGATCTTAGAGGACCGATTCCGGCGCTGTCAAGCCATTTCTCGCGCCTGCGCCGCGGCCCGGACCAGGACCGCTGCGAACGGCCGTTGCAGCCGGGCGGAGGCTGTGCTTATATTTAAACCGGTCCGAGGCCCCACATGAAGAAAACCCCGTCTTCCGCCGCAAGGTACGCAAAGCGCAAGCCCTCCCGTTCCGTCCGCCGGGTCGTTTTGAGCCTGCTCGCGCTTGTGCTGCTCCTTTTGTTCGGAGGGGCGGCCGGCTGCTACCACCGCTACTCGGGAATGATCGATGAGCGGCTTTCGGGGAAGCGGCTCGGGGCCGAATCGCGCATCTTCACCGCACCCCGGAAGATCTGGGTCGGCGAGGAGTTCGCCCGGGAGGAACTGGTCGCCTACCTCAAGGCTTCGGGCTATACCGCGGGTGCGGATGGGGAAAGCGTCGGACGGATCGTGGAGAGCGGCGCCTCGCTCCAGGTCCGGCCGGGGGCCGAATCCTATTTCAACGGGAAGAACGCCCTGAGCGTCGATTTCGAAGGGGGGCGCATTTCCCAGCTGCGCTCGCTCGACGGCGGGGACCGGCTCCTTTCGGCCCAAGTCGAGCCGGAGCTGATCACGGGCCTCTTCGGCCGGAACCGGGAAAAGCGCCGGCCGCTGGCATACGGGGAGTTCCCCCCCATCCTGCTCAAGGCGGTGCTCTGCGTCGAGGACCGGCGCTTCTTCGAGCACCCCGGTTTCGATCCCATCAGGGTGATCGGCGCGGCGTGGACCGACATCCGGCGCGGGGAAAAGGCCCAGGGGGCCAGCACCATCACGATGCAGGTCGCGCGCAGCTTTTTCTTTTCGACCAAGAAGCAGTGGCGGCGCAAGGTGCGGGAGACCCTCATGGCCCTTGTCCTCGAGCACCGGTTCAGCAAGGAAAAGATCTTCGAACTGTACGCCAACGAGGTCTACCTGGGCAACCGCGGCAGTTACGCCATCCACGGTTTCGGGGAGGCGGCCCAGGCCTATTTCGGCAAGGACCTGCGGGAACTCAACCTGGCGCAGTACTCCTTCCTGGCCGGGATCATCCATGCGCCCAACCGCTACTCCTCCTCCGAACGCCGGCCGGAACGGGGGGCCGAGGCGCGCGACCGGGTCCTGGTGAAGATGAAGGACGCCGGGGTGATCACGGCCCGGGAGGCCGAGGCGGCCCGCAGCCTCCCGCTCGGGTTGGTGCGGGGGACCTACGGTGCCAGCCCCGCGGGACATTTTGTCGACATGGTCAAGGACGACCTGCTCGACAGGTTCTCCGAGGAGGCGCTCGGCGCCCAGCGGTACCGGATCTACACCACGCTCGATTCGGACCTGCAGCGGGCGGCCATGGAGGCGGTGGAATGGGGGCTCGCCAACGTCGACGCCCAGCTCGAGAAGGCCTACGCCCGCTGGAGAGAGAAGGGGGAAAAGGTCTCCCTGCCGCAGGTCGCCCTGGTCGCCCTCGATCCGCATACGGGTGAAATCAAGGCCCTGGTGGGAGGACGGGATTACGCCTCGAGCCAGCTCAACCATTGTTTGACGCGGCGCCAGCCCGGGAGCGTCTTCAAACCGTTCGTGTACGCGGCCGCGCTCGAGAGCGCCCTGACCGAAGAGGAGAAGGTCTGGACCCCCATTTCCCAATTGGTGGACGAGCCGACCGTCTTTTACTTCGACGGCAAGGAATACCGGCCCGACAATTACGGCGGCGAATTCCGCGGCGTGGTCACCCTGCGCGACGCGCTGGTGCATTCGCTCAACGTCGCCACCGTCAAGCTGGCCGAGGAGGTCGGGTACGGGCGGGTGGTGCGCTTCGCGAAAAGGATGGGGCTCCCCGCCGACATCAAGCCCACGCCGTCCATGGCCCTGGGCGCCTACGAACTGAGCCCGCTGGAGGTGGCCCGGGGATACACCCCGCTGGCCAATTACGGCTCGGGCTGCGACCCGCTCTATCTCAAGAGCGTGCGCAACGCCTCCGGGGAGATCCTCCAGGAGAATCCCCGCCGGCGGCATGCGGTCCTGGACCCGCGCGTGGCCTATCTCGTGACCAACATGCTGGAGGACGTCATCCACCGCGGCACCGGGGCGGGTGTGCGGCGCCGCGGGCTGCAGGTGCCGGCGGCGGGGAAGACCGGGACGTCGCACGACGGGTGGTTCGCGGGCTACACGTCAAACCTGCTGACCGTCGTCTGGGTCGGGTTTGACGACAACCGGCAACTTGGGCTTTCCGGCGCCTATTCGGCGGGCCCGATCTGGGGGGAGTTCATGACGCGGGCCGTGTCCCTGCCCGGGTTCTCCGACGCCCGGTCGTTCGAGCGGCCCGAGGGGGTGGTGGAGGTGAGCCTCGACGCCCAGAACCTGATGGTGGCTCAGCCCGAATGTCCCGAGGTGCGCCGGGAAGTGTTCATCGCCGGGACCGAGCCCACCGAGCTCTGCACCCTGCACGGGACCAGCACCATGGACCGGCTGCTCAGGATGTTCTCTCGGATCGGGGACCTGTTCTGACCCGGGTCAGCGGCGCAGCTCGACGACGGTGGCGCCCCCTCCTCCCCCTTCGGGGGGCGCGGGGGCGAACCGTTCCACCTGGGGGTGGGACGAGAGGTAATCGGCGATCGCCCGGCGCAGGATCCCCTTGCCGTGCCCGTGGATGATGCGGACGGTTTCCAGCCCCGCCAGGAACGCCTGGTCCAGGTAGCGGTCGACCCGGTCCAGGGCCTCGTCGGCGGTGAGCCCGATGACCTTGAGCTCGCTGTCGGGCGCCCGACCCTCCTGGGCCGCAACCGCTACGCGCACCGGTTTTTCCGGGGGCGTCGCCGGTCCGAGCCGCAGGAGCTCCCCGCGCTCCGAACGGTAGCGCAGCGCCCCGATCGCGATGACGAAGGTGTCTCCCTGGACACTCTCCACGACCCCTTCCCGGTCGAGTGCGCGCACGTGCACGCGGTCCCCGACACCGAGCTCCCCCCCGCCTTCCGCGGGCGGCGCCCCCCCTTCCGGGGAAGCCGCTTCCGCCCGGGCGGGGTCCAGGCGCCCGGCCCGGCGGCGGAGGCGCGCGGCCTCGCTGTCGGCGGCGCGGCGCAGGCGTGAGGCCTCGGCGCGGTCCCTGATCGCGCGCAGCGCGCTCTTGCTCTCCTTCCGGAAATCGGCGATCACGCGCTCGAGGGCGGCCGAAAACTCCTCCGCCCGCCTTTGCTCCTTCCGGGCGAAGTCCCCTTCCAGGGCGGCGTATCTTTCGGCGACCGCCGCCCGCTCCTCTGCGAGCGCCGCCGAAAGCGCCTCCTGTTCATCCAGCTCTTCCTTCAGCCGTCGCAGATAGTCCCGCGCCCGCGCGTGATCGGGCTCGACGAGGGCCGCGGCCGCGGCCGTGATCTCCCCGGGGAGGTTCATCCTCCGGGCGATTTCGATACCGGAGGAGGCCCCCGCGGTCCCCAGGATCAGCCGGTAGGTGGGGCGCAGGGTGCGCTCGTCGAATTCGACCGAAGCGTTCCGGACCCCCTGCGTCTGCTCCGCCCACATCTTCAGCCGGGGGTAGTGCGTGGAGGCGATCGTGACGGCCCCGCTGCGGCGGAAGTGATCCACGATGGCGACGGCCAGGGCCGCCCCTTCGTCCGGGTCGGTCCCGGTGCCGACCTCGTCGAGCAGGACGAGGGCCGGCGGGGCGAGCCCGCGCGCCGCCTCGGCGATGTTGCGCATGTGGGCCGTGAAGGTCGAGAGGTTGGCGGCGATCGACTGGTGGTCGCCGATATCCGCGAAGACCCGGCCGAACACCGGCAGCCGGGCGGAACGCGCCGGGACGTGAAACCCCATCTGCGCCATCAGCGCGATCAGCCCCACGGTCTTGAGCGCGACGGTTTTCCCCCCCGCGTTGGGGCCGCTGATCACCAGCACGTTGTGCTGTGCGTCCAGCGCGAGCGAGATGGGGACGGATGCCCCCCCCGCCCGGCGCAGGGCGTGGTCCAGAACGGGGTGGCGCGCGTCGGCCAGTTCCAGGCTGCCGTCGGTCGAGATCTGCGGCGGGGAGCAGTCGAATTCCCGGGCGAAAATGGCCTTCGCCTGGGCGACATCCAGCAGGGTGACCTGTTCGAGCAACGCCCGGAGGGAATCGGCGTTGTGACGGAGGAGGTCGGTCAGGGCGAGGAGAATGCGCGCGATTTCGATCTCCTCCTCCTCGTGGAGGCGAACGAGGTCGTTGTTCTGGTCGATGACCGACATCGGTTCCACGAACGTGGTCTGGCCGCTGGAAGAGAGCCCGTGCATGACTCCCGGGACCCGGGTGCGCGCATCGGTCCGGACCGGGATGACGAAGCGGCCGTTGCGGAAGGTGATGATCTCCTCCTGGACCGCCTGCGGCGCGGCGCGCAGGACCGATTCCAGGGTGCGCTGGATGCGGTGGCGCCGCTCGGCGATCTCGCGGCGCACGGTGCGGAGCCCGGGGCTGGCGCCGTCGTCGATTTCGCCGTTGGGCAGGACCTTGCCGTGGATCTCCTCGAGCAGGGGGCGGGTGTCCGGGACGCCGGCGGCCAGGCGCCCGAGCAGCGGGAAGCGGCCCGAGGGTTCGGCCGCGCGGATCGACTCCCGGAGCCCCTTGCCGACGGAGAGGAGCCGTTCGAGAGCAAGGACCTGGCGCGGCTCGAGCGCCGCTCCTTCGATGCGCAGCCGCTCCAGTACCGGTGCGAGGTCCTCGAGCCCCGCCAGGCCGAACCGGCCGTGCGCGTCGAGATAGTCCACGCACTCGGTGGTGAGGTGGAGGGCCGCGGTGATTTCCGTCGCGTCGGCGGTCGGGCGCAGGCGCTCGATCCGCTCCCGCCCCGGGGGAGTCTGCACGTGCCGGGCGGCCAGGAGAATCAGTGCGCCGAATTCGAGTGTTTCCAGAGTCCGTTCGTCCATGACACCCCCGCAGTCCCCAGCATCTTACGCTCCGGCGCCCTTTTCCCGAAGTCCGATTTCGCCCGGGGGGCGTGGATATAAAAGTGGCCCGCGGGCGCGTTTTCCGATAGAGTAGGGATCCTGATCCCCGTGGATCGAGGGGGTGGATGGGATGACTATGAGACCTAAGGACTTTATCGCCATTCGGGACCGGTCTGCGGAGGATCTGCTCGCGCTCCTCGACGAGGCCGTGTCGATCAAGGCGGACCCCGGGAAGTATCGCAGGCGGCTCGAGGGGAAGTCGCTGGCCCTGATCCTGGAAAAGCCGTCGTTGAGGACGCGCGTTTCCTTCGAGGTCGGCATTCACCAGCTCGGGGGCTATTCCCTCGTGCTGACGCCGGCCGAGATCAAGCTGGGGGAAAGGGAGTCGGTGCGCGACGTCGCCAAGAACCTGGAGCGCATGGTGGACGGGATCATGATCCGCACCTTCCGCCACGAGATCCTCCTGGAAATGGCCGAGGAAGCCTCGATCCCGGTGATCAACGGCCTCACCGATTTCTGCCATCCCTGCCAGGCGATGGCCGACTATCTCACGATCCGGGAAGCGAAGGGGCGGCTCGAAGGGATCAGGGTCGCCTATGTCGGTGACGGCAACAACGTGGCCCATTCGCTCATCTTCGGGGCCGTTCGCTTCGGCGTGCACCTGGCTGTAGCGCACCCGCCGGGGTATGCCCCCGATGCGGAGGTGGTTCGTTGGGCGGGGGAGAACGCGGCGGCCTCGGGCGCCCGGGTGGAAATTCACGAAGACCCGGTCGCAGCGGTCCGGGACGCCGATGTCGTCTACACGGACGTCTGGACCAGCATGGGGATGGAGGGCGAGGCGGAGCGGAGGAAAAAGGCTTTTCGTCGCTACCAGGTCAACGACACCCTGGTCAGCCACGCCCGGGGGGATTACGTCTTCATGCACTGTCTTCCCGCCCGCCGGGGGGAAGAGGTGTGCGACAGCGTCATCGATTCCCCCCATTCCATCGTGTTCCGGCAGGCCGAGAACCGCCTGCACGTCCAGAAGGCCATCCTGCTTGCACTGATGGCCTGAGCCGTCACGCCTCCATCGATTCGATGTGCCGCTGTGCGGGGACGGGAGGTCCTTCCACGCGCGGGAGGAAGACGGTGTGGACGTTGCCGATCTTGGGATCGTTCAATGTCTGGATACACCCCCCCATGCGCTCCGCGATCGTGCGGGCGGATGCGGTGCGCCGCTCCGGCTGGACCGCGCAGCCGTCGGTGCTGAAGACCAGGCGCACGTAAAGCCCCGGCTGAAGTTCGGCCGGGTGTTCCGGGACGGGCCCTGCCACCTCGATGTCCCGGGTCGCGATCGTGACGAGTCCCCCGAGCGGGAGCGCCTCGCGCGCGTTCGACATCAGGTTGCCGATCAGCTGGATCACCTCGTTGGGATCAGCCCAGACCAGCCCGAGGCGGGGCGCGAGGTCCAGTTCGAGCTTGATGTCGCTTCCAATCAGGCAGTGGAGCAGGGTGTCGTTGTCCGTCAGGATCCCGTTGAGGTCGAGAAGCTCGGGTGAGCGGTCGGTCTTGCTTGCGACCGACAGGAATTGGTCCGCGTGCCTGACCCCCCGGCCGGCCTCCCGGGAGAGGGTGTCGGCGAGGCGGCGTATCCCCTCGATGTCCCCGGCCGCCTGCTGAATGCGCTCTCCGGACTCGGCCAGGGAAGTGCAGAGATTCCTGAAGCTCTTCACCGTCGCGGCCGCGAGTTCCTCAGCTGCCTGGATGCGCCGGATTTCCTCCTCCAGCCCATGGGCGGCGGAGATATCCGTAAGTATGCGCTCCACCAGGGGCGTTTCCCCCGGCGCGGCTTCGAGGAAGGCGGCATCCTCCCGGATGCGGACCAGGTTGCCATCTCTTCCGACGGCGGTCCACTCGATATCCTCGAGCTTCCCCTCTTCGTCGAGACGGGCGGCCAGGGCGCCCTGGAAGGCGTAGATCTGGAACGGGACGCCGTCCGACGGGGAGAGCGCCGCCTCGGCGTTCGGGTAGCCGAACATCCGCGCCGCGATGTCGTTGCATTCCACGACCCGCCCCTCGCGATTGGTGCGTACGATCCCGGCCGAACGGGACAGGCGCCGGCAACTGCCGCGGTAGCGGGCGCCTTCCCGGGCCAGGGACCGGTTTTCCGACCGCAGTTCCTCGAGGAGCTTTTCCGCCTGCTCCAGCGCCTCGGCCTTACTCTGGTTCTGCTCCGAAACCCAGGCCAGGCTCGACTCCGCCTCCCGGACGGCGTTCTGCAGCTCGGCCGCGTGCTCCTTCTGCGCCTCCTCAAGCCGCTGCTCCATTTCGGCCCGCGCCGCCTGCCACCCGGCCTGCTCGTTTTGGTATCTCCCGGTCATTTCGGCCAGCCGGTCCTCGACCTCCTGGAGGCTCGACTGCAGAATGCCACGCTGTTTCTCGGCGGCCTGGAATTTCTGTTCAGCCTTCTTCTGCGCGAATTCGTACTGGGAGATCTCGGTTCGGTGCTTCTCCGCGAGCTGGGACAGGGCGGATTCGGCGCCCTCCAGGGCAGTCTGCCGCTCGGCCCGTTGATGCTCCGCCTCCCGGAGCTGGTTCTGCACCGATTCAAGCCGGCTTTCCGCCTCTCCGTACCGGGCCTCGAGCGCCGCGATCTCCTGCTGCAGTCCCGCCCGCTCGGCTTCGTGCGCCGAGGCGAGTTCCCGTGTCCCCGACTCCGTCGTGGCCAGGGCGGCTTCGAGCTCGCCGATCCGGGTTTCGGCCGCCTGCCGGCTGGTGCGGAGTTCCTCCTCGCGCATTTCCTGCGCGCGGCGTTCGGCGATATATTTTTCGGTCAGATCCCCGATCCGCGCTTGGGCGTCGCGCAGCGCCGCCTGCAGCGGCGCCCGCTGTTCTTCGGCGGCCAGGTGCTTCCGCTCCAGCTCGATTCTGGCAAGTTCCTGCTGGATGCGATTGGCGCCGGTGCTTTCGCAGAGAGCGGCATACCGTGCCGCCTGCAGGCGCAGGGAGGACTGCAGCGCATCGCTCCGTTTCTCCGTCCCTCCCTGGTGCTCTTCCAGTTGTCCATACGCGGCGGTCAGTTCGGTCAGGCGCGCCTCGGTTTCTTCAAGCGCCGCCTCCAGGGCAAACCAGGAGTTTTCCGCCTCCTTGAGCTTCTGTTCGAGGCCGGTGCGCCCCTCTTCGCTAAGGGCCAATTCGTCCCTCAGGGTTTGCTCAAGCGAAGCCCGTTCCGCCTGGGTTTCCGCGAGTTTGCGTTCGAGCTCGGCGCGCGCTTGGTCGCCGAGGGCAAGTTCGTCCCGCAGGTTTTGTTCGAGGGAAGCGCGTTCCGCCTGGGTTTCTTCGAGTTTGCGTTCGAGCTCGGCACGCCCTTCGTTACTGAGGGCAAGTTCGTCCCGCAGGGTTTGCTCGAGGGAAGCGCGCTCCGCCAGGGTTTCTTCGAACTTGCGTTCGAGTTCAGCGCGCCCCTC
>JAAYAJ010000066.1 GCA_012719455.1 Acidobacteriota bacterium | reverse complement strand
CTCGCTGGCCAGGGCGCTCATGGCGGATATTACGGCCGAAGGAGTGGAAACAAAGGCGCAGGCGGATTTCATGAAAGAAATATCCTGCGATGAGATACAAGGGTACCTTTATTCAAGACCCTTGTCGTCGGAAGCACTGGAAGAGTTCCTTAAAAACGAGGCGCTTCGGGCTGATGCGTAGGCAGCCTCAGCATCTTACGGCCCGCAGTTGGCGAGAAATTTTTCAACAGCCCGCTAGAAAGGATACCGGCGCGGGACACGCTGCATGCTGATCCAGCGCAGCTCGGTGAATTCCTCCAGGCCCGCCCGGCCGCCGAAACGGCCCCAGCCGCTGTCCTTGATCCCCCCGAAGGGGATCTGCGGCTCGTCGTGCACGGTCTGGTCGTTGATGTGCACGATCCCCGATTCGATCCGCTCGGCGATGGACAAGCCGCGGTTGAAATCGCGCGTGATCACCGAGGCGGAGAGCCCGTAGGGGGTCTCGTTCGCCACGGCGATCGCCTGCTCGACGTCGTCCACCTCGATGATGGATACCACCGGGCCGAAGGTCTCCTCGCGGCTGAAGGGGGTGCCGGGCCGGGCTCCCGCGACCACGGTCGGAAGGTAGCAGGGCCCCTCGGCCCTGCCGCCGCACAGGATCCGCGCGCCGTCCCTGACGGCGCCGGCCACGCTCTTCTGGATGTCCTCGAGCTGGCCCCGGTTGATGATCGGCCCGATGACGGTTTCCGGGTCGCGGGGGTCACCCACCTTGAGGCCCGCCGCCCTCTTGACGAACTGCTCCGTGAAGCGGGCGGCCGCCGGGCGCTCGATCAGGATGCGGCGCGTGGACATGCAGATCTGCCCCTGGTGGAGGAAGGCGCCGAAGACGGCGGCGCTCACGGCGTGATCGATGTCGGCGTCGGCGAGAATGATCATGGGGTTCTGCCCCCCCAGTTCCAGGGCCACGCGCTTGAGGTGGCGCCCCGCCTTTTCAGCCAACTGGCGCCCGACGGCGGAGGAACCGGTCATGGAGATGCGGCGCACGACCGGGTTCTCGATGAACTCGTCCCCGATTTCGCCGCTCCGGCCGGGACCATTGGTGACGACGTTCAGGACTCCCTTGGGAAAGCCGGCCTGGTGGAACACCTCGGCGATCAGGACGCCGCCGGCAACCGAGGACTCGGTCGAGGGCTTGAGCACCGCCGTGTTGCCGTACGCGATGGGCATGCAGATCGCGCGCAGCGACAGGATCAGAGGCGCGTTCCAGGGCCCGATACCGGCCACCACCCCCACCGGCTGGCGCAGGGTCATGTTAAAGGCGTCGGGGAGGTCGGAAGGGAGGATCTCCCCGGCGGACTGGTGCACCTGGGAGGCGGCTTCCCGCAGCAACCCGGGGGTGAAGCTCGCCTGGAAAGTGGCGAAACCGGAGGCGCAGCCCGTCTCCTCCGCAAGAATCGCCATGACTTCGTCCCTCTTCTGTTCCAGGATATCGCCGGCCTTGAGGAAGAGGCGCCGGCGCTCCGAGGGGAGGGTGCGGGACCAGGCCGGGAACGCGGCCGCGGCCGCGGCCACCGCGCGGGCGGCATCGGCCCGCTTGCCGGAAGCCACGCGGGCGAAAACCTCCCCGGTGAAGGGATTGAAGTCGTCGTAGAACCCGCCGTCGGCCGCGTCACTCCACTCCCCGTCGATGTACATCCTGTATTCCCTGGCCATGGCCCCCTCCCTGTTTGAATGTTTCCCTCATCATAATCCGGCCGGGGCGATTTTCCACGGGCTATCGGGCGGCGCGCGCTTTTCCCGTCCGGCGCCCGAACGGGCCGTCGTCGCTACCCCAGCAACCGGCGGTAGATCGCCTCGTCCTCGGCCGTGAACACGTTGAAGACCACCCGGGCGACCCCGCACCCCCGGTCGAGGGTCTCCCGGACCGTGCGTACGGCGATCCCGGCGGCCTCCTCCCGCGGGAAGCGAAAGACCCCGGTGGAGATCGCACAGAAGGCGACGGCGCGGCAGCCGTTCTCCCCGGCCAGTTCGAGACAGCGGGCGTAGCAGGAGGCGAGCAGCTCCCGGTCGCGCTCCGACACCCGCGCGTGGATGATGGGCCCCACCGTGTGCAGCACGTATCGCGCCGGGAGGTTGTAGCCGGGGGTGATCTGCGCCCGCCCGGTCGGTTCCGGGCGCCCCTGCCGCTCCATGATGTCGTGGCACCGCAGCCGCAGCTCGACCCCGGCGTACGTATGGATGCAGTTGTCGATGCAATCGTGGCACGGCTCCCAGCACCCTTCCATTTGGCTGTTGGCGGCGTTGACGATGGCATCGATCCTGAGCGTGGTGATATCCCCCCGCCAGAGGACCAGGCGCGGGTCCGCCGTCGCCGGCAGGGTGTCGGCGTCGACCACGCCGCGTTCGGCCGTCCTTGCCCGCAGGTAATCGTCCTGCACCCGGAGAAATTCCGCGCCGATCGGCCGGGCGGGGCGGATGTTCATGAGGGAGCGCAGCAACCGCCATCGTTCTTCCTCTACACCCGGAACCACCACGTCCCGGTACCGGGCGTCTTCCGCAAGCAGCGCCTCGATCAGGTACCGCAGCCTCTCCTCCTGTGTCATGCCCCCTCCCCCGCCGCCGTCCCGGGCACCGCCCCCGGGGCGACCGCGCAACGTGCGTAGAGCCGCTCGATCACTTCCCCCGCATCCCATGGCATCGAGGTCGCGCGCCCGGCGAGCTCGACCGGGACCATGGCGTAGCCCCCGTGGCCGGGCCATTCCCGGTACTCCCGGTTGACGCGGAAGAGGTGGGCCCGCCCGTGGACGTAGGCCAGGCGCTCGAAGGGCCAGCGGATGACCCCCGGGGTGTTGAACCCCACCCCCAGTTCGAGGATGCAGAGGCTCCCGTTCACGGTCCCCCCGATCCACTCCTCGTAGCGCCGCCGCTCCTCCCTGTACCCCTCGAAGGAGCGGAACGCCGTCGCGAGCGACGCGCCGCACGAGGGGCAGTGGGGAATGGCGCTTTCGTCGGAGATCGTGAAGGTGGCCGGGTCGATCAGGGGAAGCAGCCGGTCGATGACGGGCTTGACGGGCCAGGTGTCGCGCGTGCATCCGGCGGTGCACCGGAGCCGGTCGTAGCTCCCCTGGGCCTCGAACACCCGCTCCCTGGGAAAGCCGGTGCGCACAAGCTGGCGGTCGCAGTTGGAGGTGACCACGTGGAAGTCCCGCCCCGAGAGAATGGCAAGGAGTTTCCGGTAGAGTTCGGCCGGGGGAAAAACATGGCACACGAAATGGATGTGGCGGACGAGGTAAGCCCATTCCCGCGCCTCGGGCCACCCTTCCTTCTCCCGTTCGAACAGCTGGTAGGGGTAGCGGTAGCCCCGGGCCGCCATTTCGGGCTGAAACTGCCGGAAGAGGTCTTCGTCGAGATAGCTAAGCCCGGCGGCGGCCGAAAGCCCGGCCCCCGCGCCGACCAGGATCCGGTCGGAATTCTCGATCCACTCTCCCAGGGAGTCGACCGCTTGCAGAAACTCATCCTCCCGAACACGATCGTTCATACCCTCTCCCATCCGAACCTCCCCCGCAGACCCCATCCATAGTACCCACTGGAGGGATGGGCGTAAAGCCCGCTCCCGCCCGAGGCGGATGACCGGCGGCGCCACGAACTTATGGGCCATCTGCCGACTTGAGTCATTTTTGAGTCATGCTATCATGGCCCTCGGTCGGTTTGTGATCAGGGCAACGATCCGGCGGGAGCCGGACCGGAGGGTCCGTTTGCCGTCCGGCGTGCGAAAGGACATCGACATGAAGCCATCCACCATTTCCCGGTTGTTCGGCCAGTCCCCTTTCCCCCTGCTCAAGGAGCACATGGAGAAGGTCAAGCTCTGCCTTGACGAGGTCCGCCCGATGATGGAAGCGGTGGCCGAAGGGAAGGGGACCGAAAACGAGGCGGCCCGCAGGATCATGAAGATCGAACACGAGGTCGACCTGATCAAGGTGAACCTGCGCGACAACCTGCCCAGGAGCATCTTCCTCCCCGTGGACCGGAACGACCTGCTGGCCGTGCTCTCGGCGCAGGACGGGATCGCCGACATGTGCGAGGACCTGGCCGTGCTGCTCACGGTCAGGACCGCCCGGGTGCCGGAGGAATTCAGGGACGAGCTCTTCGCATACCTGGATAAATGCCTCGAAGCCGCCTACCTGTGCGTTGACATCACCCGGGAATTCGAAAACGTGATCGAATCCTCCTTCGGCGGCCACGAGGCCGAAAGGATCCTCGGCATGCTCGACGCGGTCAGCGTCCTGGAGTGGGAGGCCGACAAGAAGCAGTACCGCCTGGCCAAGCACCTGTTTGAGCTGGAGGACCGGCTCTCGGCCGTGGACGTCATACTCTGGTTCGAAATCTTCAAGGTGATCGGCAACATCGCCAACTCGGCAGAAAAGATGACCAAGCGCCTCCGCACCTTTTTCACCGCCTAACCGAAACCTCCGACTAAAGGAACAGCATGGACCCCCTCGCAATACTCTTGCTCGTCATCGCCACTGTCTTCTGCGCCTACATGGCTTGGAACATCGGCGCCAACGACGTGGCCAACGCCATGGGCACTTCGGTCGGGTCGAAGGCGCTCACCCTGCGGCAAGCCATCATCATCGCGGCGGTTTTCGAATTCTGCGGCGCCGTCTTCGTCGGCTCGCGCGTCACCGACACGATCCGGCGCGGCATGGTGGACACCGAGCGCTTCACCGCCGACCCGCTGCTGCTGGTCTACGGCATGCTGGCGGCGCTGCTGGCGGCCGCCGTCTGGCTCAACATCGCGACCAAGTACGGCCTCCCGGTCTCCACCACCCACGCGATCGTCGGCGCCGTCACCGGGTTCGGGATCGTAGCGGGAGGATTGGCCTCGATCCAGTGGGACACGATGGCGAAGATCGCCATGAGCTGGATCATCTCCCCCCTGAGCGGCGGCATCATGGCATTCGCCCTGTTCATGTTTTTGAACCGGAAAATCGTCAACGCCTCCGACCCATTCAGGGCACTGCGCTTTCACGTACCCATCCTCGTCTTCATCGTCGTGACCGTCATCGGGGTCGCCCTGGTCCACGAGGGGCTCGCCAGCCTGCACCTTCCGATCACGCTGGCGCAGTCGGTGGGACTGGCCGCCGCAGTGGGGCTGCCGGCGGCCCTGGTCGTGCGCGTCCTTCTCATCAGGACCACGAAAAACCGGAGCCCCAAGCTTCTCAACCGCTTCAACTTCATCGAGCACGTCTTCAAGTACCTGCAGATCCTGACGGCGTGCTACGTCGCCTTCGCCCACGGTTCGAACGACGTCGCCAACGCGGTCGGCCCCTACGCCGCCGTGGTTTCGATCCTGCGGGGCGACAGCGTGACGGCGACGACGCCGGTGCCGACCTGGGTCCTCGCTCTGGGGGGGGTCGGCATCGTGGTCGGGCTGGCGACCTACGGCTACAAGGTGATTGAGACCATCGGCAGGAAGATCACCGAACTGACCCCGTCGCGGGGCTTTGCGGCCGAGTTCGGGACGGCCACCACGGTCCTCGTCTGTTCCAACCTGGGCCTCCCCATATCTACGACCCACACGCTGGTGGGCGCCGTCATCGGGATCGGGTTCGCGCGCGGCATTTCAGCGCTCGATTTCCGCATCGTGCGCAACATCTTCTCGTCCTGGTTCATCACCCTGCCGGCGACCATGGCCATCTCCGTCGTCCTGTTTCTGGCTTTCCGCTACATGTTCGGCGCCTAGCGGCGCGCTCAGTTCCCCGCCGCGGTGATGCCTTGATCGCTGATGCCGCGGAGCCAGTAGTCGGGTGAGTGGGCGAAATTCATGAAGATGACGACAAACCCCAGCGCCGCCTGGAGCATGAGCTCCTTGTCCCGGTAGAGCTCCTCGAGGCGCTGGTTGCGGACGCTGGAATCAGGGTAGTTGAACTGGTTCATGCAGAAACCGTCGAGCAGGTGCTTTCCGCCCGGGGAGGTGATCTGGGCCAGCCCCCCCGCCTGGGCGTATCCCTGCACCTCCATCAGGATGGAGCGCTGGCGCTCGACGTCGGTCTCGTGGTAGGCCATGATGTGCAGTGCGATCCGCTGGGCCTCGTTCATGCCGGCCAGGGCGAGCGCGTCGAAGAGGCGGGCGGAGGTCCGGTCGCCCCGGACCAAGCCCTTCTCCCGGATAAGGGAGAGGAGGATGGCGTTCTTGAAAAGCTGGTAGAGACGCTGTGCCCCGTCGAGCGGGGAATTGACCGGGTGCTCGATACCGGTCCGGTACCCGGATCCGGACGGAGGGAACAGCACCTGGAAGATCACCCGGAAAAAGTCGGTGTCCTTGAGCAAGTCGTCCACGTTGATATGCATATCAAGGGTGTTGTCGAGCCGGTCGGCCAGCTTGACCCGCACCAGCTCGGGGGTCTGCACGGTCCGGTCGAGCAGCCGGCCGATGTACTCGTAGTAGGACTCGCCCGCCCGAATCGCCAGGTGATCGAGTCGCTCCATGAGGTACCATTCGTCGGTGGGATCGATGTCCTTCAGCAGGTTCCGGAACTTGGCCTCGGCCTCGCCGAATCGTTCCGGGCCCAGGGCCTCGACGGTGAGGTCCTCGTACTTGTCGTGGAGCAGCTCGGTGAGCATGTCGAGCAGGTGGGGCCGGCCCGCCGCCTGGCTGAGCAAGGCGGTCGCACGCAGCGGGTGGAGGATCGCCGGGGGACCGACGCGCCGGCGCTGGGCGCCGTAGGCGTGGTCCAGGTACTCCAGCACGTGCAGCAGCGCCTTGCGCTCCGAATCCCGCTCCAGGGGCACACGGTTGGTGATGAGACGAACGATGTTCTCCCGCCCCACACCCTGGGCCGTCAACTGCATGTTCAGAGCGGCTGAAAGCCTTAGAAAATCGGTCAGGTCATGCAGCGCCATGAGATTCCTCGTCATCCCTCAATGATTCGCGGAGCCGGCCCGAAATCCCGGAGAATCCGCCCAGGCACCGCTCGGCCCCGCTCGGAACGCTCCCCCTCATTTCCGCTGCGCCTGCGCCTTCTTCGAGGAGAACCCCATGATGAGGCCCAGCGCGATTCCCAACAGCGCGGCGGCCGCCACGCGGTAGATCTCCGGCAGGAGGAAGGTGATGGTGTGGGCGGGGATCCAGAACCAAAGCACCGCCAGGCCGACGACACGCAGCATGTTGCGCCAGTCGATCGACTGGAAGACCTCGACCGCCGGCCAGGCGGAGAAGAGCCTGCCACGGCCGATCAGGGTGTCGGTGAAGCGATGAAACACCATCATTTCGAAGCCGAAGATGAGGTTCATCAGGACCGATTTCCAGAGCGCCGGGGCCAGCGCCAGTCCGGCGCCCGGGAGCATCCCCCGCTCCAGCAGCGCGTCCACCCCCGCGGAAAACAGGGGGATGACCAGGGCCAGCACCACCCCGATGGCGCCCCAGACAAGGGCCCGCTGTCCCAGCCGGACCCCCCCGAGGCGCCAGCGACCGGTGGCGATGCGGGCCCCAAGCAGTTCCCCCATCGTTCCCAGCAGGACGAACTTGCCAAACCCCATGAGGTAGGGGTGCAGGGCGGTGGCCGTCTTGAACCAGCCCGCGGTTGGCTCGACCAGCAATCCCGCAACCGCTCCGCAAAAAACCAGCAACCAAACCAGGGTGATCAGGCCCTGCATCCACCCAACCTCATCGGAATGCGCATTAACCCTTTATATGTCAATAAATTATCGTGGTCCGTCCCCGATTTTACCAGGCCTTGGGGTTCCCGCCCGGGGAGATCCAGTCGGCCACCTGTTCATTGTAAATGACGCGCTTGCTGAAGAGCCACTGGCCGTTCACTTTCACCATTTCGTCTTCATAGTGGCCATAGGAATTGATCTGGGCCTTCCGCTCCGGGTTGTTGTTCCCGTAATGGAACCAGTAGGACTTCCCCACCGCCCGGTCGCCGTCGATCTTGATCACGATGTTGGTGATGTTGTGCCGTCCCGTCGGGGCGTAGGCGCCCTTGACCGCTTCCACGGTCGGATCGAACACGTTCTGGGCCTCCTCGATCCTTTTGCGGATCTCGTCGCGCCCCTTGGCCTGGTAGGCGATGATGTCGAGCACCCCGTCCTCGGTGAAGGTGGAGACGTAGGTGTCCAGGTCGGACGAATCGAGGGCGAACAGGTAACGGGCCTGCAGGTCCTCGATCTGGGCGCGGTCCTCGGCGTAACTGCTGACCGCTTGCGTCTCCGCGGTGTCGGCGGGTGCGCAGGAGAGGGTCAGAAGCAAGCAGGCGGCAAGGGCGACGCCGGTCAATCCAGTCAGGGTTCTCTTCATGGTATCCTCCTTAATAGCTTAATAGGTCCGGTGGTTGTCCTTGAGACGCTCCGGGGTCATTCCCACCCCGTTTTGGTTCCATACGGAAGGACGAGGCCGGTTGCCTCGATGTCGTAGATCTTCCCCTTCCGGATCTTGAAAATGTGGATGGCAGGCATGTTGAAGGTTCCCTGGTAGGCGGGGACGCTCTCCACCCCGGGGACCCCCTTGAGCTTTATGGTCTTGAGCAGGCTGTCGTGGTAGAGGTTGGAAAAGCCGACGGCCAGCCCCTTCTGTTCGTCGATGACGAGCAGGCGGCGGTTGCGGATCTCGGAGATGTAGGCCCACACGCCGGTGGAGATCTGTTCCTCGCAGGTATTGGGAGCAACGGCCAGAGCCCGGGCCAGCTTCATCATCTCGGGGTCGACCGCCCCGGGCGGCGGAAATTGCGGGGCGTCGGCTGCGGGCTTGGCCGCCTCGCGCTTCCCCCCCACCGAGGTGCCCCCGTTTTCGCGTCGTTCGCACTCCCGGGCGAAGGGGGCCAGGGTGCCGTCCCCTCCCGTGAGCGCATCGTAGTAGGCTAGCCCGATGTCAAGCATCCGTTCGCGCGGGGTCCGCTCATCCGGCGCCAGGTCCTCGACCAGGCCGGGGCGCGGCCGCTGCAGGTTCTGCATGGAGTGGAGCTGGTCCTTCCGGACCACGTGATGCTCGGCCTCCGAAACCTTTCCCCGGCGCAGTGCGAGGCGCACCCCGAGGAGGATGTCTTCCCCGCTGTTCTCCTTCATCATGACCAGGGCCACCACCTGCTGCGCGAGCGGGTCCGCGGCGTAGACCTGGAACTCTTCGGGACCGCCCGAGGCCGTGACCCACAGCCCGTACCCGACCGGGATGTTCGCCGTGTTCTCGGTGAACTTGACCTCCCGGTCAAAAGACACCGCCGAGGGATCGTGAGCGACCAGGGCGGAAAGGTAATTCTTCATGACGTCGACCAGGCACTGCCGGTCGCAGGGCTCAGCCGCTCCGAGCAGGCCGGGAACAGCCAACACGGCGGCCAGGACCGCCATCCACAAGGCGTGTGGGCGTTGCAGGTTCATCGTGTCTCCCTTCCGTTGGTCTGGACAAAAGCGCGCACTGAGGCAAAAACTCTGAAGCCGTCTTCTGGAAAAGGGTATTCTATCACGGATACCGGCGGGCCCGATTCAATATTGTTCGCCAGGATGCCGCGCCCATAACAGACGGGTTCGGGTGGAACATCGTCCCGGGCATGGGCGCCAATCCCCGGGGGGCATACCTGATCCGGCTATTCCCCGCGAACCTGGATGGTGAGGCGGGCGGTCTTGCTCCGCCCGGCGGCGTCCCCGGCGATAAGGGTGTACTCGGTGTCCCGCTCCGGAGCGACCTTGACGCAGCGGCCGAGCGAGGGCCACACGTGTTCGACCGGCGGCTCGATCCGGACCATGTTGGCGTTGGACACCCCGTAACAGAGTTCGGCCTCCTCCCCCGGCCGGATGGCGTCCGGCACGCCGTAGAAGGAGAGAATGGTCAACTCGGCCCCCCCATAGGCTTCCACGATCTTCCGGTTTTGCGCCTCCGGCGACCGCCCCGCCACCCGCTCTGCGAGCTGCCGCCGCGCGCTGCCGCGCGCGTGCCAGGTCCAGCCCAGGTAGAGCGCGGCGATGACAATGACGATCCCCAGCACGGGGACGGCCCGATGTACCAGCCCACTCCTGTTCATGGCGGCTCCTGTACGGGGAGAGCGGTTACCTGAGGACGGGGTCCATCCGCCGGGCGAAAAAATTGGAGGCCGGCGTCACCCGGCTCAGCCTCACCATCGTTTCGATGGTGTCCCTGAAGTGGGCCATGGATGCCTCCCGCGCCCCTCCATGACCTGCGACAGGATCTCCATCGGCCATGCCCGGGCCTGTCCCGACGCCCCAAGCGCTTCACTCGAAACATCCCCCGCCAGATGGATCCCCTGGCGGTTCCGGATATCCAGGTATCCCAGCGCTTCCGGCGAGATCAGGGCTTCGCGCAACAGCGGCCGGGTGGTGGCAAGCAGCTCCGCCGGTTCCCGCTCCGGGGGCAGCTTCCCCCCTTGGAGATGAGGCCCGTCAACCTCTCGATCCATTCCCTGCGTTTCCGGTTCATCGGGCCCTTTCCTCGCCAGGCTTGCGCGCACTCAAGTTATCCCAGCCGGGCGGGTAAAATCCACTGTCAAAACGGGGGCACATCCGGAATGTCCTTCACGATGCCCGACCCGGGACGGCCCGGGTCGCCGATCATACGCGGTTGCAAATCGACACGAAGATCAGCCAAGATGGAACCCTACACCATGAATAAGGAGGGAGCCATGAGACTGAAGGACAAGGTGGCGATCGTCACGGGGGGAGCCCGGGGGATCGGTGCGGCGATCGCCGTGGGGTTCGCCCGGGAAGGGGCCCGCATCGTCATCGGCGACAAGAGGGACGCGCGGGGGACCGTGGCGGCCGTCGAGGAGGCCGGGAGCCGGGGGATCTACGTGAAGACCGACGTGGCCGTCCAGGCCGATTGCGACGCGCTGGCCCGGGCCGCGGCCGATCATTTCGGCGCCATCGACATCCTGGTGAACAACGCCGGGGTGCTCGTGACCATCAAACCGTTCATGGAGGTCACCACCGAGGAGTGGAACGAAGTGATGGCTTCCAACGCGCTCGGCCCCTTCCAGTGTATCAAGGCCGTCTTCCCCTACATGAAGGAAAGGGGGGGGCGGATCATCAACCTGTCCTCGGGCACCATCTTCGAAGGGGTGCCGGGACTACCCCATTACATCGCCTCCAAGGGAGCAGTAATGGCCCTGACCCGCGGGATGGCGCGCGAACTGGGGAGCTTCGGCATCAACGTGAACGCCATCGCCCCCGGCTTCACCCACTCCGAGGGGGGGGACGAATTCGACCGCAACAAGCGCTTCCCTTCCGTTCCGCTCGACGAGATCCAGCTCCCGCAGCGGTGCGTGCAGAAACCCGTCTACCCGGAGGATCTCGTGGGCACCGCCGTCTACCTGGCCTGCGACGACAGCCGCTGCCTGTCAGGCCAGCTCATCCTCCACGACGGGGGGATGACGATGCACTAGCTCGGGGCGCGAATGGGGCCGACGCGCAGATTTTTCTTTTTTCGGATCGATTGTGCAGTAAAATCCCCCTTGCGCCCGCTCTGGGCCTGCCAGGTGCGCGGGATCCATCACAAGGGAGGAGAGGAACGTCCATGGCGCTGATCATTGCAATTTCCTATTTCCTGCTGCTGAGTGTCGGCACCAGCCTGTGGCTCAGGAAAAAAGTGAAGTCGGGGAGCGACTTCGTCACCGGCGGGGGGACCGTCGCCTGGCCGCTGGTGGCCGCGGGCTTTGTCCTGGCCCCCCTCGGGAGCGGCCACACGCTGTCGCTCTGGGAATCGTCCGCTGACATGGGCGCCGCCGTCCTCTGGTGGGCCATCATGTCCGGCGGCATCTTTGTCCCCCTCTTCCTGCTCTGGTTCGGACCCTGGTTCCGCCGGCTCCAGGTCCAGACCTTCCCGGAGGGGATGGGCAAGATTTTCGGCGAGAAGATCGGCTGGATGATTTCGGCCGTGTTCCCGGCCCAGCTGATAGGCATTTGCATTGCGGAGGTGTCGGCCACGGCCGCGGCCCTGTACGCCCTGGGCGGGGGCGCGCTCCCGCTCGCGCCCCACTGCATCCTGATCGCCGTCGTCCTGACCATCCTCTACATCATCGCCGCCGGCCTGATGCAGGTGGCGTGGATGAACCTGTTCAACGCCACCATGCTGATCCTCGGCTCCTTCATGGCCGTCTTCTGGACCGGCTCCTGGCTCTCCGGGCGCGGCGGGTGGGAGCGGATCTCCGATTTTTACGCCTCCGCGGGCACTCCCTGGAAGACCAGCCTTTTCAATTTTTCGCCCGAGGTCATCTTCACCCTCATCTTCCCCTGCCTGATCCTGACCGTGTTCATGCAGAGCGCGTCCCAGGTGCAGAACCAGCCGATGCTGATGGCGCGCTCGGAGTCGGACATCCGCCGCGGGGTGTTCTGGGCCGCCCTGGTCAACAGTTTCGCCGCCTACCCCTGGGTTATCCTGGCCCTGGTCGGCATGGCGATCCCGGCCGTCGCCGCCAAGGGAGCCAAGCTCTCCGTGCCCGTCCTCGCGCTCGAGGCCTTCCCCCCCTGGATGGTCGGGATCCTGATGATCGCCCTGCTGGCGGCCACCCTGTCCACCACGGCGGCCCTGATCCTGGCGTCCTCGCACATCATCGTGCATGACATCTTCAAGCGGGCGTGCAACCCCAAGATGAGCGACCGCACCTTTCTCGTCCTCACCCGCGTGATGATCGGCGTCTGCGCCGTGCTGGTCATCATCCCCGCGCTCAAGCTGGGAAGCCCGGTGTTCTCGATCTTCATGTGGACCTTCTCCTTCGCCATCCCCGTCTTCGGCGTCTACCTGATCGGGATGATTTGGAAGGTGAACAAGGTCGCGGCCTGGATCACCATCTCGGCCGGGTACGCGGCGAACTTCTACTGGACCTTCGCCTCCCCGACCTGGCTCCCCCCCCACCTGAGCCTGAACCTGTACCCCACCACCTTCGCCACCCTCCTGTTCGGGATCGGGCTGAACCTCATCCTCCCCGGGGAGCCGGGATACCTGCGGCAGCTCAAGGCGCGGGCAGCCAAAACCGGGGAACAGGCGGCGGAGGCGCAAATGTCCGGCGTCATGATATCGAAAGGGGAATGAACAATGGCCTGGCCGTGGAAAATTCTGTTGTTTCAGTTTTGCGTGACGCTGGGGATGGCCCTGGTCTTCTACATCATCTGGCGTTTGGCCCATCGCGGGAAATCCTGGTAACCGCCCGCCAAAGACAAAGGACGTAGACTCATGCAGGCACTCGATTCCGTCATCGCCTATTATCTCTGCGCCATCATGCTGGTCCTGGGGCTCATCATCGCCGTGGGCGCCGTGCGCCAGCACACCGCCAACAAGCGCAGGTAGGTCCGGCGCGTTTTCGTCCGGCCGCCCGGGCGGCCGGCTGCAGGAGGAAATCCTCCCCCGTCTCCCCCGTGAACCCGCAGGCGCTCCCCGATATTTTCCTGCACCACGCTTCCGCCGTTGACCGGCCGCCCCCGCCACCCCTATTCGCCAGCGCGGTCCGCCGGGCGGGGACGCCGAGGCCAAACTACATTTACCCGGATAACATATTTTAACAACTTGGTAGTTCCCCGGGCCGTACCGGAATAATGGGGGGCCTTAGTAATTTGGACATTTGTTTGCGACTGGATTATGATAGTCCCAGTTATTTCGCAGAGGTGACCCATGAATCGGAAGAGAGTTGTTTCATACCTGGCAGGACTGTGCCTGGTTTCGTGCCTGGCAATCAGTGTTTCCGCCGCCGACAACGCGGGGGATTTTTCAGGGACGTGGACCCTGGACGCCAAGAAGAGCGATGCCGCCCCCAGGCGCGTCACCGACCTGGGAGCGCCGGGGAGCGCAGACCGGGGAAGTGGCGGCATGGGTGGCATGGGCGGCGGCATGGGGGGCGGCTTCCCGGGAGGAATGGGCGGTGGTTTCCCGGGAGGGTTCCCCAAGCCCAAGAGCAAGGCGCCCACGGCTCCGGCCGAACAACCGCCCCTGATCATCGAACAGGCCGCGGACTCGATCCGGATCACCAATACCGTGAACGGAAAGCCCATCGTGGAGAGTTTCCTGCTTGACGGCGAGGAAAAGGTGGAAACGGTGCCGGTGCCAAACTCCGATCGGCAGGGGAAGAAAAAGACCAAGGTGTCTCTAAAGGGGAACAAGTTCAAGGTCCAGGAAGTCACCGAAACCGGCGCGGCACGAAACGAACTCAAGAGGGATTTCGAGCTTTCCGACGGGGGGAAGACCCTGACCCTGAAGATCAAGACGACGAACCAGATGGGAATGATCGTCAACCAGACGGAACAGAAACTGGTGTACCACAAACCGTAGCCGCGCGCGGGAGAGGGGCGGCACCGGCAGGTTTCCAGAGTCTCCTTCAACAGGCCGAGCCGCGCCTCCAGTCCCGTCAGGCCCTCCTCCAGGTCGAAAGCGGCGGGAGGGCCGACGGGAATGGTTGGATTTTTGCCCACGTGAGGCGGCTCAGGCGGGCGAAGGCACGAGCCGGGAGGATTCCGCAGGCGTACTTGACGGTACTTCGAGGAAGCCGACCAGGCGCAACGATGTAGACATGCTCGATTGCACCGACACAGCAGGAGCCTCATGAAGGGTTAATTCGTATCGACGCGGCCGCCGGGATTTCTCACGAAAAAGGAGACGCGGCCGTTGGAGTGGCGCACATCGACCGCCTTCTCCCGCCGCAGCGCGCTCACTTCCCGGCTCAGGGTCTCCCGCGCGCACCCCACCATGCGCGCCATCTGGGTGAGGTTCATGTCGATGCGCACCCCCTCGCCGGTCTCGACCCCGATGCGCCCGGAGAGCCATGCAAGACCGGTGCGCACCTTGTCACGGACATGGGTGCAGCCAAGCACTTCCATCTGATTCCAGGCGTCGTCGCAGCGGCGGGCCATCGCCTCGAGCAGCATGCGGCACACCTGCGGGTCCTCGAGCGCGCTGCGGAATTTCCGCTCGGGGAGTTGGAGCAGCACCGACCTCCTGGTCGCCCGGGCGCTGAACGTCGCCGGGCACCCGCCCAACAGCGCCCCCTCACCGAAAAACTCCCCGGGCCCCAGGATGGCGATCAGGGTCTCCCGGCCGTCGGGCGAAATGCGCGTCAGCGCGATCTCCCCCTGCTCGACCAGGTAGAGGCAGGTGAGCTTTTCCCCCTGGGTGAACAGGATGGTGTTGCGCTTGATCTTGACCGGGGCGCATTCCTTCCCAAAACACTGGTCCATGGACTCGACCGGGGTCGACATCGGGCCGTGGCCGCCGGACGAGCCGTAGGGGGTATTGACGGGCAAAGGGATCGGCATGTTCATGCGTATGCATCCTCAGTGGAACCGGAGTTCCGGAAACGGGTCCATCGTTATCGTCGCGCACAGACGAAGACATTCATGTCCATGCAAGGAGCATGCCAGTCGACGCCCCAGGGGATACTCGTTTATGTTCTATATTTTAGGAAATATTCGGAATCCGGGGGAAGAAGGGGAGGAGGAATGATTTCCCCTATTTGCGGAACATTTTCCCGTGCGCAACCCCGGTGCCGGCAAGTCCCCGATTTCGCAAATTATTACGTTGACAGCCAAGAAGGCATTTTCTTAACATGAGCCCATTGGAAGGGATTTTTCAATGGCAAAAAAAACTATTATAGGGAGCGCTTCCCTGAAATGTCCGCTATCGGGCAAGGCGTGCATCAATTGCGCCCTCTACCGGGGGAGGCATTTCAACCTGTGCTTTCAGGACCATTACCGGGGGGAAGATCACAAAGGCACCGGTCCGCTCAAAAGCATGGGATACCTGGCCGCGGCGCGCATCGTCAAGTACGATCAGCGCAAAACCGGGCATTGGATGGCAGACTCCTAGTCGCAAGTGTCAAGTTTCGTGGCTCTCCGGCTCATCCTCGCTACAGCCCATCAGGACAACCGCTCGCTTGGGGAGAGCTCCGGGCTTGACGCCCGCTCGCGTTCGCCGCTGGCCGGATCGAACATCGGACTTTTGATTTGCAGCAGCGCACGGTGATTTCCGAATGTGGCGGCTTCGCTCCCGGGCCGGGGATTCTCCCACAGAGGCCGGGCAACGCGCATCGAAGGTCCGCCCGTCCGGCATGAGTACACATAGCAGGGCCGTCAGCCGATTTTCTGTTCTCAAAGGCGGCGCATTCCCACCTTTCGGTCGAAGGCGGGGACGTTATTCCGCCCCGGGAGGGGGAACCCAACTGAAAAAACAAGGGGGTCCAAGCAGAAATGAAGACCATCATCACTGATTTCAACTACCTGGCAGCGAAAACGCTCGATGAAGCGCTCGACCTGCTGTGCAAGCACAAGGACGACGACTACCGGATCATCGCGGGAGGTCAATCCCTGAACACGGCGATGAAGCACCGGTTGCTCACACCCGAATACATCCTGGACATCAAGGGAGTCGCCGACCTGGATTACGTCCGGTTCGACGAGAAGGAAGGGCTGAAGATCGGAGCCCTGGCCACCCATCGGTCGGTCGAGTTGTCTCCCGTCGTACGGGAAAAGTACGAAGTGCTGCGCGAAATGGAGGAGAACGTCGCCTCCATCGAAACCCGGAACTGGGGGACCCTGATGGGCGACCTGTGCAATGCCGACCCCGCGGTAGACCCGGCGCCCCCCCTCATCGCGCTGGACGCGGAAATCACCGTATCAGCCAAGGGGGAGGAAAGAACGGTGCCCGCAGAGGAATTCGCCGTGGACTTCTTCGAGACCGTGGTTCAGCCCGGCGAGATGGCGACCGAAATCCGGGTCCCCCCCCTGCCGCCCAACACCGGCGTCCATTTCATGAAATACTCCCAGATTCACGGGGATTACGCACTGGCTTCCGCATCGGTCCTCATCACCCTCGATGCCGCCAAGGAGCAGTGTGTCAATGCCAGGATCGGCCTCGGCGGGGTGGGGGTCACTCCCATCCGGGCAAAAAAGGCCGAAGAGGTTCTCAAAGGCAAGAAGATAACCGACGAGGTGCTGGCCGAGGCGGCCCGGGTCGCCAGCGAGGAAACCAGCCCCATATCAGGGATCGAGGCGTCGGCGGATTACAAACGGGAGCTGGCGGGAACCTTGGTGAGACGAGTGGGGAAAGAAGCCCTGGAGAGAGCCCGGCGGGCCTGATCCTTTGACACATGGGAGAACATTATGAAACAGCAGTTGAACATCGTTGTGAATGGAGAGCCGCGCGAGCTCTTTATCGAACCGAAGACCCTTCTCGTCCAGGTAATCCGGGAGCACCTGGGCCTCACGGGAACCCATCAGGCGTGTGACAGCAGTTCCTGCGCAGCCTGCACCGTCGTCGTCGACGGGATGGCCGTCAAATCCTGCTCCATCCTGGCCCTGCAGGTCAACGGGAGAGAAGTGCTGACCGTCGAAGGCCTGGCGCAGGGGCCCAACCTGCACCCCATCCAGCAGGCCTTTATCGACAACTGGGCCTTCCAGTGCGGGTTCTGCACCTCGGGCCAGATCATGGCCACCAAGGCGCTGCTCGACGAGAATCCCGACCCGACGCGGGAGGAGGTCCAGGCGCAGTTGGACGGCCACCTCTGCCGCTGCACCGGGTACAACATGATCAACGAGGCCGTGCGCGATGCGGCGAAGCGGATCAAGGCGCAGAAAGAGACGGCAAATTCCGAGAAGGGGGCGAAATGAGCGAATATTCCATCATAGGCAAACCGACACCAAACGTTGACGGCCCGGCGAAGGTCACGGGGGAGGCACGGTACACCATCGATATGACCCTGCCGCACATGCTGTACGGCAAACTCCTCCGGAGCCCGTACCCGCACGCCCGGATCCTCAGCATCGACACCAGCGCGGCGGAAAAACTGCCGGGGGTGAAGGCGGTCATCACCGGGAAGGACACTCCCGGGGGCAAATGGGGCCTCTGGCGGCGCTTCCGCGAACTTTCCGACCAGCAGGCGCTGGCCACCGACAAGGTGCGCTTCATCGGCGACCCGGTGGCGGCCGTGGCGGCGACCACTGAGGAAATCGCCGAGAGGGCGCTCGACCTGATCGAGGTCGATTACGAGCCGTTGCCCGCCGTCTTCGATCCGATCGAGGCGATCAAGGACGACGCACCCATGGTGCACGAGGATTTCCCCAGCAACATCAACGCGACGCGCCACATCGAATGGGGCGACGTGGATGCCGCCTTCGCCAAGGCCGACTACATCCGGGAGGACCGGTTCGTGCTCGAGGCGGCCCACCCCTGCGCAATGGAAGTGCACAATTCCCTGGCCAGCTACGACAAGGGCACCGGCCGCCTGACCGTGTGGACCTCGACCGGGTCCCCCTACTTCGTCCAGCAGAACCTGGCGGATGCCCTGAAGATGCGGGAAGGGGACATCCGGGTCATCAAGCCCCACGTCGGCGGCCACTTCGGCGGCAAGAACTCCACCATGCCCGACTCCGTCAACGCGGCCATTCTTTCCATGAAGACCGGCCGCCCGGTGAAGATCGTTTTCAACCGCGACGAGGAATTCACCACCACCGAGCACCGCACCGCCCAGCACATGGCGCTGAAGCTCGGCCTGAAGAAGAACGGCGAGATCGTCGCCTTCGAGGTCAAGGCGATGACCAACGGGGGGGCCTATACCGGGCTGGGGGCCACGACCCTCTACCTGACCGGTACCTTCATTACTATGCCCTACAAGATCCCCAACTACCGCTACGACGGGGTCCGGACCTACACCAACATCGTGTGGGGCACGTCGATCCGGGGTTTCGGCTCGGTTCCGGGCAAATACTGCTCGGAAACCCAGCTCGACCGGGCGGCCAAGGACCTCGGGATCGACCCGCTGGAGATCCGCCGCATCAACGCCGTCGCCCCCGGCTACACGGCTCCCGGCCAGTACACCTTCGAGAGCTGCGGCATCCAGCCGTGCATCGAGAAAATGGCGGTACGGGTCAAGGAGAAGTGGCCCAAAATCGAGCAGGATGAAGGGATCGGGTACTGTGCGTTCGCCTACATGACCGGCGGCATCTTCAACTGGATCGACACCCCGTACGCCTACTCCTCGGCCCACATCAAGGTCAACTGGGACGGCACGGTCGACCTCTACAGCCAGGCGGCCGATGTCGGCCAGGGGCACAACACCGTGGCCGCCATGATCTGTGCCGAGGAGCTGGGGATCGGGCTCGATGACATCCGCCTGCACATGGGGGACACCGCCCACGCCTACACCGATCTCGGCGCCTGGGGAAGCCGGGAAACCCTGATGAACGGCAACGCCATCAAGGACGCCGCCGCCCAGGTGAAACAGAAGCTCATCGACATCGCCCGGATGAAGCTGGGGGAGAACATCGCCTACGACTTCGTGGCCCGGGACAAGCGGGTTTTCCTTGAACTGCGCCCGGAACGGGGCGTCTCTTACTACGACCTGGTCAAGGATGCGATCCGGCACAACGATGGGGTGCCGCTGACCGGCACCGGCCACTACACCCCGCATAACAAGGGGATGATCTCCCCCGCCTACGCCATGGGGATCATGGCGATCAAGGCGAAGGTGGACCGGGAAACCGGGCACGTCACCGCGCAGGATGTCCTCGTGGTGCACGATTCCGGCCAGATCATCAACCCCCTGGGCGCGCGCGGCCAGACGGAAGGTTGCATTCACATGGGGCTCGGGTACGGCCTGTGCGAGGAGATGCCCATGGACCAGGGGATGCTGCTCAACCCCGAATTCGTGGACTACAAGATCCTCCGGACCCGCGACATGCCGGAGATCGAAATCATGCATGTCCCCACCTACGAGCCGAACGGCCCGTTCGGGGCCAAGGAAGCGGCCGAAGCGACGATCGCGCCGGCTGCGCCGTCACTGGCCAACGCGATCTACCAGGCCTGCGGAGCTGAGTTTTTCAGCAACGTCCTGAAACCCGAGAAGGTTTTGAAGGCGATCCGCGCCAAAGAGGCCCAAAACAACGCCACTTCCCAAGCGAAAAAGTAAGGAGGAGATTCACCATGCCAAAATATCGTTGCCCCATGTGCCGTAAAATCTGCTCCGAGCACCTGGACTTGGCCCGGCATTACTTGGGCCAGACCGACAAGAAGCACAAGGAGTGGCTGAAGACCCAGGGACTTTCCTACGCGGAACTCATCAAGGCCCAGGTCACCGAATTCGGGAACAAGGGCTACGAAGCCCTCGCCGAGGTGCTCAAGAAAGAGGCCGTCGTCGTCGACGAAGGTTAGGGCTGAAAGATCGGGGCCCCGGGGGGCGGACCCCCCTCCCCGGGGCTACTGCCGCTCAGTGAGAAAGGAGTCTTGAATGCTGATAGAAGGACAGTTCACATTGCAGGCACCCATCCAGAAGGTGTGGGATTCGCTGCTTGACCCAAAAACGCTCGGTTACTGCGTACCCGGCACGGAGAAGATGGAGGCCCTTGACGCCGAAACGTACGAAAGCATCGTGGCGCAGAGAGTGGGGCCCTTCAAAGTCAAGCTGAAGTTCACGACGAAGTTGACCGAGGTACGTCCGCCGAATTTCATCAAGGCGGTCGGCAGGGGGGCCGACGTCACCAAGCTGGGGACTTTTTCGACCGAAATCGAAGTCAACATCAAGGAAACCTCCCCCGATAACGTGGAAGTCTCCTATACGGCCAATGTCGCGCTGGTCGGACGCCTGGCTACCTTCGGGGAAAGGATCATGCGGGCCAAGGCAAAAGAGGTGGGGGACCAGTTCACGGAAAATCTCAGGGAAAAGCTCAAAGGCTAAGCCCGATACCGGGAACCCGGGTTTCTCCCGCCGACCCCATCACCCCCGGGTGGTGGGGTCGACCTGTTCCGGTGGATCGAAACAAGGGCAGCTGAGCAGCTGGCCGCCGCACCGCGGGCAGATCTCCTGGTCGCAATTGTCATGATGCCGGGCGCCGGGCGCCACGTTGCAGTCGGGACAACGGAACCAGCCCGGAAAGTGGAGCTTGCGGGGGTCGTAGCGCACAGCAGGCAGGACCGTCCCGTCCGGGTAGCGCACCCCCGCCTCCCCCTCGCAAGTCCCGACCTCGGCATCCATGGTTTCTTTTCCGCATCTGGCGCAGATTCCCATCGGGCCTTCCCCCCAAGCCGTTCCGGGCGGCGAGCGCCCCCCGGAACAAAAACATACATTATTATTCCATCAGGAACATTATGGGCATTGCCAACTATATCAACCTGAGCGAACTCATGAACCGCCGCCTGGCCACCGGAGAAGCCGTATCCCTGGCCGCCCTGGTGGCGGAAGCGCTCGAGAGGGGACTCATCCTCGCCTCGGAAGGGACGCTGGCGGACCAGGCGGAGCTGGAAAACGGCTTCATCGACCTGGCGGACGCCCTGTACCGCGCGGGGGCGATCCAGCCCGAACCGGAGGACGAAACCGAGGAAGCCCTGATCCGCAGTTACCTGTCCGGGAAGCTGGCCGAAAACGGCTACGGCGGGACAGAGGGGGACCGGTTCCTCGAAATCCGCTGGCGCGCCCTGACCGACTCCCTCCCCGTCATCGTAAACCTGTAGTCCCGCTCACTCGGGTGCGCCCGCGAAGCAGAGAAAGACCGGCTTGCCCGCCTTGTGCGAGTACAGGGGACGGTACTTTTCGGTGTCGTACAGCGACCCGACATCCACCTGTCGCGGCCCCTGCTGCGATTCGGGGATCGGCACCATGCGGTAAAGCCCTTTGTCGATGGCCGCCATCAACCCGGACTCTCTCTTTTCGATGCTTTCGACCGCCATGTGGGCGAACGTCACCGCCACCATCTTGTCGATGAAATCGGCCTCCCCGCTGCGCAGGTCGTAGGTCAGGTCGCTGATCACGATTTCCAGCCGCTTGCGGTTGCGGATCTCCGCCCCCAGGGCTTCGGCGACATTGGCCTTCTTGCGGTGCCCGTAGGCGTCGGGCTCCCCGTATTCGCGCACTTCGTACCCGGTCCAGGTGCATCCTTCGGAAAGGACCACCAGGGCATAATTGCTGGGGTTCTCCCGCCGGTCCCTCATCAGGAGATCAAGCATCCCCTCCAGGTCGAACCGGTATTCGGGAATGCCGCACCGGATGCCGGTTACGTAGGCGGTGTAGAGCGCCGTGTATCCCGCGTCCCGCCCGAAAATCCTGAAGATTCCGATCCGTTCATGGGAACCGATCGTGGAACGCTGCCGCTGGATGGCCTCCACCGCCCGGGTGATCGCCGTGGAAAACCCGATACAGTACTCGGTGTTGCGGACGTCGTTGTCCATGGTCTTGGGGATGGCGACGATGGGCACCCCCTCATGGTGAAGAACGGACGCATAACTCAGCGTGTCGTCGCCGCCGATGGAAACCAGGGCGTCGATCCCCAGCTTCTCGAGGTTCCGCAGCACCCTCTCGGTCAGATCGTAGGTCGTGACGCCCGCGGATTCCTGGCTGGGAAAATACCCCGCGTTCAGATGCTCCGGAACCGTCTTCATCCGCTTCGGGTTGGTCCGGCTGGTGTGAAGAAAGGTCCCCCCTGTCCGGTCGATGGTCCGGGTATTGTCCCGGTTGAGGGGCAGGATGTAACGGGCGCGGCTTCCCGGGTCCTCCAGGCTCACATGGGTCAACCCCTCCCATCCGCGACGGATCCCGATGACCTCGTACCCCTTGTCGACGCCCGCGTCCACAATCCCCTTGATGGCTGAGTTCAGTCCCGGCACATCCCCGCCGCCGGTCAGCACCCCAATGCGCTTCATCCCCACGATCCCTCCTTGAACTCGATCGATCCTGCGTGTCTCCAATTTATACCGGAATATAGGAATATTATGCCGCATCCGGCGCAAAAAGACACCCATTCTCGGCGCCCCGGGGAGACGCCGGCACTCCAGCCCTGCCCGGCCCCGGCGGGGGGCTTTTATTTTGAATTCCCCGCGCCCTTTTGGGTACAATGACCGCTGAAATCCGCGCTGCACCTTGCACCGATTCGCATCGTGTCACCGGCGGACAGCGGAGAAGACTATGACGGAAGGTTCTGACCTGGAAGCAACAAACAACGACACCATGGACCCGATCGTTTTTCTCACCCCCATCGGCCAGAAGTACCTGAACCAGACCCGCCCCTGGGCGCGGTTTTTATCCATCTGTTGCTTTGTGGGCGCCTGCTTCACGGCGCTTGCGGGATTCGCCCTGCTCGCCGTCGGCCTGTTCGGGCACATTCCGCAATCCCAGGAGATCGCCCCCTGGTTCGGACGGTGTGTCGGGGTGGTATCCGGCATCCTGTATATTCTGGTCGCCGCCCTGTACATTCCCGCGGGGCTTTTTCTCTTCCGCTACGCCGGCGCCCTGAGTTTGCTCGCCACCCACGAAACAACGGAGATGCTCGAAAACGCCCTGAAGCAGCAACGCTCCTTCTGGCGCTATGTCGGGATTCTGGCCCTCGCCGGCATCCTGTTGGCCGTCTTCATCTTTTTCGCCACCCTGTTCCTGACCCTGTTCGCCCATTACTTGAAATGACCGTCAGTCCGCACGGCAGAGGGGATGACGGCGTACGAGCGGGTTGAAATCGACCAGCACGATCGGGGCGAAGCCGGGGTGGATATCGTCTATCGTGATCATCCCGGGACCCAGCGTCCGGGGGATCCAGGCCCCGGCCAAGTGCAGGTGGGCGGGAGCTCCGGCCCCCTTCGACCGGCCCACCCGCCCGATCACCGCCCCTTCCCCCACCAGGCCCGGCCGGGCCTCGCTGACCTCGAGGTGGCTCAGCAGGGTATGAAAGACCTCCCCGTTTTCCCGCACGCTGTCGGCGTGGCGCACCACGACCGTCGTCCCCAGGAAATCGTCGAGGAAGGCGATCTTCTCCCCTTCCGCCAATGGGCGGACCGGGAGCCCCTCCGGAATCTGCCGCAGCCCGGAGCCGCTTTCAGCTTCGGCGAAATCGATCCCTTCGTGCGCCGTCCGGCGCCGCGAGCACTCCCCCCACCATTCGACGCGGTCGCCAAAAAACATGCCCGGCCGGAAATGCCAGGAGCGCACCCCCGCTTCCGCCGCGAGCCGCTCGACCCATCTCTCGAACCGGGGAACCATGGTCTCGGGGAGCCGGGCCCTGGAGGCCCGGGCGCGCCGCCAGGAGTCGAAACCGATCCAGGCGCCCCCTGCGGCCGCATCTCTCACTTCCACCCGGGAGAAGACCGGCAGGGATTCCCGCGCCCCGGGACGGTTCCCACGCCACACCGGGATCCGTAGCTCGATCCCGCTCGCGGCTCCCGGGTCGGGCTCCGCCCCCGTGCCGCCGAACGCCGCATAACCGTCGTCCCGCAGAATGCCGTCCCACTCCCCGCGCGAGGGATGAAACCGGACATACCTTCCGGAAACGGGGGCCGGCATCCCTTCGGTTTCCTCCAACCGCCGGCGCGCGACATCGACAAAATCCCCGAGGTCGAACGTCTTCCCTTCGAATAACACGGAATCGGCCTCGTAGCGCCGGTTCGGCTTCCGGGCATAGACGATCACACCACCGCCAGAAACCGCTTCGGGGGTCCTGAGGATCGGGTATCCCCGCCCCGCGGGGATCGACGCCGCCGCCGCTCCGGCGGGGAGGGTGGCCAGAAGCGCCAGCCCCTCGGTGGGGAGCGCCTGGAAGAGGAACGCGGGAAGCTCGGCTCCGGACCCGGCTCTTCTCACCTTCAAGACGACCATGTCCCGCGAAGAAATGCGCAGCGTGGTGATCATGTCGGATCCAGGCTTTCCATTCACCGGGCGATTATTCCACAAATGACCGATTATGTGAAATATCCCGGTCCCGCCGGAAACATTACCCCCGGGAGCGGGAACGGAGCCGCTCGTTCCGGGGGGAAGACATCATGGGGCGTGCGCGAGCGGGGAGTCCGGGAAGGGGGAAAGCGGCGGCGTGGATGCGGCGCCTCCTGGCGGGAGCGGCCCTCGCGGCGGGCATTGTCGCCGCCGGCTACCTCCTCCAGGCCGAGATCCGGCCGGCCGCCCGCCGGCCGCCGGCACGCCTCAAGCAGCCCCTCCCTCCCCTGGTCGTCAACCGGGACGGCGTCGACGTCCAGCTGGCGGACCTCATCCGGGGGAAACGGTCGGTAGTCGTGTTTCATTCTCGCTCCTGTGGTGTGTGCCGGGAAATGATGCCTGCGCTCGACCCGTTCCCCCCGGAACTCCGGCTGGTCCTCGTTCGAAGCGAAAAGGAGGAAGCGCGCGCCGCGGGCGGCGTCCCGCCGGGGATCTACTGGGACAGGCATGGCGCATTTTCGCGCACCTTCATCGCGCTGCCGACCATTCTCTTCGTGGATGAAAAGGGGATCCTGGAGAGCGGGATCACGGGCAGGCGCAGCCGGGCGTTCGTACGGGAAAGGCTCGAGCGCTTCGCGGCGGGCGGACCGCCCCCGGGAAGGTCGTGAAGCGCATGGACACGCGGAAGCTGAAGAAGCACGGTTCGATCCTTTGCGCCCTGGCGGTGCTGGCGGCGGTCTCGAGCCTCCCGGCGGCCTCGTCCCGTATCCTCGAGCGGCCCGACCTCCTGAAGCGGGTACGGGCCTGGAGCGCGGGCGCGACCCTGGTCGCCGCCGACGCGGCGGTGATGCAGACGCGGCGCAACGACTGCGGGCCGGCGGCCCTGAAGATGGTGCTCGACGCCCATGGCATCGAGCGCCCCCTCAAGGCGCTCTCGGAAGAGGTAGGGCTCACCGGGCGGGGCACGTCTCTCGGCCGCCTCCGGGCGGTCGCCGCCCGGCTCGGCCTCCCCGGCCGCTCCTGGGTCCTGTCACCGGAGGACCTGGCGAACGTCCCGCTCCCAGCCATCGCCTTTATCCGAAAAAACCACTTCGTGGTCATCCGGCGCCTCGCGGCGCCGCAGGTTCTGGAGGTGGACGACCCGGCGTTGGGTAGATTACGTTGGCCGGCTCACGCATTCCGCAGGATCTGGTCCGGGGAAACCCTCATCTTCGATCCGGCCTGGACTCCCCCCTGCAAGGGTAAGGGAGATTATGAAAACCGTTCACGTTCGGCCCGATGGGTCGACGTAAGGAGAGAACCCATGAATATTAAACAGGCCACGACCGCTCTGCTTCTGACCATGTTGCTGGCCCTGAGCGCCGGCGGTGTCCCGCCCGACGCCGTGGGACAGGAGCTCGGCCCGAATGCAGAAGAGGCGGTCATGGGAGGGAACTGCGACGGACGCTGGGGGTTGTTCGGAGGCCTCCTGCTCGGGGCCTTCACCCCCTGCGGCGTGCTGTGCGCCACGGGGGCATGGCTCGTGCTGCCGACGCTGGAAAACTGCTGAGAGGGGGAGCCGTGAAAAGCCGCACTTTGACCCCGAACCGTGAACTCTGGAAGATCGTCCTCCGCTTGGGCGGCATCGCCGCCGCTCTGTGGGCCCTGTACGACCTGGCCGGGGACTATTTTCACCCATAATCGCAAAACTGCAGGAGAACCCGAAATGGAAAGAAAACAGGTGTCCGTGCTCTTGATCGTCGTGCTCTGCCTGACCGCGACCGTGGCCCAGGGCCTCGGCCCCGCGGCGTCCGGAGCGCCGGCTGACGCCGCCATGGGAGGATTGACGGTGTGCAACGGCTTTCTCGACGGATTCGCCGTCGGCATGGGCGTAGCCGCCCTTTGCGGCTGTGTCTGGTGCGCCGGAGTGGGCCTCGCCGTAAAGGTCATGGACGTCATGGCCTGCTGATCGCACATATCCCTCCCGGCCCGGAACCGCCGGCGGGTCCGGGCCGGGAGCGGGGATGCCGGCCGCCCCGCGCGGACGGCCGGCCCGGAGGACACCGGCCCATGATCGGAATGACAGCACTGCTGCTCAAGGAAAGGGCTCGCCGCTTGCGCCACGGTCGCGGCTGGATGGGCTGGCTGGGCGCGGGGACCGCTCTCTGCCTGCTCGCCTGGAGCGCCGGCTCCCTCCTCCCGGTGCGCCCCATCCCCTCCGCTCGCTGGGAGGAACTGACCGCGGCTGCCTGGATCTCGTGGCTCCTGCTCGGGGCCGTGACCGGCCGCGACTTCTCCTGGCGCATCAGCCGCGACCGCCTGCGCGTCTTCACCTCACCCCGCTTCATTGACCTCTATCTCCACACCTTCCTGCTGGGGTTTTTGAGCCTCCCCATCCTCGCGGGCCTCGGCCTGGCGCTGTGCCGCACCCCGCGCGCGCCCGATCCCGCGCTGGCAGTGACGACCGCGGCGGCGGGATACCTGCTGTTTGTCGCCTCGGTCCGCCTGGGGGCGTCGCTCCTGCGGAACATCATCGGGCGCTTCGGCGCCCTGGGGCGCCGGGAGCGGGCGGCCGCCGCCGTCACCCTGTCCCTTGCGGCCGCGGCCGTCATCCTGGACCATGCGGCGCCCGGGTCCTTTCCGCTGCACCCGGGCCGCCTGTTCGGCCGGGCCCTCGCCTCCCCCGATCCCCTCCTCCCGCTGGCGCTGATGCTGGCCTGGGTCATACTGCTGGGAAGCACGGATTTCATGGTAGAGCAACGGCTGCACTACGGCGCCCTCCCCCGCGCCCATGCCGGCGGCGGAGGCGCACCGTTCCCCCACCCGGCCTGGCCCGGGCCGCTCTTCTGGACCGGGGTCTTCGGCTGGCTGCGCTACCGGGGCGCCCTGATGCTCTTCCTCTGGGGAAGCGGCTTCAGCTTTTGCTGGACTTGGTTCAGCACTTCGCCGGATGCCGGCTATTTCCTCTCCTTCTCCTTCCTGAACCTCTTCTTTCACTCCTACCTCCGGGCGAATCTCTTCGGGATCGACCGCGACGGCGCCTGGATCCACTACCGTTTCCCGCTGCCGGTGGAGCGGGCGCTCAGCGCCCGGAGCTTGAGCCTCGACTTTCTCCAGGGGGGGATGATCGCATGCCTCTTCGCAGCCGGAATCCTAAAGGGGAGCACAGGCATGGCGCCGTCGGACTGGGTCCGAATCCTTAGCTATGCGGTTTCAGGCATCCTTTTCGGTGGAATGTGCGGCTGGTATTTCACGGTCCGCCATCCCGAATCGATCGACCGGACTTCCCAGTTCGACGGGGGAGCCACCGCCGGGGCGCTGGTGGTGGGATTGCTGCAACTGGGGTTCCTGCTTCTCTTCCTCGCCGCTTCCTCCCTGGTCGAGCGAACCCTTCCCCCTCTTCTCCGCGCCGCGGTCTGGACGGCGCTGCCGCTGGGGCTGGCCGCCGTGCGCGCCTCGCTCCTCAGGGGCTGGGTCCGCCGCACCCTGGCGGGGGATATCGATAATTTTTTAAGAAGACTTGCATGGTTCTGACTATGGACATAATCGTAAAGACTGTCACCCTGGGCAAGACCTACGGGAAAACGCGCGCCCTGGGGGAATTGACCCTGGAAGTCCGCAAGGGGGAGATCTACGGCCTCATCGGCCCCAACGGGGCGGGCAAGACAACGACGCTCGCCTTGCTGGCGGGCCTCGTCCGCCCCTCTTCCGGGACAGCCTGGATCGGAGGGGTGGAGGTCCGACCCGGGGATGGCAGGACGGCGGCGCTGACGGGCTTCGCCTCACCGCAATTCCCGCTGCTGGATTACCTGACCGGCCGGGAGATCCTGACGGCCTGCGGGAGGCTCTACCGGCTGGGCCGCATGGAGATCGCCCGGCGCACGGAAGATCTCCTGGAGCTGATGGAGATCGGCGCCGCAGCTGACCGGATCATCGGCAGCTATTCCCTCGGAATGAAGCAGAAGCTCTCCCTCTGCTGCGCGCTGATCCACGCTCCGGCGGTCTGCCTGCTCGACGAGCCCTTCCTGGGCCTCGATCCGGCGGCCATCTTCCGCCTGCTCGGCCTGTTCCGGCGGATGGCCGGGGGCGGGCGCACCCTCATCCTGTCGTCCCACGACATGGGGCGCATGGAGCGGCTGTGCCACCGGGTGGGGATCCTTCACGAGGGTTTGCTGCAGCGCGAAATCAGGCACGCCCCTGACGCCGCGGCGAACATGCCGTCTCCCCCTCCGGCGCTCGAATCGGCGCTGTGGGAAGTGGCGGGGGGGCCGGGCGAGCGAGAGCTCTCCTGGATATGATCCCACACCGCGCTGTCGTCCCCCGCATCCATCCAAAAGGAGAACAATCATGCCCGAAACCCGATCCTGCTGGTCCATGTTCGTGCACCCGCTGGACACCCTGGACTCCCTCCGGCACCGTCCCCGGTGGCTCCTCCCCCTCCTGGCCGCAGCGGTTGCCGCGGCGGCCTCGAATCTCTATGTCCTGCGGCGGGTCGGGCTGATGCGCCTCGTGGAGGCCGCCACGGCCGGCGGGGCCCTCCTCGATGCCGAGGGGATGAGGGAAAACGTGCTGGCCCACCAAGCCGGGATCCATGCCTTCCAGGCGGCAACCGCTTTCACCGGCCCCTTCGTGACCGCCTTCATGACAGCCACGGTCTTCTGGCTGATGCTCACCCTCCTCGGGCGCGACATCGCGTGGAAAAGGGTCCTGGCCGTAGTAGCCCACGTCTGGCTGTTGACGGTCGCGATCAGGGAGGGACTGAAGGTGCTGGCGGTCACCCTGATCGCCGACCCGGCCCGGTTCGACCTGGGCAATCCCCTGGCAACCAACCCGGCGTTCTTCTTCCACCCCTCTTCGCCGGCGGCGCTGAAAGCCCTCGCCTCCCTGGATGCCATCACCCTGCTGGGAATGACCCTGCTGGTCGCAGGACTGGTCCGGGTCTGCCCCGGCCTGTCCAGGGCCGGCGCGGCCCTCGCCGTTGTCCTGCCCTGGGGGATCTATGTAGGGGGGATGGTGATCGCGCCGGCCTATATACGATGATCGTGCCTGGCGCACCACAAAAAGATAAGGGCGGCCTCAACAGCCGCCCTTATTAAAGGGTTCGAGGTGACAAACTTGGTGACACTGTGTCCAATCTTTTTCGCGCTTCCAATCCCTTTTACGCCCCCCTTGTCCCCAGGTTCCCAAAAAAAGAACAGCCCCCCGTTTTTTCAGGCGCAACCGTATTGCAAATGCTTTTGCATTAGCATTATATTATCAGTTCACGCGTCGAGAAAAATCGGGGTGTTTTCCCGTGGGTTGAAATAGGCAGGGGAGTTATCAAGGTGGCAAAATCGTCCGGGTTCTTCATCGTGCTGTTGTTCCTCCTCTTCCCGCTGGGCGCGCCGGCCCAGTCGGCCTCCCTCGAGGGCACCGTCACGCTCGAGCGGAACGGCCGGCCGGTTCCCTCGGCCTCCGTAACCTTGATCCAACTGGGACGGTCCACGATGACGGACGCCGAAGGGCGCTATCTTTTTGCGGACCTCCCACCGGGCGAAGTCGACGTCGTGAGCCATATGCACGCACTGACGGGACCGGTAAAAAAGATCCGGATTGAATCGGGGGAGCGGGCACGGGTCGATTTCACGCTGGCCCTTTCCCCCGTGCGGCACGAGATCACGGTCACGGCGACGGGGCGGGAGGAGACCGCCTTCAACGCCCTCCAATCGGTCACCACGGTCTCTTCCCTGCGCCTGGTCGAGCAGGGGTCCTTCGGCCTGGGGGACACCATCGCGGGGGAATCGGGCGTCCACAAGCGCAGCTTCGGTCCCGGCAGTTCCCGCCCGGTCGTGCGCGGGTTCGACGGCGACCGGGTCCTGATCCTGAACGACGGCCTCCCCACCGGGACCCTGTCCTCCCAGTCGGGAGAGCACGCCGAACCGGTGGATGCGCCGAACCTGGATCGGGTCGAGGTGGTCAAAGGCCCCGCTACTCTCCTCTACGGCAGCAGCGCCATCGGGGGGGTGGTAAACATGGTGACGGCCCACCACCTCCTCCATGAGCACCCCCATCCCGGCTTCCGCGGCCAATTGACGGCGTCCGGGGCCGGCAACACCAACGCCGCCGCCGCTCATGCCGGGGTCGAATACGGGCACGGAAACTGGCTGGTCTGGAGCAGCGCTTCGCGCCAGGTCGCGGGGGATTATGACAGCCCCTCGGGAAGGGTGGACAATTCCAAGACCCGCTCGAGCGCCGGCAGCGCCGGGTTGGGCTGGCACTCCGACGGTCCCTTCTTCAACCTGAGCTACGCCTTCAACCGGGGCCGCCTCGGGATCCCCTTCGCGGGAGCTTTCCACCATCACCACGAAGAGGGGGAGGCGGAAGACGAACTCCCCGATCCCGAGGAAGACGTCCCCCAGGTCGACGAAACCTTCTCCTGGCAGAATGTCCGGCTTAATGCGGGCACCCGCCGCCCGGGGTCCATCCTGGAGGAGGTCAAGGTCGCCGCCGCTCTGAGCCGCTGGATGCACAAGGAAGTGGAGGGGGAGAGCACGGCCACCGCTTTCGACAACAAGCTGTTCCACCTCCGCGCCACCGTCAGGCAGCGCCACGCGGGCGGCCTGGAGGGGACCTCGGGCCTGCAGTTCAGTCGCCGCGACTATCGGGCCGAGGGGGAGGAGGCGCTGTCTCCCCCCGCCCGGGGAAACACTTTCGCTTTGTTCACCCTGCAGGAAGTTGACATCGCGTCCGCCCGGTTGCAGTTCGGCGGCCGGCTGGAGCACACCGGCTATTCCCCCTCCGGGCTCCCGCGGCGCTCCTTCACCGGCTTTTCGGGGGCCGCGGGGATCCGGCTTCCACTTGGAAAACATATGGCGGCCGTGGCTCATTACACCCACTCCTACCGAGCCCCCGCGCTCGAAGAGCTCTACAACCACGGTCCGCATATCGGAAATCTCGCCTTCGAAATCGGTGACCGGGATCTCAAGCGCGAAAGAGCCGACGGCATCGACCTATCCCTGCGCGGCGAAAGCGCCCGGCTGGAAATGCGCGCCGACTTCTATTATTACCGCATCCGCGATTTCATCTATCTCGACTTCACGGGCTCCTGGGCGCACGGGCTGAGGGAGGCGCGTTTCGCACAGCAGGACGCCCGCTTTGTAGGGGGGGAGGTGTCGCTGGCCGCGGCGCTGCGGCAGGGGGTGTGGCTGACGGGCGCACTGGACGTCGTCAATGCCGGGCTGGCCGCCTCTGGCGACCCCTTGCCCCGGATTCCCCCGTTCCGGGGGAAAATCGGCATCGACGCGCGCTGGGGAACCTTGAGCTTCAGGCCTGAGCTTGTCATGGCGGGGGCCCAGGAGCGGCTCGGTCCAACCGAGACCCGCACGCCCGGCTACGCCGTCCTCAATCTGGCGGGATCGTTCACGCTGGTCCGCTCGAACCGGATGCACGTCGTCTCTCTCGGCGTCTCCAACGCAGCGGACCGCCTCTACCGCAACCACCTCTCCTTCATCAAGGACCTCGCGCCCGAAATGGGTCGCAGCGTCAGGGCCTCCTATATCCTGCGCTTTTTCTGAGCGGGGGGCCGGAGGGTCAGAAATCGTCGAACGATTCCATCCCCTCCGCCCGCGCCATCTTGCGCTGCGAAACATTGATGACCCAGGAGGCGATATTGCGCGCGGTGACCGGCGGCGGGAGGCGGCGCAGCATCGAGCCGTAGGTGTAGAATTTCACGTACATGTCCCGCACCCCTCGTTCCAACTCCTCGGGGGTGAAATGCGCCGGTCGGATGTAGCACCGGTCCCCGGGCCAGCGCCCCATGGCGTCGATATCGAGGATGCGTCCTTCCGCGAGCATGCGGTCGTACAGTGGAGTCCCTTTGTCCGGGGTCAGGATATTGAAGTAGGCGGCCGGCACCTTGTAATCCATCAGGAATTTCAGCGTGGCGGCAAACACGGATTCCGTCTCCGTGTCCCAGCCGAAGATGAAATTGAGCGAATAGCTGATCCCCCTCTTGCGCAGGCCCGCCAGGATCTGCGCGTACTCCTCGACCTTGTTGGCCTTCTTGTTCATCGAGGCAAGCGTCTTTGGGTCGATGCTCTCCATGCCGATATTCAGGTGCAATAGCCCGCTGCGGCGCGCCAGGTCCATGAATTCGTCGTTCTTGCACAGGTGGGCGCTCCACAGGGCAGACCAGCGCACCTTCAGCGGGATCAGCGCCTCCATCAGTTCCATCGCGCGGGGCAGGTTCCCGGCGAAGTTACTGTCGGCGAAGAGGATGTCCTTCGACCGCGTGTGGCGGATCTCCTCGACGACCTCGCCGGCGGGCCGGGTGCGGTATTGGTCCCCCAGGTACATGCGCTCCGAACAGAATTCGCACCGAAAGGGGCAGCCCCGGGAAGACTGCACCGAATAGGTCTTGAACAGATCGTAGCGCCCAAGGTCGATCAGGTCGTAGCGGGGGAATGGAAGGCGGGCCAGATCGTGCAGGGAATCCGCACGATAGAATTTTTTCAGTCTCCCGGCCGCGGCGTCCGCGAGCATGAGGGGCCAGATCGACTCCCCTTCCCCCAGCCCGACGGCGTCACAGTGCTCCGAGGCCTCTTCGGCGTGAAAGAAGGTATGCGGCCCCCCCATAATCACGGGGATCCCCCGCTCCCGGAACCGGCCGGCGATTTCGTAAGCCCGGAGGGAGTTCATGGTCCAGCAGGTGAGGGCCACCAGGTCGACGGCGGCGGCGAAATCGACCTCGTCCAGTTGCTCGTCGACCAGGGTGACCTCCCACTCCGCCGGGGTCAGGGCCGCCAGGTAGGGGAGCGTCAGGTTGACCACGCTTCTTTTACGCGTGCGGTGCAGCCTCCGGTCGGAGGGGCCCTTGTAGTGGGTGGGCTGTATGACAAGAATTCTCATACCATGACATTGTATGGCATTTCACCCCGCGGCTGCAATTGTTTGGCTCCCTTTCGCACTTCCGCCCCGGCCCGTACAGCCGCCGCACCCTCCGCAGACCGGGTGCCGGACACCGCGCCGGATTTTCCAGAAAAGCCAGCCCGCGGCCAGGGCGACGATCAGGACCACCAGAAACATTTCCATCAACCCGCCCCCAGGAGTGTCCCGACCTGATAGACTGCCACGGCCAAGCCGAAGGCTACGGCCGTGTTGAACAGAACGGAAAAAGCGCCCCATTTCCATGACCCGGCTTCCCGGGCGATGCAGACCACGGCCACGAAGCAGGGCGCGTAAAAAATGGTGAAGACGATCATGCTCCAGGCGACCACGCGATTCCACCCCGGGTTGGCGGCCAGTCTTTCCGCCAGCCCGCCGCCCTGTTCCGGGTTCACCTCCCCGAGCGAGTAGGCGGTCCCGAGCGTCGACACCACCACTTCCTTGGCGGCGAAGCCCCCCAGGAGCGCGACGTTGGTGCGCCAGTCGAACCCGGCCCAGCGCGTAACCCTTTCCAGGGCGACGCCGATGCGGCCGGCCAGGGAATTCCTGAGCCCGGCCTCGGCTTGCGCCCGGTCGACCGCCTCGAGTTCCGCCTTCTTCTCCGTGGTTGCCGAAGCGAGAATCTCCGCCCGCTCGCTCTCGAACCGGCCGACCTGCGAATCGGAGAGCGCGGGAAACGTCATCATTGCCCAGAGGATGATGGCGATGGCGAGGATGACGGTGCCCGCCTTTTTGATGTACTGCCAGGTCCGCTCCCAGGTGTGGATCAGCAGCCCCCTCAGGGTGGGAACCCGGTAGGGGGGGAGCTCCATGACGAAAGGGGTCGCGGGGCCGCGGATCACGGTGGAACGAAAGAGCCGGGCCGCCAGCAGCGCCCCCGTCCACGCGATCAGGGTGATCGTGAACATGACCTCCTCCCGGTGTTCGGCGAAAAAGGCCGCGATCAGCAGGGCGAAGACCGGGAGCTTGGCGCCGCAGTTCATGAAAGGGGCGGTCAGCAGCGTGGCCAGCCGCTCCCGGGGGGAGCGCAGGGTACGCGCCGCCAGTACCCCGGGAACGGCGCACCCGCCGGCGATCCCGCCGGCCACTATGTAGGAGATGACCGAATTCCCGTGCAGTCCGAAGATGCGGAACACGCGGTCCAGCATGTAGGCCACGCGCGCCAGGTACCCGGAATCCTCGAGGATGGCGATACCGAAAAACATGAGCAGGATGAGAGGCACGAAGCTCATCACCCCCCCCACCCCGTCGATGAGGCCCGAAATCACCAGCGACCGCAAGACCCCGTCGGGGAGGTGGGCCGAAGCCAGGCGGCCGAGCCAGGAGAAGATCCCCTCCATCCATGCGACCGGCCGCGCGCTGTAGGTGAACATGAAGCGGTAGAGGGCCATCACCACCGCCAGCATCACCAACGGGCCGAACAGCCGGTGGGTCAGGAACCGGTCGATCCGGTCCGAAACGTAAAGCCGGTTCTGGTCGTGCTCGCGCCGGACGACCCCCTCCCGGAGCAGGGCGTGGATAAAACCGTAGCGCTGGTCGGAGATCAGCGCCTCTGGTTCGGTATCGAGGGTGCGGGCGAGGTGGACCGACACCTTCCGCACCTCCTCCTTGAGGGAGGCCGAAAGCGCCGGGTCGGCGGCGTCCCCCTCGGCGAGGATCCGCCCATCCTCCTCGAGATACTTGAGCGCGATCCACCGGGCGGGACCCGATCCGGCCAAAAACGCGCGGGAGCTGATCAAGGCCTCCATCGCGGCAATGGCCTCATCGATGTCGTTGCCGTAGGAGATCACCAGCGGAGGGCCTCCCGCCCCTTCCCGCGCTTTCCGGAGCGCCGCGTCCAGCAGGGCCTCCTTCCCCTTCCCGGTCCGGGCCACGGTCGGGATCACCTCGGCCCCCAACCGCGCCGAGAGCCTCTCGGCATCCACCTCGATCCCGCGCTTGCGGGCAGCGTCGACCATGTTGAGGCACAGCACCAGCGGGACTCCCATCTCCATCAGCTGCACCGTCAGGTAGAGGTTCCGCTCCAGGTTGGAGGCGTCCACGACGTCGACGACGACATCGGGCCTGCGCCGAATCAGGAAATCGCGGGTGACGACCTCTTCCATCGAATAGGCGGTCAGCGAATAGGTCCCGGGAAGGTCCACGACCCGCACCTGGCGACCGTTGTGGTTGCAAACCCCTTCCTTGGTTTCCACAGTCACCCCGGGGTAGTTCCCCACATGCTGCCGCGCGCCGGTCAGGGCGTTGAACAGGGTCGTTTTCCCCGAATTCGGGTTCCCCGTCAGCGCCAGGGTCGGACTGCCAGGGTTCGCATCCTCCGCCGGCATCAGCGCCGTCTCCATCTACTCGACCTCCACCTCGATGTGGTCCGCCTCGTTGTTGCGCAGCGTCAGGGTGAATCCCATCACCTTGAGGGCCACCGGGTCGTACAGCGGCGCCCGCCCGCAAACGGTGACGGCGGTGCCGGGAACCAGCCCCATGTCACGGATGCGTTGCCCCAGTTCCCCCCTCACCCGAACGGCGGTGATAACACCCGACTGGTTCTCCTTCATCTGCCGCAACATGATTTTTCCCATCCCGGCCCCTCCAGTTACCCACCTAGAACCTCACTGCTACCTGGCCCAGGGCAGCCAGTCCCCTGTCCTTCCCGTCGACATCCCCGGGGTGGAAGCGATCGCCCAGCAGGGCGAACGATGCGGCAACGTTCCGACCCAGGTCCCGGTTGAGCCCCAGGCCGAGGCGCCTGCGGGGGAGGCCGATCGCCTCGGTTTCCCCCGACCCGGCGACCTTCAGCACGATCTCCAGGAAGCGCTCCCATCGATATCCCGCCTCGATATTCCATGCCGAAGGCCTCGCCCCCCGGCCGTCGGCGCGCGCCAGTTCTCCGGCGCGGAAGGAACCGAGCGCCGTTATGAACTCCCCCGTGGCGAAGAGACCGCGAAATCCGATCCGGCCGTAAAGAGCGAATCCCCCCACGCTTTTTTCCAGCGCCTTGACGTTGTCGCTGATAGTCTCCGTCAGACAATCCGAATCGGCAACATTGGAAATATAAGACGCCCCCGCCATAACATCCACTCCTTCCCCCGCAGGCGCTTCATAGCGGACGTCAACGCCGAATGCCGGGAAAGCGCGGTTGCCTGCCACCCTCATCTCTCCGCCGAAAAGGTAACCCTTCACCGAAAGACCGGACCGTTCCCAGCCGGCGGCCACCGTCTCCTCCGAGGTCTCCCCCAGCAACAGGGTCATCGGTTGATCCACGGCCGGATCATCGGGAAACCGGGTCAGGAGCGCGCCGAAGGGAACGTAGAGCTTTCCCACCGACATCCAGAGAGGAAACCGTTCCTCGTCCCGGAAGGTGACAAAGGCCGAGTCGAGACCAAACCCTCCCGGTTCACACCCCGCCGGGTTTTCATATAAAAATGTCAGGTCGGCCCGTATCCAGCGGTTGAGGCCTACGCCGAGCCCCAACTCCGCCGTGGTCAACTGGATGTCGCTCGCGCGGTTCGAGGCGCCGAATGACCTGTACCCTCCGCCGAACTCGATCAGTCCGCCCGCTTCGACGCGCTCCCAGAAGCGGCCTGCAGTTCCGGCCACGACCGCATCCTCCTCTTCTCCGGCGGCGGTCGCGGGGACCAGGCCCCCCAGCCACATCAGCAGGGCCGTCATCCTGAAAACCTTCCCAATCATCGGTTTCCTCTCCGTGTCATCCCCGTTCCGTTCACACCACGGCCGCGCGCCGGGGCAAAAAAAGAGCGCAACCAAGGATCCGCGATCCCCAGTTACGCCTTCTCACTTTCCCCGGCCGGGAGGCGGGAGCCCGTAAGACATCCCTGCGCGTCTATTCAGCTTCGGTCAAAACCTGTATCATCCTCCCCCTCATGTGCCCGCCTCCGTCCCCGTCATTGACAGTCCGAACATTTCGGCCTCGGAACCGGAGTCTGATCGACCTCCATTTTTTCGGCCATGCCGCTCCCAAGGGCAAAGACGCTGTCCCGCACCCGGATCACGAGCCGGCCGCAGCCGTCCCGGCACAGGACGGAAAACCGGGAGCCCGGGGTCAGGCCGAAGCTGTAGAGCCTGGCCTTGAGGTCCCGTCCTCCCCAGATGGCCTTCAGCACGACTTCCCCGGAAGCCACGCTACTGAGCGTCATCTTCTCCGTCCTTTCCGGCATCCAGCCGCTTCCGCTTGCGCTCCATCTCCTCGATGCAGTCTTTCAGGTGAACGGAACATCCATAACCGGGAGAGTCCCGGCATTCTGCGAAAGCCTTGATCCAATCAGGCCCCGTCCTCGGACAGGTTTCGATGAAGTTGATAAACCGGACCAGGCGGTCCATGGTCCTGGCGCCGATCCCATGCTCGATCCGGCAGGCCTCTCCGTCCGCCACTTCCGGGTCGACCCCCAGGATCTCGATGAGAAACGAGAGAAGGACCTGATGCCGCCGGTTGATCTCCCGTCCGACCCTTTCCCCCTCGGGGGTCAATTCCAGGTATTCGCGCTTCTCGTAATCCACGAACCCTTTCTGGTTGAGCGACTTGAGCATGCTGGTGACGGTCGGCATCGTAACCCCGATCCGGCTGGCGATGTTTTTGACCCTCACGACCTTCTTCCCCTGCCCAATGCAATAGATGGCTTCGAGATAATCCTCCATCGCCGGGGTCAGTG
>JAAYAJ010000065.1 GCA_012719455.1 Acidobacteriota bacterium | reverse complement strand
GCCGCACCATGTCATTCAACGCGGCAACCATCGCATGAACGTCTTTCTTGACGACGATGACCGGCGGGTGTTTCTCCGCATGCTGGCACAGGTTTCAGAGCGGCATGGTCTGCTGCACCTGGGCTACAACCTCATGACCAATCACGAACACCAGTTGTGCATACCAATGGAGGAGGCCTCGCTGGCGCTGGCCATGCGCGACCTGCTTGGTCCCTATGCCGCCTATTTCAACGGAAAGTACGGGTTGAGCGGCCGTTTGTGGCAAGGGCGCTATTATTCGGCGGTTCTGAGCCCGTCTCATTTCTGGACCGCACTGCGATACGTGGAGCTCAACCCGGTGCGCGCGGGAATGGTGACGAAGGCGGAGGAGTATCCCTGGTCCAGCGCTCGGGCCCATTGCGGCTTGTGCGAGGATCCGATCCTTTCGCCGCTCCCGGACGGGGCTCCGTCCACTGCGGACTGGTCCCTGTGGCTCCAGGCCGGGGTTGACCGGAACGAGCTGAAATTACTCCGCGATTGCACCAAGAGCGGTCGGCCCTGTGGAGACGAGGCTTACATCAGAGAGCTGGAGCGGATGACGGGGCGCATTCTCTTCCCGCGGAGAAGAGGACGGCCCACGAGACAATCCGGGGGAGATAGCCGGAAAACCGGGGCTTCATGGAGCGTCCTGAACGATTGCTGCAAGAAGGAGGATTCTGAGGAGTGACGTGCGCGGATCTTGCGCGTCCGCCGCGGCTGCATCCGTGCCGATCTTGCAGCCCACCCGTTTTCCGCCGGCAGCAAATACAGGGCGAATCTTTGCTATGCAGCGAAAATGGGAAACGTGTGGGACGTCCCTGTTTTCCGGTCGCGCGTGATCTGGTAGACAGCGTCGCGGCAGATGGAGCACCGGTCCAGATGTTCCAGGACTTCCAGTTGCTTGTCGAGGTCCAGTTTGCGGTCGAGCAGAAGCACCAGGTCGTGGAAGCTGCAGTTGATCATGTCCCCTCTCTTTCCCGCCGGTCGATGGGCGATTTTAGACTGAATCCCGGAGCGGGGAACTCCGCCCCGCTTGTCCGATCCCATGCCTATGCAACGTCTCTTCGGCCCCGCGATCCATCCATCAAAACACTCGATGCCGTATGCACAACAATGGCCATGGGGGCCCACGTATTAGTACCTATCGGCACGGCTTCCGGGAAGGGTGAAGAAAAAGGCGCCGCGGTGTTCCGGGCGTTGGGGGGGGGGATAAAAAGATGGCCCGCGGCGCCAAGCTTGGGGCTGATGCCGCGGGCTCATGCCGATCCGTAGATTCCCGGGCCTCCCTGACTACCAGGGCCCGGCCCGGGGCCGCCTATTCCTTCACGCAGGAATCGGTCGGACATACCGACGCGCACATCGGTTCGTCATGGACGCCCTTGCATTCGGTACACTTTTCCGGAGCGATGTAGTAGAAGTCCTGGGAAAGGGCCGGAATCGTCTTGCCCTCGAATTCATAATCATCGCCGCCCGCGAAAATCGCCTCGTTGGGGCATTCCGGCTGGCATGCGCCGCAGCTGATACAGGAATCCGTAATCTTTAGAGCCATTGCTTGTCATCCTCCAGCGATAGAACTGTCTCTGTCAAAACCGGCATCATAGTAGCATGGATCGGCGGAGCACGCCGCATATTTTTCCCCCCTCCTCCCACGGCTCAAGCGTATGTGTCTACTGCGGGCGCCAATTCGAGGATGGGGAAAATCCCGCCCCTGTGGTAGGCTGGAAGGTGGAATTTCAGCCTGGAGAAAGCTCATGAAGGCGGCCCTTTTGGTGAGTCCGGAGCAGATCGAGATCCGGGAGGTCGACCCGCCGCCGCTCGCGCACGGAGAGGTGCGGATACGCACTGCGCTGGCCGGTGTGTGCGGGACGGACATTTCCATTTTCCAGGGGCGCCGCCCGGCGCCCTACCCATTCATCCTCGGGCACGAAGTCATGGGCCGGGTGGCGGCCGTAGGCGCCGGGGTCGCGAATTTGCAGGTCGGGGACCGGGTGATCGTCGAGCCCAACTATCCCTGCGGCGAGTGCGCCCTGTGCCGTCGGGGACGAGGGGCTGTTTGCGCCTACAAGGGGAGCATGGGGGTGAACCTGCCGGGCTGTTTTTCGGAATTCGCCACGGCTCCCGCGGAGTTCGTCTGGAGGGTCCCCGACGGGGTCTCCGACCGGGACGCGGTCACGATCGAGCCCCTGACCGTGTCGCTTCACGGCCTGCTCCGGTCGGGCGCGGGGAAAGGGGACACGGTGGCCGTGATTGGGTGCGGTGTGGTCGGCTTGCTCCTGATCCACTCTGCCGTGGCAGAGGGGATCAGGGTCATCGCCCACGACCGGATTCCGCACAAACGCGAGATGGCCCTGGGGATGGGAGCCGCCGTCGCCTCCGGGGGCGAGGATGCCGCCGCGCTCTGGGAGCGTGAGGGGGTCACGGCCGTGTTCGAGTGCGCGGGAGCGGCCGCGACGGTGGAACTGGCGCTTGCCGCGGCGCCGCGGGGGTCCGTGGCGGTCCTGCTCGGGCTCTCTTCCAAGCCGGCGAGTTTTTCCCCGATGCGGCTGGTACGGGAAGGGATCCAGGTGCTGACCTCGATGATTTACGATCATCCCGGGGATTTTCGGCACGCGATCGAGCGGGTCGCTTCCGGTGCCCTGAACCCGGCCCGCGTCGTCACGCAGACCTTCCCTTTCGCGTCGCTCGGGGATGCGCTCCGGCTGGCGGCTTCGGGTCACGAAGGGAAGATCCTGGTCGGGATGGAATAGGGCCATGGGGGAAGGAGGCACAGTGGCGTACCGGATACTGCTGATCCACGGCCCGAACCTGAACCTGCTCGGGGACCGGGAGCCGGCTTACTATGGAAACGTGAAGCTCGAGGAGATCAACGCGCGGATGGAACGCCTCGCCGGGGAGCGGGGGGCCGAAGTGCGGACGCTGCAGTCGAACAGCGAGGGGGCGCTGATCGACGCGATCCACGACGCCCGGCTCTGGGCTGACGGCATCGTCATCAACCCGGGGGCTTATACCCATTATTCCTATGCCCTGCGCGACGCCCTGGCCGCCGTCCGGCTGCCGGCCGTCGAGGTGCATCTTTCCAACGTGCACGCGCGGGAGGAATTCCGCAGGATTTCCGTGATCGCGCCGGTGGTGACGGGCACGGTCGCGGGGCTGGGGTGGCGCGGCTACGTTGCCGCCCTCGATGCCCTGCTCGGCCTGCTCGCGGACCGGCGTGAGGGGGAGGGCGGTCAGTCCTGAGGTTCCCCCGGTTCCGGCTGCGGGAGGCCCCGCTCCCGCAGCAGGTCCAGAAGGCGCCGCGCCGTTTCCTCGATCCCCGTCTGCGAGGTGTCCAGGGTGATGTCGGCCCGCGCGTATGCCGGGGCCCGCTCGGCGAGCAGTGCCCGGACCCGTTGCTCCCGGTCCTCGGCCCGCAGCATCGGCCGGTCGTCCCCGCTCCCGGCACGCTCCAGGATGGTCGGGACATCGGCTGTCAGGGTGACGATCACCCCCGAGCGCCGGAGCCGATCGAGGTTATGCGGGTTGACGATGGTGCCCCCGCCCGTGGCGATGACGAGGCCGGTCTCCCCCGCGACGCGCTCCACCATGGCCGTTTCCAGGACGCGGAACGCCGGCTCCCCGCGGGTGGCGAAAATATCGGGGATGCCCATCCCCTCCTCCTTCTCGATCTCCGCGTCGAGATCGAGGAAGCGGTACCCGGCCAACTGCGCCAGACGCCGCCCCACCGACGTTTTTCCCGTCGCCATGAACCCGCAGAGAACGATGTTGCGCCCCTCTCCCATCCCGTTCCTCCCCGGCGGCGCGTCCGGCGCCGGCTGCAATGGATCCATTGTCGGCCGCGGCGGCTTCCTTGACAAGGACCGAGCGCAAAATTTATAGTCATGATTTTTCTTGAAAGGACCGCAATGAATCCTTCCCGGTGGATCGGCATCGCCGTGGCCGTCGCATTGGCCCTCGTTATCGTCTTCCTTCCCACGCCCGCCGGCCTGGGCGCCGCCGCCCAATCGGTGCTGGCCGTCGCCGCCCTGGCGATCGCCCTCTGGCTTTTCCAGTCCATGAACAACGGCGTCGCCTCTGTCCTCATGATGGGACTCATGGTGACCGTCGGGGTGCAGCCGCAGCTGGTCTTGAGCGGTTTCTCCAGCCCCCAGTTCTGGATCCTTCTCTGCGTCCTTTACTACGGGTGCGCCATGCAGCGGACGGGGCTGGCCGAGAGGCTCTCCTATTACGTGCTGACCCTCTTCCCGGGAACCTATCCCGGGATCCTGGCGGCCCTTTTCGTCATCGGGTCGCTCCTGGCCCTGGGCATCCCCTCGATGACCGTGCGCACGGCCATCATGGTGCCGATCGCGTGGGCACTGGTGCAGTCGCTCGGAATCGCGCCCCGCAGCCGCGGCTGTGCCCTGATCATGCTGACGGCGATCGAAATGGCCGTCATCCCGGGGACCGCCCTCCTTTACGGGTCCCTGTTCGGGCCTTTCGTGGAATCGGTTTTCCAGACCCGGCAGATCCCGATGGTGTTTCTCGAATACGCCCGGGTGATGGCGGTCCCGACGCTCCTGCTGTGCGGCCTGGTGCTGGTGGTCAACCCGCTGGTGCTTCGTCCCGAAAAGCGCCTCGAGGCATCCCCTTCCTTTGCCCGGGATCGGCTCAAGGCTCTCGGCCCGGTCTCGCGCGCGGAATGGGTCACGGCCGCCGTGGTTGTCCTGTCCATCGTTTTCTGGGCCAGCGACCGAGTACACCACATGCCCAGTTTCCTGGCCGGGATGTTCGGGATGGCCGTTCTCGCGCTGGCCGGGATCCTGAGGGACGAGGACATCGGCGGCGGGGTCTCCTGGACGATGCTCCTGTTTCTCGGGGGGATCTTCGGGCTGGCCAACATCATCCAGGAATACCGGATTACCGACTGGCTGACCGGCTACATCGTTCCGGTGGCGGAAGCCCTGGCGGGGAGCCCGCTGGTCGTGCTGCTGGTGGCGGCTCTCGCCTTCCTGCTGCTGCGCTTTTTCGACCCGACGGGCTTCATCGCGATTCCCGTTCTCTTCCTGCCCGTTGCGGAGGTCATCGGCGCCGACGTCATCCCCCCCCTCGTGCTGGTCGCCCCGCTCCTGCTGGCGACCTCCCCTTTCTGGCTCTCCCACCAGAATTTCTGGGTGGCGATGGGAGAGGGAATGACTTCGGGCCAGGCGTTCAGCGCCGGTCAGCGCGCACGCCTGGCCAGCGTCTACGGTGTGATGGTCCTCGTGGCGCTGGTGCTCAGCTTCGGGTACTGGAAGCTGATCGGTGTGCTCTAGGAGGTTCTCCGAGAATTCGGATAGGCGGCGTTCCGAACGCCGCGCACCCCAATATTCGGGCAGGCTCCTAGTCGCTCAGCGAGCGGGCGCCGCCCCCGCGGCGCACCTTGACCATCTCCGCGGCGATGGCCAGCGCGATCTCTTCGGGCGATTCCGAGCCGATATCCAGGCCGATGGGGGCGTGCACCCTCTTGAGCAGTGCCTCCGGGACCCCCTCCTCGTCGCGGAAGCGGAGGAAACAGGCCTTGATCCGCCGCCGGCTCCCGATCATCCCGATATACTTGGCCGGGCTGTCGAGCACCTTCCGGAGGCAGGGTTCGTCGTACTGGTGCCCCCGGGTGATCAGCACGATGTAGGTCTGGGGAGTGATTTCCATGTTCCCGAGCGTTTCGGCCATGTCCCCGGCCAGGACGGCGTCGGCTTCAGGGAAGCGTTCGCGGTTGGCGTAGACGACCCGGTCATCAAGAACGGTGACGTGGAAGCCCAGGATCTTGGCGAACCGCACCAGCGGGATTGCCAGGTGCCCGGCGCCGACGATGATGGCCCGGCGCGTGGCCGTGATGACGTCGAAGAAGAGGTCGGCGCGTCCCCGCGATTCTCCGAGCTCGACAGCGACCCTCCGGCTCTGTTCCAGTTCGAGCCTGGCCGCCGCTTCCTTCAAAACGCCCTGGAGCAGTTGCGGGTGGGCGATGTTTCCGGCCAGCAAGGACCCGTTGCGGATCAGGCATTTGTCGCCCGGGGCCACGCCCTCGATCCCTTCGGCCCCGAGCAGGGTCGCCAGCACCGCGCTCTCCCCCCGGACCGAGATTTCCGCCAGCGGGCCCGCCAGCTCCCCGCACTTCCCATCCGCCAGGTTCCAGGGGTCGATGAAGGCGTCGAGCACCCCGCCGCATACGGCGGGGCTGTTCGATTCGATGTCGTCCAGGAGTTCCACCTTCACGAGCGCGGGCTTCCGGGTGCGGATCGCCTGGATCGCCTCGCGGCGGACCTCCGCCTCCCCGCACCCGCCTCCGATGGTTCCCATGATGTCGCCGGAGGCGGTGACTACCATCTTGGCCCCGATCTCCCTCGGAGTGGAGCCGAAGGTGGACACGATCGTGGTGACCGCGATTGTTTCCCCCGCTTCCAGCCGCTGCTTGACCTGATCATACATAATAGCCGCTCCCCTTGATCCTCGTTGCCTCCCGTGCCGGAGGAGTCCCTATTCTTTACATCATAACCGGTGCCGGGGCCAGTCCCATTTTGGCCCGCCGTTTTCCGCCCCGGCGCCCGCGGCCGCTTCCGGCGATTATGGGAGGAGGTTCCGGGGGTGGTCACGCCAGCAGGTGCAGCGCCCTGGCCTTGAAGAGGAGGTACACCTCCCGGCCCGGCTCGAGTTCGAGGATGCGCACCGCGGCCGGGGTGACGCTGACCTTGAAATCCACCCCGGCTGAGACGACGAGTTCCGCCCGGTCCATCTCCCGCATGACTCTTTGGACCGTCCCCCGTAACACGTTACGGGCGCTGGTCCGGGTGATGCGCTCGCGCGCGAGCAGGATGTCTTCCGAGCGGATGCCGAGGGTCACCCGTCTCCCCGGCGGAAGGCCGTTGTAGGCCGCCTCTATCAGGCAAGAGCCCAGGTCGATGGTGGTGATGCCGTCCTCGGGATGGTGTTCGAGGATCCGGCCGACAAAGATGTTTTCCGCGCCCACGACCCGCGCCACCGGCGCCGTTCGGGGGGCATTGAAGATTTCCAGCGGCGGGCCTTCCTGGACGATCCTCCCCTCGTCGATCACCAGCATCCGCCTTCCCAGCCGGAGCGCCTCGGTGTGGTTGTGGGTGACGTATACAAACGGGATGCCGGACTTTTCCTGGATCGCCGCGATCTCCTCGATCAGGAGCGAGCGGGTGGCGACATCCACGGCCGACAGGGGCTCGTCGAGGAGCATGATCGCGGGATCGGCCGCCAGGGCGCGCGCGAGCGCCACCCGCTGCTGCTCCCCCCCCGACAGCTGGTCGGGGCGCCGGTCGGCCGTCTTCTCGATCCCCAGCAGCGCGAGGAGTTCCCGCGCGCGCTCCCGGGGCGCACGTCCCGCGTCCGGCCGGGCGCCGTAGAGGACGTTGTGCAGGGCGGAAAGGTGGGGGAACAGCCGGTGGTTCTGAAACACGTACCCTACCCGCCGCTTCCGCATCGGCAGGCGGCAGCCCGAGGCGGAGTCGAAAAAGAGGGTGTCCCCCAGGGAGATCCTTCCCTGGTCGGGGTCGATGATCCCCGCGATGGCGTGCAGGATGCTGGTTTTTCCCGCGCCCGAGGCGCCGAAGAGCACCGTGATCCCTTCCGTGGCCCGGAAATGAACGTCGATGGTCGGCCCCCCGCCGTCGCGGGAGCCGAACTGTTTCCGTATGCGCGCGTCCAGCATGGTCATCTCCCCGGCGTTGGGCGCGAAAGCCGGTTGGTGAGGTAGACGACGGTGACCGATATCCCCGTCAGGATCAGCGCCAGCCATCTCGCGGTGGCGTCCTCCCCCCCCGCCACGGCCTCGTAGATGGCCAGCGGCATCGTCTGGGTTTCTCCCGGGATGTTGCCCGCCAGCATCAGGGTCGCGCCGAACTCCCCGAAGGCGCGCGCGAAGCTGAGGATGACGCCCGCCAGGATTCCCTTGCTCGCCAGCGGGATCGTGATGCGGAAGAAGGTTTCGATTTCGCTCTTCCCCATCAGCAGGGAGGCGGTTTCGTACTCGGGGTCGACGCTCTCGATCGCCGCCCGAGCGGACTTGATCATCAGGGGAAGCGCCACTACGGTCGAGGCGATGACCGCGGCGACCCAGGTGAAGGTCACCGTCCATCCGGTCAGGGCGTACAGCGGTTCCCCCAGCACCCCGCGCCGTCCCAGCAGCAGGATCAGGTAATACCCGGTCACGGTCGGAGGCAGCACCATCGGCAGGGTGAGGAGGGCATCGAGCATCTCCCTCCCGCGGAACCGGCGCTTGGCCAGCAGGTAGGCGAAGGCGGTGCCGGCGACGGCGATGACGACCGTCGTGATCGAGACGACCAGGAGGGAGAGCCGGAGCGATTGCAGGATCATGGCTGGGACGTTTGCGCGAATCCGTATTTGCGGAGGATGGCCTGCCCCTCCGGGCTCGTGGCCAGGTCGATGAAGCGGCGGGCGGCATCGGGGGCGCCGCTCCCCCGGAGGGCGGCGATCGGGTAGACGATGGGCGCATGCGTGCCGGGGGGGGCCGGAGCCACGACCCGGACTTTTTCCTGGGCGACGGCGACATCGGAGGCGTAGACCAGGCCCGCGTCCACCTCGCCGCGGACTACGTAATCGAGCACCTGGCGCACGTTCTCAGCCAGGATGAGCCGGGGCTGGAGCGGGCTCCATAGTTCGAGGTTCTCGAGCGCCTCCTGGGCGTATTGGCCCGCAGGGACCGTCTTGGGGTTGCCCACGGCGATTCTCGTGATCCCGGGCTGACCGATGTCAGTGAAGACCTGGAGCGGGGACGGCTGGGCGCCGAGCGGGGCGACCAGGACAAGCTCGTTGCGGGCCAACTCCCTCCGGCTCCCCTCGAGGACCAGTCCCCGGGATTCGAGCGCGTTCATCTGCCGGGCCGAGGCGCTGGCGAATACGTCCGCGGGGGCCCCCGCCTCGATCTGCCGCTGCAGCAGCCCGGAGGCGCCCAGGTTGAAGCGGACCTGCACGCCCGTCTGGCGTTCGAAGATCAGGCCGATTTCCTCGAAGGCGTTCTTCAGGCTGACGGCGGCGGAAACGATGATCTCCTTTGGTTGCGCGGGGGGGCGCCCGCACGCGGAAAACAGCAGAAGGGCAGCTGACAGCGCCGCGGCTGGGATCCAGCGTCCTGGTTTCATGCACACCTCCATTTTGTCAGTGGACTGTCTTGTGAACAGGACAGTGTAAAACAAAAGGGGGCCCGGGGGAAGCGCGATTCGCCCACCCGGAGATGGGGCCGGCCTCCCCGGACGGGGGAGGGAGGAGAGGGCTGACACCGCGAGGGCCGCCGTGATAAAGTGTATGGGGGGCCTTCCGGGGCCCGGAGCGAAAGAGGTGGAAATGCCCATCGAGAACAATCTTGCGCGGTACCGGAAAAAGCGCGGCCTGTCGGCGATCGAACTCGCCCGGGAGGTCGACGTGAGCCGCCAGACCATCTACGCGATGGAGGCCGGCACCTACGTACCGAACACGCTGGTGGCGCTGAAACTGGCGCGGGTGCTCCAGGTGCGGGTGGAAGACCTCTTCCGGCTGGAGAGCGCCGAAGCCCCGGTGCACGCGGAGACGGCCGAGCTGCTCCCCTCCGGGCAGGAGGCGCAGCCGGGGATGCCGGTGCAGTTGTGCGACGTCGACGACCGGCTGGTCGCCGTTTTGCCGGCGCCTGCCGCCTGGAGCCTGCCCCCGGCCGACGCCGTGCTCCTCGATCCCGGGAAACGGCGCAGCCGGGCCCGGGTCCGGCTTTTTCACGAGGACCCGCAGTATCGCAAGCGTCTGCTGATCACCGGGTGTGATCCGGGCATCTCCGTCCTCCTGCGCCACCTGCAGCGGGAGGGGGTGGAAGCCGTCGTCGCCTCGCGGAACAGTTCGCAGTCCTTGGATCTGCTGAAGCGGTCCCTGATCCATGTCGCCGGTTCCCATCTCCGGGACGCGGCGACGGGGGAATCCAACCTTCCCGCCGTCCGCAAGCAGTTTCCCAAGGGTTCGGTCGCGGTCTTCTCCTACGCCGTCTGGGAGCAGGGGATCGTGGTGGCCCGTGGAAACCCCAAAAGGATCCAAAGAATCGAGGACATGGCGCGGGCGGACGTGACCATCGTCAATCGCGAGCCCGGTTCAGGCACCCGCCTCATGCTTGACAATCAGCTGCGGCAGGGGGGCGTCCCGCCGGAAAGCGTCCTCGGCTACGGGGAGATCGCCCGGGGGCACCTGCGGGCCGCCTGGCAGGTCAAGAGCGGGCAGGTCGACTGCTGCCTGGCAACCAAAACGGCCGCCTGCGTGTTCGGTCTCGATTTCATTCCCCTGGAGAGCGAGCGCTACGACCTGGTGATCGGGAACCAGAACCTCGGCCACCCTGCGGTGCAGGTCCTGCTCGACACCCTGAGGCGCACGGCCTTCCGCAGGGAACTCGAGGGTTTGGGAGGCTACGATACCCGGAACGCGGGCGACCAGCTGCTCTGACGCCGCCGCTGCCGGCGGCATCGCCGCCCCTGCTCCCTCTCCTCGAACCCCGACCGGCAGATGATGCGGATTCCGAGCGACTCGGCGCCGATACGGCGGGCGACCGTCCCGCGCCGGCGCCGCATGTATTGGAGTCCTCTCCCCCGATCCTCCCCAATTCCCCCGGCCCGCCGGGGTCACTCGGGCGGACGGAAATGGTCCGGCAGCTCGGCCACGCTTCGGATCAGCAGGTCGCACCCGCACGATGCGAGCTCCGCTTCCGTCCGGAAGCCCCCCAGGACGCCGCAGGTGAAGACACCGGCCGCGCGGCCGGCGTCGATATCCACCCGGCTGTCGCCCACCATGACCACTTCGGCGGCGGGGACCCGGCAGAAACGCATCGCCTCCAGCAGCGGTTCGGGATCGGGCTTCCGGTGCCGGGTGCTGTCCCCCCCCAGGATGATCTCGAAGCGCCCGGCAATCCCCAGCCCCGCGAGAATGCGCCGGCAGAAATCGGCGGGCTTGTTCGACACCACGGCGCAGCGGGCCCAGCGCAGGCGCCCGAGCGCCGCGCCGACGCCGGGATAGAGGCGGGTGTGATCCAGGAGGTGGCGGCCGTATTCCTCCCGGAACAGTTCCAAGCCGAGCGCGGTCTCTTCCGGGTCGGGACTCCGTCCGGTCGCTGCGGCCAGCGCCCGTTCAATGAGCACCTGGACCCCGTCCCCGACGAAGGCCCTGATCCGGGCGGGTGAGAGCGCGGGCAGCCGCATGCGGCCGAGGGCGAGGTTCAGCGACTGCACGATGTCCTGCTGCGAATCGATCAGGGTTCCATCGAGATCGAAGAGGAAGAGGCGGCAGGATTCACGCGTCGGCATCTATCGGCTCTCGAGCATCGACAGTGCGTGCGCAAGTTCGGGCAGGATGAGCGATTCCATTGCAAGCCGGCAGGCCCGGGGGCTGCCGGGCAGGCAGAAGAGGAGCTTCCCCTCGATAGTGCCGGCCAGGGCGCGCGACAGCATGGCCGCGCTCCCCACCTGCGGGTAGCTTAGGGACATGAAGAGCGCGTTGAACCCCGGGAGTTCCTTGTCGAGCAGGTCCCTGACGGATTCGATCGTGACGTCGCTCGGCGCAAGGCCGGTCCCGCCCGTGGTGACGATGGCCCGGACCTTTTCGTTTTTAACCAGCGCGCGTACCGCCGCGCGCAGGCGCCGGCGGTCGTCGGGGAGGACTTGTCTCGCCGCCACCTCGTGGCCGTGGCTCAAGATCAGTTCCTGGATCACGTCGCCCGACTTGTCGGTGGCCAGGGATCGGGAGGAGGAAAGGGTCACGATCGCGACCCCGGCGCGGATGTGCGCGTGCTTTTTATGATCCGCCGCAGAGTCCGCCAGCTTTGGTTTCGTCATGGCTCTCGAGGACCTCCCTAAAGGGGGCATGATGCCACGCCCGGCCCCTTTTTCAAAGCGGGAACGGGCAGAACCTCCTGAGTACGGGCTCGAAATCGGAGCCGGCCAGGATCCTGCGGGAGATCTCCTCGACCCGGAGCTCCTCGGCTTCGTCGCGCCGGGGGAGGTTCCCGGCTTCATCCTTGAGGATGCTGCTCAGCCGGACCAGGTGCACGATTTCGTGGGTCAGGATGTAGACGAAGAAGTGGTAGAGATGGTCGATGAGCCGTTCCCGCCTGGCGGCGGCCAGGATGCCGGGATCGTTGAGCTCGATGCGGTAAAAATCGAACAGGCGGTTGCGGTGAGCCTGCTGCACCGGGCGGACGCGAGCCAGCACCGGGTCGGGCAGGGGTTCCCATTCGCTGTCCTTCCGGGTCAGCAGGTCGTAGCGCAGCTGTTCCCGGCGGAAGGGGGGGATGCAGTAATACCCCATCGCGCGTTCTTCCGCTTCGTTCAGAGCCTCGACGAGGAGGCTTCTCTGCGGATGCGAAAAGAGCATGATCCCCCCTTGGAGGTCAGACCTTGCTGTCGGACGCAGTACTCCCGGTTACGGTTGCGGAATCGGCGGGCTTGGCCGAAGCCCCGCCGTTCGTGGGTGTTTCCGTTGCCGGCCCGGAGGATGAGCGGCGGGCGTAGTCGGTGAGATACCATCCGCTCCCCTTCAGCTGGAAGCTCGAATGGCTGATCAGTTTCTCGACCTTCGATCCGCAGAACCTGCATTCGCTGAGCGGATCATCCGAAATCTTCTGGAAAGCCTCGAAAATCTCGCCGCATTTGGTGCACTGGTACTCGTAGATAGGCACAGCCCAACCTCCCTATGTCATGATTGCCGTTTCAAAGATAATACCGGGGCGTGCGGGAGTCAAACGCCGGAAAATATTCCCCGTTCGCGGCGGGTCAGTCCTGATGCCCGAAGATCTCCGTGCGGAAAAAGCGGACGAGGGCCTCCTTGCGCCGGCGGTCCGCGGCGTGCAGGGGGATCAGGCTCTTCAGCGGCCACCGCAGCAGCGTCATTTCATATTCCATTGTCAGCCCCTTCCCGGTGAGGTACCAGCAGAAGAGCAGGCCGAACAGGAGCCCTGGGGGGAGAAATCCGCCGTCCTCGTTGATCGTGATGCCGAATACCTTGGTGTCGGACCGGTCGGGCACCATCCGGGCCAGGCGGAGGTAGGTCCGCAGCCTGTCGTCGGAGAGGTAGCTCCGGCGTTCGCGGACCGGCCTGAGGACGATTTCATAGCGGCGGGCGCCGTTCTGGCGGATCCAGCGGCGCTGCTCGATATAGTCGCCCAGCAGCGACTCTCCCAGCGCCACCAGGAGGTCTTCCCTGAGCTTGGAGGGGCGGGAGCACAGATCCTCGTGCAGGTTGAGAAAGCGGTTCTCCGGGCTGAAATATCCCAGCACGTTGTCCCACTCGGTGCTTCGGCCCCACTCCCCGGCGGGCAGGAGTCGCACCCCCCGGAAGAACTCCAGGTGGTGGGCGCGGATGTCACGGTTGTCCCATGCGATCTCCAGGAGCAGGTCCCGCAGCCATGCCGGGCGGAAGACCTTGCCGTCGAGGGCGTCTCTTATGGAGTCGAGGTGGCGGCACAGCAGCGGGGCCCGGCTGCCGGGGGCCGGGCCCGCCCGTTCCTTCTCCCGTGGGCGGGGGGCGTTCCCGTTGCGGAGGCCCCACCCCGGTTCCCCCCGCAGGTGGGCGTCGGCGTAGAGCAGGGTGCGGATGGCCAGGGCGAACCTGCCCGGGTCGTGATGAATGGCCCGCGTGGTGACAGGCCGGTCCTGGGAAAACAGGGTGGCTTCGACCGGGTGGACCCCCATCGCCTCCACCGCGGCGCGGTCGAGATGTATGGGACTCTTCCCTTCGAGGGCGTAATTGCGCAGGATATTCCCCGGGATATGCTCCAGGTTGGCGCTCAGTACGACGTCGAACAACCCCCCGATCCCCTGTGGCACGTTGCGGTCATAGGCCTCGACCAGTTCCGAGACCAGGAATCCCCGCCCCTGGTTTTTCAGGGAGATGTCCGTTTCCCCCTCCTGGACCCAGGAGTTGGCGGCCAGGATCTTCAGGGCGCGGCGGTTGGCGCGGATGGCAGCGGTGATCGGCTCCAGTTGCAGGATGGGGATGATGCTGGTGTACAAGCTTCCCGGCGCGAACACGATCAGGTCCGCCTCCCGGATCGCCCTCGTCACGCCGGCGCCGACAACGGGCCGGCGCGTGAACAGGGCGGTCACCCGGTCCACCGGGGTGTCCCGGCGGGCGGAAGCCGACTTGCTCTGCCCGTAAACCGCCACCCCGTTGGCATAGCGGAATACCAGCTGTCCCGGCGTTGCGGTGGCCGGAAGGATCTTTCCCGGCGGGGCCCCGATCAGGGAGGCGATGTGGTCGATCCCCCGCTGGACCTCCCTCAGGCCCGGCGGCCGGTCGGTCCTTCCCCCGGCCGCGCGGAAGATGGCCGCCGCGATCAGCAGGTTCCCCATGGCGTGACCGGCGGGGGAGATGTCTAGTCCCGGGGGGGGAGCGGAGGCGTAGGCGCCCAGGGCGGTCAGGGCATCCGCGAGGACCTGGGGACACGCAAAGCGCAGGGCGCGGGGGAGGAGCAGGAGGGGGTCGGCCGCCTGGCGCCGGTTGCGCCGGCGCTCGTCAAAGCGGTGGTTCATCAGGCGGTGCAGCAGTCGGATGAGCGTTTGCGTCTCCTCGGCGGAGAGCGCGTAGGCGCGTTCGAGATTCTGGGGCAGGATATAGGAAATCAGCAGCTTTCGGATGTCTCCCACGCCGATCACGGGGAGCTCCTGCAACAGCCGTCCCGTCGATCCACCGTCGTCAGTGGTGCAGACGATGGCGGTGAGGTGCGGGAAGAGCTGCTTCAGGCCCACATGGGGCTGCGCGGGCCAGTCCGCTGTCTTGGAGTTCCCCCCCACGATCGTGGACAACCCCGTTCCTCCTCCCAGGACCACGACGCGCGTCTGCTGCGGGTTGAACCGGAGCACTTCCTCGGCCCGTTTTTCCAGGTTCCCGGAGCGCCCGTCGGCTTCCTGCCCGGTCAGGAGGAATTCCACCAGGTGCTCGACCGGGGTCCGAGACCCGTCCGGGGGCCAGGACACCGTCCGGGGCAATTCCGATAAGAGGTTTTTGTAAGTCGTGCGCCGCATGTCAGGTCCGGAGCTTACAGGATTCCCTGCTTGAAGGCAAAAGATACAGCCTGGGCCTTGCTGTGCAGGCCGAGTTTCACCAGGATGTTCTGGATGTGGTTTCTGGCCGTGAAAGGGCTGATGCCGAGCTTGCGGGCCAGCGCCTTGGTGGGCAGACCCTCGGCTAGCAGGGTCAGCACTTCGATCTCGCGCGCGGACAGCGAGGGAACCTTCGGCCGGTTCCGCGGGTTTCCTGCCCTGCCGCCGGGGAGGGGCATCGAGGGGCCCTCTGCGGTGCTACGCTCAGCCCCGGGAGATTGCAGTTCCGCAAGAAAGCGCTCCAGGGCGAGCGTCCTCTTCCGGTCCCGGGTCACGTCGCGCAGGATGTGTGTGACGAAGGGGGGCTCGGAAGTGGTGCTCGACAGGAGAGTGACATTGATCCAGACCGGCCGACCGGCGCGGTCGATGGCTTCGAGGTCGAAATTGCCCCGCGGCGCCCCCTCCAGGCCGCTCCGGTGGATGGTGCAATTCTGGCCGCAGGGAAACGCCCCGCCGGGCGGTTTCCCGCAAAGCACCTGGAAACAGCTCCGGTCCAGGGCTTCCGACTCGGGATAGCCTAGAATCCTTTCGGCCCCCTGGTTCCAGCGAACGATGCGTTTATGGGCATCGGTGATGAAGACGCCGTCGGCCGTATTGCAGAAAAGATCCAGATAGTCGCTCTGGCGCATGCCACGATGCTCCCCTGCCGCTTTTGGGTCGTCCCCGGCTCCGGGCGCCGAAGCGCCGCGGACCGGTTCAGTGGATTCCACGGAATTTGGACTGAAGAATGGCGATCTTTTCCTGAAGCGTGGGCTGCGGCCCGTCGGGAACGGGATCTTCCTTCCGTTCCGCCAGAGGGGCACGCTCCGGCTTCCGGGCGTCCTCGGGTCTGCGGGAGCCCTCCGGTTTTTGCAGACCCCGTCTGCGACCGGAGGCTTCGCGCGGACGGCCGGACTTGGACCTGTCCGGGCGGGGGGCGTTCCGGGCGTCCGGGTCGGACGTTGCATTCGCCTTCCGGGGGCGTCGCTTCGGCTTCTGCCTGCGGCGGCCTTCCTGGAGCAACGCCTTCATCGACAGCCCTATTCTCTGGGTATCCATTTCGACCGACAGGACCTTGACCTGCACGATGTCGCCCACCTTCACCGCCTCGCGCGGATTGCGGATGAACCGGTTGGACATCTGGCTGAGGTGCACCAGCCCGTCCTGATGGACCCCGATGTCGACGAAGGCCCCGAAATTGGTGACGTTGGTCACCGTCCCTTCCAGCGTCATGCCCGGCTGGAGATCGGACATCTGCCTGACATCGGGCCGGAATTTGGGAACCCGAAACGACTTTCTAGGGTCCCGGCCGGGGTGCAGGAGTTCTTGCCTGATGTCGTCGAGGGTGGGGAGTCCGACCTCTTCGGTTGCGAAATCCTCGATCTTCAGCTCGGTCACTCTTTCCCGGTTCCCCAGGAGTTCCCGGACTTCCAAGCCCAGGGCCGCGGCTATTTTTTCCACCACCGGATAGGCCTCGGGGTGAATGGCGGTCTGGTCCAGGGGGTGGTCCCCGTCCGGGATGCGCAGGAAACCGGCCGCCTGTCGGTAAATGGAGTCTTCGAGTCCGATCGCGGTCTTGAGGCCCGCACGCGACCTGAAGGAATCCTGGGAATTCCGGAAATCCACGATCTTGCGGGCAAGCTTGTCGTTGAGGCCCGACACGTAGCGCAGGAGCGCCACGCCAGCCGTGTTCGGATTGACTCCCACGCTGTTGACGCAGTACTGGACTGTCTGGATCAGCCCGCGGTGCAGCTCCTTCTGGTCCACGTCATGCTGGTACTGGCCGACGCCGATGAGCTTCGGATCGATCTTCACAAGTTCGGCGAGCGGGTCCTGCAGTCTCCGCGCGAGGCTGCAGGCACAGCGCAGTGATGCCCCGGAATCGGGCAATTCCTCCCGGGCGATGCGGGAGGATGCATAGATGGCCATGCCGGCGTCGTTCACGCCGGCGATCATGATGTCGTCCAAGCCCGCCTCGGAAACGATTTGCCTCAGGATGCTTTCCAACTGCCGCGCCTTGGCCCCGGTCCCGAACGCGACCGCGCGCACCTTGTGCCGGGTGATCAGGTCCCTGATGATGGCGCCGGCATCCTGCACCGGAGCTGCCGTTTCCCGAGCCTTTGTTTCAGGGGTGGACGCCTCGGGCGCCGGAGATTCCCGGGCCGGGTCGTCACTTGCCGCTACTTCGAGGGCGGCCGTTTGCAGGGTCTCGGTGATTGTAGCTGCGGCCTTGGGGAGCGTGGTTCCGGTGGTTTCAGCCCCGGGAGTTGCGGCTTCGGAGGCATCGGCTTCGGGAGTTGCGGCTTCGGAGGCATCGGCTTCGGGAGCTGTGGTTTCGGTGGCATCGGCTTCGGGAGTTGCGGCTTCGGTGGCATCGGCTTCGGGAGCTGCGGTTTCGGTGGCCTCGGCCCCGGGAGTTGCGGCTTCGGAGGCTTCGGCCCCGGGAGCTGCGGTTTCGGTGGCTTCGGCCCCGGGAGTTGCGGCTTCGGTGGCATCGGCTTCGGGAGCTGCGGTTTCGGTGGCCGCGGCTTTGGGGGCTGCGGGTGCGGCTCCTGCGGTGGTGGCCGTCGCTACGGGGCTGAAGCGCACCCTGGCTCCCTCGAGAAACCTGCCGGTTTCATCGATGACGGCCACGCTGCATTCGTTCCCCTTGCCCCAATCGACCCCCATGGCAACGATGGGGCCGGCCGGCGGGGAGAGCAGCAGGTTGGCCAGGTTTTCCTGGAATATCCGGATGGCCTCCCGGTCGGCGCGTTCCTTGAGTTCGGTCCGGACCTCCGACTCGATCATCGGCCGCAGGATGCGGTTGTAGCTTTCACGGACGGCCGCTTCGATCACCGGGGCGAACAGCGACTCCCGGTCCCGGAGGACGGCCGACACCAGGAATTCGATGGCCTTGGCGTTGTCCCCCTCTATGGAGGAGATGAGCACCCCCTCCTTGCACCCCCTGCGGATGGCCAACACCCGGTGGCACGGAATCGTGGTGACCGCTTCCTTCCGGTCGTAATACATCGTGTACTTGGTCTTTTGCCCGACCTTGGCGGGGACCACGGAGGAGACCAGCCGTCCCTCGCTCCAGAGCATTTCCCGCAGCTTTTTGCGGTGCTCGAAGTTTTCCGCTACGTATTCCGCGAGGATGTCCACGACCCCCTCGAGCGCCTGTTCGCGGTTGAGGACGCCCTTGGATGGATCGACAAAGACGTCGATGCGCTCTTCCGCGCTCCAGGCGTCGGCCTCCTGGTTCCAGAAGAATTCGGCCAGGGGCTGGAGCCCTTTTTCGATCGCTTCCATGGCCCGTGTCTTCTTCCGCGGGCGGAACTGGTGCTCCAGATCGGCCAGTTCGGTCCTGGAAAAGGAGCCCTCGATTTGCGCCCGGAGTTCGTCTGTCAGCCGCCCCTGTTCCAAGAGGCTCTTCACCAGGATCGCCCGCTGATTGAGCACCCTGCGGTAGTGGGCCATGCGGTCCTGGATGGCTCGGACCTTCTCCTCGTCCATTCCCCCGGTCGCTTCCTTGCGGTAGCGGACAATGAAGGGACCGGTGGATCCGTTTTTCAGAAGGTTGACGACGGCCGAAACGGAAGCTTCGGGTATCGCGGTTTCCAGGGCAATTCTACCTATGATCGCAGCATCCATGGGCGATATTCTTACCGAGGTGGGGGGCAGAATCAACCGGTAAATGCGGGCGCCGCAGATTCCCAGGCGCGTGGAGAAGCTCACGCGCGTCTACGACGGAATTCTTCCGGAGGACCGGGAACATGCCGCGGGTGTGCGACAAGCTCGGTTGCCGGCGCCACTAATGCGCTGACGAAGGGGTGGCCCGGGCCGAGCGGTATCCGTGAGGGTGTATCGGGACCGGGGCGCGCATGCGCGCGGCGCCTCACAGCGTGCCCCGTTCCAGGACCCCGCGGAGGTGGCTCGAGATCGCGTAGCGGGTGCCGTCGGTTTCGAAGGTGACGGCGCCCAGTTCCGCGGTGACGAAGGTCCGGGCGCGGTGCCGTTCGAGGCGCTGCAGCACCTCCGGTGAGGGGTGGCCGAACGGGTTGCGGTGCCCGGCGGAGATGACGGCCCAGCGCGGTGCGGCGGCATCGAGGAACGCGTCGGAGGTGGCCGACCGGCTCCCGTGGTGCGCGACCTTGAGCAGCCCGCTTTGGAGGTGGAAGCCGTGCGCCAGGAGTTCCCGTTCTCCCCTCTTTTCGAGGTCACCCGCGAGCAGCGCCGAAAAGCGCCCGAAGTCGAACCGGATCACGAGCGAACGGTCGTTGGCCCCAGCCTGCACGGACTCCGGGCCGGGGTGCAGGACACGGACGCGGACCGGGCCCCGGTCGAGTTTCACCCCCCGGCTCACGTGGATGACCCGGCTCCCCCGGCTGGCGGCGGTCGCCAGGATTTTCTCCAGGATGCGCGCGTCCGCCCCCGCCGGGGCGTAGCCGAAGGCGTCGACCGGGAAGTTGGCGAGGACGGCGGGCACCCCCCCGGCATGGTCCATGTCCGCGTGCGACAGGATCACCCTGTCGGGCCGGAGCAGCCATTGGTGCCACAGATAGCGGCTCACGACAGCCTCGCCGATATCGAATCCCGCGCCACTCTCCTCCTCCGCCGGGGGAAGGACGAGACCCCCGGCGTCCAAAAGCCATAGGCCGTCGTCAGGGAAGCGGATGACGATGGCGTCCCCCTCGCCGACATCCAGGAAGGAGAAACTCAGGGTAGGGGGGGCCCCCCGCGCGCCCGGTTGGACCAGGGGTGCCCGCGGCCGGAACCGGGCGAGGGCGGACTGGAGAAGAGGGCTCGGGGCTGCGGCCAGGAGCAGGAGGGTAGCGGTGACGAGGGCCGGGGGGATCCAGCGCCGGCGCCACTTCAGGAAGGACCAGAGGAAGAGGAGGCCGATTCCCCCCCAGACCCAGGCGGCCGGCGGGGTGGGACACCGCTGCCAGGCGCCTGGGAGGGCGGCCGCCGCCCGAGCGCCGGCGATGAGGAGGGTGGCGCTTTTCCCGGCCACGGGGACGATGGCGTCCCCGAGGACGCCGGGGGCCAGGGCCGCCCCGAGGCCGGCGGCCAGCGTGAGGGAGGAGAGCGGAACGATGCCGACATTGGCCAGCGGTCCGATCCAGCAGATGCGGTTGTAGCTGCGGGCCAGCAGGGGACCGATCCACAGCTCGACCGCGAGCGAGAGGAGAACCATGCTCCCGGCCGCCCCCACGGCGCCCGCCGTGCGCCGGCAGGTCCATTGCAGCGCCCGCGCGCAGGCGGGGGAAACCCGGTCGCCGATCCCCTCGGCGATGATTTCGATTCCGAAGCGCAGGCGGCGGCCGAGGCGGTGCCACCGTCCCGGCCGGAGGAAGAGCCGGTCCGCGTCTCCCGCGTGCCGAGTGGGCGCGCAGACGGGGTCCCAGTACTCCTCGATGAGAGGGGACGCGGTCATCACGATCGCCAGGACGGATAGGAAGGAGAGCTGGAACCCGATTTCGAACAGCCAGCCCGGATGGGCGGCCAGCAGGATGAGGGCCGCGGCGAAAAGGAGGTTGATCGGATCGGCGTGACGGAAGATCATGCGCCCGAGCAGGTAGAGGGTGAACACCCAGAAACAGCGAGTGATACTCGCCTGGAAGCCGACGACGCAAGTGTAGGCCAGGATGGCTGTCCCCGCCACCAGGTAGCGGAGGCGCTCCGGAAGCCGGGCGCGCCTGGCCAGGCCCAGGAGGAGCCCGGCGATCCAGGCGACGTGTAACCCGGACACTACGAGGACGTGGAGCGTTCCCGAGTTCCGGAAAGCCCCGAGGACCGGATCGGTGAGGTCCGAGTAGTCTCCTATGGTCAGGCTGGCCAGGACGGCGGCCTCTACCCGCTTCCCCCGCTCGGCGAGGGGGCGGAAGGCTTCGCGGACGCGGGTGCGCGCAGCCGCGACGGGGCCGGTCAGGGGGCCGGCACACCCCCCCGGTTCGATTTCCAGCAGCCGGACCGACTTCGTCCTCCCCTCGATCCAGACCCCGCGCCGGGCAAGCCGGGCGACCCTGTCCTCCGATCCCGGGTTTTCGAAATTGCGGGGCCGGTGCCAGACGGCCCATCCCCTGACCCGGTCCCCCCGTGTGAGCGGGGGCTCTTCCCGGCCATGGTCGGGCACAGTGGGGAGGGTGACGCGCAGAATCCCCATTCCATGGCACGCGCTCCATTCTTCTCCCCGGCGCCGGGCAAGGAGCCGGAGGGTGTGCACGCTTTCCCCTCCCCTGACCTGGCCGTCGTCGGCGACGCAGGCGTCGAAGGCGGAGGGGACGTCCAGCGGAAACTCCCCTAGGGGCAGGGCATGCCGGAGATGGTCGCGGCCTACTCCGTCCCGCTGCGCCGCGGCTGTCAGGAATCCGGCCGCCGCCAGGGCGGCCAGCCCGAGCGCCAGTGACCGGCCCTCCAGGTTGCGGTGGAGAGCCAGGCCGGATGCGGCCAGCAGGAGAAGTGCCGCCGCGATTAATCCGGCGAAGGCGTATGTTGTGAAGAGCCGGGCCAGGAGGATCCCGAGGGAAAAGGAAAGGGCCACCGCCGCCATGGGGCGCGTCGAGTGGGAACGGAGGACTGGGGCGAGGGGGGCGGCCCTCTGGGGCTGGGTGTCCGGCGTGGCTATGTCCTCGCAAGGCGGACCACTGTCTCGAAATGGTAACTCTGGGGGAACAGGTCGAGCCCGACCACCGAATCGATCCGGTAGTGATCGGGTACGAGGCGGGCCAGGTCACGGCAGAGAGTCTGGGGGTCGCAGGAGACGACCACGATCGTGCCGGGGCGCCACCGGCGGAGCTGTTCCATCACCCGGTTGCCGGATCCGGTGCGCGGGGGGTCGAGGACGACCAGGCTGAAATCGTGCGCCTTCGCCCCTTCCATCCATTCGGCGACTTCGGTGCACACGGTGCGGAGGTGCCCGAGGCCCCCCTCGGAAGCGTTGGATCGCTGCAGCCGGCATGCCGAGGAGGAACTTTCGACCGCGATCACCTTCCGGAACCTGCGCGCCAGGGGGAGCGAGAAGAGGCCGACCCCGGCGTAGAGATCGAGAGCGGAGTCCGGATCGCAATCCCGGGCGACGGCGTCCACCAGCCCGACCAATTCCTCCACCAGGAAATCGTTGGCTTGAAAGAAGACGTCGGGAGTCAGCCGGTAGGTGAACCCGCCGACCTTTCTCCTGAGCACCCCGCCGGGGCCGGCGGCCCAGGCGCCCTCCTCTTCGGAGCAGGCGATGTCGATCTCCCCGGGCTCCCCCCCGGCGTCGGGGCCCTGGCGGCTCAGGCGCAGCGCCTTGAGGGCCTCGTTCAGAGAGGGCCGGAAGAGCGGGCAGTGCTCGATATCCAGGATCGCGTGCGATCGGCCCCGGAAGAAGCCGACGACGGCGCCGGCCCCGGCGCCCGCGAACTGCATCCGGGCCCGGGAACGGTAGCCGAACGGCCGGGGGGAAGGAATCATGGTGACCGGGAGGGGTGCGGTTTCCGGGAACTTGTGACGCAGGATTTCCTCGAGGATGAGGCGCTTGGTTTCCACCTGCCGCGCATAGTCGATCTGCTGCCAGTGACACCCTCCGCAAACGCCGAAATGGGGGCATGCGGGATCGATCCGCCCCGGTCCCGGCTCCAGGACCTGCAGGGGGGCGGCGCGGATAAAGTTCTTTTTCTCATCGACCGGCTGCACCAGCAGCGTGTCCCCCGGGACCGAAAAGGGGACGAAGACCACCTTTCCCCCGTGCCGGCCCAGGCCGGCGCCGCCGTAGACCAGCCGTTCGATCGTGATGGTGAGAGTGTCGGGCACGTCTTTCTTGTCCAGGAACGATGGCCGTTCGGCCCGCCGATCGAAAAGGATCAGAGCCGGAACAGGCTGAGCTCCCCGATCCTGAACTTCTCCCGGATCCGATCGCACATGAAGTTTTCGCGAATCCGCTCGAAGGTCTCCTTCGGCAGCCTCTTCCGGTATTCCTTGAGTTCCTTGGCGGCGTCCCGTTCCCAATCGGCCCTTTCCCCGGCCGGGACGAGGCCGCCGAGTTCGTCCATCAGGAGATCGTCGAGAATCCGGAGATCGCGCTCGAGCGCTTCCATGTCCATCCGTTCGTCCGCGCGGTGGAAGCGGGCGATCTCCTCGAGCCGGGCCTGCACCCGCTCCAGCCCTTCGGGGACGCCTCCCGGGTATTGTTTCGCCGCGAGCGCGTTTATTTCATCGATTCTCGCCGCCAGGAACGCGGCGATCTCGCTCGCCCCGGGATCGTCCCCCCCGGAATCTTCTCCCCCCTTCAGACCGGACGGCGCCGGGTCCTCTGCGGCGGCGTCCTCCCCTACATGGGCTTCCGTGTAATCGGCGTAGGCCTCCATTACCGCGTCGTGGCAGTAGCAGAGGCTGTTGACCTTGGACTGGCCGCGCCCCCGGCGCGCCTGGAAGCTCTCCATGGCGATATCGATGCCGCGCAGCGCGATATGCAGGGGAATGCCGGCCTCGCGCCAGGCGGCGATCAGGTTCCAGTCGTTCGGGGAGATCAGCAGGTGCCGGCCCCGCCGTCGCACGAAATGTTCCTCGATTTCGGTGAAATAATTGTAGTAGTTCATCCTCGGCAACCGGAAAAAGAGATTGTGCCATAAAAACGGGATCAGGGGGAGCGGGAGCTTCAGGGGAGCAACTTGCTCTGCAGCGGGGGCCGGGAAGCGGGACTCTCCTTTACGGTGAAATCGATCCTGCCGAGGATCTGGCCCGATTCGGTTTCCACCTCCACCCGCCACCGTCCCGGCCCGATCCCCTGTTTGCGGGTGTACCCCCGGAAACCCTGTTCCCGCCCCCCCCTGACCTGAAACCGGATCCGGTCGGTCTGCACCCATCCCCGCCCGGCGCTTTTCCGGCTCCAGACGTGGCTCACGGGGACCCGGAAGCGCGGGGGGGCGAAAACGGCGGTATAGCAGTAGACGCTTTCCCCGGGTGAGAGGAGGAAGGGGTCGTCCCATTTTTTCCAGAACCGGTAGGACGGACCGGGGACGTATTGTACCTCGTACCCGTGCTCGGTGCGCGCCACGTGGTGGTAGATCCCGGCTGACTTCAGCGCCAGCGGGACCGGGGGGACGAGGTTGGCGACATAGAGGAGGTTCACCGCCAGGAGTGTGAGTGCGATCCAGGGGGCCACGGGCCGCAGCGCCTGGCGCCGGGGGACGCCGGCGCGCGCCAGCCCCAGGGAGAAAACCAGGAGGCTGGCCCCCAGGCTGACGACACCCGCCAGGGCGAAGATGGCCCCGTTGACCTTCGCCAGGACCACCGGCAGGAAGAAGGCGAAGAAGGAGAGGAGGCAGAAGCTGTAGAGAACGGCGAGCAACCGCCTGTCCTCGAGCCGGTCGTGCAGGAATTCGTTGCCGACCAGGAGGGCGACGAGAATCAGGAAGAAGAGCTGTGTCCGGGTGAAGGACGCGCTCTTGAAGTAAAAAATGACATAGCTTGAAAACAGTCCCCCGAACAGGAACTGCAGGACCCAGGGGAAGTAGGGGCGCACCCTTCGGACCGGTCCGGGGAGGGGGGCCCCCTCCTGGCTCCTGAGGGTGAGGATGATCAGTCCCCCTGCAACGGCCAGGTAGGTTAGAAGGAGCGCGTTGTCCAGGAGGTTGTCGATGCGGGTCAGGGTCAGTGAATCCCAGAGGAACCCGGCGCCGAAAAGGACGGGACCCGAATATTTTTCATAGCGGCGGACCAGGGCCGCGAGCGGCCGCGCGGCTTTGCGGGGAGAGGGGAGGGAGGTATGCATGGTTTGCCGAACAGGGCGCACGGACGGATCCTCCCCGGGGGAGGATCCGTCCGCGCCGTGAAAGTTCAGTGCTTGAAATGCCGGATGCCGGTGAAGACCATGGCGATCCCCCGGCTGTCGGCGGCTTCAATGACTTCGGCGTCGCGCACCGAACCGCCCGGCTGGATGACGGCCCTGACTCCGTATTCGGCGGCGGCCAGCAGCCCGTCGGGGAACGGGAAAAAGGCATCGGAGGCCAGGGCGCATCCTTCGAGCGGGAGAGTGGCCTTCATCGCCCCCCACTTCACCGCGTCCACCCGGCTGGTCTGGCCGGCGCCGATCCCCAGCATCCGGTTCGGGCTGGAGAAGACGATGGCGTTGCTCTTGACGTGCTTGACGACGCGCCAGCCGAAGAGCAGCGCCTCGAGTTCCTCGCGGGAGGGAGCGCGCCGGGTGACGGTCTTGAGCTCGTCGGGGCCGAGGAAATAGGTGTCCTTGTCCTGCACGAGAAAGCCGCCGCTGATCTGGCGGTGCTGCCGCGCGACCGGGGCGAGGGCGCTTACCCGCAGCAGGCGGAGGTTTTTCTTCTGCCTCAGGACGGCGAGCGCGTCCGCGGCGAAATCGGGGGCGAGCACGACCTCCACGAAGGTCTTCTGGATCTCGTCGGCCGTGTCCCGGTCCACCGGGCGGTTGAGCGCCACCACCGAGCCGAAAGCCGAAAGCGGGTCGCTGTCCCGCGCCAGCGCGTAGGCTTCCGCGAGCGTGTCGGCCTGGGCCACGCCGCAGGGATTGGTGTGCTTGATGACGGCGGCCGCGGGGCGGTCGAATTCCATGACCAGGTTCCAGGCCGCGTCCGAATCGAGCAGGTTGTTGTAACTGAGTTCCTTCCCGTGGAGCACCCCGGCCCCCGCCACCCCAAACGCGGGGTCCCCCGACCGTCGGTAGAGCGCCGCGCGCTGGTGCGGGTTTTCTCCGTACCTCAGGTCGCCGATCTTGTCGAGCGCCATTACCTCGGTGGAGGGGAGGGTTTCTTCCCGCTTCTCGGCCCCCTCTCCCGACCAGGTCCGGTCGGAGAACCACGCGGCGATGGCGCTGTCGTAGGAGGCGGTGGCCGCAAAGGCCTTCTGCGCCAGCCGGAAGCGGGTCCCGGCGCCGAGGGCCCCGTGATGGAGTTCCAGTTCCTGGAGCACCCAGGCGTAGTCGGCGGGGTCGGTGAGGACGGCTACCCCCGCGTGGTTTTTGGCCGCCGAGCGGATCATGCTGGGCCCGCCGATGTCGATCTGCTCGATGACCTCGGGATAGGTGATCCCTTCCCGCGCCGCGGTTTCCCGGAACGGGTAGAGGTTGACGACGACCATGTCGATCGGCCGGATCCCCTGGGCCTCCATCTGGGAAAGGTGAGACTCCTTGTTTCTCAGCGCCAGCAGCCCGCCGTGAATTTTGGGATGCAGGGTCTTGACCCTGCCGTCCATGATTTCGGGGAACCCGGTATAGTCGGATACCTCGACGACGGGGATCTTCCTCTCCCGCAGGAAAGCGGCTGTGCCCCCGGTCGAGAGCAGTTCGACCCCCATCTCATGAAGGCGCCCGGAAAGTTCGGCCAGGCCGCTCTTGTCGGAAACACTGATCAAGGCACGCTGTATGCGGATCAAGGTCCACCTCCTGGTGTCGAAGAAAACAAAACAACAGTATACGCGATCCCCCCCGCGGCGCCAGCCGAAGATTGCGCCCGCGCGCCGCCATTTTCCGCTTGACAAAAAATAATCGGGTCGATTACGCTCGGTGCAATTAAATCTCTAGTAGTTTGTTGGGTTTAACGGGGGCTTGGACATCATTGCATTTTGGGCGGAGTTGCGCCCGGTTTCAAGATGTGCGCGGAGTGTTCCGGGCTTTTTAGGGGATGTTCTATGAGCAGGGTTACGGGTACCGTGAAGTGGTTCAACAACACCAAGGGATATGGTTTCATCTCCCAGCCTACCGGGGTGGACGTGTTCGTGCACTACAGCTCCATACAGGAAGAGGGATACCGCACCCTGCGTGAAGGGGAGCAGGTGGAGTTTGATGTCAAGATGGGTCCCCGCGGGCCGCAGGCTGAACACGTGGTGAGGCTCGAGCCGCAGCCGGAGCAGTCCGTCATCTAGAAATCCCGACGGGATCAGGTTTCGACGGTTTCCGCCGTGGCGGTGAACCGGATAGACTCTTCTTTGAGCGCAAGGGTGAAGGCTACTCGGGAGCAGCCATGCTGCTTGCGGATGCTCCGGGTTCGGGTGGCCACGAGCTTGGCGAATTGCGGGTAGGAAATTTGTGTCTTCCCCGGCTCCGTCCTTCCTGCCGCCACCAGCGCGTCATACAGTTTCTTCACCTTGTCCGCTTCGGCCTCCGGGTCGGAGATGAGAACCCGGAGCTCCGGCTCCGTCGCCCGGGGTGCGGCGCCCCTGGAGGCGCCGGCGCTTGCTGCGCCCGCCGCCCCCATCTCGCGCTCCTGCTGGGTGCGCCGCCAGAGGTCGCGGTAGACATAGTAGCGGGCCACGAGGGTGTTGAACCGGAAGCGCTGGGAAAAGGAGAGGTCCGAGCTTTCCGACAGTTTCTTGACCAGCCTCTCGATGCGCAGGCGCAGCTCATCGGGCGCCTTGGCCTGGTTCCCGTGAAAGAAGATGTGGTACTCGATTTTCAGTCGCCTCAGCCCCTCGTCCAGGCTGTTCAGTTCCTCGTCACGCATCCCCCTCACCCCCCTTTCCCGCGGACGCAATCGCCGATTGACAGCCTTCCCCGCCTATGCTGAAATGCGCCCATGACAAACACGCCCCCACAAGAACTGCTCCGCCGGATTCCGGCCGTCGACCAGTTGCTCCTGCGCCCGGTGATCGCCGCTTGGGTGGAGTCCACCGGCCACGATTTCGTCGTGGCTGAAATCCAGAGCCTGCTTGCCGAAACCCGTGCGGCGGTGCTTGCTGACGCCACCGGTGCCGTGGTCACCCCCGAACTGCTGGAGGCGACGCTCGCCCGGCGGCTGGAGCGGTGCCTGCGTCCGGGGCTCGGCCGGGTGATCAACGCGTCCGGCGTCATCCTGCATACCAACCTGGGACGGGCGCCGCTGTCGACTGCGGCCCTTGAGAATATATCGGCACTTGCGGCCGGTTACACCAACTTGGAATACGATATTTCCGAGGGGAAGCGGTCCCAGAGGGACCTGCTGGTCCAGCCCCTGCTCAGGGAGGTGCTCGGGTGCGAGGACGCCGCGGTCGTCAACAACAACGCCGCCGCCGTCTACCTCATCCTGAATACGCTCGCCTCCGGCCGGGAGGTTGTCGTCAGCCGGGGGGAACTGGTGGAGATCGGCGGATCCTTCCGGGTCCCGGAAATCATGGCCCGCAGCGGCGCCCACCTGTGCGAGGTGGGGACCACCAACAAGACCCGGCTCGAGGACTACGAGGCGGCCGTCAACGAGCGCACCGCCCTGCTGCTGCGGGTTCACCCCAGCAACTACCGGATCCGCGGGTTCACCGAAAGGCCGGCGCTCGCGGCGCTGGTCGATCTGGCCCGGCGCCACCGCATCCCCCTGGTCGAGGATATCGGCAGCGGCTGCCTGGTGGACCTCCGGCCCTTCGGGATCTCGGATGAACCGACGGTCCAGGCGAGCTTGGCCGCGGGGGTCGATCTCATCTGCTTCAGCGGGGACAAGCTGCTGGGTGGTCCGCAGGCCGGGATCATCGCCGGAGCGCGCGCCCTGGTGGCGCCGATCCGCAAAAACCCCCTGATGCGGACCTACCGGGTGGACAAGCTTGTCTACGGCGCCCTGGAGGCCACCCTCCGCAGCTACCGGTTCGGGCGGGCGGCCGGGGAGATTCCCGTGGTGCGCATGATCGCCATGTCCCGCGAGGAAACGGGGCGGCGCGCCCGCCGCTTTGCACGCCGGCTGCGGCCCCGCCTCCCCGAAGGAGCGGCTGTGCGCCTCGTAAAGGGGCAATCGGTGGTCGGGGGCGGGTCCTGTCCCGAAAGCCTGCTCCCTTCGACCCTGCTCTCCCTGGAGTCGGAATCGGTCCGTCCGGCCGTTATCGAATCGCGGCTGCGCGCGCTCGATCCCCCCGTGATCATCAGGGTCGAGGAAGACCGGGCGCTGGTCGATCTGCGCACCGTGCTCCCGGCCGATGAGCAGGTCCTGGCCGAAAGCCTCCTCGGGGTGGTCTCCCCCGGTTTTGCGCGCGAAACCGGAACGTAGGGAGGCTAACGGAAGCCGGTCACGGAAAAGGTAAGCCGGGAGGTCTCGAGATCGGCGTGGTCGAGCCGGACCCTGACGCGGGAACCGAGCTCATAGCGGCGCCGGCGCCGCTCCCCGACGTGGGCGCGCGTTTTCTGCAGGTAGCGGTAGCGGTCGTCGATCAGGGTTTCGGCCGGCACGAACCCCTCCACGAAGGGATCGAGGAGTTCCACGAAAAACCCCTGGCTGGAGGGGGAGGAGACCACGGCGTCGAACTCCTCGCCCACCCTTTCGGCCATGAACTGCGTCTTCTTGATCCGCTCGATTTCCCGTTCGGCCTCGTCGGCGTTCCGCTCACGCTCGGAGGCATGCCGCGCGATTTCGGGGAGGCGCCGGGCGAGGCGCTCGTTCCACCCCTCGGACTCCTTGCGGTCGAGGATCCGTTTGAGTAACCGGTGTACGAGCAGGTCGGGGTATCGCCGGATCGGGGAAGTGAAGTGGGTGTACACTTCCAGTGCCAGGCCGAAATGGCCCGCGTTTTCGGGAGCGTAGCGCGCCTGCATGAAGGAGCGCAGCATGAGGTGGATCAGGAATTTCTGTTCCGCTCTCCCCCGGAGCCCCCGGACGAATTGCTGGAAATCCCCGGGGGTGTATTCCTTACCACTCCTCTCCAGCCGGTGTCCCAGGGCCTGGGCGAACTCGGCGAATTCCTCGACCTTGCGCGGGTCGGGCTTTTCATGGATGCGGTAGAGCGCCGGCCCTCCCGAGGCGGTCAGCTCCCGGGCGACGCACTCGTTGGCCAGCAGCATGAACTCCTCGATGATGCGGTGGGCGAGGGTGCGCTCGGAGGGGACGATGTCCGTCATCCGGCCGTCGGCGTCGAACCGGATATCGGCTTCCGGCAGGTCGAAATCGACCGCCCCCCGGGCGTGCCGTTTCCGCTCCAGGGCACGGCACACCTGCAGCATGTCCTCCAGCATGGGGACCAGCCCGGCGTGGTGCGCCCTCAGGGCGGGATCCCGGTCGCGGAGGATCGCGGCCACGGTGGTATAGGTCAACCGGGCGCGGCTATGGATCACCCCCCGGGTGAAGCGCCGGGCGACGACGCGGCCGCGGGGTGTGACCTCCACCAGGGCCGACAGCACGAGCCGGTCCACGTCCGGCTTCAGGCTGCAGATCCCGCTCGAAAGCTTCGGGGGGAGCATCGGGATCGAACGATCGGGGAAATAGACCGAAGTGCCCCGGGCATAGGCGGCCGCGTCCAGTTCCGAGCCCTCGCGGACGTAGTGCGACACGTCCGCGATGTGCACGCCGAGGAGCCAGTTGCCCGACTCCAGTTTGCGCAGGCTGACGGCGTCGTCGAAATCGTGCGCGCTCTCCCCGTCGATGGTGACGGCGGACTCTGCGCGGAAATCCTCCCGGTCCCGGCACTCCTCCTCCCGGACCCGGTCCGGGAGCGCTTCGGCCTCCTCGAGCGCCTCCGGGGGGAATGCGACCGGGAGTCCGTATTTGTGCTCGACGATCCGGTACTCGATCCCCGCCTCGCCGGGATCGCCCAGGATTTCCAGGATCTTTCCCTGCGGGAGGCGGTTACGCCCCGGCGGAAGGGTGATGGCGGCGGCGACGATCTGGCCGTCCCGGGGTTCCATTCCCTCCTTGGGGGAGACCCGGATGTCGTCCGATATCCGGGCGTCGAGCGGCTGGACACAAGGGAACCGGGAATGGGCCCGGTAACGGCCGACGACGACGGGGTGTTTGCGCTCCAGCACCCGGATGACGCGCCCCTCCAGCCTCTTCCGGTCCTCCCCGTTTTCCGTGCGGGCGCCGCCGGCCCTGCGCGCCGCGCGGCGCCCCCGGGGCGGGGCGAGCGGCTTGTGCCGGACCTCCGCCAGGACCCGGTCTTCGTGCAGGGCGTCCTCCATGTTCCGCGCCGGGATGAAGATATCCTCCGCGTAACGCGAGCGGTCGTCTGCAAGCACGAAGCCGTACCCGTCCCGGTGGCGGTTGAGAATCCCGGACACGTGGGTCTTCCGCTCCGCGATGGAGTATCGTCTCCGCCGAACGCGGCGGATCACCCCCTCGGCGTCCAACCAGTCGAGGAACCGCTGGAGGGCGCGGCGGTCGTCGCTGTCCAGGTCGAGCGCCCGGACAACGTCCCGGAAGGTGAATTCCTCCGAGGCCTTTGCATCCAGGTTCTGGATGAAGCGGAGAACCCGGTCCTTCTGTTCCGCGGTCAGCATCTGCCGGGCCGGCGCCCGGGGGAGGCGCCCCGGGGGGTCAACGGAGCAGGAACCATTTGGGCTCTCCATGCTGGACCGCGCCTCCGCGGTCGGCCGCAAACGAAAGCAGCGGTGAGCGGTCGGTTTCTGCAACCAGGTAGGCGAGCCAGCCTGTGACCGCGTCCCCCGTTTTCATCTCCCGGCGCATCCCAGGTTCCGGGGGGGGGACTGGTGCGGCCGCGTAAGCCTCTCCCTCCCGCGAATAGGCGGTGAACTGCTCGGGCGCGAGCGGGTGGACGCAGGTGCCCGGAAACCCCCGCGCCCGGTATTCGAAGCGGACGCGGGCCAGGACGTAATCGAGCCCCGGCGGCGCCTCCGGGGTGTGGGGGGCAGCCGCCCGCAGGCGGCGTAGGGCTTCGTCCCCCCGGAGCACCTCCTCGAGCGTGATCGTCACGTCGTACAGTTCGTGCGAAGTGTAGCCTTCGCCGCATTCCAGGATGCCGGCGATCGGCACCCCCGCCGGCGCGGCGGAACTCGGGGTGGCGCCCGGCGTCTGGGCCGACGCGGCCTCGAGCAATAAGCCCGCCGAGCACAGAAGCGCGCAACAAAACCGGAGGATTTTCATAGGCTCCCCATCATGTGCTTCCGCCCGCGAGCTTCCGCTCCAGCAGTTCGTTGACCATGCGGGGGTTGGCCTGGCCGCGGGTTTCCTTCATCACCTGCCCGACGAAATAGGCGATGACCCTGGTTTTCCCGGAGCGGTACTCCTCGAGCTGTTTCGGATTGGCGGCGATCACCTTGTCGATGACCGCGACAAGGCTGGCCTCGTCGCTGACCTGGCGGAGTCCCATGCGGCCGATGAGGTCCACGGCGGGCTCCCCCGTCCGGACCATCTCCTCGAAGACGGTCTTGGCGATCTTCCCCGAGATCTCCCCCGAATCGATGGTCCGGATCAGCGCCGCCAGTTCCCGGGCGGTGACCGGGCTCTCCTCGATCTCCCCACCCGAGTTTTTCAGGGCACGGGCGAGGTCGCCCATGACCCAGTTGGCCGCCGCCCGCGGGTTGGCGGATTCCCGCGCACACTCCTCGAAGTAGGCGGCCGTCGCCGCCGTGGAGGTCAGCAACAGGGCGTCGTCGGCCCCGAGGGCGTAATCGGACATGAAGCGCTTCATCCGGGCGCCCGGGAGTTCCGGAAGTTCCGCTGCGACGCCCGCGATCCACTCCGGGTCGAGCCGGAGCGGCGGCAGGTCCGGTTCCGGGAAATACCGGTAGTCGTGCGCCTCTTCCTTGCTGCGCATGGAGAAGGTGCGCCCCTCGGATTCATCCCACAGGCGGGTTTCCTGGACGACGCGCCCCCCCCCGGACAGGACCCGTTTCTGGCGCTCGATTTCGTAGTCGAGCGCCCGCTGCATGAAGCGGAAGGAATTGAGGTTTTTGATCTCCACCTTGGTGCCCAGGGCGGCGGTCCCCTTCGGTCGGACCGACACGTTGGCATCGCACCGCAGGCTCCCCTCCTCCATGTTGCCGTCACACACCCCCAGGTAGAGGAGGGTCTTGCGCAGGTGGACCACGAAATCGTACGCCTCCTGGCTGCTGCGGAAATCGGGTGCGCTGACGATCTCCACCAGCGGCACCCCGGTACGGTTCAGGTTGACATAGCTCTTGGTCTCCGTCTCCGGGAGCCCGTCGTGGATCGATTTGCCCGCGTCGTCCTCCATGTGCAACCGTGTGATGCCGAACGTCTTTTCGCGGCGGTTGACGATTTTCCCCCCGTCGGTCCGCTCCCCGGAGAAGACAGCGATGCTTCCGTGCTCCCCCAGCGGGAGGTCGAACTGCGAAATCTGGTACCCCCTGGGCATGTCGGGATAGAAATAGTTCTTGCGCGCGAAAACCGAGACCGGATTGACGCGGCATCCCAGGGCCAGGGCCGCCTTCACCGCCATGGTGACGGCCTGCCGGTTGATCGCCGGGAGCGCGCCGGGAAGTCCCAGGCAGACGGGGCAGGTCTGGGAGTTGGGAGGGGCGCCGAACCGCGTGCTGCAGCCGCAGAACAGCTTGCTCCCGGTCAGTAATTGCGCGTGTACTTCAAGTCCGATTGCGGGTTCGAATGTCATGGCCGCATTATATTACGAGAGCCGCGGAAACGGGAGTCCCCATGGCTGGGCGCCCCGGAATCTGAAAAAATGGGTTCGAGCGCATAAATAATGAGCCCGCGCGATCACTACCGGCTCTTCCCGGCTTCCGGGTCGCTGGGACGGAAGTCCTGCAAGTAAGTGAAATGCAATAAAACGGGAGCAAATCATTGGGGTGGCGACCCATGGGCACGGGAAATGCCTGTAGCCGGGGTGAAGCGTCGCTCTCGGGCCGGGGCGGCAGGGGTAAACGTAATTCGAGGGCAAGCCGGATACCGGTGTGGGGGCGGCGCTTCGATCTCCCCTATCCCTCGCGCAGAAACCGGGAGACCTCCTCCGCCGCTCGATCCGCAAGTTGTCCTTCTCCCTCCCCGCCGTCCATCCAGAGAATGTCCCGGTCGGCCCGAAACCAGGAGAGTTGCCGCTTGGCGTAGCGGCGGCTCTCCTGTTGCGTGGACTCGATGGCCCGGGCGAGCTCCATCCGTCCCCCGAGGACGTCCGCCGCCTGCCGGTACCCGATCGCCTGGAAGGCTTGGCAGGATGGGGGGCAGCGGTCCAGAAGCGCGCGGACCTCCTCGAGGAGGCCGCTTGTGAACATCCGCTCCACGCGCCGGTCGATCCGGGCGTAGAGCTGTTCCCGGGGCAGGTCGATGCCGATCTTGAGCCAGCGGACCCCGGCGAAGGCGTTTTTCGGCTGGGCGCGCCACCATGTCATCGTCCTGCCGCTCGACAGGTACAGCTCGTAGGCGCGGATGATCCGGCCGGCGTCCCGCGCGCCGATCCGCGCGGCCGATTCCGGGTCGATACGGGCGAGCGCGCGGTGGAGGACCTCCGGCCCCTTGCGGGCGATGATGCCTTTCATGCGTCGGCGCAGGGGGGCGCTTCTTTCCGGTCCTTCGAAGAGCCCCTCCAGGAGGGCCCGCAGGTAGAACCCCGTTCCCCCGACGACCACGGGGAGGTTTCCCCGGAGATGGATCTCCCGGATCGCCTTGCGGGCCAGGCGCTGGTAATCCCCGGCGGAAAAATCCTCCTGCGGTTCCCGGACGTCGACGAGGTGGTGGGGCACCCCGCGCCGGGCGGCGGACGGGACCTTGGCGGTGCCGACGTCCATGTGCCTGTAGACCTGCAGGGCGTCGCAGCCGACGATCTCCCCTCCGAACCGGAGCGCCAGCTCGAGCGCCAGGTCGCTTTTCCCCGCGGCGGTGGGGCCGACTACGGCGATGACCGGATCCTTGTCTGACACACCTCACCCGAGTTTGAGGTAATAGCGGAGGGAGGCGAGCAGGAGGAGGAGTAGGGCCAGGGCCAGGATCCCCCGCATCTGCGAACGCATGCGCTGCATGATCTAGTACGCCTTCCGGATGTCCACTCCGGTGTAATAGGTCCTGAGGATGTCCTCGTAGCTTCGGCCCGCCCGGGCCATGCCGTAGGCCCCGGTTTGGCACAGGCCGATCCCGTGGCCGTATCCCCGTCCGTTGAAGGTGAAGCGCTCTACCTGCCCGTCGGCTCCGAAGGTGCGCCCGAGCGTGAACAACGTGTCCTTGAGGCCCAGGGCATTTCGAACTTTGTAGCCGTTGAGCAGTACCGATTTACGGCTCCCGACGGCCCGGATCTCCACCACCCGCCCCGATTCCCCGGTGCGATGCGGCTCGAGATCCAAAAAGGTCCCGATATCGCCCGTGAGCGGGCGCAACTTGGCCGCCACCTCCGACCGGGTTGCATCTGTTTGCCACGTCGCCGCAGGGGAATGGCGGTCGCTCGAGGCGCCCGACGGGCTCAGCTCGATTTCGAGGAAATCGATCCGATCCGACGGTCCGACGCGGAACGTGATCTTTTCAGACCCGATCAGGCGGATGCTGTGGATGGGCGTCGCCTGGCCCTGGTCTATCCGGAACAGGGCAGGTTCCGGTGCCAGCCGGAATTCGTGGGTCCGGTTTCCGGAGCGGATCGCGATGACGGAGTCGTCCCCGTCCCCCCGGCGCAGTTCGGCAAAGACCCCCTGGCGCAGAGTCCCGGGGCGCGCCGCCTCGGTCCAGCGCAGCAGCAGGGAGAGCGCGTCCCCCCGCCGGAGTCGGTCTTCCGGCCGCACGCTGTTGTCCGCGTTGGGGCGCCACAGTCCCTGCTGCATCAGGTAGCTGAGGACGCGGCGCAGGGATTCGGGCACCCGGTCCCCGTCCTTGATGTTGGCCATGTAGTACTCGGTGTCCCCCGTCGAAATCCGCCGGGAGAGGGTCCCGGGACCGAACAGCACCTCGGCCGCGTAGAGGATAAAGCCGCCGCGGGTGGTGGGATCGACGCCGCGCGGCGGGTTTTCCGGCGGGGCCCCGTGCACGATGAGGGCGGCCGCCCGGACCCATTCCCTTGTCTCGCCCGGGGTGGCGGGGGCGGCGAAGTAACCGGGCGAGCGGGCGTTCGGTCCCGACGGCCCGATGCCGAGGAGTCGTGCCAGTTCCAGGTTGCGGTTGGCCAGGTTCCCGTCGTCGGCCAGGAACGGTTCCTCCAGCCCGTGGTGTCCCTCGAGCACGAGTTCGCCCTCTCCCGTGCCGCTCTCGACCGCGCAGACGACGCTTTTCAGGTAAGGGACGGGCGAGGAACCGTAGACCAGGGAGGCGTCCTCGGTGCGGCCGCCGCAGGTGGACATGAACATGGCGTCGATCAGCTCGTCCTCGTAATAGATGGCGATCCCCGCGGTTCCGCGCACGATATCGTTGGTGATCTCCCGCTCGCCGTTGACCCCGTTGTAGACCTGGGTCCGGGTGTCATTGGTGAGATCGAACCCCTGGGAGCGGTAACGGCCCATGTTCTTCAGGGCGTAGGTCCTGGCGGCGACCGCCTGGGCGGCCAGGGCGGCCGGTTCGGGGTAGGTCGCGGGGTTCATCTCGGCCGGGACGACTCCGAAGAGGTACTCCTCCAGCCCCAGCTGGTTGACGACGGTCATCCGGCCGCCGCTGTCGGGGATGATGTCCAGGGCGCCGCGATACGGTTTGCCGTCCACGCTGAGAAAATCGGACCCCGACGAGGGGGTGATGAAGAACCCGGCCCGGCTTGGCTGGGACAGTTGGTCGGGGCCCGATAGGAACAGTTCCACCCCGGGGCGGGCGCCCCCGCTTTCTTCCCGGGCTTCGGCACGGGTCAGAAATGCGTCCGGGTATCCCGCGCTTGCCAGCTGACCAAGCAGGTCCCGGGCTTCCTCCCGGTCGGCGAAGGAGCCGATGCGCACCTGGTGGGTGCCCATGGCCTCGTTGAGGTAGACCGCCACGGGTGCCCCGAAATCACGCTCGAGCCGGGCGCCGAGCTCGGCCGCCCGGTCGGGATTGGACAGGGAGGCCACCTGGACTTGGTAGGCGGCGGGCGTGGGGGCGGATCCCGGCTCGATCCGGATGCGCACCTCGCCGTCGACCCGCCAGCGGGGCGCCTCGGGTGTTTTCTCCATCAGGTGGAACTCGGCCGAGGAGGAGATGCGCACCTCCCGCGCCCCCGTTTTGAGGCCGATGCGGATCATGGGTCCCGGCGCCGTTTCCTCTGTCGGCGGCACGATGGCGGCCGCCTCCGGGGAGGAGGGCGCGGGAGGGACCGCCGCGGGCGGTTGCGTCCGGGGGGCCTTCGCCTCAGGCTGCGCCTTGGGCCGCGGCGTGGAGGGAGCCGGGCGGGATGGGGGGGGCTGAGGCGATTTTACGGTGGTTTTCGGCCCTCCGCAGCCGGCTGCTAGCAGGAGCAGCAGGAAGCAGGGGAGTTTTCCGGGGAAAGGGGAGGGAAAGCTGGAAAAGCGCAAAGACCAACTCCTTGAAAGCGAACCCTGGATCATGGATCGACGATGAGAACCAACTTGACCCCGATGCGCTCCCCCGGAAAACCCTTGGGCAGCGGGGGGAACGGATTGGATTCGATGACGGCGTTCAGGGCCGCCAGGTTGAGGGAATTGTTTCCGGAGGAGGCCACGATGCGGGCATCGGCGAAATGCCCATCCCGGTCGATGTAAAACACGATGGTCGTCTGTCCCTGGGAGCTCTTGAGGTTGGAGGGGATGAACCATCTACCCTTGACCCGCTCCACGATGATGTCCTTGTAGTTTCCGAGCGGAAAACCCTTGGTGTCGAACAGGCCGACGCCGGGGCTTTTGAGGGCGCTGGCTTCGTCCTCGAAGACGCCGTCGGGAAGCTTGGCAATCCGGGATGGGCCGGGGGGCGGGAGCGAATCGGGGATCCGGCTCGGGGCCCGGTCAGGGTCGGGGACCACGGCCGGTTCCCTGCGGGGGGGGCGGTCGGCCATCCTGGAGTCGTCGGCGTCAGGCCTGCCGGCCTCCGTCTCGGTGCCCCGGAGATTTTCGCCCGTGGTCCGGGAGGCGATGGTTCCGGACAGGACCGGGTTTTCCGGCAGGGAAACCTTCGGCTTGGGCCCCTCGTCGGGCACTTTCGGCATGGGGGGCAGGTCGACCAGGGCGGCGTTCGGGTCCCCGAACCGGACCCGGATGGGGGGGGCGCCGGTCCCCTTGCGGTCCCAATCGGGAAGATTGCGCCTGAGCGTGTCCGCCGAGGGCATCTGCATGCGCGCGGGGCTTTCGAGGAGCGTGACCGTGCGCCATTCCCGTTCCTCCAGATCGGGTTCCGACAGGCCCAGGAGGACGCGGAACGGCGTCCCCTGTCCCCCCTGGAGGATCTGCGGGAACTCGATGAGGAGCAAAAGCAGCAGGCCGTGCATCAAGACACTCGAGAGCGCCGCGGCGAGGGTCCGCCTGCTGGGTGCTCCCTTCCGGCTTATGGCTGTGACATCATCGAACATCGGATCGTTCCGCCCGCGGTGCAGTATAGGAAAGGGTCCTAAGCCCTGTCAAATTCGAGGGCCTGGGCCTTTTCGGCTTTTTCGAGAATCATCAGCGCCAGGGCGAGCGCCTTGCGTCCTTCCGGGCCGCCGCATTCCACCGGGCCTAGCCCCCGGGCGGCGTGGAGAAAGGAGCGGAGTTCCAGCTGCAGCGGTTCCTGGCGTTCCGGGGTGATTGTCCGCCCCGCGATTTCCGGGATGGCCGCCCCGCCCTTGTGGTCGAGCTGGAACACCGAAAGGTCCTGGCGGGTGTAATCAAGCGAGATGTATTCCTGCCGCTGAAAGAGGCGCAGCTTGCGGATTTTCTCCATCGACACCCGGCTGGCGGTGATATTGGCGACGCAGCCGTTCTCGAACCGGAGGCGGGTATTGGCGATGTCGATCCTGCGGCTCAGGATGGCAATCCCCACCGCGCTGACCTCCGCCACGGGGGAGGGGACCAGCAGTCCGATGATGTCCAGGTCATGGATCATCAGGTCGAGGATGACGTCGATGTCGAGACTGCGCGGCGAAAACAGCCCCATGCGGTGGGCTTCGAAGAACCGCGGGTTGTGCACGACCTTGCGCAGCTCGATCACCGCCGGGTTGAAGCGCTCCAGGTGACCGACCTGCAGGACCCGGCCGTTCCGTTCCGCCGTCCGGATGAGCAGGTCGGCTGCCTCGAGCGAAGGCGCGATCGGTTTCTCCACCAGGACATGCACCCCCTCCCGCAGGAATTCGGCGCCGATTTCGGCGTGAAGCGTCGTAGGGGTGGCGATGCTCACGGCATCCACCTTGCCGAAAAGGTCGCGATGGTGGGGGAAAACCGCGGTTCCCAGGGGGTGGGCGACCGCTTCCGCCCGGCCCGGGTGGGGGTCGACGACTCCCACCAGATCCGCTTCTGGGAGCGAGGCATAGACTCTGGCATGGTGCTGCCCCAGAGCCCCGACTCCCACAACTCCTACCCGAATCCTGTCCATGAAAACACTCCTGGCAATGGGATGGGCCGATGGTTGCGCCCGACCCCTTTCAGTCCGCCTCCGGGAGGGCGACGATGGCGATACCGTGCCGGTCCGCGGTGGCCACGACCTCCTCCCGGTCGAACAGCAGGGTGAGCCCGGCATCGATGCACAGGGCCGTGGCGCCGCACTCGATCATGTTCCTGATGGTCTCGAGTCCGACGACGGGAATGTCGAAGCGCATGTCCTGCCGGGGCTTGCTGACCTTGATTATGGTCAGGTTCCTCCGGTTTCCCAGAGCACCCGCCCGCTGGATGGCCGCATCCGTCCCCTCCATGGCCTCCACTGCGACCACGGCCCGGTCCCGGACCACGATGGTCTGGCCGATATCCATGGCGGCGATCTGCCGCGCCAGGGGACGGCCGTAATCCACGTCCGCCTGTTCCGAGGCATCGAGCCCCCGCGACGTAAGCGTTCCGGGGGCGGGGAGGTAGGGTTTGAGCAGCGCCGCACTGTTGACGAGGGTGATCCCGGCCTCCTCGAGCACATTGGCGACCCCCCCGATCAGGGAGTCGGTGTTTTTTTGCTGCAGGCCGGCGAGCATACGGATCATGGTCAGGTCCGGGAAGGAAGAACCGAAGATGCTCACGTGCTTGACCTGGCCGGCCATGATGGCCTTGCGGACCCCGGATTTCCTGAATATCCGGATGAGTTTGCCCAGCTGCCCCAGACCCAGCCAGTAGACAGGGTACCCGCACGATGCGATCTTCGGGTCGGTTTCCTCCCGGATGGCGGCGATGACCAGGTCCAGGTTCTGCCGCTTGGCCGACTCCACGACGAGGAAGGGGAAGCTGCCATTTCCCGCGATCAGTCCGAATTTATCCTCGCCGTTTGTCAAAGGAGCGTCCTGTCGCGAAGGCCTCAGCGGATGAATCCCCGCTCGGAGCTTTCGATGAAGGCGACCAGCAGCGCCACCTCCGGCGCCGGCGGCCCCTGTTCCCGCAATCGTGCCAGTGCGTCCCCCGTGTTCAGCCGCGAGCGGAAACAGACGCGGTAGGCGCGCTTGAGTTCGCCGATGGTTTCCGCAGAAAAACCCTTGCGCTCGAGCCCAAGGGTGTTGATCCCGTAGATCCGCGCGTGGTTACGTTGGCCCACCGTCTTGATGTAGGGGAGGGCGTCGCGGGTAATGACCGAGAAGCCCCCGATGAAGGCGTGGGGACCCACCCGACAGAACTGGTGTACGGCCGAAAAGGCGCCTACCGTGGCGCCGTCGCCGACGGTGACATGGCCGGCCAGGGTGGCGGCGTTGGCCATGATGACCCCGTCCCCCACCACGCAGTCGTGCGCCACGTGGCTGTAGGCCATGATGAAATTCCCGCTCCCGATCACCGTGGCGCCGTTCCCCCCTTGCGTCCCCCGGTGGAGGCTGACGAATTCGCGGAAGACGTTGTTGTCCCCGATCCGGAGGAAGGTTTCCTCCCCCCGGTACTTCAGGTCCTGGGGGTCGGCGCCGACCGAGCAATGGCTGTAGAAGCGACACCTTTCCCCTACGATCGAATGGCCGTGGATGACGACGTGGGCGTCCAGGACGCAGCCGGCCCCCAAGCGCGTCCTGGGACCGATGACGCAATAGGGACCGATGTGGACGTCGGGGGCGATGTCGCACGAAGGATCAACGATGGCTGTCGGGTGTATGGGCATGGGATTTCGACAAGAGGCTCCGGACCCTTCCGGCCCGGCGGCGAACAGAAAACCCGCGCACGGGATCAGGTGCGGTCCACCAGGGAGCAGGAGAGTTCCGCCTCGACCGCCAGGTCGCCGCCGACGTACGCCTGCCCCTTCATCCTGTAGTAGCGGTCCCTCTGCTTGAGGACTTTCACCTCCATCCTGAGTTGGTCTCCCGGAACGACGGGATGACGGAACCGGCACTTGTCGATTCCCGAAAAGTACACCAGCCGGGACTCCCGGTCCGGGCGTCCGCCCAGCAGGAGCGCAACCCCGACCTGCGCGAGTGCCTCCACCAGCAGGACCCCGGGCATGACGGGATGCTCCGGAAAGTGTCCCTGGAAGAAGGGTTCGTTGATGGTGACGTTTTTGAGTCCCACCATGTAGGTGGTCCCGTCCGTTTCCAGGATCCGGTCGACCAGCAGAAAGGGGTAGCGCTGGGGCAGAACCTTGAGGATTTCTTGAATATCCCTGGCCGGGCCTCTGCTGTTCATGGCACTCTCCGATCGGTCCGCGGCCCGGTTCCCGCAGGCGGCTCCGGCCGCCTGCAGGGGGCCGGAGCCGGAAACAGGCTCCTTCCTGCGCCTGACGCGCCCCTACGGCTTGGCGGAAACCTTGGGTGCACTTGACGGGTAGGCCTGGTTGTAGGCCTTGACGATGTCTTCGGTGACGTTCAACGCCGGGTTGTCGTCGTTGATCCAGAGGTCGCGTGCGGGGTTGTAGAGGAGAATCGCGTCGAGCGCCTTGGCCTTGGCCACCTGTTCGACGACGGGCATCATCCGCTTGCCGATGGTGTTGGTCATGCGATCACGGCGCCCGTTGATGTCCCGCTGCGTGTCCTGCTGGAAACGCTGCAGGTCGGTGTCCTTGATCTCGGCCTGCTGTTCCAGGTCCATCCGTGCCTCGTCGGTCAGCTTGGAACCTTGAACGCTCAGCTTGGTCCTGAGGTTTTCGGCCTCCTTGCGCAGGTTGTCCAGCTCGACGTTTTTCGCCTCGATGAACTGCTGGATCTCGGCGTACATCTTGGCGCCTTCATCGCAGGTGAGGATAGCCTGGTCCATGTTGACCCAGGCGATCTTCACCGGGGCTCCCGCGGCCGCAGGCGCGGGGGTCTGGGCCGCGCCCAGCGTCGGCAGCAGGAGTGCGGCAAAAAGGATTTTCAGTATTGATCGGTTCATCGAATCTGTTCTCCTTTGTCATTCAGCCGGGAGGCCCCGGTGAATGGTTTGAATGTCCCTAATAATGATTCCGGGCGGAAAAGTGGCAATGTACTACAGTTCCCGTCGGCGGCAAAGCGGAATCAGAAGCTGCGGCCTATGGTGAACTTGATGTCTTTTTTCGGTTCATTGATGTGGTACGTGCCGTTGGTCGTGGTAATCGAGTCGTCGAGCCGCTGTGGGTTATAGGCAAAGATCAGCCGGAACGGGGCGCTGACCACAGGGAGGATGAACTGCAGCTCCAGCCCGGTCGACCCGCGCAGCGTGTTGTTGGTCGATTCGAGGATGTCCACGCTGCTGGTGCCGAAGTCCCCGAGCGACTCCTTGCGGCTGGCCCGGGCCAGCCCCAGGTCGTAGAAGGCCGCGATCGACAGGGGTCCGGCGACCGGGATCCGGTACTCGAAGTTCAGGATGCCGACCGTGTCACCGCCCACGGCGAAAGGCTGCGACTGGACCGTTTGAGGCAGCCCCGTGTTCAGGTCGATGATCGGGTTTCCCATCGGGTCGAACAGCCGGGTCGAAGTGACGGCGATGGGGCTGATCGAGCGGATGTCGAAGCCGCGGATGGTGTTCTCCCCGCCGATGAAGAAACGGTCGAAGAACGGGACGCTCGAGTTGCCGTATGACTGGATGTACTGGAACTGGACGTTGAAGGCGAAGACGTTGCGCCCGCCGCTCAGCCACCGGTCGGTTATGAAGCGCCGGTATTCCACCACGGGGCGGATCATGTTGAAATCCCCTCCCATGGCGCCCCCGGCCACCGATGCGGACAGCCGGAGTTCGGTGCCGCGCGTGGCGTTGAAATAGGCGTTGACGGAACTGTAGCGCACGTAGGGGGAGATCTCGCTGCGGATGATGCCCTCGAGCGCGTCGCTGGCGTCCTTCGAGGAAAATCCCGTGAACTGTCCCAACGCGAAGGTCTCGAAGCCGGGCGCGATGTTGCTGACCCCGATCTTTTGGTAGGTGTAACTGGTCCCCACGGTCCAGAACGAGTGGGAGAGCCTCCGGTCCAGGGAGATCGTGGCGCCGGCCATGCGCTGGGTGAAGAGTTCATGGGCTTTCCCGGAGTAGTCGGTAAGCCCGAAGGTGGAATAGGTGTCGTAGCGGTAGCGCTGGTTGAAAACCGATACGCCCATCCTCCAGCGGGTGTCCAGGAGGTAGGGCTCCATGAAGGACACGATGAAGTTGGTCTGGCGCGTCCCTCCCATGATGCTGACTTCCAGCGATTCCCCCCGCCCGAGGAAATTGTTGGTCGAGTAGTTCAGCCCGATGAAACTGCCGGAGATGCCGCTGACGCCGCCGGTGAACCCGATCGACTGCTGGCTCTTTTCCTTGACTGTCACGTCGACGTCGACGGAACCGGCCTTTTCGTCCGGTTTGACCTGGTAGTCGCTCTCCTCGATCCGGTCGAAGAATCCCAGCTGGTTCAGGCGGAGGACCGAATTGTCCAGGGCGGCGCTGCTGAAGACCTTCCCCTCCTCCAGGATGAATTCGCGGCGCATGACCTTGTCCCGAGTCTTCGTGTTGCCGAGAAAGTTGATGCGCCGGACGAAGAAGCTCTTGTCGGGCTGCATGGTCAGGGTCAGGTCGTAGGTCTTTTTCTCAAAGTCGATGTTCTGTTCGGGGAGGTAGGAAAAATTGATGTGCCCGAGGTTGCCGTACAACTTCTTGATCTCCTCCAGCGTGTCCTGGATCCGCTTGAAGTTGACGACGTCGCCGGGCTTGATTTCGAAGGCGCGCGCGAGCGCCTCGCAGTTCAGGATGCCGCATTCCTTCAGTTCGAGCTTGCCCAGCCGGTACTGGTCGCCGGCGTCGATGGGGATCTCGATGAAAAACTGCTCACGCGTTTTTCTCAGCATCGGGATGACGCCGCGGGGACCCTCGAAGATCCGGACGATCGGGGTGCCTACCTGGACCTGCATGTATCCGTGCTGCTTGTAGAACGCCTTCAGGTTGGTCTCGATGTCGTATTCCAGCTTTTCCCGGTGGTACTTGTCCGTCCCCTTGAAAATGGTGAATACGTTGCGCTCCTTGGTGAGCGACAGGGCGTTTTTGAGAGTCTTGTCGCTGAAGACCTTGTGCCCCGTGAAGCGGATCTGGCCGATGCGGACGTTGGCTCCCTCGTCGACCGTGAAGCGCACCCGCACGCTGTAGGGGGGGATGTTCTCGACCTCGGAGCGGACCGTACCCAGCGGCTTGCCGTTTTGCAGCAGCAGGTCCCGCAGGACGCGTTCGGCCATCTTGATCTTGACGGGGTCGTACTGGCTGTCCACCGTGAACCCGAGCTTCTTTTCCTTGTAGACCTCCAGGATGTCCGATTCGGTGAAGGACTTGTTGCCTGAGTACTCGATGGAGCGGATGAGCGGTTTTTCCTTGACGATGAAGGTGACGATCTTCCCGATGTCGCCGTCCTTTTCCTGTACTTCCAGGTTTTCGAAGTAATTGGTCCGGTACAGGGAGCGCAGGTCGAACTCCACGCGCACCACGTCGAAGGGTTCGCCGGGCCGGGTTTGGATGATCGAGGCGCGGATGGTGTCCTCGGGAATCCGCCGGTTCCCCCGGATGTCCACCCGTTCGACCGTCGTGGCGCCGGCCGTCTGCTGGGCGTAAGCCGCAAGACCCAATAAAAGGAATCCGATGATGCAGATCCCGCACTTAGCCGTTCTAGCCATCCATCCTCCGACGCGTGGAAGTCCCTCGTGTGTTCAAGCCACCCATCTTAGATAAAACGGCCGCTAAAATCCAGTGTCAGTGCCGCCGGCCCCCGTTTGCCGCACGAATCCGGTTGCGGGCCGGATCCCTGTATATAGACTCCACTTGCGGCCGGGCGTTCAAATATTTTTGGTTCGGCTGCTTTAGAATATCACGCCGGCGGCTGCGGGATGGCCGGCGGGAGCCCTAACCGTCGGTCAATACGCCGTTTTCCAGGCGGCAGCGGCGGGTGCAAATGTCGGCCAGGCGTTCGTTGTGGGTGACGATGATGGAGGTCAGCCCGTGCGTTTCATGAAGCGCCAGCAGGAGATCGGCCATCGTCCGGCCGGTGTGGGGGTCCAGGTTTCCCGTCGGCTCGTCGGCCAGCAGCAGCCGCGGACGGCCGACGAGGGCGCGCGCCAGCGCCACCCGTTGCTGCTCCCCCCCGGAGAGTTCTCCCGGGCGGTGGCGGCGGCGCTCCCCGAGTCCCACCTCCCCGAGCAGTTCCCCGGCGATGCCCGTTGCTTCCCCCAGGGGCGTGCCCCGGAGCAAGAGCGGCATGGAGACGTTTTCGAGAGCCGTGAATTCGGGCAGGAGGTGGTGAAACTGGAACACGAAGCCGATGGTCCGGTTCCTGAAGGCCGCCAGTTCCCGCGCGCCGAGGCTGGTGATCTCGCTGTCCAGGACCCGGACCGTCCCGCGGTCCGGGCGGTCCATCCCCCCTACGAGATGCAGCAGGGTGCTCTTGCCCGACCCGGAGGCCCCGGTTACGGCCACCATCTCCCCCGCCTCCACCGTCAGGGAGAGGCCTGACAGGATTTCCAGGCGCCCCGCGCCCGAGGGATAGCTCTTACAGAGGTCGCGCGCCTCGAGCAGTCTATTCATAGCGCAGCGCCTCCACCGGGTCCATTTTCGACGCGCTGCGGGAGGGGTAGATGGTTGCCAGGAGGCTGATCAATATGGCGGTGGCCGAAACCAGCACGACGTCCCATGCCCGGACGTGAAAGGGGACGTAGGGGATGCTGTAGATGGCGGCTTCCAGCCGAATCAGCTGGAAATGGTCGAGTGTCCAGCTCGTAAGAACCCCCAGCATGCTCCCCAGGGCGGTACCGGCCACCCCGATGATGAGGCCCTGGAAGCGGAAAACGCGCCGGATGTTGTCGGCCGTCGCTCCCATGGCGGCGAGGATGGCGATGTCGCGCTGTTTTTCCAGCACCATCATGATGAGGGTGGTCACGATGTTGAGCGAGGCGACGAACACGATCAACCCGATGGTGATGAACAGGACGATCTTTTCCAGCTTGAGAGCGGAAAAGAGCGGCCGGTTGAGCTCGATCCAGGTGGATGTCGCGTAGTCGCCCCCCGCCCGGGCGCGGATCGCGTCCGCCATCGCTTCGGCGGCGTCGAGGTCGGCGATTCCGAACTGCAGGAGGAGGGCCGACCGGGCGGGATGGGCGAACAGCCTGCGCGCGGCGTCGATGTGGATGTAGGCCCAGTTGGCGTCGATGTCCCAGAGACCGGAATCGAAGACCCCGGCCACCCTCACGGTCTTTTCGGAAACGGTCATCCCGAACGGGGTCAGCCGTCCCAGGGGGTTGAAGACGCGCAGGGTGTCTCCGACCCCCACCTGGAGCGTGCGCGCCATTTCCCTGCCGATCAGGATCCGGTCCGGCGGGGGCGGCCCGGGGTCGCCGGGGGAGGCCGGCGGGCGGTCCAGGACATGCAGGTCGCCCCCGACGATGCGGGCGAAGAAATCGGAGACGGCGGCCTCCCGGGCGGGATCGACCCCTTTGAGAGCCGCCCCCTGGTTGGAATAGGCGCTCGAGACCAGGACCTGCCTGAGGATGGCTGGGGCGCTTGCGGTCACCCCGTCGACACGGCCGATCCGGCCGAGCAGGGCGTCGGGGTCGGCCACGGGCGCGCCGTCGATCCGGAAGAGGTTGACGGCCGGGGTGGCGCCCAGGATCTTCTTCTGGATGTCTTCCTTGAACCCGGTGGAGAGGGCCAGGGCGATGACGAGGGCCATGACGCCCGCCGCGATCCCCGCCACGGAAAGGATGGAGATGACGGAGATCATCGTCTGCTTCCGCTTTTCCCTCAGGTACCGCAGGGCGATGAACAGTTCGAATTTCATAGGCCGCGCCATCGGGTCGTGGCGGACGCCCGCCGTCCCATTGTCATCCGCACGCCGTCACTCGCCGGCCTCCGGTTCGGGTCTCAGGAGCGGGAACAGGATGACGTCGCGGATCGACGGGGAATCGGTCAGCACCATGGTCAGGCGGTCGATGCCGATCCCTTCCCCCGCGGTCGGGGGCATCCCGTAGCGCAGGGCGCGGATGTAGTCCTGGTCCATGCCGTGGGCCTCCTCGTCGCCGCGGTCGCGCGCCCGCAGTTGTTCCTCGAACCGCGCCTTCTGTTCGGCCGGGTCGTTCAGCTCCGAGTATGCGTTGGCGATCTCCATGCCGGCGATATAGAGCTCGAAGCGCTCGGCGGTGGCGGGGTCGCCCGGTTTGGTCTTCGCCAGCGGGGAGACCTCCGCGGGGTGATCGTAGACGATCGTCGGCTGGACCAGATGTTCCTCCGCCACCGTTTCGAACAGCAGTGACATTAGTTTTCCCGGGCCGTCGGCGGGGGCGTACCGAGCGCCGACCGCTTCCGCGAGCGTCCGCAGCCTGTCGACCGACTGAAGGTCGCCCTCGGCGGGGGGGGGGAGGGAGGCGGGCCAGAACCGGAAGATCGCTTCCTTCATCGTCAGCCGCTGCCAGTGATCGAAATCGAGCACGTGTTCCCCGTAGGGCACCTGGCGCGAGCCGGTCACGGTTTCGGCGATCCGGGTGATCATCTCCTCGGACATGTCCATCAGGTCGTTGTAGTCGCTGTAGGCCTGGTAGAACTCCAGCATCGTGAACTCGGGGTTGTGGTGCGAGGAGATCCCCTCGTTGCGGAAGATCCGGCTCATTTCGTAGACCCTGGGGATCCCCCCCACGATGAGGCGCTTGAGGTAGAGCTCCAGGGCGATGCGGAGGTAGAGGTCGATGTCCAGCGCGTTGTGATGCGTCCGGAAGGGGCGCGCCAGCGCCCCCCCCGCGATGGTCTGCAGCACCGGCGTTTCCACCTCCAGGTATCCCCGCTGGTCGAGGTACCGGCGGATCTCGCGGATGATGGCGCCGCGCTTGACGAAAACCTCGCGGACCCCGGGGTTCATAATGAGGTCGACGTAGCGCTGGCGGAACCGGGTTTCCACGTCGGTCAGCCCGTGCCACTTTTCCGGCAGGGGCTGGAGGTTCTTGGACAGGTGGTGCACCTTGGTGGCGAGCAGCGTCAGTTCGCCCGTGCGAGTGCGGAAGATGGTTCCCTCCGCCCCGATGATGTCGCCCAGGTCGAACAGCCGGAAGAGCTCGAACATTTCTTCCCCCACCGTGTCGCGACGGACGTACACCTGCACGCGCCCCTCGCCGTCGGCGAGGTCCAGGAACCCGGCCTTGCCGTGCGGGCGCAGCGACAGGATGCGGCCGCAGATCCGGGCCGTCTCTTTCCGGTCCTCGAGCGTGGCGGCATCCAGGGGGTCGAAGGCCGCGCGCAGTTGCCCAAGGGTGTGGGTGTAGTCGAACCGGCGCGGATAGGGGTCGTGACCCAGGCGCTGGAGCTCGGCCAGCTTGAAGCGGCGCTGTTCGAGGAAATTAGTCTGGTCGTCCATGGTCGGCCTGCCCCTTGGTGTGTAGTTGGTTCTTGATGCTGTCGAGGATCCCGTTCACAAACTGGGCGGATTCATGGGTCGAATACTTCTTGGCGATTTCCAGCGCCTCGTTGATGATGACCGTGTTCGGGGTATTGCCGCCCGAGAGGAATTCGTACACCGCCAGCCGCAGGACGTTCCGGTCGACGGCGGCCATCCGCACCAGGCGCCAGTTCTTGGCGTGGTCCTGGATCACGCCGTCGATTTCGGCCACCCGGCTGAGGGTCCCCGTAAACAGCTGTTCGGCGAAATCGCGCACCTTTTTCGGGTGGTCGTTCATCGTCCAGTAGCTGCGCAGGATCTCCGCCGGGGCATGCCGGCCGATATCCCGCTCGTAAAGCATCTGAAGCGCACATTCGCGCGCCACTCTCCGATGTCCCATGAACCCACCGCCCGGGGGAAATCGCCGCTCCGCCCGCGGCTACAGCTGTTTCAGAACCTGGACCATCTCGATTGCGGTCACGGCCGCGTCGAACCCCTTGTTTCCGGTTTTCAGCCCGGCCCGGTCCACCGCCTGCTCCATCGTGTTGCAGGTCAGGATCCCGTTGATCACCGGGATTTCTGCTTCCAGCCCGATGGAGCCCAGCTCCTTGGTGACCGTCGACGAGAGGTGGTCGAAGTGCGGGGTTTCCCCCCGCAGCAGGGCGCCAAGGCAGATCACGGCGTCGAATTTGCCGGAAAGGGCCAGCCTCCGGGCGACCGGGGGGACTTCGAAGCTCCCCGGGACCCAGACCACGCTGATGTCGTCGGTCGCGGCCCCGTGGCGCTCGAGGGCGTCAAGCGCGCCCGAAAGCAGCCGGTCGCTGATGAAAGAATTGAAGCGGCTGATTACCACCGCAAAACGGCTTCCTTTTGCGTCGAGTGTTCCCTGGATGATTCTGGCCATTGCCGTTGTCTCCGTTGTCTTAGGATAAGCCGCGGTCGGGCACACGCCATCCGTGCCGGTTGCGGCCGAGGGATTCAATTCTGCAAGAGAGAGCGGGTGATTACAAGCCCAAACCCGCCTTCCGGCGTCCCAGTCTCCCGAGCAGCGCGAAGAAATCGCTGACTTTGCGGCCGCCGGAATATACAGGCCGGCCGAGGCGGGCCGACAGGCCCCGCACTGTCAGGTCGTCGAGCAGGACCCCGCCGGGGGAGGAGAGCGCCTCCCCGGGGATGATCACGAAATCGCCCGGATTCCGGCCCGCCAGGGCCTCCAGGATGTCCCGCCCGGCGAGCAGCCCGGCGACGGTGATCCGGCTTCCCAAGTGGCGGTTCGGGGCGCCGACCACCCGGAGCTTCATCCCGGAGCGGCGGTTCCAGCGCCGGATGCACCGCTCGAGGAGGGGGAGGAAGAGGCTGCCCGTCACCAGGGTGCCGCGAAGCGGGGGCGCCGGGCGGCGCCTGCGTGCCATGGCGGCCTCGAAATCGTCGAGGAAGGAGCGGACCATCCCGATGCCGTCCTCGATCTGTGCGAAGTCGCCGTAATGCCCCGCCTCGGGCACGGGCGTTCCCCCCTGGAGGTAGAATTCATCGGCAAGGAAGGCGAACGCGTCCCCGGCCCGGGTGTAAAAACACTCCTGCCATCCGGAAACCTCGCTGATCACGGAGCGGGCGTACTCGGGTGTCACTGCGGTCAGGCGGGTGCGAGGGGGGCCGTGGTCGGACAGTCCCACCGGGACGATGGCCACGGAACGTACCCCCGGGTGGAGGGCGCCGAGGGCCGACACCGTCTGCTCCAGCCGGGGGCCGTCGTTGATCCCGGGCATGAGGACGATCTGGGCGTGGATCCGGATGCCGCCCCGGACGAGGCGGCGCAGCTTTCCGAAAAGGTCGTCCGGCCGCTTTCTCCCCAGGATCCGGGCCCGCAGGAGCGGATCGGCGGCGTGCACGGAGACGTACAGGGGGGACAGCCGCTCTTCGATGATGCGGTCGAGGTCCCGCCGCGTCGTGTTGGTCAGGGTAACGTAGTTGCCATACAGGAAGGAGAGCCGGTAGTCGTCGTCTTTGACCCGCAGCGCCGGCCGGGCCCCGGGGGGGAGTTGGTCGACGAAGCAGAACAGGCAGGCGTTATGGCAGGTGCGGGTTGTGAATTCCTCGAGGGTGAGGCCCAGGATGAAATCGGCCTCCAGGTCGAGGGCGAGGCGGCGCCGATCCCCCCGGGGGTTCATGACGCACAGTTCGGTGCCCTCCCCGGCGAGATGGAACCTGAGGGCGAGCTCATCGGGTGTTTCATGGCCGTCCACGGCCAGGATCCGGTCCCCCGGCTCGAGCCCCGCGTCTTCCGCGGCCGACCCGCGGGCTACCTCAAGAATCCTGACGCCCTGAGCCTTCATCGTCGGTTTCCTGGTAGGAGGCGATGATCCTGATCGATTTGGAGGCGTAGTGCAGCCCCGAGGCGACCGTGAAGGCCAGCGTGGCGTACACCACCAGGGGGAATGCCGCGGCGGCGGGGCGCAGGTCGAAATTGGCCAGCAGGCAGACGGCCACGACCAGGAGCTGGACCGCGGTGGTGCATTTGCCGAGGAAGCTGGGCGGGAACCGGGAATGGCCCGTCTGCATGTGGATGACCAGCACCGAAACGGCGATGATCAGATCGCGGCTGATGGTCAGGACCGTCAGCCAGGCCGGGATGTGCAGCGCGAGCGGCATCGAGGGGATCGTGAGCGTTATGAAGGCGGCCGTCAGCAGGATCTTGTCCGCCATGGGGTCCAGGAAGGAGCCCAGGACCGTTTTCTGCTGGAGTTTCCGGGCCAGCAACCCGTCCAGCCCGTCGGAGACGGCGGCCAGGACGAAAACCGCGGTGGCCGCCTTCGGGTAGTTGTAAATCAGCAGGATGACGAAACAGGGGACGAAGAGCATCCTCAGAATGGTCAGCTGGTTGGCGTAGGTCAGACGCAAGCGCGGACTCCTTTGAACGAACGGTTCCTCCCTCGGGCGTGCCCGGGTGCCGCTCTATCTTAACAGGGTAGTCGTCGTTTTTTCCACACGGGATGGTTGCGGCGGCTTCACTTTCGCCGTCCCGGCGCCGGACGGTCTTGTCGGGCCGCTCTTTGAAGGCTTCAACGGGCCGCCGCCGGGCCCTTGGGGATGTGGGGATCCTTGCACGCTTGCGTTACAATACCCCATCGTCAAGGACGCCGCCTGGTCGGCTGGGAAGTCAAAGCAACCCGTATAGGGACAAAGAATGAACAGAATATTCAAATGCAACGATAAAACGATTGTCGGCGACAGGGGAGCCATCCTTTGCGGCATCGTCAATGTCACGCCGGATTCCTTTTCGGACGGCGGACGTTGGTTTTCCACGGACAAGGCTGTAGCCCGGGCAATGGATCTCGTTGCGCAAGGGGCGGGGATGCTGGACATCGGCGGCGAATCCACCAGGCCGGGCAGCACGCCGGTTGAGGTTCAAGAGGAGATTGGCCGCATCACGCCGGTCATCCGTGAATTAAAAAAGCGCACGGACGTGCCCCTGTCGGTGGACACATGGAAGGCTCCGGTGGCCAGGGCGGTTATTGAGGCGGGAGCGGACATCGTTAATGATATTACGGGCTTTTTGGGCGATCCCGACATGGCGGGGGTCGTTGGAGCGTCCAAAGCGGGAGCCGTCCTGATGTTCAATCCCGTCATCGCCAGGCCCGATCATCCCGGCTCCAGGATCTTTCCTTCTTTTGGCGGAGCAACGGCCTTTAGCGGGGAAGAGATCAAGAAGATGGAAGCCATGGACATACAAGATGCCATGGTCTTCTATTTGAAGCGCTGCATCCGGATTGCTCGCGAGGCCGGGATTGAAGCCGAGCGCATTATGCTGGACCCGGGTATCGGGTTCGGCTTGACGAAGAAGGAAAATCTCCTGTTGATCCGAGATCTCCACGTTTTAAATCAGATGGGTTGCCTTAGCTTTGTAGGCGTATCCAGAAAGCGCTTTGTGGTTAACATCCTGGAGGACGCCGGTTTCAACCTGGATCCGGAAACGGAAGAAGGTCATAAGAATCGGGACGAAGGCTCGGCCGCGCTCACGGCGATTGCGACCGCGTTGGGGGCCGATGTCGTCAGAATCCACATGATCGCCGGGCACAAGATGCATGCAAAGATCGGCCATGCCGTGCGGACTGCCGCCAAGATCGAAGATGTCCATCTGAAGCAGTACGAAGCGAAGAAAAGGTGAGTGAAGATCGGGACACCTTTCAAGATTGTTCAAGAAGGTGCGGGAATGCAGCCGTGAGGCGCTCCCCATCAGGTAGGACGGAAAATCGGCCTGTTTAAGGCTGGATCATTGCACGCTTGCTTGGCGGGGATCGCGCCAATTGTTGAATGGATGCCGCCGGCGGCCGATAAGCACAGGGGAGGAAGAGCGATGTCGCTGTCCGGAAGACTGAAAACGATGGACCTGCCCGAGGTGCTGCAATGGGTGGCGGTCGGCCGAAAGACGGGCACCCTCTCCCTGGTGAGGGACAAGACCAAGGTCTACATCTATTTCCGGGACGGGAGCATCATCTCCTCGAGTTCCAACGATCCCACCAAGCAGCTCGGGCAGTTTTTGCTCTTCCAGGGGAAGGTGACCGAGTCGGACCTCAAGCGGGCGTTCGAGCTGCACTTGCGCTCCCGCGTCGTGCTGGGCAAGGTCCTGGTCCAGGAGAACCTCGTGTCGCAGGCGGACATCGAGGCGGCCCTGAAAGCGCGGACGGCCGAGGTGATCTACGACCTCTTCCTCTGGGAAGAGGGGCATTTCCACTTCTCTTCGGGGGAGTACAACCTCGACCGGCTGGTCCAGATCAAGGTGGACATCAACGCCCTCATGTTCGAGGGGATCCGGCGCAAGGACGAGTGGGCGCGCATCCGCTCGGTGTTTCCCGGCAACCACATCGTCCTGGCACTGCGCGCCGGGGTGGACCTGAAGGCCCAGAACCTCACCCCCCTGCAGAAGAAGCTGGCCTACCTCCTGACCCTGAAGAAGCCGATTTCGGAGATCATCCTGGAGCTGCACGGTTCCGATTTCCTGGTCAACTTCGAACTGTTCCAGCTCTACGAGAAGGGGATCGTGGAGGTGCTGGAGGCGGCCCCGGCCCCCGTGGAGGTGGAGAGCCCCGCCCAGCTTTTCAACCGGGGCCTGGAACTGATGCAGGGCGGGAAATTCCGCGAGGCGGTCACCGCCTTCCAGGAGGTGCTCCGGCTCGACCCGCAGAACGGCTGGGCCTCGGAGCAGATCGAGCGGGCGGAGGCCGCCCTCTGCCGCGAGTATTACCAGACCGTCTTGTCCCCCGCCAAGGTCCCCTGCTTCCTGGTGCCGGAGGATTCCCTGGTCCGCTACAACCTCTCCCACGAGGAGGGGTTCATCGCCTCCCGCATCAACGGGACGTGGGACGTCAAGTCGATCGTGATGCTTTCCCCCCTGCGGGAGATCGAGATCCTCGAGGCTCTCAATCGCATGCTCAAGCTGGGGCTGATTGAGCTCAGGTAGGAAGCGCGCGGGGGAACCATGAGGGTCCCCCGCCCCTCCACCCGGGCTACTCCGACGGGAACCTGAACCTCATGCCCGCCATGAAATTCAGCCGCAGGGCGGGATAGCCCAGGGTTTCCTCGTACTTCCGGTTCAGCAGGTTGTTAATCCTGCCGTAGATCTCCACTCCCCGGGAGAGGCGGTAGGCGAAGCCCGCGTCGGCCCGCACATAGCCGGGATTGGTGAAAAAGGGCTGCCCGAAGGCGGGTTCCACGTCGAGCGTTTCCCCGCGGATGTAGGCGGTGGTGTTCAGCGTCAGGCGCCGGTGATTCCAGGTGACGCCGTAGCTCCCGGAGTGGCGCGGGCGGCGGAGCAGCCACTGTCCCACGGAGTAGGGGGCGTTGGCCTCCGAGCTCCCGTCCAGGGCCAGGATATCGGTGTCCAGGAAGGTGTAGGCCCCGGTGAGTTCGAGCGACTGGACCGGGCGCAGGCGCAGGGTGAACTCGAGTCCCTGCGCGCGGGAATTTTTCAGGTTGTCCGAGGAGTATTCGCTCAGGTTGGCCACCGACCCGCCCAGGGTGACGATCTGGTCCCGGAACCGGTTCAGGAAATAAGTGACGTCCACGATCGCCCTGGAACCGAAGAGCGTCTGTTCCACCCCGGCGTCGAAGCTGATGTTGCGCTCGGGCTTGAGCTCCGGGTTGTCGGTGAAGGCGAGTTCGAACCCGTCGGGCGGCCGGATCCCGGTGCCGAAGCTTCCGTGAATCCTCGTGGAGCCGAAGGCGCCGCTCCCCCTGTCCTCGCGGGCGATGTAGGCGGCCGACAGGCGCGGGTTGGCCTGGACCACAGTGGAGGCGGGGATGACGGGACGGGTCCAGCCGTCCGACGGGATCCGGCCGGTCCGCAGGTGATCGACGCGTATCCCCCCGATCAGGTGCAGCCGGTCGGACGGACTGTAGCGCGCTTCGGCGAAGTAGGCCAGGCTGGTGCGGGGCAGGAGGAAGGGGGCGAACTGCTCGTCGGTGATGTAGGTGTGTTTCGTCTGCTCCCGGTTGAACTCGAAACCCGCCGCCAGGGAAGCCGTGTCCGTGAGCGCGATCTCGGTGCGGGTGTTGAACAGGCCGCGCAGGTGCTCGGCGAAGTAATCGCCCCAGGTGGAGATGTAAGACAGGTCGTTGGTGGTGAGGCTGGCGCTCGTGACCTGGCGCACGCGGGAAGAGAACTGTTCGGTGTAGCCCAGCCGGTACCCGAACAGGTTCTGCTTCCCGCGCGAGATCGTGTCCACCGTGTGGCCGGGGTTGGTTCCGCCGGGGTCGCTGCCGTAGGCGCCCGGGGCGCCGGCGTCGTTGGCGTTGCCGAAAAAGCTGAATTCGAGCTGCCGCCGGTTGCGATGCCGGTAGCCCAGGTTGAGGAAGGCGCTCTGGTTGCGGTAACGGTCGTTGGCGACCACCCCGTCGGAATCGAGCCGGGAGAGGTTGTAGGCCCAACTGAACCCGCGGCTGAGACCGCTGCCGCCGGTGGCGAAGCGGCGGGTGGAGTAGCTCCCCCCTTCGGCCAGGGCGGTGAATTCAGGCGGTCCCTCCCCGCGGCGGCTGACGATATTGATGACGCCCGTGACGGCGTTGGAGCCGTACAGGGCGCTCTGGGGGCCGCGGGTGACCTCCACGCGCTCGATCCCGTCGGCCGGCAGGGACGCCATGTCCATTCCCCCCCCGAAATCGTTCATCGCGACGCCGTCCACCATCACCGCGTTGTACTTGGATTCCCCCCCGCGGATGAACACGCCGGTCACGCCGCCGCGGCGGCCGCTCTGGTTGACCTCGACCCCGGGGATGCCGCGCAGGCTTTCATAGGCGTTCTGCGCCGCCCGGTCCTCCAGGTCCTCTCCGGTCACCAGGCTGACCGAGGCGCCGACCTGGGGAATCAGCGCGCCCCCGAGGCTGGAAGAGACCACCACCTGGGTTGTCATGGCGCTGAGCTTGAGCTGGAGGTCCCTGGTTTCGGTTCCGCCGCCGGTCACGGCCGCCTCGACCTGGTCCGCGGCCAGCCCGGGGGCTTCGGCCGTCAGCCGGTAATTCCCGTCGGGAAGCTCCTCGAACCGGTAGGCTCCCTCGACGTCCGTCTGCCGCTCCCCGACGACGACGAGGGAGCGGAGCAGGAGGACCCGGGCGTTGGGCACGGCTTTCCCCTCGGGATCGGTGACTACGCCCGTGAGGGTTCCCGCCAGCGTGGCAACCGGCAGCGCCAGGGCGATCAGGATGTAAATGAAGAGCAATCTATTCCGATACATGGGATGTTTCCTCGTGAATGACGGGGAGGACCTCGACCCCGGCGCCCGGCAGGCGGCGGATCGAAAAGTCCAGGCCGAAGATTTGTTTTAGATGTTCCCGCGTCAGCGTTTCGCCGACGCTCCCCTGGAAGCGGATCCTCCCGCCGGACATCAGGATGATGCGGTCGCAGAAGGCGCCCAGTATGTTGATTTCGTGCGACACCACCAGGGTGGCGAGGTTCTGCTCGCGGGTGATGCGTCGTACGAGGCGCATCAGTTCGACCTGGTAGTTGATGTCCAGGTTCGCCGTGACCTCGTCCAGGAGCAGGATCGGTGTCCGCTGCGCCAGCGCGCGCGCGAGCAGCAGCCGCTGCTTTTCCCCTCCCGAGATCTCCGTGACGCGCGCGTGGAGGTAGCGCGTCATCTGCGTCATCTCCAGCGCCTCCAGGGTGACGGCCTCGTCCTTTTGGTTTTCGAATCCGAACCGCGACAGGTACGGCGCCCGCCCCAGCATGGCGAACTGCAGCACCGTCTGGTACGGGTCGAGCCCGCCGTTCTGGGGGACCATGGCGATGAGGCGCGCGATCTCCCTGCGCCTCATCCGCGACAGTGGGCGTCCCCCGTCGACGAGCACTTCCCCCGCGAGCGGCCGGATGATCCCGTCGAGCAGCCGCAGGACGGTGGTCTTGCCGCAGCCGTTGGGCCCGACGATGCCCGTGAAGGTCCCGGGGCGCAGGCCGAAGGAGATGTCGCGCACGATCGGCTTGCGGTAATCGAAGTCGAGGTTGCGCGCCTCCAGGATGAAGTCTCCGCTCATTTGTCCCTCCCCTTGCGATGCAGGAGATAGATGAAGAGCGGGGCTCCGCACAGCGCGGTGACGATCCCCACCGGGAGTTCGGCCGGGGAGAGGATGGTCCGGGCCAGGGTGTCGGCCAGCAGGGTGAAGATCGCGCCGAAGAGGAAGACGGTGGGGATCAGGATGCGGTTGTCGCTGCCGAAGAGCATGCGCCCCATGTGGGGGCAGATGAGGCCGATGTAGGCGATCGGGCCGCTGATGGAGACCACGGCCCCGGTGATCAGGGAGGCGATGATGTAGACGGCGGTCTTGACCCGCTTCACCTCCACCCCCAGAATCAGGGCGTCCTCCTCCCCCGTGGCGATCAGGTTCAGGCTGTGGGAGAAGATGTAGAGGATGCCGACCCCCGCGAATACCAGCGCCGTCACGGGGTAGATGGAGGCGTCCACCTGCCGGCTGAGATCGCCGATGAGCCAGTAGAAGATCCCGCGCAGGTCCGCCTGGTTGATGCTCGTCAGCAGGAACACGTTGATGGAGGAGAGAAAGGAGGCCAGGACTATGCCAGCCAGGAGCAGCCGCTGGGAGTTGTCGGCCGCCTTCCGGCCGCCGCTGGCGGTCAGGTAGACTGCGCCGACTGTGAAAGCGGCCCCCAAAAAGGCGGCCAGCGGCCGGCCGAAGGCAAGGCCCCCGCCCATGGTTGCGAACCCGGTTCCGGCGATGACGATGGAGTAGATGATGGTGCCCAGGGAGGCGCCCGTGGACACCCCCAAGACATAGGGGTCGGCCAGGGGATTGCGCAGCAGCGACTGGAACGCGGTCCCCGCCGCCGCCAGGGCGGCCCCCACCAGCGATCCCAAAAGCACCCGGGGGAGCCGGACGGAGAAGAGGACCGCCTCGAGGGGGTCCCCGCTCGAAACTCCCGCCAGTCGGTCGGCCAGGAGGCCGAGCGAAGTCCGGACCGGGATCGGGACGCTGCCGATGTTGAGCGACAGGATCACCGCCAGGGCCCAGACCCCGGCGAGGACAAGGCTGACCATCGCGATCCTGGCGCCTGATAGACGGTTCATCGGAACCTCTCCGGGTAGAGCTGCCGCGCCAGGTCCTCCACGCCGTCCACGAACAGAGGCGAGGGGTGCTGCAGGTACTCGCTCAGGTAATAGACCCGTCCCTCCCGGACGGCGCGCAGCTCCTTCCAGCCGGGGGTGCGGCCGAAGCGCGGCAGCGGGTCCCCGTCGTGTTCGATGGTGAGGATGGCGTCAGGGTCGCTTACCAGGACCTGTTCCAGGCTGTAGCGCGGATAGTACTGCGGGATGTCCGCGGAGATCGAAGCCACGCCGGCCAGCGCCAGGACGTCGTTTTCAAAGGTGTTTTTGCCCGGGGCCAGGAGCGGATTGAACCAGGTGATGAAAAAGGCGCGCACCGGGGGGAGTCCCTCGATCCGGCGCCGGACGTTGTCCAGCCGCTCTCTCATCCGCGCCGCCAGAAGGCCCCCCTCCCCGGCGCAATCGGTGATGCGGCCGATCTCCTCCACGGAGCGGAAGATGTCCTCCACCGAACGGGGGGCGTCGACATAGACCGGGAGCCCCAGGCCGATGAGCTTCGTTATGGCCCCCCGGTCGTTCCCGGCTGTCGAACCGATGACGAGGTCCGGCCGGGCGGCCAGGATCACCTCGTTGTTGGGATTAAGGAGGTCGCCGATCTTGGGGAGCGCGCGTGCCGCTTCCGGCCAGGTGCACAGGGTGGTCACCCCGATCAGGCGGTCCTGGGCCCCGAGCATGAAGAGGGTCTCGGTGACGTTGGGCGCGAGCGAGATGATGCGCCGTGGGCGCCGGGGGAGGCTGACGCGCCGCCCGGTCCCATCGGTGACCTCCACCCGTTCCATGCCCGGTTCCGTCGTCATCCCCACGCCCTCTTCTCCCGGCCCGTCAGCGGGGCGGGGGGCGCAGCCTGCGGCGAAGGCGAGCAGGACCAGAAGGGCCGCGACGATGCACGCGCGCACCGGCAACGGGGAATGACACGGATCGGAATTCCGGGACATTTCAGGTCTCTTTCTCGCGAAGAGCGGGCTGAAACAGGTGACGGGGCAGGTTTCCTGGCTTTCGGGTCGACGCCGGGCATCTCGCCTTCCCCGTTTGACGTCAACGAGTGGCGGGCGCTATGGATCTGCTTGGCCGCAGATGCCGGCTTTCCGATCACAGTGGCGGGACCACGTGGGACTCTCACCCACTTCCCTTTTACCCTCGTGCGGGGCACCCCTGTCACATTTCAGAGAACGTATGATAAAGGCGAATTGTTACCCAACCCTCCCGGTTTGTCAAAAGAATCAGGCCGCCGTGGGGGGCGGCGCGCACAGGCCGCGGAGCGAATCGGCGTAGGGTGCGCGGGCGACGCCGCGGTCGGTCATGATCGCGCCGACGTACCGGGAAGGGGTGACGTCGAAGGCGGGATGGGCCACCGGGACGTTTTCGGGCGTGATCCGGACCCCGCGGATGGTGCGCACCTCGTCCCCGTCCCGCTCCTCGATCCGGATCCCGTCCCCGTCGGGCATTTCCAGGTCCACGGTCGATACGGGGGCCGCGACGTAAAAAGGAATGTTGTTTTCCCGGGCCAGCACGGCGACGGCGTAGGTTCCGATCTTGTTGGCGACGTCGCCGTTGGCCGCGATCCGGTCGGCGCCGACGACTACGCAGTCGATCGCTTTCTGCTTCATGAAGTGGCCGGCCATGTTGTCGGTGATCACGGTGACGGGGATGCCGTCCTTCATCAATTCCCACGCCGTCAGCCGGGCGCCCTGGAGGAAGGGGCGCGTCTCGTCGGCAAAGACCTCGACCCGCTTCCCCGCCTCCACCGCGGCGCGGATCACCCCCAGCGCGGTGCCGTAGCCCGCCGTGGCCAGCGCCCCGGCGTTGCAGTGGGTCAGGACGCGGGCGCCGTCGGGGATCAGTTCCTGTCCCATCCGGCCCAGGGCCCGGTTCGACTCGATGTCTTCGGCGTGCATCCTGCGGGCCTCCTCGACGAGGGCCCGGCGGATCTCCCCGGAGCCTTCGTGCCGGACGCGGGCGTACACCCGCTTCATCCGGTCGACGGCCCAGAAGAGGTTGACCGCCGTCGGCCGGGTCGCGGAGATCGCGGCGCAGACGGCGCCGAAGCGCCGATCCCGCTCCTCCGGGGGGAGTTCGGGCAGGTCCTTCATTCCGAGGGCCACCCCCATGGCGGCGGCGACCCCGATGGCGGGCGCCCCCCGGATCACCATGGAACGGATCGCTTCGGCGACCCCTTCGTAATCGGTATAGGTGCGGTAAACCTCCTCGGTGGGAAGAAGGAGCTGGTCCAGCATGACCACCCCGGCGTCCGTCCATTCAATCGTCTTGATCATCGTGATTTCGGCCCCCCTTGAAAAGAAGAAGTCTAGCGCAGGCGGCCGGGATTACAAGAATATAGGGGCGCCGCTTTCGATTCCCTTTTGTCCGGGGGCTTTGCGGCGATGATATAATCCCGGCGGTCCGGCCTGGGCGCCGGAGAAAGGGGTTTATGCTGGTACTGGGAATCGAATCCTCCTGCGACGAGACCGCCGCCGCCCTGGTGCGCGACGGGCGCGAGGTGCTCTCCAACGTGGTCGCATCGCAGGTTGCGACCCATCGCGCCTTCGGCGGGGTGGTCCCCGAACTGGCCAGCCGGGAGCACCTGCGCAACATCGGTTACGTGGTGCGCCAGGCCTTGCGCGAGGGGGGGTGCACCCTTGGGGAGGTCGACGGGATCGCGGTCACCCAGGGCCCCGGCCTGATCGGATCGCTCCTGGTCGGCGTGTCCTACGCCAAGGCGATGGCTTGGGCGAGCGGCAAACCCCTTGTCCCCGTCCACCATGTCGAGGGGCACATCTTCTCGGCCTTCATCGAGAACCCGGGGATCGAGTACCCGCTGCTTGCGCTCACGGTGTCGGGCGGGCACACCTCGATGATCCATGCCCCGCGGCCGGGGGAATACGAGATCATCGGGCGTACGCGCGACGACGCCGCCGGAGAAGCGCTCGACAAGATCGCCAAGTTCCTCGGCCTGGGGTACCCGGGCGGACCCGTCATCGACCGCCTGGCACGGGACGGGGATCCCCGGCGCTTCCCCTTTTCCATCCCCAAGATCAGCGACGGGCGGCTCGATTTCAGCTTCAGCGGATTCAAGACGGCGGCGCTGCGCCACATCGCGGAGGCGGGCATCCGGCCGGTTCGGCCGGGAGCCCCGGCGCCCCGGGTGGTCCTCGACCTGGTCGCGAGCTACCAGCGGGCCATCGTTGATACCCTGATCGGCCAGGTGAAAAAGGCGGAGGCCCGGCTCATGCCCCGCTCGCTCCTGCTGGTGGGGGGGGTGGCCTGCAACAGCCTCCTGCGGGAGTCGTTCCGGAAGACGTTCGAGTCCCGCGAGCGGCCTGTCCGTGTCTACATCCCCAGCCCGGCCTATACCACCGACAATGCCGCCATGATCGCGGCCGCGGCGACCCCGCGCTTCGGCCGCTCCCCGGCCCTCGACCTTGCACTCAACGCCTCGGCCAGCCTGCCCCTGGGCGGCTGAACGCCCGGAAGGCCGCACCCCTGCCGTCGATCGTGATTCCAGGCTAAAAAACCCGGCCATGGCGACAGGAAGCGCCGGCTCCTGTGGTACACTCTCCCCTTATGAAAATCAGGATGACGAGCAATGGAATCGAGGCGCCCCTGACCCCCTTCATCGGCAAGTTCGTGGCCAATGTCTGCCACGCCATCATTTCCGCGCTTAAAACGCCGCTGCCGGTGCGGACCTTCACGTACGAACTTGAGGGGGAGTCGGTCCGGATCGAGGTCAACCGGACGGAAGTCCCGCTGAAAGAAATGAGCCAGGGTTTTTCGCGCGTCATCATTCTCGACACCCTGCGCGGGATGATCCGCCACCTGAAAATGACCGACCCGGAGGGGGCGATCCGGATCGAGGTCGAACTGGAAGCGGAGTAGCCGGCCGATCCGGCGGGGGGACCATGTCTCCATCGAACCCATCCGCTCTGACAGCCCGGATCCGGGCAAAGGCAGGGGCTCTCGGCTTTTTCCGGACCGGGATCGCGCGCGCGGGTGAAGCTCCCCACGAAGACCACTTTCGTGCCTGGCTCCACCGGGGATTCCACGGCGGCATGCGCTACCTCGAGCGCCGCCGGGCGGAGCGGCTAGACCCGCGCCTCGTTCTTCCCGGCGCCCGCAGCGTAATCGTGGCGGCGATGGCTTATCCTGCGCCCCGCTACGCGGACCGGGGGCCGCTCCGGGGCCGGATCGCCCGCTACGCCCTCGGGGAGGATTACCACAAGGTCATCGAGGACCGGATCGTGCGCCTCCTCGATTTCATCCGGAAGGAAGTTCCTTCCGCCCGGGGGAAGGGGTGCGTGGACGCCGGGCCGGTCCTGGAAAAGCCCTGGGGAGGGCGCGCGGGCCTGGGCTGGATCGGGAAACATACGCTCCTCGTCACCCGGGAGGGAGGGTCGTGGTTCAACCTCGGCGTTCTCCTTGTCGACATCGAGCTTGAAGCCGACCCCCCGGAAGCGGACGGCTGCGGCGACTGCGCCCGCTGCATCGACGCCTGCCCGACCGGGGCCATCGTCGCGCCCCGGGTGCTCGATGCCCGGCGCTGCCTTTCCTATCTCACGATCGAACTGCGCGGTGCCATCCCGCACCCGTTGAGGCCGTTTTTGGGCAACCGGGTCTTCGGCTGTGACGCCTGCCAGGAAGCCTGCCCCCGGAACTCCCTCGTCGGTCGGTCGGACGGGGCGGAAGAGGGTTTTGACCTCCCGGGCCTGGCCGCCCTGACGGAGGAGGAGTTTGCCGCCCGCTTCGGGCGGAGTCCTATCGTGAGGATCGGGCGCGACCGCCTGGTGCGCAACGCCGTCGTCGCCCTCGGCAATTCGGGCTCCGCCGGCGCCGCGGCCCCTCTCGGGGCGGCCCTCAAGGACCGGAGCGCGCTGGTAAGAGCGCACGCCGCCTGGGCCCTGGGACGGCTCCCGTGCGCGGAAGCGCAACGGCTGCTGGAGGCGGCCCGGGACCGCGAGCGGGACCCGGAGGTGTCCGGGGAGATCGGGATGGCGCTTGCCGGCCGGGGGTGAACCCGGACGCGCTTTTTGCCGATAGGGGAGGCGACGGGCGGGCCTGTTCCGCCGGGGGAGGTACGGGGGTGAGGGAATTCATCGATCCCGCCACGGGAAAGAGGAAGCCGGAACGGCGGTCGGGGCTCGACCGGCGTGCCGCCCCGTCGCTCAGGGCGCTGCTGCAGGCGAAAGACCGTAGGAGAAGGAGCGGCGGCCGGCGCGCGACCGACCGGGGGGGGTACGTCGATCACTACGATTCCAGGACCTGGGGCATCGCCCTGTCCGTCTGCGTCCTTTCCCTCGTCGACGCCCTGCTCACCCGGATGCACCTGGTGCGCGGTTCGGCCCAGGAGTGGAACCCCCTGATGAACGCGGTGATCAGCGAGGCGGGGATGGCCTCCTTCTTCGCGGTGAAACTGGCCATGACCGTCATCCCGATGGCTCTGATCCTCATCCACAAGGAATGGGCTTTGGGCCGTTATGCCGCGCGCCTCTGCCTCGGGGCCTACCTTCTCCTTTCCTGTTACCATGTCTACCTGCTCTTCGCGGCGGCTCCCGGCGGTCCGGCCTGACCTTCCTCCTCCCTGTTGTACTTTCACCCGCGCCCCCTGATAATGTGCCCGGAAGGAGTCCGGGAATGAAAACGAAAATGCGCCGCAGCCTGCTCTATGTCCCCGGCGACAGCCGGAAGATGCTCGAAAAGTCGGCATCCACCGCCGCCGACCTGCTTCTGCTCAACCTCGAGGACGGGATCGCCGCCGCCATGAAGGAAGAGGCCAGGGGTAACGTCGTCCGCGCCCTGGGGGACATCGATTTCGGGTCCCGCGAGGTAGTGGTGAGGATCAACCCGCCCGAAACCGCGACCGGGCGCCGGGACCTCGAGGCGGTTGTCGCCGCCCGGCCGCACGGCGTGTGCCTGCCGAAGGTCGAAAGCGCGCGGGAGGTCGAGAGCGCCGCCGCCGTGATCGCCGAGCTGGAGGCGCAGGCGGGTCTCGAGGCGGGGTGCGTCCGGCTTCACGCCATGATCGAGTCGGCGCGCGGGGTGCTCTCCGCCCCCGCCATTGCGGCCGCCCCGCGGATGGCTTCCCTGGTCTTCGGTTCCGCCGACTATGTCGCCGATGTGCGCTGCCAGCCGGGGGATGACCGCCGGGAACTCCTCCTGGCGTTCGAGATGATCGTGCTGGCGGCCCGCGCCGCGGGCGTCGACGCCATCGACGCCCCCTGCTTCGACATCCGCAACCAGGACATCCTCAGGAGGGAGGCGGCCGATGCCCGCCGCCTCGGGTTCGACGGCAAGAGCGCGCTCCACCCCGAGCAGGCGGTCATCATCAACCGCATCTTCGACGTGACGCCTGGGGAACTCGCCTGGGCCGAACGCACCCTGGCCGAACTGGACGCGGCGGAGCGGCGGGGGAAGGCGCTGACGACGGTCGAGGGGCGGCTGCTCGACAACCCCCACCGGCTGTTGGCCGAGCGGATCCTGGCCCGGCGGCCCTGACCGGGCGTGGTACACTGTCCCTGCGTGCCTCCGGCCGTGCGCGTTCGACCAACGATGATTACTAAGGAAAAGAGGTTCATGAACCGATTCAAAGGGACCGGCAGTTACATTCTCAGCGACTCCCTCAGGGAGATCGTCAACGCCGCCATCGTGCTCCAGCGTCCCCTGTTGCTCAAGGGGGAGCCCGGCACCGGCAAGACGGAACTGGCACAGGTGATCGCCGAAGACCTTGGTCTCGACCTCATCCGCTGGAACATCAAGTCGACCACCAAGGCGACCGATGGGCTTTACGTCTACGACACCGTGCAGCGGCTGAACGACTCCCGCTTCCATGACAAGGACGTTTCGGATATCCGGCAGTACATCCGCTTCGGCAGTCTGGGGGAGGCGTTGCGCAGCGAGCGGCAGGTGGTGCTCCTGATCGACGAGATCGACAAGGCCGACCTGGAGTTTCCCAACGACCTGCTGTACGAGCTCGACCAGATGAGTTTCGATGTCGTCGAGACCGGGGACCATTTCCGCGCCCGGCACCGGCCCATCGTGATGATCACCAGCAACAGCGAAAAGGAACTCCCCGACGCCTTCCTGCGCCGCTGCCTCTTTCACTACATCGAGTTTCCCGATCCGGAAATGATGAAGCGGATCGCGCGGGTCCACTACCCCGACCTCGAAGCGAAACTCCTGTCCCAGGTCGTGGCCCGCTTCTACCAGGTGCGCGAGCGGCGCGACCTGAAAAAGCGTCCCTCGACCAGCGAACTGCTCGACTGGGTCCAGGCCATCGTCGCCGGCGGCATCGACGAGCGGGAGCTCGCCCGGCGCCTCCCGTTCCTGGGCGTGCTCCTGAAAACCGAGGAAGACCTCGCAAGCGTGACGCTCTGACAGGAGGCGGGAATGTTCATCAACCTCTTCCGCGCCCTGAGGCGGCAAGGAATCCCGGTCACTTTCAACGAGTGGATGCTCCTGCAGGAGGCGCTGGAAAAGAACCTGGCCGATAGCTCGCTCACCCGCTTCTACCATCTCGCGCGCGCGATCATGGTCAAGACCGAGGGGCATTTCGACCGCTTCGACCAGGCGTTCCTCGAATGCTTCGGGCACATCGAATCGGACGACGATCTGATCGCGAGGATCGCCGAGCGGCTGGCCCGGCTGCCGCCGCTCGAGCTGACGGAGGAGGAAAAGCGGCTGGTGGAGGAGCTGGAGCTCGAAGAAGTGCGCGGGCGTTTCCTCGACCGGTTGCGCAACCAGGACGACGAGGAGCACGTGGGGGGGAACCAGGCCATCGGCGTCAAGGGGCGTTCCCCGTTCGGCGCCTGGGGCTACAACCCCGCCGGGGTCCGCATCGGCCAGGGTGTCAGCCGCCACCGGCGGGCGATCCAGATCGCGGAAAAGCGCAGCTTCCGGAACTACCGGGACGACGTGGCGCTCGACACCCGGGCCATCAAAAACGTGCTCGGTTACATGCGCCAGGTGGTCCGGGAGGGGCCGAAGGACGCCCTGGATGTGGACGGCACCGTGCAGGCCACCTGCCGCAACGCCGGGGAACTCGAGTTCATCTGGGAGCGGGAGCGGCGCAAGCGGATCAAGCTCATGCTCCTGATGGACGCGGGTGGGACGATGACGCCCCATGCGGAGCTGGTAAGCCGGCTCTTTTCGGCCGCCCGTGACCTGGTCAAGAACCTGAAGTTTTACTATTTCCACAACTGCGTGTACCAGGAGCTCTACACCGACATCGAGCAGATGACGCCGGTCGCCACGCGCAAGGTGCTGGACCAGACCGACCGTGATACCCGTGTCATCCTGGTCGGGGACGCCTACATGGCCCCGGCCGAGCTGATGAGCCCCAACGGGGCGATCGATTTCTGGTGCCGTAACGACCGTCCCGGGATAGAATGGCTCCAGGACATCCGGAAGAGATTCCGGAAGGTCATCTGGCTGAACCCGGAACCGATCAAGTGGTGGTCGAGCGTCCCCACCACCCGGATGATCGGGCGGATATTCCCCATGCACGAGCTGACGCTCGAGGGGATGCGGGACGGGACGCGGGCCCTGATGAAACAATAGGAAAGGACTCCGACCATGAAGAAATATCGCTGCGAGCTGTGCGGCTACATCTACGACCCCGCCGAGGGGGATCCCGATAACGGGATCGATCCCGGGACACCGTTCGAGTCCCTGCCCGAAGACTGGGTGTGCCCCGACTGCGGGGCGGCGCAGGACCAGTTCACGGCCGTCGAATAGGGAAGGAGGCAGGAGCATGCTGGAGATCAGAGAGGGCGTATTCTGGACGGGGGCCATCGACTGGAACCTGCGGATGTTTCACGGCTATTCCATCCCGGCGGGGACGACGTACAACGCCTACCTGCTCAGGGACGAGCTGCCCACCCTCATCGACACCGTCAAGCATTACGGTTTTCCCGAGATGCTCGGCCGCATCCGGGAGGTCATCGATCCCCGCGAGATCCGCTACATCGTCTCGAACCACACCGAGATGGACCACTCCGGCGCGATCGACCGGCTGCTCCAGTACTGCCCCGAGGCCGAAGTGGTCTGCTCCCCCAAGGGGGCCGAGGAACTCCGGCGCCACTACAAGCGCGACTGGCGCCTCCGGGTGGTCCAGGGGGGCGATACCCTCGACATCGGTTCCCGGCGCCTGCGCTTCGTGATGACGCCCATGGTCCACTGGCCCGATTCGATGGTCACCTATTCGGAGACCGACCGGATCCTCTTTCCCAACGACGCCTTCGGCCAGCACTACGCCTCCCACGAGCGTTTCGCCGACGAGGTCCCCGCCGGCGTCGTCGACGCCCAGGCGGCCAAGTACTACGGCAATATCGTGCTCCCCTACGGCAACCAGGTGGTAAAGGCGCTAGAGGCGGTCGGAGGGCTCGATATCGACATGATCGCCCCCTCCCACGGCCTTATCTGGCGCCGCCCGGAGGATATCGCCCGGATCACCGGCCTCTACGCCCGGTGGGCCGCGCACCAGACCGACCCGAGGGTCGTTATCGTCTACGACACCATGTGGCACTCGACCGAGGCGATGGCGCGCCGGCTCTACGAGTGCTTCACCCGGGAAAACGTTCCGGTGGTGCTGATGAGCCTGCAGGCCACGCACATCTCCGACGTGGTGACGGAGATCCTCCGCAGCCGGATGGCGCTGTTCGGGACCCCCATCCTCAACAGCCGGATGCTCCCGACCATGGCGGGGATGCTGATGTACCTCAAGGGGCTCAAGCCGAAGAAACGCCTCTCCTGGACCTTCGGCTCCTACGGCTGGTCCCCCATCGGCTTCAAGGAAGTGGAAGCTTCGCTCAAGGAGGCGGGGTTCGAGCCCGCCGGGGAGGGGAAGTACATCCCCTTCGTTCCGGACGAGGCGGAACTGGAAAGCCTCGCGGACGCGGTCGCCATGCTCAAGGCGAAGCTGTCCGCCTGAGGGCCGCCCCGCGGCGGCGGCAGCGGACGGCCCCCATTACGACCAGTGGGAGGTTCGAGAGCACGTTGAGCGCATCAGGCGCCTTCCTTTGCCGCCACTACGAACACGCGCCCCTCGCTCTCCGGCTCGGCAAGCGGAGCGGCGAGATTGTCGAGCCGCGCGAAGCGGACCCCGCTCCACCCTGTTTCCCCCAGGAGGCGCTCGACGCGGCCCAGGTCGAAGACGGTGTTGACCACCGTTTCCTCGAAAATATCCCGGCTCCCGTCGGGACTTGCGACGAGGCCCGTGATGCGCGACCCGCCGCGGCGGGCGGTCTCGTCGTAAAAGCCGTGCTGGGTCACGCTCCACTCCTCGTCCGAATCGGCGAGCGTCGTGTCCCCCCAGCGCCGGAGCCCCAGGCGGGTGTTGAGATCGAAGACGAAGAGCCCCCCGTCGTTGAGCGCCCGGTGCACGCTCCGGAAGCAGCCGGCCAGTTCCTTCTCATCCGCGAGATGGTTGAGCGAATCGAAAGTCGAGACGGCCAGATCGGCTCTCTCCCCCAGGTAAAAAGCCGCGGCGTTTCCTGGTATGAAGCGGGCGCGCCCGGCCTCGATGTGCGCTGCGGCGTGCCGGCGCGCGTATGCGAGCATCCATTCGGACGCGTCGAGGCCGATGACGCGCCAGCCGCGTTCGAGGAAGAAAAGCGCCAGCTGTCCCGTGCCGCAGCAGACGTCGAGCAGGACTCCGGGCCCGCGGCCGGGGCGGACCGATTCGTAGCACGCCAGGATCGCCGGCGCCGCCCGCGCGGCGAAGGCGCTCCATCTCCGGTCGTAGATCCGCGCCAGTGTGGAGCCGTAAGCCTGCATCCGGAAATCCTCGCCGACTGGGCGACTTCGCCTGCGCTTCGGCGTCCCCTTCGTCCGGGCCACGCCCGCAACCGGGGGGAGCCCCGGAGCATCCTTATGTGACTCTTATTCCAGGCGCTTGAAGCGGTAGAGGACGGCCGCGTCGCCGTAGCCCATCTTCCCGTCCTCCGTCGGCCCAATCTTCGCCCCCGGCATCACCATCTTGTCGTACTGCGGCGTCAGGATCATCTTGTCGGGCCCTTCCAGTTGGCAACCGAACGTCATCGACCCCAGGACGGGGAACGCCGCCACCTTGTGGTACACGACCAGGTCGGTCCCGTCGTATTCGTAGGTCCCTGCGTCGGCCATGAACGAGCGCGCGGGGGCGGGGGCTCCCGGTTGCGCCTCCGGCGTGAAATCGCGGATGGCGCTGTAGTGCGTCTTCCCGATGAACATCATGAAAGCAGGAGGCACCCGGGTGCTCTTGTTCTCGCCCATCCCGACATCCATCGATTCGATCGTCCATATCCCCTGGATCGACGGCGGCGCCGGTTCCGCGGCCTCTTCGGGGCTCGTCGCCACCGGGGCGGTGGAGCATCCGGCCATCAACAGGAGAACGGAAAGAAGACAGAAAATTGTACGTTTCATTGGAATCTCCTCGCGGTAATTTGCCCGCTCGAAAGTTTTGGGACCCTCCGGGCCCATCCCGGTCCCGTCCCCCCGGCCAAGCCCAAGCCTCCGGGCCAGACTGCCCCCAATGTAGTCAAAGCCCCGCGGCCAATTCAATGAAAATTCCGCCTCCCTCGGGATCCGGCGCACATCCCCGTTGAGCGGGATAACAAGATTGCCAGGATCCGGCTGGATCCCGTAAAATTGGAAAGCAATGAAGGATTCGGCGCTGTGACAACTGAACCATGAAATATCTCACGGTACATCTGTTGGTTGCCTACTGCGGTCTCTTATGCGGAGCCTGCAGGAAATACCTCAAAGACAAGTGTCCGGGGTGCCGAGACAACACGAAAGCCGCCTGGTGCACAGTCCGCACCTGTAACATCGAACAGCATTATGCGTCGTGTGCCGATTGTACGGAATACCGTGATGTCATCGACTGCAAGAAGTTCAATAACATCATTGCCAAGCTGTTTGGTCTTGTCTTCCGGTCCAATCGAGCCGCATGCATTTCCCGAATCAAGGCTCTTGGGCTTCAGGGTCACGCAACAGAAATGGCACGAATTGGAAGGCAGTCCATAGGGCGATGACTTCCGAACTAGTCGTTGTAGCGACGCTTCGGCCTGTCACGGGTTGTGCGGGGCACAACCCGCGGTATGCCGCCCGGCGGCTAAACGCAACGTCCGTTGGACGGACAACACGAATGGCGGCAAAATGGCATCAAGACGGAATCGGGATCGCATCGGTGAGGGCATCGCCGTCGGTTTGGCCCTCGGCGTTGGGCTCGGAGTGGCGATGGACAATATCGGGGTGGGAATGGCGATGGGTGTCGCACTCGGAGTGGCTATCGGCGCATCCATGTCTAAACGCTCCCCTGGTGACACGCCGCCGCAGGCAGATGATGACGCCGACTGAGGGTTGCAGCCGTCACGCTCCACCGGCGCTCCGCGTACGGCTGAAAGCGGTGGCAATAGGTGCAATTGGTGGCCGAACAGCGGGCAAATGGCATTATGTAAGTGTGTCAATCGCGATCGGGCTGATCATAGGCGCGGCATATGCTGAAGCCCATATGGCCGATTATGAGATGGGGATAATTGAAAGCCTATCCACAGGGATTGCCAACGAGGCATGGGGTTTTCTTGTTCCCGGTATTCTCGCGGCTTTTGCCGGCGCCGGCCTTGCCCACGTCGGCGTTATTCGAAAAAATGGCAATAAGGAAAGCAACAGTCAACAAGGCGTTGAACGACCGCCCTATTTGAAGGGATTGTGGCAGGACTACTGTGACAATCGGGGTTCCTGGGGGGAATGTGCTGCGGAATGCCTCGAGGCAGCCGGGAAACATTGTCAAGCCGGCAATCGGGGTGTTCGCTGATTGCCGGATTGTCCGAACCTGGAGAAGTGACGCGCCGACGGGTGACTGTCCGGGAAGACAGGCTTCTTAAATGAATCGCTCCCGGCCGGCATCCGGGCTTCATCGAGGAGGAACCAACCCATGCCCATTACTCCGGAAACCATACTCAGCCTCAGCCAAAAGTTCATGGAATCGCGGATATTCCTTACCGCCGCCGAGTTGGACCTGTTCTCCTTGCTGGCCAAGGGGCCGCTGACCTCAAGCGAGGTTGCCGATCGGCTGAAGATCACGCAGCGCGGCGCAGCGATCCTGCTCGACGCGCTGGTGCCGATGGGGCTGCTGCAGAAGCAGGACGGGCGGTACGTCTGCCCGGCGGAGGTGGCCGAGTTGCTGTCGAAGGACTCGCCCGGCTCGATGATGCCCATGATCCTGCTGAGCGCCGGGGGATGGCGACGGTGGTCGGAGCTCACCGAGATCGTCCGCCATGGTGCGACCAGGGCCTGGCCCGAGTTGTACGACATCGACCCAAGCGAGTATGCCACGTTCGTCCGCGCAATGCACGTGATCGCATACCGGATGGCTCCCGCCATCGTGGCGGCGATAAACCCGGGCGGTGCACGGCGGTTGCTCGACATCGGCGGGGCGCTCGGCGCATACACCCAGGCATTCCTCGAGGCCGCCCCTGAGTTGTGCGCGACCCTGTTCGACCTTCCACGGGTCATTCAGATTGCGCGGGAGCGCTTTACGGGTACCGACCTGGCTCGCCGCATCACCTTTGTCGCCGGCGACTTCTACCGGGACGAGTTGCCGGCCGACCACGACCTCGCCCTTCTCTCGGCAATCATCCACCAGAACAGCAGCGAGCAGAACCTTGAGCTGTACCGGAAGGTGTACAGGGCGCTGCGGCCTGGAGGGCGACTGGTGATCAGGGACCACGTGATGAGCGCCGATCACACGCTGCCGGCCGGCGGTGCCTTCTTTGCGGTCAACATGCTGGTCGCGACCGTCGGCGGATCCACCTACTCCTTCGACGAGATCCGCCGGAGCCTCGAAGAAGCGGGATTTGCCCGCATCTCTCTATTGCAGTCCGGCGAACGGATGGACGGGTTGGTGGAGGCATTCAAGCCCTGATAGTGCCCCGGGAGCGCCATCGGAGCTTGCCGATGCGGGGCGCATGCCGAGATAGTAGGTGAAACGCGCACGGCGAATCAGGTACGGGGCTTCGCGACTAGGGCCCTGAACTCGCCGGGTCGTCCAACAATAGTTTCGACCGGACCGCCGGGAAAGGTTTGCTGAAACGCCAGCTTCCCCTCAAATAAGGATCCGCCTGCTCGTTTTTAAACCATAAGCATAGCCTATGGTTGCATAGATAAATAATATTATACATCAATGTAAAAGTGAGTATTATGCGTAGGATAAGGTAAGAATAAGTAAGAATTTGAGATTAAACGTCGTGGGAAGAAAGCAGGAAACTCCTGCCCGGCACGGGAAAACGTGACGGATCTCCTGCGAGAACATGAGTTTATGGGCATAACAATGCCGATGGTGGTTTCCGGGCATCTTGTGTCCGGAGAATCAACAAAGGGGGCGAATGCAGAAGGTAACGCTTACAATTAATGGTGTTCCCCAGCATGTCCTTGCAACGCCGGAAATGGTTTTGCTGGACCTGCTGCGAGAGGACCTGCACCTGACGGGGACGAAACAGTCGTGCGACCGCAAGGGACAATGCGGCGCCTGCACGGTGCTCGTCAACGGCAAGGCGACTCTTTCCTGTATTACCAAGGTAACGAAGCTGGAAGGTGCAGAAGTCATCACGATCGAGGGACTCGGGACCCCGATCAATCCGCACATGATCCAGGAAGCCTTCGTGCTCTCCGGGGCCGTGCAGTGCGGATTCTGTATCCCGGGCATGATTATGGCCACCAAGGGGCTGCTGGAGAAAAACCGCAACCCCGATGACGAGGCGATCAAGAAGGCGCTGGCGCGTAACCTGTGCCGTTGCACCGGTTACACGAAAATCATCGATGCGGTCAAACTGGCCGGCCAATTCGTCCGCAAGGAAACCACGCCGGAAGAAGTCCGCGGCAAGCTCGATCCCACGAAGATGCTGGGAGTATCGCACGTACGGCCCACTTCGATGATCAAGGCTTGCGGCGTGGCGAAATTCGGCGGAGATATCTATCCCAAGGGCGCGCTGGAAATCGCCGTGGTGCGCAGCACGGAATTTCACGCCAACATCAAATCGATCGACACTTCGGCGGCGGAAAAGATGCCGGGCGTAGCCGGAATCGTGCGCGCGGCCGACATCAAGGGGACCAACCGCCTTCGGCAGGTGCATCCGGACCAGCCGGTCCTGTGCGACGACAGGGTCAAGATCCTGGGCGACGCGATCGTCATCGTAGCCGCCGAAACCAAGGAACAGGCGGATGCCGCGGCCAAGGCCGTGAAGGTCGTCTATGAACCGCTGCCGTACGTCATGGAGCCGGAAGACGCCCTGAAGCCGGGCGCCCCCGTTCTGCATGCGCATGCACCGGACAACATCTGCGCCCGGCAGCCGATCATCAAGGGGGATGCCGAAAAGGCCCTCGCGGAAGCCAAGTACGTCGTCGAGGCCAACTTCACCACCCAGACCAATCACCAGGCGCCCCTGGAACCTGAAAGCTGCGTCTGCTGGTGGGAAGGGGAAGGGGAGAAAGAGGAACTGGTGGTCGCCGGACGCAGCATCAACATCCACTTCCACCTGAACCAGCTCAAGGAAGCCCTGGGCCTGCAGAACATGCGGTACGTCGAGCCCTTCTCCGGCGGGCAGTTCGGTATCAAGACGTGGATCACGTCCGAAGCCATCGCCGCGGCCGCCGCGATTCATTTCCATCGCCCGGTGCGCTACATCCCGTCGCTGGAAGAATCGATCCTCATCTGCAACAAGCGCCACGCGTATCATATCTATACGAAGCTGTGTGCCGACAACGAAGGCTACATCACCGCCATGTTCTGCGACTGGCTGATGAACAAGGGCGCCTACACGCTGAACGGACCGGTTTTGCTGGGCCGCTCGATTATGATGCTGTCGGGTTCCTACCACATCCCGAACCTGAAGGTGCTGGGCAGATCCGTCTATACCAATAACGCCTACACCGGTTCGGCGCGGGGCGCCGGGCCACCGCAGACCACCTTCTCGACGGAAGTCGCCGTGGAAATGCTGGCTGAAAAGATGGGCATCGATCCGCTCGAGTTCCGCCGCAAGAACTCCCTGAAGGCCGGCCAGACGAAAGCGACCGGTATGCCCGTCTCGGAATGGTCGTTCGTGGAAGTGTGCGACGCCATCAAGCCGGCTTACGACAGGGCTGTAAAGTCGGCGCAGGAATGGAACGCCAAGAACCCCGGCCCCGTCAAACGCGGGGTCGGCATTGCGGCGCACTCCTTCGGCGTCGGCGGCGCGGGTGATTCCGCCAAGCTGACGATCGAGGTCAACCCGGACGATACCTTCACCCTGTATGCCGCCATCGCGGACCCGGGTGAAGGCAACGACGCCATGATCGCGCAGATCATGGCCCATGCGCTCGGCGTGCCGCTTGAGAAAATCCGCCTGTACCTCCGTGACTCGGATAAAACCGTGCTCATGGGGCCGGCGGCCGGCAGCCGCATGACGTTCATGGCGGGCAATGCCGTCCTGCTGGCGGTGGAGGAGCTGAAAAAGGCCGCCGCGGAAGCGGGCGGCATGACCTACGAAGCTTTGACCAAGGCGGGCAAGCCGACCCGTTACGAAGGCCTCCAGAAGAACGAGGGGCCGGCCGGGCTCGACAAGGCCACCGGCCAGGGCAAGGCCCAGGTCACCGAGTGCCACAATATCCAAATGGCCGAGGTCGAAGTCAACAGCGAAACCGGCGTAACCCGGGTCAACAAGATGACGGTGTGCGTCGACGGCGGCACGGTCATCAACCGGCATGCTTTCGAAGGACAGCTCGAAGGCGGGATGGACCAGGGCGTAGGCTACGCGCTGCGTGAAGAGTACACGCTGGGCAAGGAGAAGGATTACGTCCAGTTCAAGTTCCCGACGATCCGGGACAGCTTCGAAGTGGAGACGATCATCGTCGAGACGCCGCGCAAGATCGGCCCGCTGGGCGCCACCGGCGTTGGTGAAATGACGATGGTGTCCACGGCCCCGGCCGTGATCAACGCCATCCACAACGCCGTCGGAGCCTGGGTGCTCGACCTGCCGGCCACGCCGGCCAGGGTGAAGGCGGCGCTTGCGGCGAAAAAGTAACCGCGTTTGAGCAAACCAAACCGGCAAGTCTTCGGCTGCAGCCGAGGGCTTGCCGGTTTATGATTGTTGCTTGATAATGGAGATCGTTCGCCGTTTTCCCGATTCCAACGTAGGAACCGCAAAATGAAAGACAGCGCCTTCTCGCCCGATGCATATAGAAACGACTTTCCTTCGCTCCGCCGCAAGCGTGACGGCAAGGGGCCCATCTACTTGGACAACGCCTGCACAACGCTCACGCCGCAGCCCGTCATCGACGCGATGACGGAGTACTACACCGATTTCCCGGGATGCGGCGGGAGGAGGAGCCACCATTGGTTTGCGGGCGAAGTCACGCGGCGCGTCGAAGCCGACGGCACAATGGGCGGGAAAGGTTCGCGCCGGCTGATTGCCGATTTCCTCAACGCCCGATCCGAAAAAGAGATCCTGTTCACACTCAACACCACGCATGCCATCAACGCCGTCGCTCTCGGCTTCAATTTCCGGCCGGGAGACACGGTGCTGCTCACCGACCGGGAACACAATTCGAACCTCATTCCATGGCTGCGACTGCAAAACGCCGGGCGGCTCCGGGTGGATCATGTCCCCATGAACGCCGCCGAGGAATTCGATATCGATCTATACGAACAGAAACTGAAAGGCGGCAAGGTGCGCCTGGTCAGCATGGCTTACACTTCCAACATGACCGGCTACACGATCCCGGCGGCCGAAATCATCCGGCTGGCGCATCAATACGGGGCGCGGGTGCTGCTTGACGCCGCTCAGACCGTCCCCCACCAGGCCGTGGATGTCCAGGATCTCGACGCCGATTTCCTGGCCTTTTCACTGCACAAGATGTGCGGCCCCCGCGGCCTCGGGGTGCTCTACGCCAAGGCCGAACTGCTCGACAAGGCCGCGTCGGGCAGCGCCGACCGGCTTGAGCCGGCAATCGTGGGGGGCGGCACCGTGGAAGACGCCACCTACGACGCCTACTCGCTCCTGGGCGCGCCGGACGGCTTCGAAGCCGGCATTCCCAATTATTCGGCCGAGGTCGCGGCGGGCGCAACGGTCCGTTATCTCGGTGAAATCGGCCTGGACCGCATCGCGGCGCACGAGCGCCGGTTGAACGACTTCCTGACCGGGGAACTCCTGGACCGTTACGGGGACCTGGGCTGGTTCCGGATTTTCGGGCCGGCGGACCCGGCAAAGAGAAGCGGCGTCCTGTCGTTCGAGGTCCACCGACCGAACTCGACCGGCATAGCGACGGAGCTCGACCGGAAGAACAACATCATGATCCGCGACGGTGTTTTCTGCGTGCATTCCTATTTCAATGCGCGGTACGGACAAGGGTGGATCCGTCCGAGGTCGCACAAGGAACATCGCATGATCTACCGGGCGTCATTCTACTTCTACAACACGATCGAAGAGTGCCGGGCGTTTGTCGAAACCCTCGACGAGATTTTCACCGAGCGCTGCTATATTTAACGGGGCGATCAGAAGCAAGCCGTGAACAAGGCCATCATCCAGTACTACCGCCGGCTGCTGAAAGCCGATTTCGGGAACTCCGGGGAGATAGAAAACGCCTCGGTGTTCGTGGAGGCCATCGGTGAGAAGATGGTCCATTGCGGCAATTCCGGCAATTACATGCAGATCTACCTTGATATCGAAGACGATACCATCGTCGATATCCGTTATCTCTGTTCCTGCGAGCCCACGGCCAACGTGGGGGTCGAAGTCCTATGCGACCTGGCGAGAGGGAAGACGCTGGACGAAGCCCTTGCCATCGGCGAAGACAGGTTTTACCGGGAAATCGGATGCGATGACGACGAGCTGAAACTGAAGGTCCGGGGCCTGATCGAAATGCTGCATGAAGCGGTGGCGCGCTACCGGAACAAGGAATCCGGGAATCCCGCCGCTGAAAACATCCAATGGTAGAAGCGCCAAGCAACATGAAAAAGGTGACCGTCCGCTGCGGTCACACCCCGAAAAGGCTTGTGCTGGAAGTGGCCGAAGAAGACATCCACTACATCCAGTGCCAGCTCATCCAGGTGCGGCTCAGCCCCGAACAGGCCAGGGCCGTATGCGGCCATTGCGACTGCATGGCGCCCCAGATGTGGTTTGATGCCGAAGGGGGCGGCGCCTGCATGACCATAGATCCTTCCCAGCTCGATCTCAGGGGCAAAACCGTCGTCATCCAGCCTGTCGGCTGAACCGGGGCCGTCGATCCCCGGTCGAGATATTTCCCGTAATCGGGATTGGGCTTTTGTAACCGACAGAATGAGGATGGTCTGCGGCGGGGAGGGGGACGTCGGCACCCAAACGGAAACGGCGGCTGGTTTTCCCGCCTTGATGCTTCCGTTCCCACTCGCTCCGGGGAGCGGGCTGGGGAATCAGCTCTGCAGCAGGCAGGGTCAATTTCCGGAAATCATTGGGATGGCGTCAATCCCGGGCGCCAATTAGGGGCGCGTCGGGCTTTAAAAATGTACGCTAGCGTCTGTGGATAAGGTCCTCGAGAATAAATGCCCGGATGGCATCACGCCAGATTATCGAGTTTCTTACTTGTCGTCCATTGGAGCTTACGGCGACGGACATGTTTTCATGTTGAAAGATGGCCGGAGAAAGGAAGTCGCAATCCCCCGAATCGGATGCCGAACTGACCAAGGCCCCCATGTTTTTCCCGTTTTGGCAAATGCGACGATTGAGGTCGGAATCATTCGTGCATGCATAAACCAGTGATGCTTCCGTGAGCAAATCATCACTGTATGGGCATTCCGTCCAGGAGACAGGCAGCAGCTTTATTTCCGGCAGGATTTCCGGGGCATATACATGGATATCGTTGGCATATTGCACGATCGTGCGGAGTTTTCTATGCGCTACTTTGCCTCCGCCGATGATCACGATTCTGGCTTTCGAAACTTCGATGGACACGGGCATGAATGATTTCATCGCAACTCCGCAAGATGCCCTTCAAAATAGCCCACAACATTGGTTTTGTCTATTCGCACCTGGTTTTATGGGGGTGGTCGGATGCTGAAACAGGCGCTGTTATCATTTCAAGGTGCACGATAGTGATGATCTCCCAGGACTTATGTAGATGTTGAAGCGGAAATCGATGAGGAACGGGTGAAACGCAGGATTGCTCGAATGAAACCGGTGGATCGACCACGGATCCTGGCGCCAGGCCGTACAAGAAAGCTGCCTGCCGGGGCGGCGGATATTCATGATTCAGCCGGACCGAATTCCTCTCCATTTTTCCATGTTGACACGTTGGAATCATTGCGTGCACAATGCCGCATGATTCTTCCGAAAGGGGAGAATCCATATTTATTGAATTCAAGTCTCTCTGTGTGGAGCTTGGATTCTGTGTCGCAAAACAGGGAATCCCGTTGAAATCGGGAACGGTTGCGCCACTGTAACGGGCTACGAAACCTTATCAGCCACTCTGCTGGGCTTCACAACGCATGGGGAAGGCAAGGCGGTAGACTTGATGCCCGAAGTCAGGATACCTGCTGCGATGCACTCAATACGGTCTGTTCTCCGTTAGGAGAAACGGCCGAAAAAACTTGTTCGCAATAAATAAGGTTGAGGCTTCGCCATAGCCCGGCGATCGGGAAACAGGACCCCGATGTCTTTGTCAGGCGCAGTCCTCAAAGCGTCGATAAAGTGAAACGCCTGTTACTTCTTGGACATGCCAAGTCTGCAGCAATCGAACCAGGTCGATTCCAGGGTGTTAAGGATGTTGCCCACGACGCTCATGGATGCAGCCAGGCTAAAGCCTTAGCGGCCACTCTCAAATATAAACCCGAATGCGGTTTTTGCAGTCCGGAAACCCGCCGTATCGCCGATCCGCCTGAGATTGAAGCCAATTCGGATCTTCGTGAAACAAGTTTCGGTCACCGGAAAGGAATGACGCCCGGCGTAATTCGGGAATCGGATTCGTGTGTCGTAAAATGGGCGGATTTTTCTCCCAAGCCACACTGGACCTGTTTGATGAAACCGGCGTTTTAACTGGACTCGACCAACACTGCCAGAGGGAGGGTTTCGCACCTTGAGCCAGATCATCTTTGTAACGGGCGGCAGTCGCAGCGGCAAAAGTGCATATTCACAGAAACTGGCGGAATCTATGCCCGGCCCCCGGACGTTCATAGCGACCGGCCTTCCAATTGACGATGAAATGCGCGAACGCATCCGGCGTCACCGGGATGCCCGGCGCCTGCGCGATTGGGCAACGATAGAAGAGCCCGTGGATCTTCGGGGAGCGATAAGCCGCGATCCCGGTGCAAATGTGATGATAGTGGACTGCCTCACTCTCTGGATTAACAACCTGATGTACGAGGCGGAAAAAGCAAACGTGACCCTGTCTGAGAACGATATTGCAGATCGATGCCAACAGGTGATCGAGGCCTGTGGTACGTGCAACGGAACCGTTGTTTTCGTAACCAATGAGATCGGGATGGGACTTGTCCCTGAAAATCCGGTTGGGCGCCTGTATCGCGATCTTGTCGGACGATGCAATCAGATCATGGCGGAAGCCAGCCATCGAGTCATCTTTCTTGTCTCGGGACAGCCGCTGGAGCTTAAAACCGGAATTGTTGTATGACGAATCCGCAGATTGCCAACAAAGGGATGCCATGAGCTCATTTGCGGCAGCTTGTTTGACTGTTTTCCCGCTTGCCTCCAAAACCTCGTATGGAGAAGAGGAGTCGGGTAAAGGCGTGGATTTTCTTCCCGCCATCGGACTGGTCACGGGCGCGATGTCCGCGCTGGTTGATCGGGGCTTCAGACGGTTATTCTCCCCACTCACTGCAAGCATTGTTGCGGCCCGGAGGTGCCCACAATGATACATGGTGGTAATTTGCGGGCGCTGGCAAAAGCCGCCGGTCGGGCGGAGGAACAGATTCTCGATTTATCCGCCAGCATCAACCCGATGGGTCCTCCTGAATGGCTTCGGCCGCTGATCAGTTCCCACATCAGCTCGCTGGTACATTATCCCGACCCCGATAGTTTTTCCCTGGTAGGCGCGATTGCGGAAAGATATGGGGCGGAAGCGGACGAAGTCATGGTCGGCAACGGGTCGAGTGAAATTCTCTATTTATTGCCGCGCATTCTGGGGGGAAATGCGATTATTCCGGTTCCTTCCTATGGCGATTATGCTCGAGCCTGCCGGGTTGCAGGAAAGCACATCCTTACTTTGCCGCTGCGTGAAGAGGACGAGTTTCGCCTGGACCTGGATTCACTGGGAGCCATGCTGCAGGGGGGTGAGCTGGTTTTTATCGGACAGCCCAATAACCCGACCGGCATGCTGTGCGATCCGGATTCCATACGCGCTCTCGCGGTCAAAAATCCCAATGCAACATTTGTCATAGATGAAGCGTTTGCGGATTTCGTAGAGGGCCTCGACCGCCTTTCCCGGGACCGTCCGGCGAACCTCATCGTGCTCTTGTCGCTAACAAAGATTTTCGCCATGCCCGGTCTGCGCCTGGGATGTGCCATTGCGGATCGCGTGCTTGTTGAGCGCCTGCGTGAACTGCAAGCGCCATGGCCGGTCAATGCCCTGGCCCAGGCGGTCGGCACGGCGGCATTGCATGACCGGGAATATCTGCGGCGAACGCAGCGATATGTGACTCAGCGACGCGATCATTTAACGGAAGAATTGCGGGCGCTGGGATATCTGACGGTTTTTCCGGGCTGCGCCAACTATCTTCTGGTTCGCATCGACCGTCCGGACCTCGATGCCCCCGCTCTTGCGGCCAGGCTTCTTTCAAACGGAGTTGCAATCCGTGATTGCAGCAGCTTCGAGGGCCTGGATAAGCGCTTCTTCAGGATCGCCGTACGCACTGAAGAAGAGAATATGCGACTTTGTGAATTGCTGGCAAAACCGGATCGTGTCGCCCGCAAATCCAGGAAGCCCGCCATCATGTTTCAGGGCACAAGCTCGAGCGCCGGGAAGAGCATATTGACCGCCGCGTTATGCCGTATTCTGCTTCAGGATGGATTCCGCGTAGCGCCGTTTAAATCGCAAAACATGTCACTCAATTCATTTGTGACTCGCGATGGCGGGGAAATGGGACGGGCTCAGGCCGTTCAGGCGCAGGCCGGCCGAATCGATCCGGATGTTCGCATGAATCCCATCCTTCTCAAGCCCAATTCGGATACCGGTTCGCAGGTAATTGTAATGGGCAAGCCTGTAGGCAATATGAACGTGGAGGAGTACATCCGGTACAAGCCCGCGGCTTTTCAGACGGCAAAAGAAGCCTACGATCAACTTGCGGAAGAGTATGACGTGGTTGTGCTGGAAGGGGCCGGCAGCCCGGCGGAGGTGAATTTAAAGAGTCACGATATCGTGAATATGAATATGGCCCGCTACGCCAATGCGCCGGTATTGTTGGTGGGGGATATCGATCGCGGCGGCGTGTTCGCTTCTTTTGTCGGCACCATGGAAGTGCTTGCAGAGTGGGAACGGAAACTGGTGGCGGGGTTTGTGGTGAACCGTTTCAGGGGAAGGGAAGCGCTCCTGGAAGACGCGATGGCCTACATGCGGAGGCATACAGGGCGAGCCGTTTTGGGAGTGGTGCCGTATTTGCAGTCCCTGGGGTTGCCGGAGGAAGACTCGGTCGCCTTCAAGAGTCAAACGGCGGCGAAAGAAAAGTCGTCCCCGGACAGGATCGAGATCGCCGTCATCGACCTGCCACACATATCCAACTTCACTGATTTCGATGCGTTTGTGAATGAACCGGATGTCATGCTGCAAATCGTGCGTTCTCCTGGCGACCTGGATGCGCCGGATGCAATCATCCTGCCGGGAAGCAAAAATGTAATGGATGATCTCTCGTTCCTGCGACAAAGCGGCCTGGCCCGGGTCATTATGGAATGTTCCCGAACCGCCGAGATTGTAGGGATATGCGGTGGATACCAGATGCTGGGAACTGAAATCAACGATCCCATCGGTGTGGAATCGGCAAAAGGCTCCGCGCGGGGACTGGGCCTGTTGCCCCTGTCTACGCGCATGGCTGCGGGAGAAACGCTTATGCGCGCAAACGGCACTCACCTGGATTCGCAACTGCCGGTGCGCGGCTACGAAATCCATCATGGGGAGAGCAGAGGCGAAAACCTTCAGCCGGTGGTTAGGCGATCCGACGGGATTGTCGCAGGCATGGGCCAAGGGCGCATATGGGGAACCTATCTTCATGGGATTTTCGACGCTGATGAGTTCCGCCGGTGGTTTATTGACCGCCTGAGGGAAAGACGGGGCCTTGAGCCCTTGGGAAGAGTCTGTGCCCCTTACGATTTGGAGCCGGCCTTTGACCGGCTGGCGGAGGTTGTGAGGAAAAGCCTCCAGATGGATGAGCTTTATCGCTTGATGGGATTGCAATGAGCCTGGAATGCCAGATCCTGGCCGCATTTGCACTGGATCTTTTAATCGGAGATCCCGGCTGGTTCCCCCATCCTGTGCGACTGATCGGTGCCTTCGCGCAGTTAAGCGAAAAGCCCCTGCGGCGCCTTGTCGTGGATCCCCGGCTGGCCGGCATTCTGGCTGTCTGTCTTGTAGTGGGGGCAGCTGGTTTAGGCGCCTTCATTTTGGTGAAATGCGCTGCATGGCTCCACCCTGCGGCCGGTGATGCCGTTTCGGTGCTGCTGTTGTATACGTCGTTCGCAGCGCGGGACCTGATGCGGCACAGCCGCCGCGTATATGCGGCGCTTAAAAACGATGACCTGGCCGGGGCGCGACGCTGCGTCGGCATGTTGGTAGGCCGCGACACCGAGGTTCTTGACGAGCCGGGCGTAATACGTGCGACCGTGGAGAGTGTTGCCGAGAGCACCGTAGACGGTGTCACGGCGCCCATCTTTTTTGCGGCGGTGGCGGGCCCTGTAGGAGCCATCATGTACAAGGCGATCAATACGCTGGATTCTACATTCGGCTACAAGGATGATCGGTATCTGCTGTTTGGATGGGCTTCTGCGCGACTGGACGATGTGGCCAACTACGTGCCTGCCCGCTTGACCGCACCTATCATTGCATTGGCCGCAGCGGTTTCAGGGTTCAGTCCTCGACAATCCATCCGCATTATTATGCGCGATGGAAGGAAGCATGACAGTCCGAACGCGGGCTTGTCTGAAGCGGCGGTGGCAGGTGCGTTGGGAGTTCAACTGGGAGGGGTGAACTACTACTCGGGAGAGCCCTGTGAAGGCCCAAGGATCGGGGATCCTTTGCGGATGCTGCAACGGCGCGACATTATTGCCGCGAACCTGTTGATGCTGGAAACGTCGGTTTTTTGTTTGGTGCTTTT